>JAGXNO010000006.1 GCA_019894975.1 Promethearchaeota archaeon | reverse complement strand
GTTAGTCATCTCTGCTAGATTTGCTCCCTTTCCACCTAATAAATTTTTTAATCCTTTATTTCCTTCGGTGAAGCTATAAACAAACTTATTTTTTTCACTGGTCGTCATTTTTATATGCAAAAATCTCTATATTTTTCAAGATTTAATAAATTAAGAACAGAATTTCATGTTTTTATTTTTAATGCTAGTAAACTACAAAATGTTACAAAGTATAGTAATCATAATTAGGAAAAAAAACTTTCTAAAATTTAAGGGGGAATTAAAGGGGATTCTTTACAATTGGTAGAATGCATCTAGAAGATCCCATATTCCGTTTATTACAAAATCAGGTTTATTCTCACTATTTTTAATCATATCCACTGTTGTTTCCCCAGAAAGGCATAAACATGTTGACACTCCAGCATTTTTGCCCATTTTTATATCAGTATAAAGACGATCACCAATCATTACTGCATCTTTAGGGGATAATCCTAGCTGATTTAATTTAAACAAGAGCATTTCTTTGTTGGGTTTCCCAAAAACCCTTGGCATTCTTTCTACTGTTTTAAATAATAAAGCTGCGATACCCCCAGCATCTGGAATATATCCCTCCTCTGTGGGGCATCTATTGTCAAGATGGGTTGCTATATAGGGAAAATCCTTTTTTAAAAGTAATTTCGTAGCTCTAACTAATCGTTCATAAGTTAATTCTTTGTCAAAAGCAAGGACAATTATTTGAGGATCGCGTTCAGTTAATTCAAATCCTTCATTCTCAAACTCCTTTTTAAGTGATGTTGTACCTAGTAAAAAGATTTTCTTGTATTGTTCTTTTTTTAGATATTCTATTGTAGGATGTTGAGATAAAATGAGATTATCTTCAGTAATATGAAGATTAAACTTATTCAATTTCTCGAGATAAGCTGATGTAGAAAGACTTGAATTATTTGAAAGAAAATAAAATTGTTTATTTCTATCTCTTAATAATTTTAAGAATTCAGGTACTCCTTTAAACAATTTGTTTTCTAAATAGATAGTACCATCTAAATCAAGGAAAAAAATAAGTTTTTCAATTAATTCAGAAATATTACTCTCGTGAAAGGGCATTTTAAATTTTACAAAATTGGTCAGATACAATTAAAAATAAAAAAAAGTAAATAAAGTTACTTCAATTCTAATAGAATTCAGTATCAATCATTGTAGTGGAAACAACAAGTTCTTGTGCAGCTCTTGTGGCTTTTAAAACTTTAGCCATGTCCCCTTGTAATTTAAATTTACCTGAGAGCATACCACGTATAGGATCTAATTCCTTTTTTAATACTTGCACCCACGCATCATATTTACCGGAAAAAATATATTCGGTATCTTTTTCTTCTCCTTCTCCCAGTATTGATGCTCCAGTACATTCACCATGATAAAGTCCTACAAACATCCTAATCTCATGATCTAAATTGCCTGAAGGCTCAACAACAAAGAGAAAATCACCTTCCCATCCATCAGGTGGAAACCCACTAGGTCCAGCGGCATCTCTATAGTTTTCATTACCATTAATTGCCTTAACATAAGCGGTTGCCCATTCTGGTGTTCCAAATTTCATTATTATCACATCTAATAAGTAAATTTCGCTTAATTTTTCAATAGGTTATTTTATTATATATTTTATTTAGTAAAGAGTGGTATAAATATTCTAGTTTTTACTTCACAAAAAAAAATAATAAAAAAATTTAATTTCAAATTATAATTGAATTACTTTATTTCTCCTCTTTCTTTCATTTTAGCAATTTCTTCAGTTCTTAGTTTTCGTTTAAAAAGTTTCATTGCTAATGTTAATGGAAGATCATTTCTAAATTCAACATGCTTAGGAACTGCATACGGTTTTACTTTGTCTTTTAAATGATTGATAATATCTTGTTCTGAGACTTTCCCCTCGAATTCTTTATGAAGAGTAATAAATGCCTTAACCCTTTCGCTACCAGGTCGTTCTGTATCAGGAATTCCTATTACTCCTGCTACACTTACTGCGGGGTGTTCATGTAAAATATCATCAATCACTCTTGAATATACTTTATTTCCTGATACATTAATCATATCCTTGATGCGATCTTCTATATAAAAATAGCCATCTTCATCCATTCTTCCAATATCACCCATCGGAAGCCACTTATCATCGGTTAAACCATTGCCTGGTGTTGGCCAATAACCTTTCATTACCTGTGGTCCACGGACCCATATCTCACCAGATTCTCCAAATGGTATCTCCTCACCTGTTTCTGGATCTACAATTTTTACTTCTGTATCGGGTAAGGGTACACCTACACCATTTTTCTTGGAAGCCATAAATCCTGTAACCTTTGATAGGGGAGAAATATTGACAGTACAAGCTGCGCATGTTTCAGTTGCACCATAACCTTCACCCATCGGGACTCCTGTTTTTTGTTCAAATTGATCGGCAAGTTCAGGTGGCATTGGTGCTGCTCCAGAAAGGTAAAAAATGGGTGCTTTAGGTATATCTAATTGAAGGAATCTTATATAATGGGCAGGAACGCCGGTGACCATAAAGGGACGATTCATTTTTATAACTTCAACAATTCTCACCATATCTCTTGGGTCCATTAAAAACATTTTTAATCCTAATGAAATGCATGAATGTATAGTAAAGTGCCCATAGGCATGAAATATAGGAACAGCAATTACTACAGCTGCTTTTCCAATAATCCCTACCTTTAAGGGATCGAACATCCAATGCATTAATTGAATTACATTTGTAGTTATGTTATAATGAGTTAACATTGTCCCCTTTGGAAGTCCAGTTGTACCACCAGTAAAAGGTAGAAGCGCAATATCTTCTTGTGGATCTACTTCAATTGTTTTTTCAAGTGGATCGTATTTTTCTAATAATTCTTCTAAAGAGTAATATCCTTGTTCTGATACCTCTTTCATATCAGGGAGTTTGTAATCGGGAAATAAACGCGTTGGAGTATGGATAACTGTTTCAATTTCTACTTCGTTATTAGCTTCTTTAATGCGATCGAGACGCCTATATGAACAAAATACCGTTTTTGCATTGCTTTCCTTTAACTCATGAATTAAATCATCAGTTTTATGCAATATACTAAGTGGTACGTGAATTGCACCCATTTTCATTACAGCATAGTCGACTATAATGAATTCTAGGCATGAAGGAAGAACAGATGCTATGGTATCTCCTTTTTTTAAACCTAAATCAATAAATGCATTTGCTAGCTTATCCACCTTTAACTTTAAATCCTTATATGTAATTTCGTCTTCTAAATAAATACATGCTATATTATCAGGAAATTTTGTAGCACTTTCTTCAAGGAAATTGTAAACATTTATCTTAGGGTATGGTTCCATTGAATGTTTAAGCTTAAACGGTCCTACCGAATATGATTTTAACCATGGTTTATCCGCATAGGTCAGTTTTTTTTCTTCACCCATTATTTTCACCTTCTATATTACAAAGCTGGAAGTATTAATTAGTAAATTTCTTTAATCGCCCATTCCAATCCTAATTCTTTGAGTTTCTCTTTAGTAGGTTTGCCTGTCTCCTTATCCCATCCGCGATAATCATAATATGCATCTAAAAGAGGATCTAGGTTTACAGTTTCTCCCCTCGCAGGACCGTCAGGCATAGGTTCCTCTAGCATTCGTGGAGGAAGGGTATCATCAGCTCTAGTAACACCCTCTCTTACATTATAAACTCTTGCTAAGTTATATAGCCTTTCACCCATTTTCGCAAAATCTTCTTTAGTGAAATCATAACCTAAAAGTTTCTCAATAAGTGATGCCCAATCTTCTGAGGTTAATACCATACCCATAAATTTACAACCACCAATAGCATCAAATAAACCAAAGGCATCTTCGAATTCTTTAACAATTTTTGTATCCTCTGGATTTTCCGAAAGAACATCCCCTACTGATGCGTCCTCTACAATCATAAATGGCATTGACAAGAAGGCTGGTCCTTCAATGTAACCAGTTATATGGCATCCTCCTCGGTTGGCTGTAGCATAGGCTAATCCGGTAATTTTGGCAGCTCGACTATCATAGGCAGGTAATTCTAACCCTTTAACATGCATGGCGAATTTGTGAGAGCCTTTACCTAACTTTTCTGCCATATTTCTTGTTCCTTCAGCTAGTAAATCCCCAATTCCTTCTCTTTTACCTATTTTTGCAATAAGGTCTACAACTAGATCAGCATTCCCAAAATTAAATTCAAGACCCTCCGTGTCTTCTTTAGTTAATATTCCTTTCTGATAACATTCCATTGCAAATCCAATGGTATTACCTGCAGAAATAACATCGAGACCCCATTCATTACAAAGAAAATGTGCTAACGTAATTGCTTCTAAATTATCAACACCACACATCGTTCCAAGTGCTCCAAGCGATTCATATTCTGGACCTTCCCCAGTACTTTTATATTTTCCTTCCTTTATTTCTGAAACCCGTCCACAAGCTATCGGACAGGCAAAGCATGGTTTACGTCCTATAAGAATTGTTTCATTTATCGCAGTTCCATTAATTTTATCAGCACCGGGAAAGACACCTGTTTGCCAATTGTTTGTTGGTAATCCTCCCTTAATATTTACCAAATCCACCATTGTAGCGGTTCCGAATACCTCAAGAGTCATTTTTAACATACTCTGATTTACCCAATCATATCTTTGTTTAGCTTCAGATTTATAATCTTCTGGATTTGCTACTTCTATTTTAGCACTTCCTTTAGATGCAATCGCTTTAACTTTTTTAGAACCCATAACCGTACCCATTCCACACCTTCCAGCAGCTCGTCCATAATTAGGTTCATCACAATCATTCATTATAGCAGCATACTTTACTAAATTCTCCCCACCTATCCCAATACAAGCAACATTAAATTTATTCCCTAATTCTTCTCTTATCATTTTTGTAGTGTCTGAAGTATTTTTTCCCCAAAGATGCGAAGCGTCTTTGAGTTCCGCTTTTCCGTCTTCAGTAACAAGGTACACTGGTTTTGGGGAAATTCCTTCAAAGATAACACCATCAAAGCCAGATCTTTTTAGATCTCGACCCCAAAATCCCGCAGAATTCGCCTGTCCCCAAACTCCAGTAAGGGGAGATTTTGCACATACACTATATCTTCCTGTGCTAGGGGATGGTGTTCCTGTTAGAGGCCCAGTCATAAAAATGAGTTTATTTTCAGGTCCTAAAGGATCAATACCTTTTGGCATTTCATCAATCATATATTTAGTTGCTAATCCTGATCCTCCTAAATACATCTTTAATGTTTCATCGTCAGGAAATTCCTCAGTAATTTTACCATCTGCTAAATCTACTCTTAATATTTTTCCCATATATCCGTAAATTTTCATTACACCTCATACTTTTGAATGAATAATTTTACTACTTTATTTCATTTTTTTATAAGTTTAATTAATCTTATTCCCTTAATTATAAAACAATTTCTATTTTCTAATTTAAGGTGAATTTAAAAAATCTTTCAAGAATAGAAGGTAATAGCGTTTGAGGAGTGACAGAATAAATATAAACTTAAAATAAATAGAATAAAAATAAAAGACTAGATGCCTATTCCGATTGAATTTCCTATCCCAGCAATAATTACTGTTGAACCCTTTTCCGTTCTCTTTCTCACAGCCATTTTTATTTTTTCAACTAATTTTGGCACACTTTGAGTAATTGGTCTCTTCATTGTGGTTATAGCATCTTCAAGTGATTGCTTACAAATAAGAGCATCAATTGGAATTGCATTCTCTGTGGAAGATTCCTCTATAAAATACTTTTCGATACCAATTCCTCCAATAGCAGCACCAACCCCGACAGCAATAGATCCTGTTTTATCTCCCGTTAATTTTAAACCCGCATCAATCATTATTATTCGAGAGATTTCCGAACCATGCTCATCAATAAGCATTTTAATCGCTTTTCCAGGTTTTCCTACTGTTCCTCCAGGTCCTTTTGCTCTAACCACGAATATCTTTCGATCTTCGAAATTTATTTCTTGAACAATTGTATCTCTTACGATTTCTTTCGCTTCCACATCTCCATCAGATACATCTCTGATAAAGCTAGCTGTGACCAAGGGCCCGAGAGCATCTCCAATTGGACTTCCTTCTGAAAAAGCTTTTGCAGCATAGTAGTAGGCTTTAGCCATACCCAATATTAATCCTAATTGCATTGATATTTGTAAAAGCAAAATCATTGATTTTGATTTTTTTCCTAGTATAAGATAATGTCTGATAAGTCTGTAGATAGAGTCAATTGCCATCGTAACTTCTAATAGATTTTCTAAATTAAATTTTTGAACAACATCAGCTTTAGGTGCTAACGCCTCAACTTCTTCTTTAAAACGGTAATCCCTAACATCAACTACATGATCAAATTTAGAAATAATACCAGAAGGATCAAGAGAAACAGGAGGAATCGTAACAAAGGTAATAAAATCTTCGAGTTGAAGCATCAAATCTTTTTGAGTCTTCTTCGTATCAGCAAATTCCTTAAAATTACTCATTAAGATTTCCTTACATTCATCATTCCATTTTTTTAATTTTTCTAAACCTGCTTGAATTTCTTTAGAAGCCTTCCATCCTTGAATTTTCTGACCATAGAAAATACTTATAAATATAAGAACGAACCATAAAAGCTGGATAACTAAACTTACTGGATCAGTTCCTCCAGAACCCAATTGAAATAAATTTAACATTTTTTTTAAAACCTTAACCAGATATTGAATAATTGTATGTATTTAGGTTTTATAATAACAAAATTTATTTATTCTTTTCGATTATAAAGCATAGAAAACGAGATATTACATCATTTTCCATGATAGAAGAAGAAAACGACGAGGATATATTAAAAAAGGGAGTTACGTTTAAAAGTGTTCTAAAAAATCTACTTTCAATATTTCTAATTATTTTAGGAGCACTATTTATCTACGGGGGGATTCTTCCAGATGCGGTTATAGGTTGGTCAACAGGATTTATGCTAATTTGTTTAGGGGCATCGCTTATTCAAATGCAAAAAAAACCAACAGATCCTATAAGACAAACATTAACTATTTTAATTTGTAGCTTATGCGGTTTGACAAAAGTTAGGAATTACGAAAATGGAGATTTTGTCTTTAGAAGAATTGATAAATGTGATAAATGCGACGATATGATGGAAGTTAAGCAAATATATTCTGTAAGATTGAAAAAACCAACTGAATCCAATAGTGAAGCAGAGGACAAGAAACAAATAAAAAATTCTGAAAAAAAGTTAAAATAATTCTTGAATTCGAAAAGGTGTTTTCCAGATTCTAAAGAAAATCGGTATGGGTGGTACTTTCGACCATCTTCACAAGGGTCATAAACTTTTATTAAAAACTGCTTTATCTGTTTCTGAGCATGTAGAAATTGGATTGACTACTCAGAAGCTTTTAGAAAATAAGCAATTTGCCTCAAAATTAGAGGATTATGATGTGAGAAAAGCAAACATAAAAAACTATATTCGTTCGTTTGCGGACCTAGAAAGGATTAATATTGTTGAGATTAAAGATTGGAATGATATGAGTAGTTATGCTCAAGACCCTGAGTATGAAGGACTAATAGTAAGTCAAGAAACTTATGAAAATGCTTTAAAATTAAATGAAAGCAGAGAAAAAATAGGGTTAGGACCATTAATCTTGATTGTAATTCCTCTGATAAAAGATAATAATAATAGTAAAATTAGCTCTACTTCAATAAGAGAGAACATGTAAAGGTTAATTTTTTTAGTGATTATTCCTTAATATATTTTAGATGATACAATAGCTTGAGAAGAGAATATTATGTGTTTTTTACCCAAACTTACTTATTACGATATATATCTCTGCCAAGCTCACTATAGGGTTAATTTCTTTAATTTGCCAAGGGATTAAAATTTCAGTATTGAGACTGATCCCTTGGCTGCGGATGAGTATAAATTTATTCATTATGAAAGCTAATTAATAAGAATTAAAAATCATAGATATTTGTTCTAGTTCAAGATCGAGCAAATTATAACGATTAAATTCACAAAAAATTTATATACATTAGAGGCTTCAAAAATAATAACGAAAGAATAAAGTGTAACAACTGAAGTTTATGATAGTCAAATTAAAAAAACAAACTCTCGAAGTTTTAAAATTGCTTAAGAAAAAGCAATCTATTGTTAATGCTACGGATATTGCAGAAGAGATGAACATTGATTACATTGTACTTATGTCAGCGGTGAATGAATTAATTGACCATAATCTAGGTGGTTTCAAGGAAGAAGAATTATATCAAATTTCATTAAATGAAGAGGGCAAGAATTATTTAAAGATGGGATTACCTGAACGCCAACTATTAAATTTAATGCTAAAAGAAGGGATTAAAGAAATCACATTAAAGGAATTGCTAAAAGAATCAAAATTAAAACCCGAGATATTTTATGTAGGAATTTCAAATTTAAACAAAAGAAGATGGATAAGTCAAAGTAAAGCTACAGGGGAAAATACATTATTTCTTGTTGTAGACGAATTTCCTCAAACAGATGTGGAAAAATTCTTTAAGAAGTTCGAAGAAAATAGTATTCTTGATTATTCTAAATTATCTAATGCTGAAGTAAAGCTTTTAGATACTTTAAATAAGAGAAAATTATTAGAAAGAACACGGAAAACCAACCGGATTTTATATTTAACTGAGGGGGGTAAAAAAATTGCTGTTTCAAAGATAAAAGAGTTAACTCAAGTTAGTAAGATCACCTCAGATATGTTAAGTTCAGGTACTTGGAAAAATTTAGATTTAAAACCTTTTGATGTAACAAAACCAGGTCCGATATTAAAAGCGGGAAAAATTCACCCTTTAACTAACTTAATCAATGAAATACGAGAAATATTTTTATCGATGGGGTTTACAGAAATCAGAGGTCCTATTATTGAAAGCGCTTTTTATAATTTTGATGCATTATTTCAACCTCAAGATCATCCTGCTCGAGAAATGCAGGATACATTCTATCTAAATAATCCAAAAACAGCTAAATTACCGGAAAAAGATAGAGTTAAGGCCGTACGAGATATGCATGAAAATGGGGGAGAATCAGGTTCTACAGGATGGGGATATAAATGGGATATTGAGACTGCTAAAAAAACAGTATTGAGGACTCATACTACAGCTACAACTATGCGGAGATTAGCTGAATTTTATAGGAATAATGATAAAGTGCCAATAAAGGTGTTTTGCATTGATAGGGTATTTCGTAATGAAAAAGTTGATAAATCACATTTAGCAGAATTTACTCAAATAGAAGGAATCGTGATTGATGACAATGTAACCTTATGTGATTTAATTGGATTATTGTCAGAATTTTATAGAAAAATGGGATTTAAAAAAATTATTACAAGACCAGGATTTTTCCCTTATACTGAGCCTTCTATGGAAGTTTCAGTTTATTATGATAAATTTGGAGAGTGGCTAGAGATGGGAGGTTCTGGGATATTTCGTCCTGAAGTGACATATCCTTGGGGATTAAAGGAACCAACTCGAGTTTTAGCTTGGGGACAAGGACTTGAACGAATTGCAATACCCTATTATGGTCGAAAGGATATTAGAGATTTTTATGTTAATCCATTAAATTGGCTAAGACAGCAATCTTATCTTAAGTGAGGTGAAGAAATGCCAACAATTGAATTAAAGGTAGAGAGATTAGAAAAATTAGTGGGGAGGAAGTTAGAGCTAAAAGAATTGGAATATGATCTTCAATGGATTAGTTTGGATTTAGAAGATATTAATGAAGAAGAACAAAAGGTAAAAGTTGAATATAACCCCAATAGACCAGATTTTTCTAGCCCTGAGGGTATTGCGAGAGCTCTAAAGGGTTACTATGAAATTGAGGAAGGCCTTCCAACTTTTGAATTTATTCAAGGAAAAACAGTTTTAAATGTAGATCCCATTGTAAACAAAGTCCGTCCATATATAGTCTGTGGAGTTATACGAGATATTGATTTAGATGAAGATGAAGTCGCTACATTGATGAATATTCAAGAACATTTACATTGGGCAGTAGGGAGGGATAGAAAAAAAGTTGCAATAGGAGTCCATGATTTTGATAAAGTTTCGCCTCCCTATAGATATACTGCGGTAAAACCTGATTCTGTAAGTTTCATTCCGTTACATGGGGATGGGTACCCCATGAATTTAGAAGAAATTTTATTATTGCACGAGAAGGGTATTGAATATGCACATATTTTAGAAGGAAAAGAGGTATATCCAATAATTTTTGATAAGAATGATGAAGTTTTGTCCTTTCCACCTATCATTAATGGAGTTCTTACAACTGTAACAGATGAAACCAAAAATCTATTTTTAGATTTAACAGGTACAGATGAAAAAGCCGTGAATCTCGCATTAAACATTCTATCAACAACGTTGATAGATATGGGGGCAAAATTAGAAACGGTGAAAGTAAATTATTCAGGTAAAAACGCTGTAACCACACCTGATTTAACCCCAACAAAATGGATGGTTAATATTGACTACATAAATAGTATTATTGGATTGAATTTAACGCCTTCGGAGATGGTAAAATGTTTTAGGAAAGTAAGAATGGGTGCAGAACTATCTAAAGAGAAAGAATATTTAGATGTATTAGTACCTGCTTACAGAGGAGATATTATACATCCTGTTGATTTTGCAGAGGAATGTGCTATTGGTTATGGTTACATTAATTTACCTCTTACTATTCGTGAAGGTGGTATTGGACAATATCATCCAATACAAGAATATTCAAATCGAATAAGAAAAACAATGATTGGGGCAGGATATCTAGAAGTTATTAATTTTATTCTTACTAGTTCGGATAAACAATATAAATATATGAATCAAAACTCTGAGGTTGGAAATAATATTGAGATTGCCAATCCAGTTTCTAAAGAATTCAATACAACCAGAACGCGACTTCTCCCAAAATTAATGGATACTTTACTTTTAAACCGATCTGAAGAAAAACCGATAAAAATCTTTGAAGTCGGTGATGTAATATTACTATCACAAAAAGAAGAAACAGGAACAAAAAGAGAAGTGCATTTATCTGCGGTATCTTATCATGAGGATGCAAATTATACTGAACTAAAATCTACGTTAGACTATATTATGATTTCACTTGGACACTACAATGATTATAATGTAAAACCAAGTAAAAGTCCAAGTTTTATCGATGGTCGATATGGAGAAATTTATTTAAAAAATATCGTTATTGGTGAAATTGGTGAAATCAGTCCAGAGGTTTTATTGAATTTTAAGTTAGAATTTCCCGTTTCTGCCTTAGAAGTAAATATTGAATACATGCTCAATTAAAAAGATATGGTTGTAATTCTGAGATGAATGATCAAAACAAGTTGAAAAATGAGTTAAGAAATCTAAGAGAGAAAATTGATAATATAGATGATAAAATTATTAATCTCCTAAATGAAAGAGGAGAAATTGTAATCACTGTAGGAAATCTAAAAGATAGATTAAAAATGAAAGTTTTCCAACCTCACAGAGAAGAGGAGATTATTAAAAGACTTACTAGTAAGTCAGAGATATTCAGAAAGTCAAGTATCGAAGCAATTTGGAAGGAGATCATGAGCGCAAGTAAAGTAATTCAAGGTTTAACAAGTAAAGTGGGTTATCTAGGTCCGGAAGGAACATTCACTCATCAAGCAGCCTTAGATTATTTTCCTAAAGCGGGATCAGAATTCATTCCAGCTGGTAGTTCATTAGAAATATTCGAGAGCTTAGAAAAAGATTTAATTACTTATGGAGTCATTCCTATTGAAAATAGTCTTCAAGGTACAGTCAGAGAAACTCTTGATTTATTAATTGAAAAAAGTGTTCTCATTTATGGAGAAATTGAATTGAGAATTATTCAAAATCTTATTTCTGTGAAAAATTCAGATATTTCTAAAATCAAAACTGTAGTTTCTCACCCTCAAGCCTTAGCTCAAACAAGAATGTGGATTAAAGCAAATATACCAAATGTCGATTTAGTTAGTGTAAACTCAACAGCTGAAGCTATTCGAAAAGTCCAAGAATTAGATGATGAGTCCTATGCAGCAATAGGAACAGAATTTTCAAGCAAACTATATAACATGAAAATATTAAATTCTAATATTGAAGATAATCCCATGAATTTTACAAGGTTTCTAATAATTTCAAAAAGAGAAAATGATCATAAAGAAGGAAAAATTAAAACCTCAATAATTTTTGTCACTAAACATACTCCAGGAGCTTTGTATTCTGTATTGGAGATTTTTGCTGATGCAAATATTAATTTATTAAAAATCGAATCTCGTCCAAGAAGAAGAGGTCGTTGGGAGTATATTTTTCTTATGGATTTTGAGGGAAATAAAGATGATCCCTTGATTAAAAATATCCTTGAAAAAATGAGTGATAATGTAATATGGTATAAAATATTGGGATCTTATCCTATGGCGTTGCAATAGAAAAAAAATATCTATTTTAGTAACTTTTTTACTATACTAATCATATAATATTATACTCTTCTCATGAATGAATCATAATTCATGCTAAATAACAAACAAAGTAAAATTAGGTTTTTTATAAATGGTTGGGAATGCAAGGATTGATGGACGGAATTTTAATGAACTAAGAAATATTACGATTAAAAGAGGTTTTCTTAAATATCCAGAAGGTTCTGTACTAATCACGCAAGGAGAAACTAAAATAATAGTGACAGCATCAGTTAATGAGTCAGTACCAAGATTTCTAGTTGATACTGGAACTGGATGGATTACAGCAGAATATTCAATGTTACCAAGAGCGACTCAGGTAAGAAATCAGAGAGATACGAATAGAGGAAGATCCATGGAAATTCAAAGATTAATTGGACGAAGTTTGCGTGCTGCTTTTAACTACGAGAAACTTGGTGAAAGAACAATAAGAGTAGATTGTGATGTTATACAAGCAGATGGAGGTACGCGTTGTGCCGCTATTACGGGAGCTTTTATTGCTGTTTTTGATGCTATGAATTATCTGTATAATCAACAACTAATATATGATTTTCCGGATTATAAAGTACTAGCAGCAATTTCATTAGGTATTAAAAACGGCCAAGTTTTATTAGATTTGAATTATAATGAAGATTCTAAAGTCGATGTAGATTTTAATTTAGTCATGAATGAAAACTCAGAAATTATAGAAATTCAAGGAACTGCCGAGGGTGCTACATTTAGTAAAAATAAACTGAATGAAATTATGGAGTTAGGAGAAAAGGGTATTTTAGAGCTAATTAAGATTCAAAAAAAGGAATTGAATATTTAATTTTCTACTTTTTTGTCATTTGGATGAAATTTTTATCTAAAGTTTCCGAATTACTACGGAACCTAATATGTCCGGTATTTCTAATATTTTTTCTTTTTTATCAGACATAAATTCTTGAACGGCTCTTAATACTCCTGCATTTGATTCTTGGGGATTGTTATAATCATGTATAAATATATAACCTCCTTCTGAAATTCTAGGGTAAAAAAATTTTAAACCTTCTTTTGTAGATTTATATAGATCTGCATCAAGATATACAAAAGAAAAGATTTCCGATTCTAAACCTTTAACTGTTTCAGGGAAGATTCCTTTCCTTATAATTACATTATTTAAATTCCCAATATTTTTTTTAACTAAATCTAACTTGGTGTCTTTAAATCTGATCTTATCTGTTTTATTGTCTAAATATTCGACTGGGAATCCTTCAAAAGTATCAAACAAGTAAAGTCTTTTTTCAGGAGCTAAAGAATGAATTATATGGCTTGTTTTTCCTTGGAATACTCCAAGTTCTGCAAATTTTCCTTCAATCTTCTCTTTTTTAATAGTGTTTATAGCAAGAGCTATTGTTCCATATCTTATAGGATCCCATGAAGTACTAATTAAATCGTAATGCTTGTTTATGTTATAAGGTGGAAACTCAAGAGTTACCTTCTTAACGATTTCAGACTTTAAAAAATAATAAATTTCTTTAATAAAACTAAGTTTTCTCAAAATACGGATAATAATACCATTTTTTTTAATGTTTATGAGAATTTTAAGACTTTTTATCATTTACTTACACTCATCTGTTCTATTAATTTGATGGGATTCATAAGTTTCTTATTTTAAACTTTTTTTCAAATCTAAAGTTTCAATGTTTCTTAATATTTTTGACTTTTCATCAACCAAACTTATTTTATTTACGTGTTCATCTCTAATTTCTCTAAATTTATTTGCCTTAATTAACTCTTTGTTAATTAAATTACTTTGTTCTTTTGGATCTGATTTTAAATTGAAAAGAAATTCTTGATTATTTTCCTCATCATGGATATATTTCCATTCATCGGATCTAATAGAGATCATTATAAATCCTTCATCCTTATTTCTTTTCATTATCCCATTTTTTTGATAACATTCGGAAATTATGAATCTTTCTCTATAACTTGAATTTTCGTCAACTAATGGTAAAAGGCTTTCACCTTGAAAGTTATCTGGAATAGGAATTCCAAAATAATTAAGTATTGTTGGTGCGATGTCAAGTAATTGAACATTTTCTTGAATTTTATGTAGTTCAATATTTTTTCCCAATTCAACGATAAAGAGTGGAACGTGTAATAATTCTTCAAAAAGATTAGCTTGATGGCCAAAAAAACCATGTTCATAAAAACTTTCTCCATGGTCTGAAGTAATAATTATTAAACAATTATTTTGAAATCGGACCTGAATGAATTCTAAAAGTTTTCCTAAGTATTCATCAACATAATTTATTTCACCATTATAAAGAAGCTTCAGATCATCCAATATAGCGGGTGTAATTTTAATTTTTTTCTTTTTTTTTAATAAATTTTCATTTAAATACTCTTTACGATTAAGAGAGATGTCCTTTTTTGTAAAATTTAAGATATTTCGAGTGGGGGGGTTATATGGGTTATGAACATCCATATAATGAGCCCATAAAAAGATTGGCTTCTTTTTTTTGGCTAATACGGATATAACTCGATTAGTTACGTAGGGAGCATTGTAAGCAATTGGTATAAATGGTAGTATTATATCTGTAATAAGAGGTATTTTTCTGAGCCATCCTTTTACTTTATTAAAACCTTTTAACCGATACATCAATTTATTAAAAAATTTTATATTAAATATAATCGTACTTATAAGTGAGAAAGTTATTTGCTTAAGGTTTTTATTCTCTTTTATTTTGGATACAGTTCTAAATCTTTCTCCATCTATAAAGATATTAAATCCACGATCATAGTTAAAGAAACTTCCAAGATTAGGATTACAATGAATTCCATAAGTAAAAATTCCATATTCGTTTAATATTTGAGCTATTGTAATTTTTTCTCTAGGTAATGGGCTAAATCCTCCATCCAAAAGAGGTAAAATTGAAGTAAAGATTGATGAAAATGAAGTTGGAGATTCAGGGCCATTTGCTACAGCATTCATAAAGATAGTTCCTTTTTCAACGAATTTTTCTAAATTTGGTGCAGTACGTAGTTGATATCCATAAGGTCCCAAATGATCTGCCCTTAAAGCATCTATTGTTATTAGTATAACTGCCTTTTTATCTCGTTCTCTTTTCATTAAAAATTATAATAAAAATAAGTATAATAAAATTTTGATATTTTCAGAATAATCTACTCTTGATTTAAACATTAATTGGATTTCAAAATTAATGAGCTTCAATCCCTAATTGTTCTGGATGTTGTTGGAAGTATTCAACTCCTTCTTTTATTATTTCAATTATAGATCTTGTTGGTCTCCATCCAGTCTCCCTTAAAATTTTATCATTTCTGCCAATCAATAATGGTACCTCGCTGGGTCTCAGTCTTTTTTTATCTACAAAGATATTTGTCTTCAAATTATAAAGATTTATTGCTAATTTCGCATAATCGGCAATAGTAATACCTTTACCTGAACAAACATTAAAGGGTTCACCAAAAATCTTTTTCTCGCTTAAGATAATGTAGGCATTAACCGTATCTTTAACATGTGTAAAATCTCTAATTGCATTAGGATTTCCTATAATAATGTTTTCTCTCTTCTTGTTTAGAATCTCTACAATTTGTCTATGTATGACACTAGTTACAAATTGGATACCTCTTCTTGGACCTTCGTGATTAAATCCCCGACTGATGACTGATGGAACACGGTAAGCATTATAGTATAGCCAAGCTATTTGTTCTGTAGCACATTTAGTTATTCCATAGATACTTCTTGGTCGAAATGGATTTTTTTTAATGTCTTCAGTTACAGGGATTTCATTAGGATCTACTAACCCATACTGTTCACTACTACATGCGACTTGAATACTTTCCAATTCATCATCAAATCTTCTAGCAGCTTCAAAAATCTTTATAGTTCCCACAATATTGTTATGAGTTACTCTTACTGGTTCTCTAAATGATGTAGGTACAAAAGACTCCGCTGCAAGATGAAACACGGCATTCGGTTTTATTTCCTCAAAGATACTATACAGTCTTTCAGCGCTGGTAATATCTGCTTCATGTAAAAAAATTTTCCCTCTTAAGTGCTCAATGTTTTCATGCATCGGTACAGCGTGTCTTCTTATTGTTCCATGAACTTCGCAATTTAAATCTAATAGTTGTTCGGCTAAATGACTACCCGCAAAACCACTTATCCCCGTAATCAGAACTCGTTTATTTTTCCAATAAGTTTTATCTGGTAGAGCAGATTTTTGATCTTTAAAATCTTTTAAATAATCTTCTATTTTTTCTGGTTTAATAATGAAACCTTGTTTCTCAAGTTCTTGGACTCGAATGTTTTCTTCAATTACATCTTTAATAGGTATAAGATCTTCCATACTATGATTAATAATAATTAAAGCTGTGTTTTTAATTTAATTATTAAAAATTTAAGGCAATTTTAATATAATTTTTACAATATTTATCAAATGTATTATAATTATTAATTCAATTATTACTTTATAAAATAAGACTTCTTACTAAATGCATTAGATATGATAAAAATACTCCTAATTTTACCACGTTTAAAAAATAAAGGCATTGGAGGCGCAGAAAAGAGTATATTAAATATATCCCTCGGTTTAAAAAAAACAGAAGATTTTCAAATTGAATATTACTTTGGTAAACCTAATCTAATATATCAAAAAATATTTAAGAGGATAAGTCTTGAAAACTACGTTCTTATCCCAAAAATTCTTCTAACTATCAAAAAAATCAAACCAGACATTATAATTACTCAAACTAGAATATCATTTGCAGCAACTATAGCTGCAAAATTATGCCAAATCCCGATTATCAACATTGTGCGTGATTCTTCAGATTTTTGTCCTAAATTTGTAGATATTATTGGTTATGGTAAAGCATGCCCAAGAATTGAGAACAGAAAAATTTGTTATGATTGTATTAGAAAATGGAGATCTTTAAGAGTATTAATAGGTAATAAACCTAAAGAATGGGAACATTCTCTAAAAGCCTCTATATCTAACCTCGCATATATGATTAGATATTTTTCATGTAAATTGAATTTAGCTATATTAAATAAAGCCACAGTTATTTTGGTTGCATCAAAATTAATAAAATCCTTTTTAACACGTCAGATAAAATCAGAAAAGATAAAGATAATGAACATTACCCCTATCGATGAAAAGGAAAGGAATAATACAACCAAAAAAAAGAAGGAACTTTTATTTATCATTCCAAGTTATGAATCATCTCATAAAGGTTTAGATTTTATTTTAAGGTTAGCAAAGGAAATTCCAGAAGACTATAAAATTGTAATAGTCGGAAATCTAATTCCTGATAAGAAATTAAGTGATATTCAGACAAAGATCACGAACTTTGGACGTGTTCCAAATAAGGTTTTAGATGAGTTATATCAAAGCTCAAGTATTACATTAGTCCCATCTTTTTTAACAGATGCATTTGGAAGGATAATAATTGAAAGTATTCTAAATGGTACTCCTGTTATTTCTTCTCCGAATTGTGGCGCAAATTACTTTTTAAAAGATAAAAAATTTTTAAGAATACTCCCTATAGATCTCAAATTATGGATTAAGGAAATTGATGAAATAATAAAAAATCCCATATTCATATCAGAACATGAAATAGATGAGATATATAATAAGTTCTCTATCGAAAAATCTATAAGAGATTTATCAAATTTAATAAAGAATTTATTTAAATAGACTTGTATTTTTCGATGAAATATATTCACCATTGGTACTTTCTCCATAGTTGCTTTTAATGTTAAATACAAAAAATTCTCTTTCTTTTTGAGAAAAGGTTTCCTCGTCTAAAAAAATAATTGGAAATGGATTCTAACACCAAAATTTAATAGATAAGTAGAATTTAATATTTTCAAGATACGATTTTGTTAACCTTATAATTAAATCATAATACCACTTTCCCAAATTGTTATTTAATATGGTATCCAAAAAATCTTTAAGAACTAATATCAAGCAAATAAAAGCTTTTGTAGAAAGAAATCTTTATCTTGAATTTAGATTTAAATTATCAATTTTTACACGATATTTTAACCCGTTCATTCAGATTTTGATGCCATTAATTATTTTTAATGTAATTTTTACAATAAGAGAGGATTATCAATTTGGATATTGGACGGGTGCAAATTTTGTTCTATTCTTATTTATTGCCTTCTGTGTTCAATTTTTGAGAAAAATTGTCCTTAATTTTCCATATTTATTTAACCGAGAAAAATATTGGAAAACTCTACAGGCTTTAATGGTTGCCCCTGTAAATCGTTATGTCCTTCTATTTGGTTTTCTCATAGCTGAAATCATATTGGTGAGTATTCCTTTTATCGCTTTCTTTATTATCGCCTATATATTATTCCCAATAAACATTTTTTATCTTATTCTTGTTATTCTTTCATTTCTATCTATTTCAGTCTTATTTGGATGTTTAGGATTGATATTGGGGATTTTGGTTATTACAAAAGAAGGGATCTATAGTGTGTTCGAACTTGGATTGACGCTTTTATTCTGGTTGGGTTGTTTGAGTTATCCTTTACAAATTTTTCCTGAAATTATACGACCCATTATTTTATTAAATCCTATTTATTATTTTATTGATTTAATACGAATTGTTTGGCTAATGGGAATTGATTTTGAATCAGCTATAGCATTTTTAACTCCAATTCACCTTATTGTAGTTATAGGAGGTACAATAATATTACCAATTTTTTCAGTCTATCTTTTCAATACATTCTATGATAAATTTGGAATATCTGGATATTAGCATGACAACAAATATTGATAATTTACCCAAGTTAAATGAGATAATTGATGAAAACTATGTGATAGAAACATTTAATTTAACAAAAAGATACAAGATAAGAGGAAAAGCTCAGCAATTAACAGCATTAAATAAAATAAATTTAAAAATAAAGGAAGGTGAAATATTTGGTTTACTTGGCCCAAATGGAGCAGGTAAAACAACTTTACTCTCAATTCTAACATCTCTAATACAACCATCAGAGGGTTATGCCAAAATTCTTGGTAGAAATGTCTTAAAAGAACAATATTTCGTAAAAAAGAATGTAGGCTTGTTGCTTGGAGCCGATATGATATATTATAGACTAACAGGTTATAAAAATCTAAAATTCTTCGCTAAAATCTATAATATAAAGAATTATGAAGGGAAAATAAAGGACATCATTGAAATGTTGGGTTTAACAAATAAGTTACATCAGTTAGTAGAGACCTACTCTAGTGGTATGAAGATAAAATTAGCCTTGGCAAGGATTTTATTAATAGATTCAAAAATTCTATTCCTAGACGAACCAATGCTAGGCTTAGATCCAACCATAGTTAGTGATTTAATGACTGTATTAAAAAATCTCAATAAAACCATAATGATAGCATCTCATCAAATGAATGTAGTAGAAGCTATATGTAGTAGGATTGGTTTTCTTAAAGAAGGGAATATTATAAAAGTTGATACAAAAGAAAATTTTGTAAAATTCCTTCAAAAAGAAATCAAAATTCAAATAAAGATCGGTTTAGATAAAATTATAGAATTAAGTGATGAATTAAGTACTCTAAATTACATTAGTGATGTAGAGAGGAATAAAGATAATGTATTTTTTAATATTCAAGATCGACATTGTTATCCAAAAATATTTGGAATTCTTCAAAAATATCCTATTAAGCAAATTAAAGAATTAGAAACAAGTCTAGAAGATATATTCATAAAACTAAATACCTAAAACCAATTTGTAAACGAGTCAAATTTTTTCACATTTTTTGTAAGCAAAAAATTAGAAAAGTATAATCTAAATTAAACCTGTTCCAATTTACTACTTTATATTGACAATTTAGGTCTATTTCTGGACCAAATAATCTGAAATTTGATTTAAAGGCAATATTTAATAATCTTTTAACCGAATCTCTATCGTAAATAAAAATTGGGTTGTTAAATTCGAATTTCCCGCTAGTATCTATTTTACTTTCCCAATAATCAGTAGATGTAATAAGTAAACCCCCTTTTTTTAAAATTCTATTCATCTCTTTAAAATATTTTGCTTCATCTACACCATGTTCAATTACACTAATACATGTAATGATGTCAAAATGATTATTAGGAAAGTCGGTCTTGGTTAAATCTCCAGGAATAAATTCAATTTTCCCTCTTTTCATCCTTTTTTCAAACAGTAAATTCAAACATTTCAAATTAGAGAATCCTAATTGATAAAGCCAAAAAAGAATTAAAGAAACCTTTTCACCTCCCGCATCCAAAATCTTCGCTGAACTATTTGTATTTTGAGTTATTATTTTTAAAGCAATTAATGAGTCCCAATTTTTCTCAGGAACATTATGAAGATTTAAATTCGAAGCTTTAATGATTTTAATAGCAAGGTTTACTTCTTCTCTATTTTTTAAAGTATTGTTCATCCAGGGGATTTTTTCAGGATTTTTGGAAAAAATCTAAAACCTCTTACTAAACGTAAATAATTTCTATAAATAAAATCAAATTTTAATAAATAACCCTTTTCTATTCTTGATAGATATTTTTCGTAAAAAATTTCGATTTTAGAAATAAAACTCTTTAATTTCATCAATTTTTAATATTAAAAAAATCTTAAAAATCTTTTGGGAAAAGGAGTTTATACAATAAATTATTGGATAATCCATTGCAATATATTGTCGAACCAAAAAATTAATAGTGAAGGAGCGTATTCTATTATTGTCTCATACTGATTATACATTCAAAAATTTTCGTGAAAATGGGAAAAATAATTGAAAAAAAAAATAATTTTTATGCCCAATATAGGATTTGGATGCCATTGTGTCGCAAATGACCTTTATAATGAAGGTTTTCAAGTAATTTTTCCGATAAAATTAAAAAAAATAGCACCTTTATTTCCAATTTCAAGAAATGTCCTGAATTTGAAGACTAACTTTATACATATGCATTGGATTGAGGGTTATGCTGGTTTTAGCACTAAAAATAGAATAGGAGCATTGATAAAATCTTTAACATTCATCATTGATGTCTACATTTTAAAATATCTGCTAAGAGCAAAATTAGTCTGGACTATACATAATTTATATAGTCATGAATGTGCTTATCCAAAGATGGAAAAAGTAATTAAGAATTTTTTTTCCAAAAAGGTTGATGCTATTATTTGTCAATGCAAATATGCTAAAAAGAAATTCATAAAAGAGTTTGGAGCACCCGAAAACAAGATCCATATAATTAGTCATGGTTTTTTTAAATGTTTTGAGAATCAGATTTCTAAGGAAAAGGCGCGAAATCATCTAAACTTAAGAAGCGATGACCTTGTGTTTTTATTTTTTGGTTCAATAAGACCTTATAAAGGAATTTTACACCTCATTAAGAGTTTTAAAAAGTTAAGTAGAGATAAAAATGTTAAACTTCTGATAGTTGGGAAACCAAAGAATAATCAAATCAAGAAAGACATTCTCAATCGAATAAAGAATAGTCCAAATATTCAACCTATGTTAAACTTCATCGCTCAAGATCAAATTCAGATTTATATCAATGCATCTGATTTAATTATATTTTCATATAAAAAAATACTTACACCAGGAGGGATTTTTTTAGCTATGAGTTTTGGAAAACCCGTTATAGCTCCTCGATTGGGTTGTATTCCAGAATTAGTAAATGAAAAAGGAGCATTTCTTTATAATCCTAAAAAACCGGATGGATTGTTAAATGCATTAGAAGAAGCAATACAAAATAAAGACAAATTAACAAAAATGGGGGAGAATAACTTTATAACAGCGGATGACCTTGAATGGAAAAGAAATGCTTTAGAAACTAAAAAAATCTATGAAGGTTTATTTTGATGATACAAAAAACTTCATCTTGTATTTCAGAAGAAATATGGGATCTACATACATAATATAGAATTATTCTAAATTAGATTCAAGGAGTCAAATAATATTACATTTTTTATAACCTGAATTTAAATTTCTTATAGAATAGAGCAAATGGCTGATTAATTATTTACAAGTTAACTAATCATGTAAATATAAATCGACATTTCTTATCTGTATTAATTTTTCTAATCGGGGTAAAATTTAAATTATTTAAATTGATTGATAATATAGTTATTTATTGAATTTGCAGAGATTTTCCTTTGTTGAAGTTTTATTTAAAATTTGGAATAAAATTGATTTCTGATCTCTTTCCTATACAAATATTCGTCAAAAAAGAGATAATATATGCAAAGAAACACCCTCTCAAAATATTTCTTGAAAAATGCTATAGACTTAAAAATATTCTTAAAATAATAAGAAAACTAAGAAATTTTTCTCAAATCTATAATTTACTAGAAGATCAATACTCAAAACAAGTTTTTATTAGATTACTCTCTGCAAGAGTATTTGGCTTTGAAAATGTTTTTGTTTCTCCCATTGCCAATATAAAATGGATAAATAAAAATTCTTTTTTTGAAAGCTTATACGATTCTAATCAAGTTATAGATGATGGGAAATATAAATTAAATCTATTTAATTTAAGGTCAATAGGATTTCCACTAAGAGTATATGATGATAATGCAAGTTTAGCTTTTGCATTTTTAATCGAGCAGTATCGATATAAACACAATAATATAATAGAGGTAGAAAAAGGAGATTATGTTATAGATGCAGGAGCTTGTTGGGGAGATACAGCCTTATATTTTGCAGCAAAGACGGGAATTTTTGGTAAAGTTTTTTCATTTGAATTTCTAGAGAGAAATTTAAAAATTTTTAAAGAAAATTTAAATTTAAATCCTAATCTAAAAGATATAATTGAAATTAATAAACGTCCTATTTGGAAAGATAGTAATACAGAACTCAATTTTTATGAAGATGGTGTTAGTGGAGTTGTTTTTTTCAATAATGAAAAAAACTCAACAGAGAAATTAATAACGATTTCAATTGATGATTTTGTAAAAGAGAAAAAACTTGCTAAAATTGATTTTATTAAAATGGATATTGAAGGGGCAGAGGTCGCCGGATTATTAGGTGCTAAAGAAACAATTATAAAATATCAACCAAAATTGGCAATTTCTATTTATCACAAAATTGAACACATATATAAAATACCTAAATACATTAATTCTTTTAATTTAAACTACAAATTTTATATAGACCATTTTTCTACTGGTAGAGCTGAAACAATTTTGTTTGCAATTATTCCAAACGAAAAAATTGAATAAAATAATATCTCGTGAAGCAATCTTTTAATAAGAACTCTATATTTGAAAATTTCAACTTTTGTTTTTATACGAATTATGATTATTTAAATTGACATGCTTCCCCCATCCCTGATAATTCATATAATCTATATTTGAGTAATCATAATTCTTGATTTGATAATTTACCCATTTTGCCATATGTAAACGACGAATATTCATTACCCCCGCTATTGCATCAATCGCACCCCCAACATCGACGTAAACAGCCTCTTTATATTTTTTAAATCTATATAATAGGGCAGATTTCACATGACCGATCCCTAACAAAAATATTTCCGATTTTGAGTTTTTTAATTGCTTTGCAATACTTATTTCAAGAGTATTGATATCATCAGCTGCAAATTTTTGAGGGATATAAATATAATCACTAAATTTATCAATTCCTAGATATTCTCTATATTCTCTATATTGCATTAGTTGTTCTATTATTTTTAGTTTTTCTCTTGCCCCTATTAAACCGATTTTTCCTTTAAAGGTCTTAAAAAACCATTTATTTGCTACCAATGCATGACAGTAATCAGATGGAAAATCCCGTTCTCTCTTTGGAAATAATTCATTAAACATGGTATTCCTTCCGGGGAATATATCTGCAATAATGTAATCATTTTTTAGCACTCCTTCCATAAAAGGTTTGATATTTATCTCACTATAAGTTTTACTTAAAGCTCTCACTCCTGGTTTTGCACTTCCATGCTCTATTTGTTGTAAAAAATAATAGTCTCCATCCCCAAATTTATAAAATGTCACATTAGCTTTTTGACTCACGAGTAAGACTAATAGATCTTTAAATCTTGCTAGATCTTTTTGAAAGTGAGGATATACATTTGGATCATTATAAAATTTTAATCCACTGATATTTTTTGTTCCAGGAATATTATATTGATTCTGATATTGATTATATTTTTTTATATGATATTTAATGTAAGCATAATCTCGAATATAGTCTCTTTTTTCTTTACTAAAAAAGAATTTTACCTTTTCAAAATCAGATTTGATAATTTTTTCAAACGTAAAATCATAAAGCATTTTAATATTTAAAATGTATCTCATTAAAAAGGCAATTTGGGAGTTAATCTTGCCTTCTTTAACTATAAAATGACTTTTTATTATTAACTTTAATTTTTGTTGTTGATTGATGAGTTTTAATACTCTAATAGTAATTAGCAATACATATTTTTTCATGTTGTTTTTTTCCGAGAAGATCAATTACAATTTATCAAGTTTATTGTAGATATTGCATTCAAGACAATAATTAAAGGCATTTTGTTTAATATCAATCATTTTCTTGATTTAAAGTTTTTTATTTAAGGAAGGGAGAATCCTTAATTTCCCTCACGATGGTTATCTTAAGTAAATATTTAAAAACAATAAGGTAATTTTTTTACTAAATGAAAGTCTTATTCATTACAAAACCATTTATAATTGAACCTCTTGGCATAATGTATTTATCTGCGGCTGCAAAAGCTGCAGGTCATAAAACAGATTTGGCAAGAATCTCAGATGATTTAGAAAAAAAGGTTGAAGAATTTGAACCTGATATTGTAGCCTATAGTCTTATGACTGGAGATCAAGATCTCTTTTTAGATCTTAATCAATCATTAAAGAGGACCTATCAATTTTTAAGTGTTTTTGGAGGCCCACATCCAACCTTTTTCCCGGAATTAATAAATCAAGATGGTGTGGATATTGTATGCAGAGGAGAAGGAGAACCAGCATTTGTCGATCTTTTAAATAAACAAGAAAAAGCAGAAGATATAACTCAAATAGAAAATCTTTTTGTTAAAAGAAATGGAAGAATAATACAAAATGGAGTCCGACCCTTGGCAGATATAGATTCGCTACCTTTTCCAGATAGAGAAATAGTATTCCAGTTCCCAGAAATAAAAAAAGGACCGATAAAACATTTTATAGCTTCAAGAGGCTGCCCCTATAATTGTTCTTACTGTTTTAATGAAAAATATTCGCAATTATATAGCAATAAAGGGAAAAGGGTTAGGTTCAGAAATGTTATCTCTTTAGTAGATGAAATTGAAGATGTAGTGAAATCTTCCCCAACAAGGTTTGTTTATTTTCAGGATGATACCTTTACGTTAAATAAAAAATGGTTAAAAGATTTTACCAAGGAATATGCTAAGAGAGTTAATTTACCTTTCCATTGTCATGTAAGACCAAACACGGTTGATGAAGAGATTGTTAACCAATTGAAGCAAGCAGGTTGTTATAGTGTTCATATTGCAGCAGAAACTGCAAATGATAGATTGAGAAACAACATTTTAAATAGGAGAATGACGAGAGAACAAATAATCAAGGCAACTATTCTCCTTAGAGAACATGGGATAAGACTTATGTTACAAAACATCATTGGTTTGCCTACGGGCTCACTAGAAGATGACTTAGCAACTCTTGAAATGAATATTGAGGCGAAACCTGATTATGCTTGGGTTTCAATATATCAACCATATCCCGGAACAAAACTGGGAGAATATTGTAGACAACAAGAATATTATATGGGAGATTTTAGCGACTTGAGTTCTAATTTTTTTGATTCAAGTAAATTAAATTTTCCTGGAAGATATAAAAATCAACTTTCTCATTTACAAAAATTGTTTGCAATTTTCGTCGAATATCCAGAATTGCATAGATTAGGTCTTTCACAAGTAATGATAGATATTCCAAACACAGAAGAAACAAAAGAGCGTTATCAGACCGCTTATAAGCAATTTAGAAAAAAAGGAGACAAAAGACTCTATGGATTTGATCTTTAATTAGCTATATCTTGTGTACCATTAGTTTGGTATAAATTAGCAAGTATCAGAAGAAAAATACTCAATCCAATATTCATATGTTTCTCTTAAAAGTTCATCAATAGATTGAGAAATTTTGAAACCCAGTTCTTTTTTTATTTTAGAATTATCACCTAAAATAATTTTTTCGTCTGTTTTTCTTAATTTTTCTTCAGTGTCCTCCTTTATTTTAATCTCATTATTCGAAAATTTTAATATTTTTTCTAAAATCTCCCGAATATAAATTTTTCTACCTGAACATACATTGTAGGTTTCTCCAGGAGTTCCCCTTGTAGCCGCTAACCATGTTGCTTGTATGGTGTCTTTTATGCCTGTTATATCCCGGTATGTATTAATATTACCAACATTAATTATAGGTTCAGCGATTCCTGAATCTATTTTTGCTACTTTTATAACAAAATCAGAAACAACATCATTTTCTTTTCTGGGACCTGTTTGATTAAAAAATCTTAAATTAATCACCTCTATTCCATAATTTATAAAATATTGACGTGCAAGAAGCTCTGCTGCTATTTTACTAATTCCATATGGATGTATTGCCAAGAGTAAGTCAGTCTCTTTTAATGCTCGGTCTAAATCTGTAGTAGTACCATATTCTGCACTAGAACAAGCAAGAATAACTTTTATGTTGAGTTTATGTTTTTTTATTGGTTCAAAGACATTTATCGTGCCAATAACATTAGTTCTTATAGTATCTATTGGATCCTCCCAAGATGGAATAACAAGTGGTTGAGCAGCAAAATGAAATATCATTTTTGGTCTAAATTCTTCCACTAAAACTTCAATTAAATCGGCATTTTTAATATCACATTCCAAAATTAATAGATTTTTATTGTTTGTAGGAATCCGAATTTTTTTTAATTTAAACTCTGATAGTTCTTCAATGGTAAAATCACGTTTTCCGTCAGTATATCTAATTAAGTTTATCACGTTTCTTGTTGGTTTTTTTAAAGCAATAACTCGAAATCCTTTCATAAGACAAAAGTCTGTCAAATGAGAACCTATGAAACCATCTGAACCCGTTATTAAGATTGTTTTCATGAATATTCCAATATTTATATTTAGGAATAGTAATATACACATACCAAAAAAAACTTTTAATTTTTCAAATTTATTGGGAATGAATGGAAAAACGATAATAAATTTTAAATGAACTAATAATAATGGTAATTATTCGATCTAAAGCTCCTTTTCGTATAAGTTTTGGTGGTGGAGGAACTGATATGGCTCCTTATTGCATGGAAAATGGTGGTTGTGTTATTAGCACAGCAATAGATCGGTATGTTTATATTACAATAAAACCACGGACAGATGAATTAATTCGAGTTTCTTCGCCAATTCTAACTGAAACTAAAGAATTTATACTCGGAGATAAAGAATATAATGAAGATTTAGGAATTTTTAAATGAACCATTAATTTCCTTAATATTAAAGATGGTTTTAACATTGATATCTATTCAGAATTACCTGCGGGTTCTGGAATGGGAGGCTCATCATCTTTATCTGTAGCACTAATTGGGGCGTTCAATCAGTTTTATAAATTTGGATTATCTATTCATGATATTGCTCAAAAAGCCTATGATATTAATATTGATTTATCAAACTCCTTCATGGTCGGAGATACATTGAATGACATAAAAACAGGTAAAATTGCAAAGTGTAAGACTGTTTTAGTTTTAACGGGTTATGGTAAAGAAGAACAAAAAAAAGATGATCAACTAAAACCAGATTTGGTGTTTCAAAACTTATTAGATTTTGCTCAAAAAATTTAATTGAATTCAAAATTATCTATAAATTAATATGAAATTTTTCATAGATACTGCAAATTTGGATCAAATAAGAGAGATGCAAGCCTTAGGCATCATAGATGGTGTAACAACCAATCCAACTTTATTATCTAGAGAAGGTCGGGAACCAAAAGAACAGCTTAAAAAGATTTGTAAAATCGTTGAAGGTCCAATAAGTGCAGAAGTTATTGGATTGAAAACAGAAAAAATGGTAGAAGAAGCACGAGAACTTTCCACTCTTGCACCTAACATAGTTATTAAAATTCCTATGACAAAAGAAGGAATAAAGGCAGTTAAAATTCTCGAAAATGAAGGAATTAAAACAAATGTGACTTTAGTTTTTTCTCAAAATCAAGTTTTAATAGCTGCAAAAGCGGGAGCTTCTTATATCAGTCCATTTATAGGAAGGTTAATGGATAACGGACAAAATGAAATTGACATGATACGAGAGTCAATGGTAATTATTAAAGCATACAATTTTAAGTCTGAAATAATCGTTGCCAGTGTTCGAAATTCAAGACACGTTATAGAATCTGCAAAGTCGGGTGCACATATTGCAACTATCCCATTTGCTGTTTTAGAAAAAATGTTTAAACATCCAAACACCGATAAAGGATTAAATGCGTTTTTATCTGATTGGGAAAAATTACAAACTAAATTAAGGAAATAATTGCTCTAAAAATGGCTCTTGCTGACGATATACATAAATGGACAAACAAAAAGTTGCTTATTATTGGAGAAGCTTTAATAGATAAATATATTATAGGAAATGCTGATAGAATTTCTCCAGATGCTCCTGTTCCTAATATAAAAATTGAGGAGATACTAACATATATAGGAGGTATGGGATTAGTTCTTCAATTTATCAAGTCTTTAGGAGGTATACCTGATTTTTGTACCATTATCGGTAATGATTATGAGGGAAATTTTTATCTAAAAAAAATTGAGGAGTTGAATCTAAACTCTTCTGGTATTATCATTGATAATAATATCAAGACTCCTCAGATAACTCGAATTAAGGCTATGAACCAACACATACTTCGAATGGAATCTCATTACATAAATGAGATTAGTAATTCTATTTATGATGCATTATTTAAATATATCCGATCAAAAGCAGAATCTATCGACGCCATAGTAATTTTGGATTATGGCATAGGTGGAATGTTTAACGATCATTTTGTTCAAAATTTATTAAATTTGTTGGAACAGGATTTTAAAGGAATACCCATCATTGCCCGTCCGAACATAGCTAATTATTATTTATATGAAAATGTTGATTTAATTAAAATCAATCTTTATAAAGCATTAAAATCTTTATCAATAGATTGTTGTACTGAAACAAGTATATCAATAGCGGCCAAGAAAATTTTGCATTCATCAAAATGTAAAAATGTACTGCTAACTTATTTAGAATCTGAATCTTATTTGTATTCAAAAGAAAAAGAAAAGATTGAAAATATTCCATCCATATTAAAGGAACCTTTTAGAACCTTTGCCTCTGTTGGAAGTGCCATCATGGCTATCTTAGGTTTATCTTTTGCCGCAAAACTCCCTATAATGGATTCAGCAAAACTAGCTCTATATGGCGCTGAGCTTTCGGCTTCTTTACCACCTATAGAATTCTTCAATTCTGAGAAACTAAAAAAATATATATTGGAACTTTAATTGAATAAGAATTTTAATTTTTAAAAATTATTATGACTTTATCAATCCCAGAAATTAAAGAAATAACTTCAGAAATCCTTGAGATTAAAAAGGATATTCTAAAAATGATTTACATTGCCCAATCTGGTCATCCTGGAATTAAAATCTGCTCAAAATATTGAGAAAAAGTTAAATATCTCAATAAAAATTATAAATTTATCAACAATTAAGCCTATAGATAAAGCCCAATTAATAAAGGAAATAAAAGATGTTGAAGGAATTGCGGTAATTGAAGAACATAATATCTATTGTGGCTTTGGAAGTATAATTTCAAGAATAATTTCTGAAAATTTTCCAATAATTATGGAATTTGTTGCAATTCAAGATACATTTGGACGATCTGGTAAGAGAAGTGATATCTTAAATGCTTATGGTTTAAATGAAAAAAATATTTTCATGAAAGTAAGTGAAATTTTAAAAAATCAACAAGAATAATTATATTGAAAAATTATTAGACGCAAAAATGAAAGATTCTTTAAAAAAAACAATCCTCTCAATAATAGATGCTCTAAGTGATCAATATTGGCGGTTAGGACGTTTTATAAAAACTGATTATAATAGAACAGAGAAATTACAACAATTTATCAAGAAATTACCCCTAATAACGAAAGTTTTGGCTAAAATAAACACTAATTTAGTATCTACTAAAAAAATTGTTTCAGTAAAACTAAAAGGGGGTTTAGGAAATCAATTATATGAAATATCAACAGTTTTAACCTATGGATGGGAGCATTCTATAACTCCTGTTTTCAAAAAAATTAAAAGTTCCCCAAGTGGGGCAAAGACAAGACCCGTTTATTGGGATACTGCTTTTCGAAAGCTCCCACTTGTTAAACAACGACCCTATAATCTCTTTCTTTATCAGCAAAAACAGAGAGGTTATCACAAAATTTCTAAACCAACTGAAATTTGCGACCTCACAAAATACAGTGGTATTATATTTAATGGCCATTTTGCAAGTGATAAATATTTTGATAAATTCAGAGATAAATTACTACCTATTTTGTTTTTCATAGATCCCTCTGAAAAAGAATATTTGACAAGAAAATACCCCGAAATTTATCTTAGAGAAAATCCAACGATAGCATTACATATTAGAAGAGGTGATATTTTAATTAATCCAGAAAGACACGCTCTACCATTATTATCGGAATCTGATTATTATTCTAAATCCATTGCTTATTTTAAAGAAAATTTTCCTAATGATAATTTAAAAATAGTTATTTTTTCTTCGGATCATGAGTTCGTTAGGAAATATATGGAGGAGATATATCCTTCTATAGATTTCATATTCCCTCAAGAAAAAGATTATCTTGAATTGTATTTAATGTCTTGCTGTGATCATCAAATAATTGCAAACTCCACGTTTAGCTGGTGGGGTGCATATCTAAATGAAAACCCAGAGAAAATTGTAATAGCCCCAAAAGATTGGTTTTATGTTGGTATCCATAAAAATTGGGATTATAGATATATGAAAGGCTGGTTAAAGTTCTAAATTCGCATCCTATTATTTTAAAGCTCTGATCTCTCTATGAGGGCCCAAAGATTTCTATAGAATAGATTTTCATACCCATACTTGTTTTTGTAATAGATTTTAAAAAATACATGAAATAATTGGTGTCTTATACTATTATAATGATATGGAACAGGAAAATGATATCTTATCCTAAAATTATTCATCTTAACCCTTTCCTTTATGAATTTTAATGCTTCTTCATAATTAAAAAACCATTTATGTCGATCTACGGGATTATTTATAGGTAACCCATACCTTTTATACTCTTTTTTACCACTAATTAGGGGATATTTGAAATTGACCCATGAATTTGGGAGGGAAATTATTGCATATTTTTTAGAAACTCTGCAAATATCGTCAAAAACATCATGTAAATTACCCAAATGCTCTAAAACATCTGTACAGACTACAGTATAAAAGCTCTTATCATCAAATTTACTCAATTTATCTTTTTCTAGATTGACAACAAAGTCAGGCTTTCCAGACATATCAATCCCTATATATTTTACATCAACAGATAATAATTCTCTGAGATAACCCTCATCACAGCCAACATCTAGTACTGATTCTTTTAAGTAATTCTTGAATTTTCTAGCAATAAATTTGACTCTATCTTCTCTACTCTGATTATAGAGATCCTTAGTTTTGAATTTAATCGTATCTTTTGTAATTTTCTTCAATTGTTCCATAAGTTTGAAACCAATTTGAATAGATTTTATTATAATTTTGAATTTAAGGTATTAAAAATATTTTATATAAATTAATTTTTAGTAAAATGAAAAAAGCCACATCCATAAGTACATGAATCTAGTTTATTTCTATTAATATTTTGAAAATAGTTACCTCCATCAACAACCCCCGAAAGTTCGATGAGCTCTAAATCTGAGAAATATTCTAAAATCTGTCCAGATGAATGCATCCTATGACTATTAAAACATAAACGTGGTTTTCCAATTGGTAAAGAAAAAAATAAATTTCCTCCTTTAGCTAAAACTCTAGATAATTCTTTTGTTGCTTTTTTAGTGCCTAAAGGATCTAGAGGATCGCCGTATCTTCCAAGTCCTATATGTTCCGCCACATGAAGACATGAAATTGAGTTAACTGAATCATCTTCAAACGGAATTGAGAGAATACTTCCTTTAATTGATTTTAGATTATCTAAATTAGCTTTTAATGGTCTTATATCAATAAATTTAACTTCTTTAATTGCTGTTAAAAATCCTACAAAATATATTTTTGAGCCAATATCTACATGAGAATCAGATCCCAATTCAAGAATTTTTTTAAATGCCCAAATATCTTGGTAAAAATAGTGAGAATCAAAAGGTGTTTTTACAAGATCATCAAATAATGTTGGGATTGAATTTGTTAGACTCATTTCTTCTGCATAATTCATCCGGGAATATTTTTTCCAATCTCTTATATATTTAATGTATTTTGGAATAGCATGCTTTATATTTGAGATATTAATTATAGGTTTAATGAAATTCCTTAAAAAGGATTTGGAATGCCTTTTCTCTTTCATTGTATTAACATATCTTATTTTTTATTTGGTTAATATGTAATTATTAAAAAAAATTAATTAAAACTTACCATACAAAGTAGTTTTTTCAAGTAGTTTATCTAACTTTAAACTTCTTATTTTCCTTTTTCTTCTAAATAATCTTTATACGTTAATTCTATTCCCGTTTTCAAATCTATTTTTGACTTCCAACCAAGGTTATTAATTTTTTGTACGTTTAATTGCTTTCGTGGAGTTCCATCTGGTTTCGTTTTATCAAAATGAAATTCTCCTTTAAAACCAATCACTTCTCTAATAGTGTTTGCTAAATCTTTTATTGTTATATCTTCTCCTGTTCCAATGTTGATAATTTCACTATCATCATAGATATTCATTAAAAATACACATGCTTCGGCTAAATCATCAATATATAAGAATTCTCTTCTGACTGTACCTGTTCCCCAAATTTCAACAGTATCAGAATTTGCTATTTTTGCTTCATGAACTTTTCTAATTAAAGCAGGTAAAACGTGTGAATTATATAAATCATAATGATCATTTGGACCATAAAGATTCGTTGGCATTACACTAATAAAATTAGTATTATATTCCGTATTGTATGATTGACACATTATTATACCAGCAATTTTAGCTATAGCATATGCTTGATTTGTTGGTTCTAATTTTCCACTTAGAAGAGCATCTTCGTGTATAGGTTGAGGCGCAAACTTAGGATAAATACAAGAACTTCCAAGAAATAATAATTTTTTAACTTTATATTCATAACAAGCATGGATAATATTATTTTGGATTTCTAAATTACTATAAATAAATTGAGCAGGATAAGTATTATTAGATAGTATTCCTCCAACTTTTGCGGCTGCTAAAAAAACATAATCCGGCGACTCTTCTATAAAGAATTCATTAACTTTTTTTTGATCTTGTAAATCCAATTCCTTGTGAGTCCGGTTTAATAAGTTTGTATAGCCTTCTCTTTTTAAAAATCGAGAAATTGCAGAACCAACTAATCCAGCATGACCAGCAATATAAATCTTTGAATTTTTATCCATCATATTTGAACCATCTCAATCTTTGGATATATTGAAATTATTTATATAGAATTCCATAAATATGAATCTTTTTCATATTCAATACATAGGATAATTAAATAAAATTAATATATTTTTAGTTCCTAATCTATTTAAAAATAGATATTCTTTAGAGGGGTTAAATCTGAAAAGGGCATTAATAACTGGAATAACAGGACAAGATGGGTCATTCTTAACTGAATTTTTAATTAAAAAGGGATATAAAGTATATGGAATTGTTCGGCGTTCAAGCATTATGAATAGAGAGAGAATTGAAAGTTTGTACTACAAAACATATAATTACAATACTGAGAATATTGAAATATTTTACGGGGATATGGGAGATTCAAGTTCTTTAAATAGAATAATTAGAAAATGTAAACCAGATGAAATTTATAATTTAGCTGCACAGAGTCATGTGGGTGTAAGTTTTAAAATTCCAGAATATACATGTGATGTTGTAGGGTTAGGAGTTGTTAGAATATTGGATGCACTTAAAGATTTTACTATTAAGACTAAATTCTATCAAGCTTCAAGTTCAGAAATGTTTGGGAATAGTTCAAATCAGATTCAAAATGAGGTAACCCCTTTTCTACCAAGCAGTCCTTATGGATGTGCAAAAGCCTTTGCTTATTATATGACTAGAGTTTATCGAGAAGCATACAATATGTTTGCGTGTAATGGAATTCTTTTTAATCATGAGTCTCCGAGAAGAGGTGAAAATTTTGTTACACGGAAAATCACCTTATCTTTAGCAAGGATTAAATTAGGGCTTCAAGAAAAGCTGTTTTTAGGAAATCTTGATGCTAAACGAGATTGGGGGTATGCTAAAGATTATGTTGAAGCAATGTGGTTAATATTACAAAATGATAAAGCCGATGATTTTGTTATAGCGACTAATGAAACCCATACTGTTAGGGAATTTGCTGAAAAAGCGGCAAAACTACTTGATTTTGATATTGAATGGCAAGGAGAAGGAATTAATGAAAAGGGAATAGATTCTAATACTGGAAAAATCATAATTGAGGTCATTCCAAAATTTTATCGCCCATTAGATGTAAATTTTTTATTAGGTGATTCATCAAAAGCAAAAAAAGAATTAAATTGGCATCCAAAAGTAAATTTCAATGAATTAATCGAAATTATGGTCAACGCTGATTTAGAGAATGTTAAAAAAATAAATTACATGAAATCTTTTAATGAATAATTCACAAATGGGGATTTGATTAGTTCTGGCTAAGTTTTCAATTTTGAGTCCAATCAAATAAAAACTACAATATAAAATAGGAATCAAAAATGGCATTCTTATGATATTGGAATTTTAGAAACAATAGAAAATCAGAGTGAATTGAAATTTTTAGTGAAATATATCTCAAAATCACTTAAATCAAATTCTTTATTATGGGTTTTGGGAAAAATAACTTCAATTGAAAGAGAGTTTTTAAAGAAAGAAGGTTTTAAACCTTTCCCAATATATAAGAATCCAGTTGTATCAAAAATTAAAACACTGAATAGAAAGTTATGTTTGTTTTTTTGGAAATTAGGATTATATCCTTTACCGTATTTGACATTAAAGCCAGCTATGAAAATGATACCTAATTTAAATGTATTTCTACGAGGTTGGCAAGCTCGTTTTCCGTTTCTATACTAAAATTATAAGATTTCTTCTAAAATAAATTTATTATAATTTGAAGGATACTAAATAATATATTAAACACTTTTCTCATTTCATATCATAATATGATTTTTAAGGTAAGAACTCAAATTAGAAGAATCCTTGGAAATTCTACAGTTTATCCTCACTTAAGAAACTTCTTTTTGAAATATAAATCCTTTTTTCCATGGGAGATTAAAGAATATTTTCAGATGGTTTCCTTTTATTCACAATTTCTACAAAAGGGAGATTTGGTTTTTGATATTGGAGCAAATTTAGGAGAGTATACAATGAATTTTTTAAGAATGAAAACACATGTAGTATCTGTTGAACCACAATTACAATGTTTAAAAGATCTATATTCAAGATTTGGAAAGAATAAAAGGGTAATGATAGTTAGAAAAGCTCTAGGAGAAAAGGAATGTATAAGCACGATCTCAATATGTGAGGATGCAAAAGCAATTGCTACATTATCAGAGAAGTGGAAGAAAGAAGGTAGATTTTCAAAAGATCATGAGTGGACGATTAAACAAAAAGTTGAAATTACAACATTAGACCACTTAATTAAATTGTATGGATTGCCAAAATTCTGCAAAATAGATGTTGAAGGATTTGAAGTTGAAGTGCTGAAGGGTCTCTCCCAAAAGATCCCAATAATTAGTTTTGAATTCACTAAAGAATTTATTGATGATGCGCTGACGTGTATGAAACTTTTAGAATCTTTTGGAAAAGTTAAATTTAATTATGTCAAAGATGAAAGATATAGTTTTAATCAACAAACATGGTCTTCCAGAGAAAAATTATGTGAAATTTTAAATTCAGATCCAGATGATCTCCTTTGTGGAGATATTTATGCTAGATTCGGATAAGATTTATGAAGGTAAATAAGGAGGGAATTTCTATACTTACCATTCCTATCCTCTTTAGAAATTTAAGGCTTTTTTAATTGTTGTATAATATAATTTAGGTCTTCAGCTTTTAAAATAGTACTAACGCTAGTTAAAATGTCTGTATGTAGTATTATTGCATTCTTAAAATTTACTCCTCCATCAATATCAATTAAAAATGTTAATTTGTTCTGAGTTCTATAACTGTGTAAAATATCCCCAAGTTTAGAATCTGTATTGACATAAATAAATTTTATAAAGTTCAATAATACATTTTAATTATCTATCATTACATAGCATTAAATATAATGATATGTATATTAACAATAAATATCTTAACAAGGTAAGTAATTATGACTGAAGATGAGTATAAAGTGGAATATACAACAGTGTCGATTCCTAAACCGTTAGCTAAGAAAATAAAAGAAAGAATGAAAGGTACTGGTTTTGCTAGTGTTTCAAGCTATGTTACATATATATTGAGGCAGGTACTTTCTTCTATTGAAGAAGAAGAGCGCTCAAAACAAGCCTTTACTAAAGAAGAAGAAGAAAAAGTCAAAAGCAGATTACGAGACTTAGGATATATCGATTGAATAATGGACCACTTGATAAAATAAAAAAGGTTGTGTAAATAATGATTAAACCACATGGAGGCACATTGGTTAATAAAGTTTTGCCCAAAATTGAAAAAGATAGAATATTGGAGGAAATGCATGAATTTACGAAGTTTCCTGTTAGACCAGAAACATTGAAAGTGATTAAAAATATTTCCTTTGGAGTTTATAGTCCTTTAGAGGGATTTATGAACGAAAATGACTTTTATTACACACTAGATACTATGTACTTAGAGAATGATATTGCATGGCCGTTTCCAATTACCCTAGATCTTCCTATTAAAGAGGCGAAGAGCATAAAACCTGATGATCAAATTATTCTTACAGATACTAATGATATTCCAATAGCTCTCATGAATGTACAAACGATATATAGCTATGAAAAAAAGCAATACGCTGAAAAAACGTATGGTACATTAGATCAAAACCATCCAGGAGTAAATGATGTTTATAATTACGAAGAAAAACTCATTGGAGGTGAAATTTACTTAATTAATGAACCTAAAGCAAATTTCCCAGATTTGGATTTAAAACCAGTTGAAACAAGAGTACTATTTAAAGAAAAAGGATGGGATAGAGTCGTTGCATTTCAAACAAGAAATCCCCCACACCTAGGTCATGAGTATGTTCAAAAAGCAGGATTAACCTATGTTGATGGACTTTTTATAAACCCCGTTATCGGGAAGAAGAAAAAAGGAGATTTCTTAGATGAAGTGATAATTGAATCATATAAGGCATTAATTAAAGAATATTATCCTAAGAATAGGGTTGTATTAAGCACGTTCGAAACTGAGATGAGATATGCCGGTCCTAAAGAAGCAATTTTCCATGCAATAGCAAGAAAAAATTTTGGATGCGATCACATTATTATTGGAAGAGATCATGCGGGAGTAGGAGACTATTATGGGCCATACGATGCTCATTACATCTTTGATAACTTTCCAGATTTAGGAATTGAACCAATCAAGTTTAGATCCTTTTCAAAGTGTAGCAAATGCAATGCAGTTGTCAATGATAAAATTTGTCCTCATCCACCTGAAATGCAGAATTACTTTGCAGGCAGAGAGATAAGAGCAGCATTACAGACAGGAAAATCACCTAGCATAGAAGTGATGCGTCCCGAGATCGCTGAGGTGATTTTAAAATATGACCATCCGTTTGTAGTTTAAAATTTTATTCTCAACCTTTAAAAAAATGATTTTAATATAAAATGTAAGAAACCATGCCAAAAAAAAAAAAAAAGCTAGTTATTATTGGGTTAGATTGCGCAGCTCCAAAAACCTTATTTGAAGATTTTAAGGAAAATTGTCCCAATATATCGAAACTAATGAAATTAGGAGTTTACGGGAAACTCAGAACGTCGGATCCTCCAATTACAATTCCTGCTTGGATGGTAATGGCTACAGGAAAAAAAGCTGGAACATTAGGTTTATATGGTTTTAGACACAGAAAAGAAAATTCATATAATGACTTTTGGATAGCATCTTCCTACAACATAAGGGAGCAAAAAGTTTGGGATATTATTGGCGAAAAAGGATTAAAATCGTGTATATTGGGAATACCTCCTACATATCCTGTTCAGAAAATTAATGGATGTCTTGTTTCTGGGTTTATAACTCCAGATAATACTACAGAATTTACGTATCCTCCAGAATTAAAAGAAGAAATCCAAGAAAATATCGGGGAATATATTTTTGATGTTAACTTCAGAGTTGAGAAAAAAGAGGTTCTACTAGACGAAATTTATAAAATGACACGAATGCAATTCAAAACAGTCAGATACTTACTACAAACAAAAGAATGGGATTACTTTCATTTTGTAATTATTGGTTTAGATAGATTTCATCACGCTTTTTGGAAATTCTATGATAAAGAGCATCCAAAATATGAGGAGGGTAATATATTCGAAAATGAGATGAAAAAGTACTATTCATACTTAGACAATGAAATTGGAGAAATATTGGAATTATTAAACGAAGAGACATCAGTAATGATTGTATCTGATCATGGTGCTAAGGCCATGAAAGGATTAATCTGTGTAAATATGGCTTTAGAAAAATTAGGATTATTAAAATTCAAAACTAAACCACAATCTAAAACTAGAATTGAAAATGCTGATATAGATTGGGATAATACTTATGCTTGGGGTTGGGGAGGATATTATGCTCGAATTTTCTTGAATTTAGAAGGAAGAGAGATTAATGGTATAATCAAAGAAGAAGATTATGAAACCATTCGAAATGAAATCGCAAAAAAATTAAAGACTATTAAGGATGCTAATGGAAAACCTATGAATACAAAAGTGTACAAACCGGAAGAATTATACGAAATTATTCGTGGAGATGCTCCTGATTTATTAGTATATTTTGATAATTTAAATTGGAGATCAGCAGGAACAGTGGGGTATGATTCAATGTATCTTGATGAGAATGATACTGGCCCTGATGATGCTGTTCATGACTGGCATGGAGTTTATATAATTTTTGATCCAAAAAAGAAGATAGGAAAAGATTTAGGAGAAAGAAGTATCTTAGACATAGCACCTACTTCCTTGAACATTTTAGGTGTAAAAATACCATTAGATTTCGAAGGAAATGTAATTAATTTATAAAAGAGGTAAAATATAGAATGGAACATAAAGGGTTTACGTTATGGTTTACCGGACTTCCATGTTCTGGAAAAACTGTACTGGCAGATGTCCTAGCTGATGAACTGAAAAAGAAAGGAATGAAAGTTGAAAGATTGGATGGTGATATCGTTCGAAAGAGTTTAACGAGAGATTTGGGATTTACAGAAGAAGATCGAAATATGAATATTGAAAGAGTGACTTTTGTAGCAAAATTACTATCTCGTAATGGGGTTGCTGTCCTTGCATCTTTCGTTTCTCCTTATAACAAGATAAGAGCATATTCTCGAAATGAAATCGAGAATTATATTCTTGTTTATGTTAGGTGCTCTATTGAAGAATGTGAAAATAGAGATGTAAAAGGAATGTACGCGAAAGCACGAGCAGGTGAGATAAAAGACTTTACAGGGATTGACCATCCTTTCGAAGATCCTGACAATGCGGATATAGTTGTAGAAACGGATAAACAGACAGTTGAAGAAAGTAAAAAAATTATTTTAAAGTCGTTGAATGAAATGGGTTTTCTACCATAATAGCTAATAACTATCAAAAAGATAAGATATTTTCTTGCATTAACCAAGTTAGTTCAGATCTAAACTAACTTTATATTTATGACAGTACCAATTAAAGTAGTCTTTAAGTCCTTCTTCTTGATTAAATTTTGGTTGAAAATTTAAGAGTTCTTTCGCCTTAGAAATATCTGCATAACTATGAAAAATATCCCCAGACCTAGTATCCGTATAACTTATATTTAACTTTTCTTTTTTTGTCAACTTTAACATTAATTTTGCTAAATTTGATAAGGTGATTGGAGCACCTGCTCCTATATTTATAATCTCTCCCGAGATGCCTTGTTCTGCAGCTAGTAGATTAGCGTGAACAACATCTTTTACGTAAGTGAAATCTCTAGATTGTTCTCCATTTCCAAATATTATTAAATCTTTATTATTAAGTAATCTTCCAAGCCATATGGCAATGACTCCACTATAAGGTGAATCTTTTTGTCTTGGTCCAAAAACATTAAAATATCGTAAAGATAAAGTTCTTAAACCATAGATTTTGTGAAAAACTTGCATATATCCTTCACAAGCTAATTTTGATACTCCATAGGGAGAGATGGGATGTCTTGGCATATCTTCTTTTTTGGGAAGAGTAGGAGTATCTCCATAAACAGAAGAACTTGAAGAATATATAATTTTTTCAATATCCCTTTTCCTAGCAGCATTTAATACATTTAGAGTACCATTTACATTAACATCATTACAAGATTCGGGCATTAGAACTGATTGGGGAACACTTGTAAAAGCAGCTACATGGTAGATTATATCTATACCTTCAAATACTTCTAATAAAAAATTAAAATCTCTTATGTCTCCTTTAATAAATTTAAAGGACTTATTTTCTAAAATTTCTTCTATATTTTCGATTCTACCATTGAATAAATTGTCAAAACCAATTACATTGGCACCTAAATTAACTAACTCTATAGTTAAGTTACTTCCTATAAATCCTGCTGCCCCCGTCACCAATACATTCTTTTCTTTAAAGTTCATTCTAATTTATTAATGAAATTAAGATTAATTAGTTTTATTCTTTATAATTTAATATAACTGAATTAACTCATTAATGTTGAATTCTCAACGAATTATTAATTGTATTATCAAATTCCTTATTTTAAATCAAATCTTATAAACTATTTAAAGCTATAAATTTAGAGATATTTTTTTTATGGCAAAAAAAATTTTAATTACTGGTGGGGCAGGATTCATTGGATCCCATTTAGTTGATTTCTTGATAGAAAATACCGATTATGTTGTTACTGTCTATGATCAACTAGAGGAGCAGGTTCACGGTAAGAATGATAATCTTCCAGATTACTTGAATAAAGAAGCTCGGTTCATCAGAGGTTCAGTAACCAATTATGAAAAATTTGAAGAAGTGGTTAAATCAAATGATATTATATTCCATTTAGCTGCAAGGGTGGGAGTAGGACAATCTATGTATCAAATTAGTAATTATATTGATAATAACATTAATGGTATGGCTAATCTACTCAATATTCTTGTTAATTCAGAACATAATATAAGAAAGGTTATAATAGCATCATCTAATACAGTTTATGGCGACGGAAAAGCTCTTTGCCCTAAATGCGGGGTAATTTATCCTAAATTAAGACTTCCTAATCAGTTAAAAAAGAAAGATTGGGAGTTAAATTGCCCCGATTGTGGAGGTAAAGTAAAACCTGCTCTTACGGACGAAAACACGCCCTATGATCCTAGTTCTATTTATGCTTTATCAAAGAAAGTTCAAGAAGAAATGAGTTTGATGATTGGGGAGGTATTTGGCATAAATATTGCTATCCTGAGATATTTTTTAGTTTATGGACCAAGACAAGCTCTATCAAATCCTTATACTGGTGTTTGTTCGATTTTTAGTTCAAGATTGTTGAACGGCAATCATCCAATTGTTTTTGAAGATGGTTTACAATCGAGAGATTTCGTCAATGTTAGTGATGTATGTCAGGCTTCACTATTAGCTTTAAACAATCAAGCAGCTAATGGTAAGATCTTTAATGTTGGTACAGGGATCCCAATAACTATTCGAGAAGTAGCAGAAATAATAACAGACAAAATTAATCCTACATTAAAACCCATCTATAATCAACAATATAGAGTTGGAGACGTAAGACATTGTGTAGCAGATATTTCAAAAATTAAAAACACGTTAGGTTATGACCCAAAAGTTTCTTTTAAACAAGGAATTGAAGAATATATTAAATGGATTGAATTACAAGGAAATGTATCTATAGATAAGACTGAAAGTGCCTTTAAAGAACTTAAAGAAAAAAATTTATTGAAATAAAATAGCAAAAATAACAACTGTGAAGAGAAATGGAAAAAATTCTTATTACCGGAGTAAACGGTTTTATTGGGTCTCATTTAACCGATTTTTGTATGACAAAAAATATTGCACTCTATGGTATAGATCGCCCAAATCAAGAGTATAGAGACTTATCTCACTATACCAACAACAAATTGAATTTTATAGATGATGACAAGTTAGAATTCCACGGAGAATTAATTAAAATACCAACAGCTAATAAGAGATTTACACTCCTTGAGTGTGATATAAAGAATGCGACTCTATTAGAAAAAATTATAAGAAAAGTAGAACCAGATATTCTATTTCATTTCGCAGCACAACCCTATATTTTACGTTCTTGGGAAGAACCTATCGAAACAATTAAAACCAATATCATAGGAACAATAAATATTTTTGAGTCTATTAAAAAATTTAAATTAAAAACGAGAGTTGTAACTGCTTGTACGAGCGCAGAGTATGGTACCAGCGTTCAACTCAACCGACCACTGAAAGAGGATGATCCTCTATTAGCAATCCATCCATATGGTATTAGTAAAATTGCCACTGAATTATTGGCTCGTCAATATTATATTAATTTTGGAATTGAGATTATTAATCTCAGATTTTTTAATCAAACAGGTATTCGAAGAACTAATGATGCACCTTCAGATTTTATAAGGAAAGTAGCTAAAATCGAATTAGGACAGAGTGAACCTATTATTCAAGTTGGGAATTTAAACCCTTATAGAGATTTCACAGATATTAAAGATTCGAAAGAAGCAATATGGCTTGCAGCGTTAAAGGGGAAACCTGGAGAAACTTATAATGTATGTTCGAATAAAAAAATTCAAATTCGCAGACTTTTAGATATTATATTAAGTTTTTCTAAAGAAAAAATACAAGTTATAAAGAATACACCTCAAAAAGTTAGAAAAACCGATGAAGATATAGTTATAGGAGACAATACTAAGATAAAAGAAGATTTGGGTTGGGTTCCAATTACCCCTATTGAAACAACGCTTAAAGAAATGTATAAGTATTGGCTAAAATATTTTGAAAAAAGAACTTAAGTTCAATCAGAGCATAAGACTAAAAATAAAAAATAATAAAAAAAAATAAATCTTTTTGAAATTATTTGGTTTTTTATGATCTCCTAGAAAGTATAAGTAGTACTACGCCTAAAGCAGCTAAAGCTCCGCCCCCAGCACCTAAACTGATTGCTAAAGTCTGACCTAAATCATATGGTTCCATAGGTAAATTCTTATCGTCCTCAGCTAGAATATTCACGATTACATCTCTGAATACGGGTAGCCACTCTAAAATTGCACCCATTTGAACAAAATTTAAGCCACCATTTTGTGTTGCCAGTGTTGTATACATCGTGTTTCCTTCTGCTGCTTTGTACCATTTATGAATGCCACTTACAGTTACTAAGGAATATTCACTATTTACATTCCAAAGTGCTGCACATTGAGTAAGTGTTAGAGTTGCTGAAAAGCTTAGACCAATCTCAAAGTAAGGTGGCCCATAAATAGGCGGTACTCTTTCAGCTAGAAAACCATCTGGAAGAGCATCGTCACCATTAATGGTTCCATTGGACCATTGTTCATAGAACGCTGCTGTAGCAATTTGTGTTATTGTTTGACCATAGTCATAAGCGAGCACCATGGCTGCTTTACTAGTGGCAGGATCACCTGTCATATCTGCGAAAGCTCGTAACCAAGTTACAAGGTCAGCTGCCTCACCCGCACTAACCAAAAAGTATGTTTCAATAGCGGTTGTTGGACCACCCATCAAAGCAGGTAACCATACACTCGTGAAACTGGGACCATAAAAGAATGTTTTGTCATTAAATACATCCCATAAGTTTATACATTCAGCTAATGATAAACCACTTGGTGAAGGTAATCCTATTTCAAAGTAAGCTGCTCCGCCGAAGGAAGCATCAATTTCACCTAGAAAGCCATCAGGGAGAACAACTTCGCCAAATATGGTACCATTCGCCCATTGTTCATAGAATGCTAAGGTAGCAAGTTGGCTTACTGTCTGTCCGGTTGCGTCTAATACTAACGCAGGGGTGACATTGTCAATGAAATTGCTTAACCACGTAATTATCATTGTCAGTTGAGTTGGTGTAAGGCTAAATGTTGTCATTAATGTCGTTTGTAAGTCAGTATCCCCAAGACCCGCATCTAACCAGTCCATCAATCCATTTTCATTTGTAAATGATAATGGGTGTGAGACATTCCATAGATCTATACAAGTTGCAATAGATATATTTGTAGGATCAGGAAGCCCGACTTCAAATCCCTTAAGCTCAGAAATACCAAGAAATGCTCCAATATCGATTCCATCATCGAAAAATGTAGCATTTGCCCATTGTCGATAAAAACCTGTAGAAAGAGCTTCCGCAACAGTTATCCCAAAAGTTGCTGCAAACGCGCCGGGAACCCAATTTGCAAATGCCCAATCCATATAACCTCCAGCGGTTATTGATAGTAATTGTGCTTCTGTAGCGTTGTATAAATACATCGCTGAATCCATTGGGTAAGAATAGGGTCCTATTACATATTTCCAATACCAAGCATTTCCCATAAATGTATAAAAGTTGCTTGCTCCAGTACCGAATTCCATTTCCTCAAGTATTCCCATAACAGTATTGCTAGGTAAACCCCATGGATTAACAAAAGACCCATCGTAGATACCATCAAATAATAATGCTTGTGCCGCAGCAAGTGAATAACTCAAATTTGTCACAATCATAGCAATACTAGGTAAAGATATGTAAGGATCTGCATACGTAGCATTATTAAAGAATGTGTCTAAAGCGGCTGCTGGTCCTACGGATACATTCAATGTGTTAAAAGCAAAGGCCATACCTTGCGCTAATGTTGCGAAGTTAATTATACCCAATAATTGTCCTTCTATCTCAGCTTTTAAACCCAATAACGAGTCAGGAGTTGCTTTTACTTTTAATAGCGGTTCCACCCCAGCAGAGGCTAGGTCAAAAACACCCTTAAGTATATCAGGTAGTCCTAAAACCGGGATCTTATCTTCTAAACCCGGAACCGCATCAGCTTTAATCTTAAGCATAGCTTCAGGGACTCCATCGTAGACTTGATCTCGTAGGTAATCGTTTGTTACAAGACCAGTTGGTATTAAACCAGCACCAACGGCTAGTAATACAATTGCAGTTATTAATTTAGATTTACTAGACATAATATATATTTAACATTTATTTATTTAAATGTTTTCACATATGATTGAGTGAGTATTTTACGTTCGTAGTTTTAATTCTACAAGATATTCAGTTCAAAAAATTCACAATTGCAAACTCTAAAACACCTCTAATTTGAATTTCATTCAAATTGATAACTTTGTCAAAAATATCGAAATAAGTTGTATATTAGAGAGAATCTCTTAGATTTCAACTCGTTAAAATTGAATAAAAAAAAATACAAATAATCAATCCTATACTTTGAGAAAACTAAAGGTTATTGGTCTGATGTTATCCATTTTTAACTTCATACCACAATAGGGACAATTAATATCATTATCTTTTTCGAGTTTAGTGATGATGTTTTCTTTCAATGAAGCAGAACAATTACTATTGGGGCATAAGTTTAATTCCCCAAAAACCTTTTTTTCATCTTTTGGTAATTCTCCTTCAATAATATCAAGTTTCTGAACAGTGACTTTATCTGAAATAGTATCTCTATTTTTCTTAATATATTCATTTAAATATTCTATATTTGTACCAATAGATAATTCAATCTTTTCTCCGACTTTGAAATTGTTCTTTTTACGAGAGAATTGAAGGTTTCTCACCAAATCATTTACTACACGTTCAGCTAAAAGAGTTTCATCGAGGCTAATGTCCAAATATATAGTGCAATATTTTGATTCAGCTTGCACAAGATTTTTATTACTCTTTACAGAATCCTTTATTTCTAATTCTTTCACATTTCCAATTTGTTTAATAATCTCAGGAAAAGTTAATTCAGGCATCCCCTCTTTTGGTTCGATTATTATCTTTTTATTCGGCCACCTGAGTCTGATTTTATTATCTTCTTTTAGAGCACGTATTAATTCGATTAAATCTCTAGTAAATAACATTTGGTCTTCTAAGTCTAAATTAATCTTATCTTCTTGAAAAATGGGCCAATTCTGTAAATGAATACTCTCAGTTTCCTTTAGTCCAATTGAAGTCATATAAGGTTTGAACATTTTAAGGTAAATTTCCTCAGTTAACATTGGATTGATTGGAGCTAAAAGGAGTATAACTTTCAATAAAAGGTCAAATAACACAGTCATAACCATGAATTTATCGGGACTCTCAGAATAAATATCTAACTTTTCTCGATTTAGCATGATATACCATCTACTAATATCGTTAATAATGAATTCTCTTAGTTCACCTGTGATCCAGGGGAGCTTATACTCATCTGATAATTCAGTGACTCTTTTAATCGTAGAATGTAACCTTGAAATGACCCATTTATCTAATAGATTCAGAGAATTCTCATCAACCTTATTCTTAGAGCGATCATATTCTGCTAGACTCAATTTTTCACCTGCGTATACAAATACATTCCATATTGTATTGATTACCTTATATGTATCAGCATATTCCTTTGTACTGAAGTTAAAATCACGACCAGGTTGGGTTACGCCTATAGAATAAAGACGAAAGGTCTCAATTCCCTTTATTTTAGAGTAAGACTTATTTTTTGCCAACTCTTCTAATGAGCCATCAATTAGATTTTCAGGAAGGATCTGAGTTCCTTTGGATTTACTCATTTTTTGTTTGTTTCTTAACGTCCATCCATGCATATAGCACGCGTTATAATTTTTACGCCCAGATGATACCATTGCACTGCATAGTAATGTGTTAAACCAACCTCTAATTTGATCTTTTCCCTCAAGGATGAAATCAGCAGGAATCCACGTATCATAATGACTTTTTCCATCATAAACTTCTTGGGCAGCCCACATTACAGAACCAGAGTCTAACCACACATCTAGAATATCTGGAATCCTCCTTTTTGTACCCTTGTCGCACTTTTTACATTTCCAAGTGACCTGATCAATCCAAGGTCGATGCAGATCTTCAGGAATCTCTCCAGATAATTCCTTTAACTCTTTAGAGGAGCCAATTACAGTAATATCGCCGCAATTTTCATCATCACAAATCCATACACTCAGAGGTACACCCCAAAATCGCTGTCTAGAGATACACCAATCCTTTAAACTGCTTAACCAACTTTTAAACCATCTATTTCCTGCCCAATCTGGAACCCAGTAGATTTCACTGTTTTTTTCTAATAAATCTGATACAATGCTTTCTGTTTTAAAAAACCATTGGTTGGTAGCTCTATACACTAATTTTGAATCACATCTCCAACAATGAGCATACTCATGTTCAATTTCACTTGTAAATATGAGAGTCTCTTTTTTTTTCAATAAGTCTAATATTTCTTCATTAGCATCAAACACAAATTTTCCCTCATAAATCCCGGCATCCTTTGTATATCTACCTCTTATATCTACGGGATTGAAGACCGGGATATTATTAGCTACTCCTACTTCAAAATCTTCGGGACCATGTCCTGGGGCTGAGTGAACTAATCCAACACCTTCAGAAGCTGAAACATACTCTTCAGATAAAATAATTGTATGGACTTTATCACTCTGTTTTTCTAATTCCTTCTGAAATGGGACCTCTTCTATTAAAGGATGGACATACCTCATCCCTTCCAAATCTTCACCAATAAAATTCTCTACGATTTTGTATTTGTAACCCAATTCTCCTGAAATTAAATGTACTAATGATGCTTTAGATAAAATCCAATATTCATCTAAATCTTCAATTTTCACTTTTGCATATTCAGCAATAGGATTTGCCATTATTGCCTCATTAGCGACTAATGTCCATGGAGTTGTTGTCCAGATGATAAAATAAGTATCGTCCATTTCAGTTGATTTAATTTTAAGGAAAAGACTAGTGTCAATAACATTTTTATATTCATGTTCATGCTTGGCAAGAGCCGTTGCACATCGGGGGCAGCAATTCAGAGGTTTATAAAATTGGATAAGCAATTTATTTTCCCACGCTTTTTTCAAAGTCCACCAAATTCCTTCAATATAACTATTCTTAAAGGTGATATAGGGGTTTTCCCAATCCCAGAAAAGACATCCTAACCTTTTGAATTGATCATTCATTATTTTTAAATTCTTCTGAGCATATTCTTTGCAATTCGTAATGAATTTATCTACACCATACTCAATAATTTGCTGTTTGTTATCTATTCCCAACTGTTTTTCCATTTGTACTTCTATTGGTAATCCATGAGTATCATAACCAGGAGTATCTGTAACCTTATACCCTCTCATTCTTTTATATTTTATAAGATAATCCTTGAGAATCTTGTTCCAAGCTGTTCCTAAATGAATAGATCCTGTGGTGTATGGGGGTCCATCTATAAATCTCCAAGTTTCTTTTCCCTGTTCGTTTTCCCTAATTTTTGCATAGATCTCCTTTTCATTCCAAAAATTCAATATTTTTTCTTCTAATTTTAGTAGATCTAGCTTTTTTTCTAATAATTCCAAGTATATCATCTTGTTATGAATATGAATGTTTATTATAAGATGGTTAAACTAAAAAATTTAATGTAAAGAATATAATCTTAAAGGTAAAGATCTGTAAATTTAAGAAGTAATAAAATAGAATGAATTATGGACTTGTAATTCATTTTGTAGTTATTGGTTGAGGCTTTTATCTAAGACAAAAACCACATTTGCCAAATGATTGTATAGTTTGTTCCCAACAGTGGCGATGATATGCTCTATTACAATGTGGGCATTCTGTATGGCAACTATCATCTCCCGCTATCTTTTTAGTACAACTTGGACATTCAATTTTGTGGCAAATAACACACGATACTACGGATACTTCGAATATTTTCTTAGAAACTAAATTAAATAAATCAACAAGATAACTAAAGGGTGTCCATTCCTTAAAGAAGTCATCAAAAGAAGCATGTAAATCATTTTTTATTTTCTCATGGGCTTCTAATTCAAATTCATTTACCACTTTTATATCAGGTACTTTCATAGGATAATCAGGAGGTAAATTAATTTGAAATTCAAATGTGAGATCTTCTGTTTTCATTTTTCCCTTCATTTCAACAAGAAGAATTGCGGTAATGGGGTCATACTTAATGTTTTTATAATGGTCTTTCAATAAATCAATCTCAAAATTAATTCTAGAATTTTTATCTACTAGCCAAGAGATCTCTCTAATAATTTCCACTGCATCTGTCTCGTTTTCAATCCAGCTATGGAATGATTTTAGCTCAGAGATGGGAACATTAATAATGTGCTGGAGTTCAGATGGTAATTCAATAATAGGGGGTTTGGGATAGGGCTCTAGATCTAATACTACCAGATATTCCTTGAAACCGTAAGTGAGTAAATGGACCTTAACAGATGTTAAACTATCGGGAATTTTTTCACACTGATATTCACCAGAAATGTGTTTATATTGAGATTCTATTTCCTTGATAAAATAGAGCTTCCTTTCCAATTCACGGATAATATCAATAATATGTACTGGATTTTTAGAATTCCAATTTTTCAAAGTATCTAATGTTTTTTCTGGATCTATCAAAATATTTTTAACTTCGTCTGGCAGGGATATTAAGGGTTTTTCTGGAAAATTTGTAAAATTTAAAGAGATAATAAAAGTTTTTGAGAGCGTAATTGTAATATAAACATTAATATCAGCAGCAGATGACCCTTTTTGGTCATAAGCATATTCTTGTTGAATTATTCCTAATTCTGTAGTCAATTCTAAACTTAGTTGTTCCGTATCATCAAAAATTGGTTCTTGATATGATTCGATCTTATTATCTTCTGAGAAAGTTGTCGATGTTTGGTCGCTATCAATTAAATCGTTATTAAAATCTGAGGGTGTTATATAGTCTTCTGGTTGGAATTCTTCCGGGTATTCATTTAGATCAGGAGCAAGAAATTCCTCAGAATCTGAAGCATCATAGTTTTCTTCAGCTGTTTCTAATGGACTTAATTCTTCTTTTATTTCTGTCTTTGAAAGATTTGCTGCTTCCTGAATTTTTAATTTTAGTTCCTTGATAATATCGACTACTTTGAACTCTGGGTTCCATTGATTATATTTCTCTAAATGAATCTCTCCTAGCAATTCTTTAATTTCCTTGTGAAAGATCAATTGAGGAGGTTTATTTGGAAAAGTTTCATCAAATTTTAGTTCTAATTCAAAATTTTTTTCTGGAGTCTCATAAACATGACCATATAAATGAGCGATATTACCAGAAACCATCCAAAAAGAGAATTCTTTTGCTATTCTTTGGGCTTCTTTTAGGATTCTTTCTTTATCCAACTTATTCTCACAATTTCTGTGTTAAATTCTATATAAGAAACATAGATTTCCTTCTTAAAAATATTTACAATAGGTCGAGAATAAATAGCTAATGATTTTTAAAAAGATAAAATTAAAGATTCATATAAGTTTGAATTACGTTTTTAGATAATACGTTTTAACTCTATTTCTAAACTCTTCGCTTAAAATTTTATGAGTTATTCTCTTTATTTTTGGAAAAACATAGAATTTAATAAAGAGTAATACTATCTTTGTAAGATAATTCTTGATTTTGATAAAAGATTCTCCGTTATCTCTCGGATTAAGCTTAATAGGAATCTCTTTGTATTTATAATAGGGTAAAATTTTAAAAAGCATTTCCTGTGTCAAGGAATACTCTGATTCAAATTCTATATTTTGTATTAATTTGGAAGATAAAGCCCGATAACCATTTGTAGGATCTGCTATTTTTTTATGCAGAAATAAGAAATAGAATGCAGTCATCAATTTTGAGCATAATTTTCGATTGACATCCATATTATAATATTGTTTAAATCGATTCCCTATAACAAATTCAACACTATCTTCCATGATTGATGTTATAAAATCATCAATATATTTTGGTGGATGTTGTCCATCAGCATCTAGGATAATTACCAATTCAAAATTCTTTTCTCTACAAAATTCTAATCCCGTTTTTGTAGCAGCGCCGTTACCTCGATTTTTGGGATGTTTAAGGATTGTGATATCATATTTACTTGCAATTTCGTAAGTCTTATCTTTTGAGCCATCATCAACTACTATAACACATAAATTATCTGAAATATTTTTTGGGATTTGATCAAGCGTTCTTCCAATGTTTAATTCTTCATTATACGCTGGAATCACAACTCCAAGATTTAATCCCGGGAATTTATAATTAACCTCTTTATTCTTTATACTTTTATTCGATAGATTTGAATTCTGAGAGGTTGATGTTAGTTTCAACTTATAAACACTATAATTTTTTAAAAACAACTTAAAATATTACTTTAAGACAATATTTTTTATAAATTATGATATGTGTTAAAATATTCCGTTATATAAAATAATAATTATTTATCTCTTTGCACTATTCTTTCATAATCCCTTCAATACTGAAAGGATAATTTAAAAAGAGTTTTATTCTTTTTCTTATTTATGAGTAAAAAGTGTAAAAAAATCTGTTATGTGAACCCAGGAATTAACATCAGAAGACCAATTTCCTTCATAATGAACTCATTGAAAGAGAAGGATTACAAAATATCAATATTAACACCCAGACAGAAATTCATAGGAAAAAGAGAAAAAACAAGGCATTATGATGATTTCGAGGGAATTAATTTAATAACTTACCCCATATGGACCAAAAAGTCAGGATTTATATGGCCTATCCCCGCAAACTTAGGATTTATAAAGAATTGTTGGAAAATTTTAAAGGAAAATGATATAATCCACGTTTGGGTACCCTTCTATCCCAACACATTTATTACTTGCTTATTAAAACTCCTTTTCTTTAAGAAAAAAATATTAATTCTTACAATGGATACTTTCCCAGGTTATTCTTTTAAAGCATCATCAATTTTGGACATTTTTTTTAAAATCTTTTTTAAGACAATAGGTAAAACTGCTTTTTTCGCTTCTAACTATATATCTATCTATGGAAAGTCATTTTTAAAATATTCAAAAAAAGCGGGAGTGCCCCAAAAGAAGATAAGAATCACACCTCCAGGCATTGATTTAGACATTAAACCTTCTGATAGAAATATCAGAAATATGTTTGGTATAAAGGAGAATGAAAAAATTATTCTATTTGTTGGTCTTCATAACAATCGAAAAGGTATTGATTTAATTATTAAGACAGCGAATCTAATTAAGAATGAAAACGTGAGATTTATTTTAGTTGGAGATGGTCCTGAAAGAAATAGAGCAATTCAATTGGTTAAAGATTTAAATTTAAACGATAAATTCGTATTTACAGGTTCTAGACTTGATGTACATAACTTTTACAATGAAGCAGACATTCTTTTTTTCCCAAGCCGTGGAGAAGGTTTAGCGGGAGTCTTAATGGAAGCAATGATTTACCAAGTACCTATAGTAACAAGCAATATTGCGGGCACAAAAGATTTGGTGAGCCATATGAATAATGGACTTATGTGTGAAGTGGAAAATTTTAATTGTTATGCAAAGTGTATAAAACGCCTTTTAGATAATCATGATCTAAGTAGTAAATTTAAAGAAAATGGATTGAAAATGATAAAAAATCATTATTTATGGGAAAATAATATTCGAAATTTTGAAAGGATATATAATCTTGGAGAAGACTAATTTCTCTGTATTTTTACAAAAAAATATTATTTTTGGATTTTCAATAACATAAATATTGTTTTCTTCCTTATGTCCTCTAAATTACCTATAAACTTCAAATTTCATGATAAAAAATAAAAACATTTTGATTACAGGGGGTGCTGGATTTATTGGTTCGCACCTTTTTGAGAAGTTATTAGTAAATAGAAATTACGTAGTTATTATTGATAACTTTAATGAACGCTATTATAAAGGGAAAGAAGAGTATATTGAAGAAGTTAGAATGAGTAATGTAGATTTTAAAGATTTTCAAATAATTAATAGTGATTTATTAGACAATTCAACCTACGAGAAAATTGAACCTGAGATAGATATTATTTTTCACCTAGCTGCTCATGCAGGAGTAAGATTTTCAGTTCAAAATAAAATAGAAGTAATGAGAAACAATATTTTAGGTATCGTAAAAATTTTAGATTATGCAGTGACGAAAAATGTTAAAAAAGTTGTAAATGCTTCCTCTTCTTCCGTATATGGCAATCCCATTTATACTCCTGTAGATGAAGAACATCCTAAAACACCAATATCTCCTTATGCTATATCGAAACTCTCTAGTGAAATATATGCTGATTATTATTTTAGAGAATATGATTTACCTATCACGAGCTTAAGATTTTATACAGTTTATGGTCCACGTGGTCGTCCCGATATGGCGATAGCTAAATTCTTTAACTTAATCCGTCATAATAAAGAGTTAGTTATTTATGGAGATGGAGAACAACTTAGAGATTTTACTTACGTTTCTGATATAATACAAGGTTTAATTCTATCTGCGGAGAAGAATAATTCATCGGGTGAAGCGTTTAATCTAGGATATTCAAAACCAATAAACGTAAATGAACTAATTAACAAAATGTATAACGTCACGAACAAACCTAAAAAAGTTGTATATACTGAAAAACAGAAAGGAGATGTTGATATTACTCATTCAAATATAGATAAAGCAAAGAAACTACTAGGATTTTCCCCTCAAGTTAATATTGACGAAGGATTACAAAGAACTTATTCATGGTTAATAAATAAAGAGAAAGTTTAACAAATTAATTAAAAAATCGTAATTTTTTTGATTCTAGCTTATCTTTTTCCAAATAAAACACCCCACACAATTCATCCCGGTCAGCCCCCGGTCCTCTGGTGTATTAGAAATAGATAAAGCTTCTTCTAAATCGCACTTTCGCCAATATTTATATTGTTTTCTACGAAAATATTGTTCTTCAACTAATTTTAAATTCTTATCCTTAAAGAGAGATCTTACTTCATCATGAGTAAACGATCTATAAAAATTATTGACAAATTTTTTCCCAAAGGGAACAGTTATTATAATTAAACCCTCTGGTTTTACTAATTCTGATAATTTTGTTGAAATTCTAAATATATCATCAAAACTCGGTTTATCCCCATATGTTCCAAGACCAATATGTTCTATTATAGACACTGCCGTAATATAATCAAATCCAATATCATCGTTAAAATCAAAAATGTTTATTTTATGAAACTTTAAATTTGGGTGACGATACCTATAATCTTCAAGATCGATTGCGACGACTTTATAACCTAAAGAAGCTAATTGTATGGCTAGATAACTTCTAGCGCATCCAAATTCTAAAACGCGTCTTCCTTTCCCATCAAGTTCTAGGTGATTTAAAACAAAAGGGATTTCTACAATGCGTTCATTAACATACCATTCATTTTTAACAAATTTAAATGGTAAGTTAAATTTATTTTGAAGGGATTTCTTTATAGGATTAAACCTATTGATAATCCTGAAAAGCCTTCTAAGAATATTCTGGTTCATTTTCTTGATTAACCCAATATGAGTGAATTATTAAATTTTTAATAATTAATTAACTGTACAAATTTTATAAAGTATTCTAACCTCTTGTAAATTTCTTAAGTCCATTTAAACCTTTTTGTAAAGCTCTATCTAAAAATCTTTCTTTATTTAAGAGTGATTCGAAATTTTTAATATCGGTGTCACTAACCGTGTTAAATACTAAATTTAGCAATATAAAAAGTATAAGGAATAACCCTATAGACAGAAAATCAAAATTTTTGAACAGAGTTAACCCTAAATCTTCAATGAGTCTTAAACTTAAATCCTTATATATAAAAGATTTTAAGATTATTGTTGTAGCTAATGAAATGAAAAATATTAGGTATTGAGTTATAATTTTTTGAAGATTTAATTTGATTTTTCCAATTTTATAGGTCACTATGATTTGAATAACTAAAGAAATAAAATTTCCAAGTAGTAATCCAAGCACTATGGCCCCTTCTACGCCAAAATAGATAAGCCCAATAAAAAATAATGGTATATAATATAACATATAAAAAACTTTCAACCCCAACGTAATTTTCACTTTATGCTGAGCATTTAAAAACGCTTGCATAAATTCTCCTAAAATCTGAAAGATCCCCGCGATTAGATATAATCTGAGAATGTTCGAATAGATTAAGCGGTCTTCTAGAAAGACAAAGTCTAATAAAAACTCAATACTAAAAAATAGGGCTCCTGTAATAATTAGTAATAAGAAGAGAGTGATTTTATAAGCAATTCGATAGATTTTATTTACTTTATCAAAATTCTCTTTAGTTGTTAAACTCGTAAAAGACGTTAACAGAGGAATACTAATAGACTGAACAGAATAAAAAGATAAACTTTGATAATTAATAGCAATATTATAGCCCGTGACTGCCCCTGCTGACTCAAAAATCCCAATACCTTGAAGTTGGGTTTCTTTCCAAGTTCTATTTATTAGATCAGTAATTCCTATATAACTTCCGTATTTAAAAGTCTTCGAAATATCCTTTTTAAATGAGTTTTGTTTAGTTTCAGATGATTTAATCCTTAAATATAATATAGAAACAGATATACAATTAAAAATAAATGGAATTAAAAAAGAAATCATTACAATGATGGCAATACCTTCTACGGTAATATTAATATCAAAAATGAAGAAAATCATAAGAGGTAAAATATGTATCAAGTTTTTCATAATTAAATATAAAAAATTATAGTTAAATCTACTAAAACCACGGTTTATAGATTCTAATATTCTTGTCAAACTATGAACGATAATAAGGGGTGAAAGTATATATAAAAGTGTTATCTTGTCTTCTAAATTAATAGCAAAAAGAACCTGAAACATATTAAACGCAATAACACTAATAATAAAAACAGGTATTAAAAAGGATAATTTTGCTTTTAATGAATTTCTGATTAATGATTTTATTTTATACTTCTGATTTAAGGCTAGATACCTTGGAATGTAATAATTCAATGCATAGTTTAAACCTGGGGGTAATATTGATGTTATTATTACAATAATTGTGATATAAGAAGTTGCCAGAATTAAGAAATCCCATGATTCATCTGTTATTAATCTCGCTAAAAGAAATGAGTAGACAAGCGTAAAAAAATGGGACCCATAATTTATTAAAAATGAATAAAACGTGTTCGTGGCCAAATTTTTATATTCTGTATTACGCTCTAACGGTAATTTCTCTCGTTGCTCAGGTTCCATAGGATCGACGTGAATTTTCTCTTAAATTTGTATTTTTTAAAAATACAAAATAATGAATCTCAAATTAAATTTATTATTTGAAGAATTTAAAAAACCAATAATTTTTCATATAATTTCCCATTATAACAAGTATAAAATTAAAAAGAGATAAATAATGACATCAGAAAGTTTTAAAGAATTCAAACAGATAATTCAAGGCAGCAAACTTGAGAAACGAAAGATTAAAAGAGATTGGTGGCATGCAATCTTTACTTTTATCTCAAAATATATAACATGGATCTTGGTAAAAACCCGAATTTCTGCAAATTTTATAACAATTTCCGGTTCTATAATAGGTTTATTAGGCTTAATTTTTATTGGGATTGGTAATAATTTGTTCATAATAATTGGATTTATCCTACTATATGTTTACTATATTTCTGATGAAGTTGACGGTGAAGTTGCTCGATATAAAAAAAAAACATCACTTAGGGGAATATACTATGATGAAATTGGACATTTATTTTTCCAAAGTTGGTTTTTTTTCACATTTGGGTTTTCCATCTTTAAAATCAATTCGGAATTTTTATATATCTTCTTTGGGATTATAGCAACGTTTTTTTTAATCGGGATAAGGAGAGTTCGTAAGATAGCCACTGTTGCTTCCGCTAAAAGCAGCATAAATAAAAATATAGAAGTAGAAGGTGAGTTAAAAGAACAAAAAGCCTCTAAAAAGAGCCTGATGAAACTCATCAAAGCTATCTTTATAAATCTTACAAACGCTTTTAGTCATACTCATATGATCACATCTATTTTCTTTATTGGTTGGTTGTTGTATATATATTTCACGTTATTCTGGATTTTAGAAGCAATTATGATCGTTTATGTAATTTTCATGGGAGGTGTATTTATCACATTCATGGTAATCAAAGCAAAAAATATTGAAAAGGATGTCATCAAAATTCATCAATCGATTGTAAATTAGAACTAATTTTTGTAGATTTGATAAAACTATGAGTAAACCAAAAATCGGAATATTTACAAGACCTATAGATCAAGGGACTAGTGGAAGTGGGTCTCATTTAAGACAACTCGTATCTCATATCTTAAAACTTAATAAAAATTTTAATATCGTTCTGATTCATTATTCCAAAAATGATCATGAAATTTATGAAAAAACTACAGAATTAATAATCCCAAAGAATCCATTACTCGCACATTTCAAACTTAAAAAAGAAAATTTTGATATTCTTCACTATTACCCTTTAACTATTCTTTCTCCCGTATGGTTAAAAAAACCTAAGAAACTAACCACTGTTCATGGAGGTGGTGCAGCAGAACTTTACTTTCCAGACCAATTCAATAAATTAAAAAGAATCCATTCGAAATTGATTAAGCCTGTTTATTTTAGAAAGATGGATTATATTTTTTCAGGATCTAACGCAGGTAAAAATTTTGTAACTTATCAGTATGGGGTAAGAGAGAATAGGGTCTTCTTTACACATAGTGCTGTGGATAAAGATTTTAGAGTTTATGAAAAGAAATCTGAAAAGATAAATGAAAAATATGGCATTGATTCTCATTTCATTTTTCATTTAAGCAAATTTTCTGAAAGAAAAAATCCTTGGACAATTTTAAAAGCATTTTCTATAATAAATAGAGAAAAAAAAGATTTAATGTTAGTTCTAGGAGGAAAAGGTTGGAAAAACAGTCGAGTATTACAATTTGCTAAGAATGAAAAAATCCTCGATAATATTATTTTCACAGGTTTTTTACCTGTTAATGATGTTATTAACCTTTTGAATAATGCAGAGATGTTTTTATTTCCATCCTTTTTTGAAGGTTTTGGAATGCCAAATTTAGAAGCAATGGCATGTGGGTGCCCCGTAATTACATCAAAGGCTTTTGCAATTCCTGAAATAGTTGGTGATTCAGCATTGATCCTAAAAGACAATTCAGATCCCACTGAATTAGCAGATAAAATTATTCAATTACTAAGTGATGAAGTACTACGAAAGACTCTAATTAAAAAAGGATTAGAAAGAATAAAGTTGTACTCCTGGGAAGAAAGTGCATTGACAGTTTTAGATATATATAAAAAATGTGTGATAAAATAAAAAATCTTAACTCACTTTTTACGGAGATTAATTCTCCTAGCACGAATTGGCTATAATCTTGTAAAGCTCTTCAATTGTAATTACGACATTAACTTTTTATCTTTTTAACAATTTTCTTTTACACATTTCATAATTAAATACATTTTGTTTGAATTAGGTAAAAACAGTATTACGTAGCCCGGTGGGATAATGAATATTTTCTGGATTGTAACTGACTCAATATGTAATTATGAACGACCAGATTTACATAGTTTACTTCCTGTATATAAGACTTTAAAAAATGATAATGAAGGATTTTATTTCGAAGATTGTATTTCTCAATTTCCTTCTACTAACTTATCTCTTATTTCCTTTTTAACGGGCAGATTTCCTTATTATATTTTTCCTGATTATTATCGCACATTAGAAAACTTGCCAAGTTTAGAACATGAAAATTTCATTTATCCCCTAAAAAGGGAGAATTACAATATCCAATCAATTATATTCGGAAGAGAACAGGTAGAAATTACCAAAGAGATTTTACCTCCATATTTTGTGGAGGAATTATACCAAGGAGATCATTGGTTAGATGGTAAGGAAATTTATGAACTTTTTATGCAAGTTGCCCAAGAAATTTTACCTAATCAGAAAAATCTTGTTTTTTTATTCTTTAGACCTAGTGATCCTAAAGCGAATTTATACATCAATAAAATTATAAGCTATTTGAAGGAAAATGAATTTTGGGAAGATTCAATTTTCATCCTTAATTCTGATCATGGATATTATGATAAGAATTTATACAAAAAGGCGAAGTTGCTGCATTTCGATGATATTCATCAGTCCTCTATGCAACCAGCATTATTTATGAAGCTACCTAAAAGCATTACTAAATCTAAACCAAAGGTATTCACAGAACGCGTATACCTCTTGGATCTTATGGAGACAATTCTTGATTATCTAGATTTTAAACCCACGTATAAAAGAGAATCCACATCTTTTAAGAAATTGATTGAAGATAATATTAATGTCAATATAAATAGGAAAATTCGAGGAGATTGTTATTTAATGTTTCAATCAATTAAAAAAACGATGATAATAGAAGATCGATGGAAATTACTAAATGATAATGGGAAGTTCTCGTTATTTGACTTAAAGGAAGATCATTTGGAAAAAAAAGACGTAAGTCAGAAGCATCCTGAGATATATAATGATTTGCATCAGTTTTATCTCCAGTCTGAGATTGAAGCTTATAGTTATTTTGGATCAATCTTAAGTACTCTCTATCAACAGAGTACGTTAGTATCCTTAAAATCCGAAAAAATTTTAATACCTGATCAATTTCCGCCCCAATTAGTGAGATTTCTTAGGGATCATCTTAAGAAAGATAACCAAATAATAAGAAAAGAAGATTTAAGATCCCAAGGATTATTGAAAGACCAGGAATTCATTACAATACTTTTTTATAATCGATTAACGGGATTTGGTCTAAAAAAATTAATAAAGAAGAATAGAAAATATACAAAGCGTTTTATTTTTCTGGATACAAAATTAAATGATGTGTCAGACCAGAAAAACAAAACTGGTTTTGTTAAATTTGTATTAAGATCAATAATTGCAAGAAGAGGACAATTGATCCAAAGATGGAAAGAAATAGTTGTTTGGATATTATACTTTCCTCTGTATTTTAACAAACATTTAAGAAAATATTACAAATAACTAATACTTGTTTTTCTCCTGAAAAACTTATTGAATTATAAAATATTTCTTTTGACACTCCTAAGAGTTCTTATAAAATAATGAATAAGAAAGAAAAGATATTTAAAGTTAGGGAAAGAATGATTTGAATACCTAATAAATAAATGAAAATCTAATCCATTTACCTATATAAGATTTCATAGTTTTCTATATAACCAAAAAATCTTTTGAAGATAAAATTCCTAAAAGTTTTTATAGGTAAATGCACTTGTAAAGTTATTAAACCATTCAGATAATTATATGCCGAAACAAAAATATTCTGATCTTGAAGAAATTAAGAAAGTTTATGATAGTGTCAAAGAAATCGGATATAAAAAAACATCTGAAAAATTTAATGAACATATTTCGCTTTTAGAGCGAATTGTAAGACGATATGAAACAAAAAAGGAAGTAAGAGAAATGAAAGTAATCATAATAGCTGCAGGTCCGAGTACAAGATTAAGACCTCTAACGGAATATAAGCCAAAGTGTTTATTAGAAATTGAAGGTAAAAGCATCCTTGAACGGACAATGGATGTTTTTCGTCAAAATGGTATAGATGATTTTGCTATTGTTCGAGGATTTCAAAAAGATAAAATTGACTTACCTAATATTGCCTACTATGATAATGATGATTATTATAATAATAATATTCTAGAATCTTTATTTTACGCTGAGGAGGCAATGAAAGATGGTTTTATTTTCACATATTCAGATATTTTGTACAGTGATAATGTTGTTAAAAAGCTAATGGATTCACCTTACGATTTTAGTTTTATCGTAGATACTGATTGGAGGAAAAGATATGAAGGAAGAACAAAACATCCTACAGATGAAGCTGAGTTAGCAATTGTAGAAGATGGTAAGATCATTCATCTATCAAAATTTTATAATCCTGATGTTGGTCATGGAGAATTCATCGGTCTCGGGAAATTTTCAAAAAAAGGAGCAGAAATATTGATGCGCAATTATAATCGTGCGAAATATAATAAGACATGCAAGTTTGAGGGACGATTCCATGATGCTACCTCAATACAAAAGGCATATTTAACAGATATGCTTGAGGAACTTATTATCAGAGGTTATCCAATGTATTCAGTAGACATAAAAGGAGAATGGGTGGAAATGGATACAGACGAAGATTTTGAATATGCTCAACAATTAATAAAAGATGGCAAAATATAGATAACAAATATAAATATGAGTAAAGAAAATGAATGAAAATTTAAATACTAAAAGTGAAGCCGAGGTAAAATCTCAGTTTAAATCCTGGAGAATGCGAATATTTTTCACAGTTTGGATTACTTACATGATTTACTATATTGGCCGTACTAATATTTCAATTGCGAAACCATTTATTATGTCTGAATATGGGATTTCAGCTACTGTAATGGGATTAGTAGGGACAACATTTTTCCTGGCATATGCTTTTGGACAATTTGTTAATGGGTTTTTAGGTGATAAAATAGGAGCTAGGCGTTTCATAGCAATAGGATTAATAGTATCTTCAGTCATCAATTTGTTTATGGGAACTGCATTTGATTTAATATGGGTAGCATTCTTGTTTTGGGGTTTAAATGGATATTTTCAGTCAATGGGATGGGCACCTTCTGTGAAAACTATCGCTAATTGGTACCCGGCAGAAGACAGAGGGAAATGGTCAAGTAGACTTGCTACATCATATTTACTGGGGGGTGTTGTATCCTGGATAATTGCAATAGTTATTACTAAGTCACTTAGTTTAAATTGGCGATTCTCATTTATAGTTCCAGGAATTATCATGTTGATTTTGGCGATACATTTTTATGCACGCTGTAGAAATGCTCCTGAAGAGGTTGGTTTACCAACTATCGAAGAAGAATGTGAAGGTCAAATGGTAATGGGTGAATGTCGTGACGATGAATTTGTTGGTTTTAAGTACACTGTTAAAACAGTTCTATTTACCAAAACTGTTCTATTTGCTTCTTTTGGTTTATTTTGTTTGAATATGGTAAGATATGGATTAACAGACTGGCTTCCATATCTACTCAGTCCTGAAGTAACTGGTACGAGTATTTTTGGTGTTTGGAAATCTATTTTCTACCCCTTGGGGGGTCTGATTGGAGTTCTTCTAGGTGCGTGGATTTCTGATAAATTTGCTGGAAAAAGAAGAATCCCTGTAATATGCGCTTTTTTTATATTGCTATCCTTAGTATTATTAATTTATACAGTACTTCCCCCTCTTGATTTGGTTTTTGGAATTCCTGTATTGATTTTAATTGGGATTTTGAATTTTGCACCGCATGCACTTTTAGTTTCTACAATACCTATGGAATTTGCTACACGGAAGGCAGCCTCCGCTGCTACGGGATTTATCGATGGATGGGGATATATTGGAGCTGCTATTACTACTTTTACCTCAGGAGCCCTTATTGACACAGCGGGATCATGGGCTGCTTTTTTACTTTGGGTAATAATAGCACTAATAGGTGGTTTAGTTTTATTATTAGACTGGAAGAGTTTGCCCGAGAGAAAAGAGTATTTATAAATATATTATAGACTAATCTTTTTTTTCCTATTATTTTTATTCAAAACATCAATCTAAATGTAAAAACTAATTAATTTTTTAATATTTATGTATTTAGGTATTCTAACCATTCCCTAAACCAGAATTTTTCAAAATTTTATTCTAACTGAATGTCTAAGTGATAAAAATGGAATTCAAAAAACAAAACAGTAAACTTCCTCATGTAAGAAGAAGAATGTTGAAGGAATTACTTCACAACAAAAAGATTGTTAAAATCTTAGAAGTACACAACGGGCTTAGTGCAATAATAGCAAACAACATAAGAGAACATCATCAAGATGAAATTCTTGAATTCGACGGTTTTTGGATTAGTAGTTTTACTGATAGTGCTGCTAAGGGATATCCCGATATTGGATTAATTGGATTGGAATCAAGATACGAAACTGTTAGACAAATTTTAAATGGTTCAAACAAACCAATAATAATTGATGGAGATACTGGCGGAGAAGCTGCGAATTTCGAATATTTCATTCGTGCTTTAGAAGATATGGGTGTTTCGATGGTTATTATTGAAGATAAAAAATTTCCCAAACGAAATAGCTTAGAGGGAGGGACGATTCAAGATCAAGAAGAACCAGATGTCTTTGCTACAAAAATAAAAAGGGGGAAAGAAGTACAGATCTCTGATGATTTCATGATCGTAGCTCGAATAGAGAGTCTGATTTCGGGTTTAGGATTAAAGGATGCTATATATAGAGCTAAAAAGTATTTGAGAGCCGGAGCAGATGGTATAATGATTCATTCTAAGCAAAGAGAACCTAAAGAAATCTTAGAATTTGCAAGAGAATATGAAAAATTATCAAAAGAACTAGGTTTTAGGAAACCTCTTGTTTGCGTTCCGACTACATATAATACGATTACGGAAAATGAGTTGTTGGAGCACGGGTTTAATATCGTTATCTATGCTAACCATCTTTTACGAGCGGCTCATAAAGCAATGAAAGAAACTGCTTCAATCATCCTAAGAAATAAGAGAGCGTTTGAAGCAGAGTCTTTATGCAGTCCTGTGAAGACTGTTTTTAAAGACGTAGGATTCTTAGATGTAAAAGAAAAAGATATGAAATATATTAAAGGGTCAACAAAAGTAATAATCCCCGCTGCGGGTAGTGATCCTGAGTTTTCTATTCCCAAGGCTATGACGGTCTTGGGGGATAAACCTGTTCTCCAGAGACAAATAGAAATATTGAATAATTGTAAAATCAAAGACATAACTGTTATTAGGGGATATCAAAAAGAGGAATTCACTGTAGAGGGTGCAAAATATATTGATAATGATGAATATGAAAAATTTTATATCTTACACTCTCTATTTAAAGCTGAAGAGGAAATGGAAGGAGGATTTATTTTTATTTATTCAGATATATTATATAATGAACAGATTATAAAAAATCTTCTAAATTCGAAAGGAGATATAATTTTAGTTTTAGATAATTCATATACCTATCATAAACACAAAATCGATAAAAATCTTGAACTAGTTCTTACCAAAAAAAAACCAAGTGAGCAAACAAGAGACTTATATCAAATAGAAAATGAAATCATAAGAATAGGAAGAGGTATTAATATGGATATGGCAGATTACGAATTTACGGGAATAGCTTATTTCTCTGAATATGGTGTTGAAATTATCAGAAAAATATATCATGAATGTAAATTGAGTCATAAGGGAATGTTCCATGAGGCAGATTCTTTTGGGAATGCTTCATTTATAGATCTTATACAAGAAGTAATAGATAGGGGTTTTAGAGTAGATATTTTGGAAGTGCATAAAGGATGGTTCGAGATTCATACGAAGAAAGATATAGAAGTTGCTGAAAAGTTAATCTAACTAATTCTATGAAGTGATTGACAAATATGAAAGAGTTTATTGGAAACGGTTCAATTAAAATTCTTCATAAAATACTGATGGAAAATAATTTCAAAAATGTGTTTTTCATTACAGGGAAATCAACACTAACCCAAAAAAATATAAAAAAAGTTCTTGGTTTAATTGAAAAAAAATGCCAATTATTTCACTATGATGAGATATCACCCACTCCTACAGTTAAAGGTGTGAATAGGGTACTTAATTCTTTTAATAAAGGTAATTTCGATTTAATTGTCGCTATGGGTGGGGGTTCTGCTTTAGATATAGGTAAAAGTTTAGCTGTTTTTTCTAAAAATGAGGGTAATGTTAAAGATTTTCTTTTAAAAAAGAAAAAAATACAGTATCAACCTACACCTTTAATACTTATCCCTACAACAGCAGGAACTGGCAGTGAGGTAACTCATTTTGCTGTAATTTTTGATGGATATACCAAATATTCATTAGCAGATGAAAAATATATTCACGCGGATTATGCTATTATAGATCCAGAATTGACATATACTCTTCCGAAAAGGATAACTGCTTACACGGGTATGGACGCATTAAGTCAAGGAATAGAATCATATTGGAATGTTAATTCTACAGAGAAGTCGAAGGAATATGCAAGTAAAGCAATTAAACTTGTTATGGAAAATATAATCAAAGCAGTTCATGGTCCGGATAAAAATTCTAGATATAATATGGCTATTGCTGCCAATTATGCCGGTAAGGCAATAAATATAACGAAAACTACTGCATGTCATGCAATTTCTTATCCAATTACCTCGTATTTTAAAGTTCCTCATGGTCATGCTGTTGTTTTGACTTTACCTTCGATGATTGTTTTCAATTCAGAAGTCAATGAAAATGATGTGCTAGATTCACGGGGATTTGATTACGTAAAAAATATTATGGCTGATTTAACCACATTACTAGGTGCTAAGTCCTTTCTTGAAGCTAAAGAAAAATTGAATGACATTTTAAAAAGAATAGGATTAGAAACAAAACTTTCCGATTTGGGAGTATCTACTCAAGAAGAAATTGAAATTATAATAAAAAATGGATTTAATCCAGAGAGAGTAAAAAATAATCCTCGTTTATTGACTGAAAATCAACTAAAAAATATAATAAATGAAATTAGATGAAAGTTATAATTTTAAATGCAGGAATTGGTAAAAGGCTAGCACCGTTAACAGATAATTCTCCAAAATGTCTAATTAAAATAAAAGGTAATACAACAATTTTAGATCATCAACTCAGGAATATAATCAAACTTGGATTTAACAATTTTATAATTCCTACAGGCCCACATGAGGAAAAAATTAAAGATCATATTAAGGTAAATTACCCCTTTATTACCGTTCAATATGTTAACAATCCACTATATGATAAAACGAATTATATATATTCATTATACTTAGCTAAGGAGATCATAAATGACGATGTTTTATATTCACATGGGGATTTAATATTCTCCCAAAACTTAGTCAAACTATTATTAGATTCCAAGTATGAGGATTGTGTGTTAGTAAATAGAATTATCCCCCCCCCAGTAAAAGATTTTAAAGCATATATTTTAAACGATAGAATAAATAAGATAGGAGTAAATCTATTTGGGGAAAATACTGCTTTTCTAGCCCCAATATACAAATTATCAAAGGAATTTATGCTGAAATGGTTAGGTCATATTGATAACTTTATAAAAAATAATAAACGAAATTGTTATGCGGAAGACGCCTTAAATGAAATTTTAGATGAACTAACCCTAAAACCATGTTATTACAATGAATTTTGTGTTGAAATTGATGATCATGAAGATTTAGAAAGAGTAAAAAACTATCTAAATAAATAAAAATAGAATATAAACTAAAATAAATGAATATGATATCCTGTAGAGATTTTATTAATACATTAAATAAATATGAATTTACATTTTTTACGGGAATCCCAGATTCGACTTTTAAAGAATTTATGAAATTTTTATCAGAAAATAAATCAATAAATCTTAATAATATTATAGCGTGTAATGAGTGTGAAGCTATTGCCTTAGCAACGGGTTACCATTTATCTACAAATAAAATTGGGATTGTCTACCTACAAAATTCAGGACTTGGAAAAGCAGTTAATCCTATTACCTCATTATGTGACCCTGAAGTTTATTCAATCCCAATTCTTCTGATGATTGGATGGCGTGGAGAACCCGGAAAAAATGATGCACCCCAACATAAGAAAATGGGTATGGTTACCTTACCATTACTAGATACACTTCAGATTCCTTATGTTATCTTAGATCCTAGTCTAGAGTCTATTGATAGAGAATTAATCAAAGCAAAAAGCTATCTAACTAAACATAAAGGTCCTTATGCTTTTGTCTTTCGTCGTAATTTCTTTGAAGAATATAAAATAAATAAGGACTCATCAAATAATTACTCACTTACTACAACGGATGTAATTAACCTGATAATGGAAAATTTGGATAATACAGAAGTAATAATTTCTACAACCGGTTATATATCGAGAATCTTATATGGATATAGGGTATCAAGAATGTTAGATCACAATAAAAGTTTTTATAATGTTGGATCTATGGGATGTGCCAGTTCTATTGGGTTGGGTATAGCCCTCCAAAAACCAAACAGAAGAATAATAATATTTGATGGTGATGGTGCGGTGATTATGCAAATGGGTGCTTTTACTACAATTGGTAAAAATTCTCCATCAAACTTTGTTCATGTAATCTTTGATAATGAGGCTCATGAATCTACAGGAGGTCAACCAACAAATTCTCCTAAAATTGATTTTTCTGCAATTGCTAAAGCATGTAATTATAAATCCGTCTTTTTAATCCAATCGAGAAAAGAATTATTGAATTGCATGGATTATATTAAAAATGGAAAAGGCCCTATTTTGATCCATATTAAAATTAATTTGTCTCAAAATAAAGACTTAAAAAGACCAGAAAAACTTCTAAAAGAATACAGGGAAGAGTTCATGCAAAATCTAATAAAATGAAAGATTATATCTCAATGCGTTTTTCAAAATTTCAGTTACATGAATATTTTTATAGGATATGAGATTTTTTATGATAATTTTTGAATTAAATTTGTTGAAAGGGTAATTGATAATTGAATCAAAGAAGATTAAGCTTTAATAGAATTCTCTTTCTAATCTATTCTCGAAGCAATTTCTTTTTCTTCTTAACTTCATTGATCTCTATAGCATTTGTTTTCTTAAGATTAATTAATTTTGATATTATAATAGGGATATCAGATATTATTATTCTTGAAATAATATTTCAATTTGCTGTTATTTTTAGTTCAATTTTTATTATATTATTTTTACCCACTTACCCCCTACTTTTTGTACTTGTAAAGAAAGGAGGATTTACAACTTTTGAAAAATTAGGTTTAACAATTGTCTTAAATTCAGCATTTTATATCTTTTTAGGCTATTTTGGATATTGGATAGGGATTTTACTATCAGGATTTTTTTTCTTCTATGGGATATTAATCTCATTTTTCATCATTGTGTGCTATATTGTATTCAATGAATTCAAAAATGAAACCTATATATTTATTAGACCAAAAAAGCTAAAAGTTAATAAAATTGAGAGATTAGAACAGTTTACCATATTAGAATACCTTAAAAATAAAATAAGTCTGAATGTATTATTATTAGTAGGTTTTATCTCTTTAATTTGTGTTCTTAATATAATAAAATTTGGTATTTTCGTAGGAACAGATCCATGGCTCCATATCCTTAACAGTAGAATTATAACTGAAGAAAATATACTCCCCCTTAATGGATATCACAGCACAATGGGAATTAGCATTTTCGGTGCGGTTATTAATTTCTTTTCGGGAGTAAGTCATCTACTCATTCCAAAATATTTTGTAATCTATACCTATTTCCTTTCTGCAATAATCTTTTACTCAATCACTCTAAGAATATTTAAAAGAAAAAGTCTAGCTCTTTTTAGTGTTTTCATTCTTGAGTTCTCATCTCTGGGATTTTCTAACATGATGCTTCAGTATTGGCCTTCAGGATCCGCTTTAATTAAATGTTTAGCGATTTTTCTCCTTCTTTATATTAGGTTACAAAATTTCATTAAATTGGAACGACCGACTAAAAAGGAAATCCTTTCAAATATCTTAATGATGTATAGTTTAATTTCCTTGATATTTATAAGTGCTGTATTAACTCATGTGATTACTTCTATGATCTTTCTATTTTCCTTTTTATGGCTATATTTAATCTATTTCTTAAGGGATTATAAACGTGGAATCGATTTGATTTTCTCAGTTGGTTTGATGGGAATTTTTATGATTTTAAATATTTTCGGCATTGGAAGTGGACACTATTGGTTTTTTATCCCCCTTAGTCTTTCTTGGTATTACTTACTCTTAATTGGAGGTGTAGGAGCTATAGCTGGGGGGATTTTGTTATGGAAAATACAGAAATCTATTAAATTCACCAAGGGAAGGTTTAAATCGGTAATTAAAGGAAAGAGCTATCCTTACTTTAAAAAAGTTGAAGATAAAGTAATTATTCCCTTTATTTTTAGTATTTTGATAATAATTGCCATTTGCTTATTAATTGTGGATTTAATGTGGATAGAAATTGGAGTAACTAATATATTTTATATTTCTGAGATCATAATGTTGAGTGCTTTTGCTGTATGGGGGCTAATATTATTCCAGAAGAAACCTAAAGGAAAACTATTATTCATTTGGGCACTAGGACTATTTATTCTCTTAGGTGTAGGATTTGTATTTAATATACTGATATTAAGCAACTTAATTTGGCAAAGAATCTTGTATTTGATTCCACCTATAATTGTAATTGGATTTATTTCTTACATCTATAAAATAATAAAATTAGGAAAAATAAATACGTCCAAGATGAAAATTCTGGTTTTATTTATAGTAACCTTTTCACTATTAACCAGCTATTTTTACCAATCTGTTAGTTTTGATGTTTTTACTTTAAAGAGAAGAGATGTTAGCTCGATAAATTGGTATTCTAATAACACTTCAGATAAGAATGTTTTAATTACAGAATTCGGCTGGAATAATGTGTTTAAATACTATAGTTATAATGGTGATACAAATGGGACACTAGCCTATGAAGGAAATTTTTATAATCTTAAGTATGAAATTGATTTATTCCTGCCAGAAAATCACTTTGACGAAAATGGGACGAATATTTTAACACAAATTAAGGAAGATTACAACACTGATGTATATCTTCTTTTTGCAGAGAGTTATATAATAAATAAGGGTTTTGAACTGTTTGGACAATTGTCTCAGGATGAGTTAGAAGAATATTACAGTCTTAATTATTTGAATAAAATCTGTTCTTCTAAAACAGAGGGTGGGGCTGAAACGCCTATTTTTTGGGTTATTTAAAAATTTCGAAGTCTCCAAGATATTCATCATTTATCTTCTTTCGTAAAAGATATCGCTTATCTCCTTCAATTTTAACCAATTTTGGAAGTTTTCCAGCTTGACCAATCTTATCTTCTCTACTAATAAAAGTACCGATAACACCATCAAGATCATCAGCGATATCTAGTCCTTCTTTAATTGATTTCTCGATGTCTTCACCTTTTACAGCATTAGCTACTTTTGTTGCGGCTGCATCTGCGAGAGCTGCGTTTTTTGCAAAGATAGTTACAGCATCTGCTTGTCCAAAACTTATTGCGTGTCCAACAGTTGCAGAACTTGTTCCTATACCTATTGGGCAATCCTTTTTTTCAATTAAAAACCCAATATTCAGATTTAACTCATTATTTCCTGCAAAAAGAGCAACATTCATCGGTTTAATAGAATCTATAGCTAATTCCCCTCCGTTTTCAACTAAAGCAATTTTAGCGGTGGTGTAGTTAGATCCTTCCTTCTCATCCGGATTTATCATTACTTCTAGCATGAGGTCTGCTAAAGCTCCAGCAACAGCAGCCATAGGACCTACATCACATAATTCTGCGGCAACAGCCATTATTTTAATAATTCTCAATTCTGTATTAACGTTAATTGGAGAAAAGGAAGTTAAAAATTGATCATTTTTCAAGACATACTTCTCTAAATTTCCCCTATGAAAATAAAAGACATTCTTCGCTTTTAATATAGCAGTTTTGGATTCTGAGATAATAGTTATATCAGATTCTTTTTCTAAAAAATGAGTTTTATATACTTTCAAATTGAGGAGCTTTTTAATTCGTCAATTTCTAAATGATATAATGAGTTTAATAACAAATAAATATAAATAAATTGGGTATCATTAATTATTCAAAATTATTAATACCAGATTATGAGTCAAATTAATTACGAGGAAATTATCACACAATTGAAATCGGATTTAAATGCTGAATGTGCTATAGCAAATAAGTATGGTATCATATTGGGTACTAAAATTAAAGAATTTTCTAAAGGTAAAGTTATACCTCAAAAAATTCTATCACTGATTTCAAATTCAAAAGAGATCGCGAAAGAGTTAAATTTAAAACAGATTAACTCCTTTGCCCTTGAAGCTCAAGAAAATAATTATCTATTTTCCTTTGCTGAGAAATTAATTTTGATTTCCAAATTAGATCTAAATGTTAACTTAGCGAAATTTATGCCTAGTATTAGTGTTTTTTTAAAAAAATTAAGCGAGAATACTATAGATGAAGGAGTAAAAGATTTCTCCGTCTTTAATTTTTCCAAAGAATTAATGAAAATAAAAGATACCATAAAACAAGGAGAAATAAAGAAAGACAAATATTCAATTATAAAGGATCTTGTAAAACACGTCTCAAGTTAATCATAGAATTAGAAAATTATGTTCCATTGGTGAAAAAACATACTACGACAGGTTTTCATTTATAAGGGAGAAGAACTTCTGTATTACAGACATTTTGGAAAGGCTTTAAAACATGAAGCCTTAAATTATTTAGTTGCCGAAATCATGGAAGATGAATCTTTTCGGGGAGAAGATAGGGTAGAATTCCATGATTATTACAAATTTAGAGTGTCTTATATTACCCAAAAGAGTTTAGGTTTAACAGTTTTATTTGTAACAGGATTAACAGATAAATTTGACAATATTAAAAAGGAATTAGTAAGATGTAGGAAGGAATTTATTAACTTTTTTGAAGAGATATTACAACATAGATTTGACGCTAAAACCTTCGAAGTTTTTGATCCAATAGTAGATTCAATTCACAAAAACCTCCGTCCCAAAATATCTTTAATTGGTTTTTCTGGGGTTGGCAAGACAACTATTACCAAATTGATCAGGGCCGAAGAAATTCCAGTACAACATGTTCCTACGATTACCGGTGATATAGCTACTGTAAGAATCGGAAAACTACATTTTCATTTATGGGATTTTGCGGGACAGGAACAATTTAGCTATCTATGGAATAATTTTATAAAGGGTAGCGATGCTGTTCTTTTAATTACTGATTCAACCTTAGAAAATATTGAAAAAAGTAAGTTTTTTTTAGAATTGATAAAAGAACAATCACCACATGCTCACACTGCGGTAATTGGAAACAAACAAGATCTAAAAGGAGCCACAAGTCCTACTCAAATTGAAAAAATCTTAGGTTTGAAGTCATACTCCATGATTGCAAAAGATCCTGGCAATCGAGATAAAATGATTCAAATTATTGCTGATGTTCTTGAGATGAGCGCAGAGGTTTCACCATTATTAAAACCTTTATTAGAGAGAGATAAATTTATAGAAGAAGCAACTGGTGCATTAAAAAGCGCTGATTTCGAAAAAGCAGCATTTCTCTTTGATAAAATTAGTGACTTATGTATAGAATTAGGAGATGACTCTCTAGGAAAGGAATTTTTTGAGAAATCAAAAAAAATTAAAATGATGTTGGATCAAGTAGGAGCCCCTCAACCAACTCCAGCTTTCCCAATAAAAACAGATAGAACTGAAAAAGTAATACCATCAAAGCCACCAACCTCAATTGAAACACCAGGAAAAAGTAAGCCCCCAGAACCTAGGCTTCCTCCCGTAAGCCCAATCGAAGAACAATCACTACAGCATCAAACACCAATATCACCAGAAAATACACAGAAACCCGTTGATATAGAATCACCAAATGTTGAAAACGTGAATGATGGTTTGCAATTAAATCCTGAAGACTTTATGGTAAAAATAAGACCAAAAAGAATTGGAGATATACCCAAGGATGCTAAATCCAAATTATCAACATCCGCATATGGACATGTCAAGAATGTACCTACTGAAACTACTCCAATTTTTATTAATAGAGAAGAACCAAAAATTCAACAGCCATCCCCCCCATCTGAATTATTAAAAACTACTGAAAAACCAAAAGATGTAATTTCAGATGGTTCTATTGAAAAAGATGAGATACAGAATCAAGAGAAAAACCAGAGAGAACATGTGAAAAAAACAATAATAGACTTAAAATTAAAAAAAGCCGATCTATATAAGATGACGTTAGAATTTGATATGAAAGAACTTAATGGGGAGATTTCTTCAGAGGAATTACTAGAGAAAAAGAGTAAAATAAGCGTATATGAGAAAAAGATTGACGATCAAATTCAAGAATTAAAAAAACTTTTAGAAGATTAATTGGATGATAAAAATCTTATTATAACAGGCTAATTCTTCAATTAAATGAAATTCTTTAAATACCTATCTGGAACGTGTGCCTCTCCAATTTCTATTCCCTTTTCCCCTCCATGATAATCAGATCCTCCGGACTTTTTTAAATTATACTTCTCAGCTATTTTACGAAAGTAACTTGGGAAATATTCTTGTGCCCATTTTGCTTTATCAGTGTTATAATAAGGCCTATTCTTAGCATAGGGATATTCAACTTCAATACCTTCTAATCCAACATTCACACAAAATTCAATAAATCTAATATGGTTTGATATATCATGTATTCCAGGATGGGCTAAAATTGAAATACCTCCAACAGCCTTAATTAGATCGATAGAATCTTCAAAATTTAGTTCCGTCGTTCTCTCCACGAATGCTTCACCACCAACACTAATCATTTTAAAAAGGTCATTTTTCGATTTTCCTTGGGTCATTGAAGGATTATTTTTTTTCATAATTTCTACAATATGAGGACGACCAACTAGGTTGTTAACTGCAAGTTCTCTTACTTCTTCAAATGTGATAACATATCCAAATTCATTTCTTAATCGGCTACATATTGCTTTTTTTTGTTCTAATCTCCCTTTTAATTGATCTTGAATTGAATTTATTAATTTTGTTGAATCAGCATCGATATTTAATCCAATAATGTGTATGTCTATTAATTCTCTGTTGGGTTCATCTTGTATTGAAAACTCCACACCTGGTATAACAATCAAATCTTTATCTTCCCCATAAGATAAAAATTCCCTTAACCCTGTAATTGTATCATGATCAGTTAACGCAATTGCTTTAAGATTGAGCTCTATCGCTTTATTAATTAATTGAGAAGGGGTGTCTAAGCCATCAGAATTGTTTGAATGAAGGTGAAGATCAATCACATGATATCAAAATTAAATATCAATTATAATTTATCTTAAATTTTTATTAGAGAGCTGAAAAAAATATAAGTTTACAAGAATTAAAGATTAAAAAAGAGGTGTTTAAAACAATTGACTATTATAGTTATGAAATTTGGAGGTTCTTGTCTAACGGATAAAAGCGCATTCAATAAAATATTGAGAATTATTGATATTTATAAGGATGTAAAAAAGATATTTGTTATTTCAGCTTTAAACGGGATAACGGATTTACTATTGAAGGCAGCTCTAAACTTAGAAGAAGCTACAATAACGGATAAAAATATTTCTTTAATCGAAAAGAGGCATATAGATATAATTGAACAAATTTTTGAAGAAGACTCTGAGCACTATATTAAAGCTAAAGATTGGATTGATGAAAAATTAAGTGAGTTAGATGATGCATTTGCAGACATAAAGGAATTTGGATTAGAACCATATTATAGAGATTATGTTCTTAGTTTTGGAGAGATACTTTCTACATATATTTTCAATCAATATCTCTTAAGTAAAGGGTTAGATTCAGTTTATATTCCCGCAAATAAGATATTGATAACAACTGATGAATTTAATAATGCGTATCCTTTATATGATTTGACCAATTTCCGAATTAAAAGATTAATCCTTCCTATTTTAGAGAATCCTAAAAAAGATATTATGATTTGTGTCACAGGATTTATTGGTAGAAACAAAATTGGATATATTACCACTTTAGGAAGAGGTGGCTCGGATTATACTGCTACAATTCTAGCTCATTCTCTTTATATCACAGGTAATGATAAAAATATCAAAGTAATTTTATGGAAAGATGTAGATGGATTATTAGTGATAAATCCAATCTATGTCTCTGAGCCCTCTCTTATAAAAAATTTAGATTATGATGAAGCAAAACACATTGCCAATTTTGGAGCAAAAGTACTCCATCCAAAATGTTTAGAAGCGATAGAGAAATATAAGATACCTTTGGAAATTAGAAATTTTGATAAACCATTAAATGAATATTTTACTGAAATTTCAGAAGAAACTAATAGAGAGCAGATTAAAGGAATTTCAGCGGTTGAACTTGCTACTATAGTATCGGTAACTTCTGGAAGCTTAGTTAATGTTCCTGGAGTGTTAGCAAAAATATTTAAGACTATGAGTAAAAATAAAATCAATGTATCTTTCGTAGCTCAAAGTTCTTCTGAAATAAGTACATCATTTATAGTTAATGCAACGGATTCAGAAAAAGCAATTCAAGCCCTAAATCATTCAAAATTCTTTTCAGATTTTTTCAATATAAAATGGGAATCTGTTGCTGTTATTAATATAACAGGATTAAAAATTCTTGAAAATAAAACAAAAGCAGAAGTTTTCAATGCCTTAGATAAAAAAAATATTAAAGTTAAAGCAATTTCTCAAAGTTACAATGAGATAAACTTATCAATCGTTATTGATAAAGAAAATTTATTTGATGCAATCAACATTATCCATGATGATTTATATGAAGAATTTGAATCTTGAATACTAATTTAATTTTATTTTGATTTAAAATTAAGATTTATAGCAATATTAAAAACAGGGAAAAAGAAAACTTAAGATTTTACTGCATTCTTGAATCTATTATTCGACGGGTTAATTCTGTAAAGGCTTCATCGACATTTATTCCTGTTTTAGCAGAAGATTCAATATAAATACTCCCTTCATTTTCTGCAAATGCTCTAGCCTCATCTCTATCGATTACTACACCAACGTCCTCCACTAAATCTGCCTTATTACCGATTAACACAAATGGTATATTTTCTCCCGCAAACTGACGTATTTCGGTCAACCATTTCCTGATCTCTGTATACGTTTGTTCTCTCGTTAAATCAAACACCAAGAGCGCCCCAGCTGCTCCTTTGTAAAATGTACTCCGTATAAATTCAAATCGTTGCTGTCCTCCAATATCCCATATAGAAAGCGTTGCTATTTCACCAGATCTAAATTCAACATCTTTAGTGAGGATATCAACCCCTACTGTTAATTTGTAGTTTGCTTGGAAACGGTTACGTATAAATCGCTGAACGAGACTGGTTTTTCCCACGGCAGCCGCGCCAGTTAATAGTACTTTCAGTTTAAAACTTGACACAAAGCTTCACTCCTGTCGATTTTTTAATAATTTTATTTATTATTTTTTATGATAATATATATAAAATATTATTGTAAATGATATTTAAGAATTTATTTACTTTTATCTATAGATTTAGTTGAAATTAAAATAAATTCCGAATTTAAATATTTTTACATATACTTATCAGAATTTTTATAGTTCTAAACCTAATTTATACATTCTTGTGGCATAAAGAAAATAGAAATTAATTTTTTTTTTGAAATTATACTCCTATCTTTTTCGAATATTTCTATATTCTACCAATGTAGGAAAATAGTCAAGATTAAGATGAGGAAAATACATGGCTTCAGCATATTCCTTTTGAAATTCTTTTTTAATTGCAATTTCAATATAGCTAGTTTTCTTTAGCAATTGTTCTGCTTTATTTCTTAATTTTACATTTAATAAGCAATATTGTGCACCAATTCCCGCGGCATTACCAATTTGATATATTTTTTCATCTGGAATATCCGGAATCATTCCAATAAATTTGGCGTTTTTAGCATTTATATAATTCCCAAAGGCTCCAGCTAAAAATATCTGTTTGATTTTACGGTTGTTATTACCCAAGGATTTCAATATAAGTCGAGTACCAGAATAGAATGCTGCTTTTGCCATTTGAATTTGTCTGATATCATTTTGAGTTATAGTGATCTCTTTTCCTAAGGAAGTTTCTTCCTTTTTAGCTATAACAAATTCATAAGTTTTACCAATTTTTTTTATTCTCTCATGGTTAATAAGTTCTTTATTAAAATTTCCACTCCTCGTGAGAATTTTAGATTTTAGCATCTCAGCTACAGCATCTACAAGACCAGATCCACATATACCTATAGGTTTTTTATCTATTATAGTTGAGAAGGTTACATCAAGAGTTTTAGGATTAATTTTTAGCGAATCGATTGCACCCCCAGCAGCTCTCATCCCATTACTGATATGAGCTCCCTCTAATGCAGAACCAGCAGCGCATGAACCAACGGCTAGAACCTTACGGTTTCCGATAATGATCTCACCATTAGTTCCAATATCAATTGCTAATGTGAGATCTTTTTCATTATATATTTTTGAGGAAAGAATAACTCCGATTGTATCAGCTCCAACAAATCCAGATATAACGGGAGCAATATAGGCAACTCCGTTCTTAGATATATTAAGATTCAATTTTTTACTGGGTATGTCTAATCCTTTTTGAATTACAGGAACATAGGGACTTAAACCAATATTCGTTGGATCTAAACCCAAAAATATGTGATGCATAACAGAATTCCCCACAATACTGGCTTCATACACTCGAGAGGGATCAACATTAGCTTTAGAGCATAATTTAAGTAGAATATCATTTAGATCATTTACAACAGCAGAATTCAAGACATTGAGGTTTTCTTTATCATCTTTTATGAAAGTTATTCTTGTAATGACGTCTTCCCCATAAGCAGTTTGACTGTTTAAATTAGATGCTACAGCATAAATCTTTCCATTATTTAGGTTTATTAAGTAACCTACTATTGTTGTTGTTCCAATATCATAAGCGATTCCAAAATTATCTTCAACTGTGTTAGCAGGTTCGCATGCAATTATAGTTTTATTATTCCGTATTGCAAGAGTTATCTTATTTTTATTATTTCTTAAGATATTTGGTAATTCTTTTAATAAATCAAAATGAATGTCAAATTGAGCATTATTACTAAAATCCTTACTAGAGTTTTTTAACTTCTCAACAGTTCTTTCAAAATCAGCTTGAGGATTTTCTAGTGAAGGTTTGTCAAGACTTAAATAATATTTCTTTATTGCAGGAAACCTTTTTACACCCTTGCCCATACCACCAGTGAGGATTTTAAAATCTTCTAATAGTAATTCATTCGGTAAAAAAATCCTAATTTTTAACGATTCTGTTTTTTCTAGAAGGTTACATTTTATTGCATCTATTTTTGCTTGACATGCTAAACGCCAACCGTATTCTAATTCACTCTGATCTATAGATTTTTTTTCAATGCTGGTTGGGGGAATAAAAAACTCCTTACCTTTTTGAATTAATAACTTACATTTCCCACAAGTACCTAAACCACCACATACAGATCTGATTGGAACACTTATTTCTGAAAGGATATCATATAATGGTTTATCACTCGATAATAATATCCTTCTTGAAATTGGCTCAAAATTAATGATGATGTTTTTATTTTTTAAATCCATCGTTTATTTTTGTTAGTTTAATGTTTTTTTTTTTAGAATCTGAGTTCAATCTTCATATAATTTTAACAAAAGTTGACCAATTCAGTATTTAAGGTAAAATAAGTATAACAATATAAAAAATTTAATTACTTAGTTGGGATAATTTAATGTAAGAAAATGAATTGTAATTTTTTAATTCAAATCACGATTAAATAGTTATATTAAAATGGAAAATCCAGAAGATTTAGCTCAAGAAGCTTTAAAATATTTAGAAAATGCACAAAAGTTTGAAGCAGAAAAAAATGCTGAAGAAGCAATTTCGAATTACCAGATCGCTGCAGAATATCTCAAACAAAGCGGATATTTGATGCATAGAATTGATGAGATTTATGAAAGAGTAGAAGAATTAAAGGGTTTCTTGAAACAGGAGAAATTATATGAACAAACTCAAATGAAGACTCAATCTGTGCAACTTCAAGAGCAAGCATTTGCTCTATTAGAAGGAGCAAAAAAATTGGAGTCTGATGGGTTTTTTGAAGATGCTGTTCAACAATATTTGTCTGCTATTAGTTTATTAAATCAATCTGGCTGGTCTGAAACTCAGTTAGAAAACTTAAAATTAAAAATTAAAGATCTTTCTAATACCTTAAAGAAAGAACAAGCAATTTCTCAACGACAACAACAAGAATTAACTCCTCCTGAAGAATTTCTTCAAAAAATGGATGATAAAAAACCTGGAGTTGTTGGGATGTTTGGTGAAATTGCAACTAAAGAAAAAGCTGAATCGATTGCTCGATATCGTTCTAGGAAAAATCAGGAAGAAGAAACTCAAAATCACGCATTTTCTCATATCGACAAAGCAAAAGTATTTGAAAATGAAAGGAAATTTGATAAAGCAATATTGAATTATGAAAGGGCCATAGAGTTATTAAATTCAATAGGCTGGGATGACCAAACCCAAAACATTAAAATCATCATTGAAAAGCTTAGGAGAGATAAGGATCAATTTGAAAAGTTCCAACTACAACAAAAACAAGCTAGTGTGGATGTTTTAAGCAGAACTGAGAGAGATTCCGTACTAGATAAATCAGAAGTGCAAAAAGAAAGATTAATTGAATTTGAAGAGAAGAAGAAAAGAGAAGAAGAAATTCAAGCAAGGGCTTTCAGATTAATAGATCTAGGAAAGAAATCTGAAAGAGACAAAAATTATAATCAAGCAATACAACATTTTGAACTTGCAGTTGAATTATTTAAATCAATTGAATGGGACTCTTATATTCGCCCGGTTATAAATTTAATAGAAGATGTAAACACAAAACTCAAAGAAGAGGAAAAATCAGAAAAATTGAAAGTAAAGAGGGAGAAAGATCTTACTATTCTACAAAATTCAATATATAAGAAGCAAAAAGAAGAAATTCAGTACACAAATTTAGAGTTAGAAACTCGGAAACGACAGTTTGAAGAAGAGAGAGAAAGTAAGGTTAAAAAGGAAAAAGAATTTTTTATGATACTAAGTCAAGCTGATAATAATTTACAATCAAGAAAATTCGAAGAAGCAATCAATGAATATGAAAAAGCTCTAAATTATATAAAGGAATTGGGGTCTGGTTGGGAAATCTATGCTTCTAACATTAATAATACTATTTCAAATGTACAAAAAATTAAAAATTCCCAACTTAAGAAAACATACGATATTCAACAGAAACTAGAAAATAGAGAAAAAGAAGAACTCGAATTCCAAAAACAAATAGCAACTCAATTAGATAAGCAACGTAAACAATTAAAGCAAAAAGAAATTGTTTTAAAAGATAAAGAGAAAGAAATTTTTTATTTGGAACAACGAAAGAATGAGGCTTTTGAATCATTAGATTCTGCAATTAAATATATTAATCAAGGAGATTATAATAATGCTTTACAGGCTTATCAAACTACTGCAAATTTATTTGCAGAAATTCAATGGAAGGACGAAATACCTTTAATTGAAAATGCTGTATTAAAAGTTGAAGAGCTACAAAGAAGTCAGAATCTTCTGAAACAAAAAAGAATGCAGGAAATGATAACTAAAGAAAAAGAAGAAGAAACATTCCAGAAACAGATAAGTCATTATTTAAAACAAGAACGTGAGAAAATTAAAACCCGGAATATTGCCTTAAAAGACCGTGAGGAAGAATTAAAATATCGTGAAGAAAGAAGAGAAGCAGGATTTAAATTGCTTGAAGAAGCTCAAAGTGAAATGTACAATGGAAACTTTGATGAAGCTATTGAAATTCTTCATTATGCTACAAATTTCTTTGCGGAGGCTCAATGGCAAAATGAAATTAATTTGATTCAGAGCTCTATAATAGAAATCGAAAATAAAAAAAGAGAAGCTGCTCTACAGGAACAAATCAGAATACAATCAGTGTTTGAAAGAGAGAAGCAAGAAAAACGATTTCAAGATCTAGTAGCTTCTGAAATTAAGACCCGCCAGGAGAAGCTAAAGAAAAAAGAGTTAATAATTAGAGAAAAAGAAAAAGAAATCGCATACCGAGAAAAGAAAAAGGAAGAGGCATTTGAGTTGCTAGAGGAGGCACAAAAATTAGTAGTTCTTAATGATTACGACTCCGTACTTGAGATATATTATGAAGTTTTAAATATTTTTGCCCAAATTCAATGGAAGGATGAGATTCTCTTATTGAAAGGAGCAATCCAAGATATTGAGGAAAAGAGGAGGAATGAGTTAATTCTTAAACAAAAACAATTACAAAAAGCAATTAAAAAAGAAGTTGATGATAAGACTTTTATTGAAAAAATAAAGCATCAGAGAGAAAGAGAAAAACAAGAGGTTTTAAGAGATGTAGAAATGATAGAAGAGCAAAAATTATTATCGACTCAGAATTTGGCTAAACAAGAAGAAGCTTTTAAATTAATGGAGGGGGGAGAAAACTTAGTTCAAGTCTATAGATATGAAGAAGCTATAAAAAATTACCAAAAAGCAATAGATGTTCTAAAAGAGATTGGTTGGGGATCAGGTTATTTAAAATTGCTGAGTGAAACACTTTCTACAATACAAAACAAAATGATAGAAGAGGAAAAGGTAAAGCAAGTTGAATTTGAATCAAAACTAACCCTTCAAAAAGAAGAAGAGCAATTTCAGAATAAAATTTCGCATTATCTAAAAACAGAACAAAATAGGATTAAAGAAAAGCAAATACAAATTCTAAAACGTGAAGAAATGATAAATTTTGCTGAAACGCGTAAATCTGAGGCTTTTAAAATAATGGATAATGCAGAAAATTCACTAAATCATGGGCTTTACGACAAATCAATAGAAAATTATAGACAAGCAGAATTAATTTTAAATGAAATTGGCTATCCAACTGATTTAATTAAAGAAATGATTCAAAAAATCCAAGAAAAAAGAAGAGAAAGAGAAATAAATAGATCAAAAGAATTGGAATTAGGATTTAGAAAAGAACAGGAGGATTTAAGGTTTCAGCAACTGATTTCTGAAAAAGTAAAATATGAACAAGAAAAAATGAGAGAAAAACAAGCAAAGCTAAGAAAACAGGAAGATATTAGGATAATCCTCGAAGAAAAAGAAAAGAAAGCATTTAATTTATTGGAAGAAGCACAAAGAAGTATCTCTAGAAATGATTTTGATAAAGCAATTGAATTGTATCAGAAGGCATCAAGTATTTTTACAGAAATTCATTGGGATGATGAGATAAAATTAATTCAAAATTCAATCAGGATTGTTCAAGATAAAAAACGTGAAGCTGAATTAAATAAACAAAGAGAAGTGGAGGAGATTTTAAAACAAGAAAAACTCGAAAAAGTTTTTCAAACTCAGATTGCAATTGAAACTTCTAATCAACGGGAGCAATTCAAGCAAAGACAAATTACACTTAGAAAAAAGGAAGAAGAAATTGCATTCCGTGAAGAAAGAAAGGAATTTGCTTTTAATATATTAGACCAAGCTCAAGATCTCCTATCGCAAGGAAAATATGATGACGCACTCAAGTTGTATAACGATATTGCTAATATTTTTGCTCAAATACAATGGATTGATGAGATCCCGATAATTCAAGAAGCTATAAATGATATCTTGAGAAGAAAAAGAGAAAAAGTAATTATTCAACAAAAAGAGTTAGAAAAAGCAATAGAAGAAGAAAAAGCTAATTACGCTTTTATAGAGCAAATAAACCTTCAGAAAGAAAAAGAAAAATCAATGGCTGTGAAAGAATTTCAATCAGTAGAAAAACAAAAAGAAATAACATCCCAAATTTCAAAAAAACAGCAAGAAGCATTTAAATTTATGGAGGATGGAGAAATCTTACTTAAACAAAATAATTTTGAGAATGCTCTAAGTAAATATAATGAAGCTACTAAAATTTTAACCGAAATTGGGTGGACTGGTCCTTATTTAAATTTAGTGAATGAAACAATTAGAACGATCCAAGAGAGGAAGAAGAAATTAGAAGAAAATGAGAATTTGAAACAGCAATTAATGCTTAAGCAAAAGGAAGAAGAGGAAAGATTTCAGAAGAAAGTTTTTGAATCACTACAAACTGAAAAGAAGAGATTAACAGAGAAAGACATCCGAATTCACAAGCGTGAGGATTTAATAAAATTATTTGGTACTAAAAAGACAGATGCGTTTAAATTAATGGAAAATGCTGAAATAGTATTGAATAAGGGGGAATATGAGCAAGCAATCGAGACCTATCGTCAAGCAGAGCTAATTTTATATGAAATCGGATTTCCAACAGGAGCAGTTAAAGAAATGATAGGTAAAATACAAGAAAAACGAAAAGAAGAAATTATAGCACAACAGAAAGAGTTAGAGAATAAATTACAGAATGAACGGGGAGAACTACAGTTCCAAAGAAAAATTGTTGAGAGCATACAAATAGATGAGTTGAAGACCAAAACTAAACAGAAAGAATTCGAAAACCGAAGAAAGTATTATGAATACATGGAGAGAAGAAAAGATGAAGCTTTTGACCTTCTTGAAAAGGCTGGGTTATATATGAATCAAGCTCAATATGATAAATCACTTGAAAGTTATCGCTCTGCTGAAATTATTTTAAATGAAATAGCTTTTCCAACTGAAAGTCTTCGAGAGATGATTCAAAATGTTCAAGAAAGGAAAAGACAGCATGAATTAAAAATGCAGAAAGAGTTAGAAAATAAAGTACAAAAAGAGAGGGAAGAATGGAAATTCCAACAAAACATTGCAGAAGAATTAAGAAGAGAAACAGAAAGTTTACAAACAAAGGAAGTTCAGCTTGAAGAAATAGAAAAATTAAAAGCTAATCTTGAAATAAGGAAACGAGATGCATTCAAGATATTAGATAAAGCGGAGGAATTTTTAAAAAATCTTGAATATGCCAAGGCTATAGAAAATTATAGAAAAGCAGAATTAATTTTAAATGAATTGCATTTTCCAACAGATTCAATAAGAAGTATGAAAACAAAAGTAACTCATTTAATGAAACAAAAGGAAGAAATGCATGAATTGCATTTTCAAAGGGAGCTAGAAAAAATCCAAGAAGAAAAAGATTTACAATTGTTAATTGAAGAAAGACAAAGACAAGAGAGGGAAAAGAAAAAAGCCCAACAACTAGCCCTTCAAGAAAGAGAAAAAGCCATTCAAGAACAAACAAGTATACGAGAATCCGCTTATTCGATGTTAGAAGAAGCAGGAAGATATTTGAAACAATTAAATCCCGACTATAATAAAGCTATTTCGTTATATAATCAAGCCAGGAATCTTTTAGCCGTAAATATTGGATGGGAGCCCGAAATAAATAATCTAAACGCATTAATCAAAGATTTACAGCAAGAACAAATTAATTTTCAAGAAAAGAAGCGGTTAGAAGAACAAGCATTAATTCAGAGACAAAGGGAATATGAGATTTTCCAAGATGATGTTAAAGCAAGAAGATTTGAGCAAGAAAAGCTAAGGAGAGAACAAGAAAGACAATATAGGGAGCTAGTTATTAACAGGCAACGAATGGATGAAATTAAGGATGAAGGGTTAAAATTAATCGATGAAGGTAAAAAATGGGCTGCATATCATGACTTTAAAAAGGCTTTTCAAAGTTTTGAAAAAGCTATAAGTAATTTTAAGGAAATTGGTTGGCTGGAGGAAATAAAATATATTGAGACCGAAATAAAAAATACTAAGAACCTCGAAGAGAAGGTTGAAAATGAGGAATCAAGAATTAACACTATTCAAGAACAACTCGATAACCAAAGAGAATTAGAAAAGCATCGTAGAGAAAAGGAGGATGAACAATTAAAGGGTACAATTGGAGAAGTGAGTGGATTAGCCGATGAGGTAATTATTTTAATTGAACAAAGAAGAAAAGAACAAGAGGTATCTGAACTCCAAAAAAAGGATGAGATTAAACATGAAGCAAAGGAATTTAGACGAATAATGGGGGGCATGATAGAAATAAAAGAAGAGCTTATTAAAGAATTAAGCTCAAAAGAATCAGAAAAACAAGATTTTCAAGAAAAATTACAACAAGCTAAAGAAAGAGAAGAAGTGGATAACTTAAAACGAATGATTAAAGAAGCTGAGAAAAAAAAGAAGAAATAAGAATTGTGATTTTTCTCTTATTCTATATTATATTATATTTTTACTGATTCCTTATACTTTAATTAAACAACTGAAAGAGTTTATATTTGGATGATTAAATTATAATAATATATTTAGATAAAATGAGGATTTTTAGTATGACCGAAAAGATTGAAGATATTGTTAAAGCACGTATGTATGCTCGACAACAGCTGATTGATGGATGGGATCAGGAAGTTGTTGATAAAGGGTGTATATTGATTATTGGTGTTGGTGCATTAGGTTGCGAGATTGCAAAAGATTTCGCTCTCATGGGTATAGGCAAATTAATATTAGTGGATCTTGATACCATTGAAACTTCTAATTTATCTCGCCAAATGTTATTTCGCCCGGGAGATGAGGGACGTCCAAAAGCAGAAGTTGCAGCAGAACGATTAAAAGAAATGAATCCCTATTTAAATATCGATTTTTACTTTGAAAAGCTCCAAAAGTTACCTATGTCGGTATATGAAGAATCAGATGTAGTTGTCGCGGCTTTAGACAATTTTAACGCCAGATTAGATTTGAATAAAATTTGCCTTAGAATGAAAAAACCCATGGTTGAGGGTGGAACACTTGGTTTTGAAGGGCATGTACAAGTCGTAATTCCTGAAGGTGCAGGCTTAAGATATAAAAAAAAAGATATTGAAATCGAAAATTTAGTAGAAGCAAGATTATGGGAGTTATCAGACAATGAATATCCTGATTATTTTAGAGCTCAAAGAGAAATTGAGTTATTAGAAGAAGAAATTGATCGAATTAAGAGTGCAAGAATGGATCCAATAGTAAACAAAATTAGAAAGGAAATTGAAATGGTATTTGATTGGAAATTTGCACCTGAAATTTTAGATCAAACGCCTTGCTACAGGTGTTTGGTTCCAATTCCTCCTGCTGATGATAAATTAGTCGCTGCATGCACTTTAAAAGGACTACCTCGCAACAGAAATCATTGCGTTATTAAGGCTGAAGTGGAATTTGAAAAAAAATATGGACATAAACCGGATCTTAATTTAAATGATGAAGTACTTAAGTTAAAAGGAATAGCCCAAATTGAATTAGAAAAATTAAGAGAAAGAGTATTTGATGAAAACATTCCTATTGAAGAACGAGAAACTTTAACTGATGACCAAATTGAAGATTGGAAGAAAAACATAAGAGAAACATTCGGTCCAGATTATAAATTTGAGGAAATGGAAAATATTTTAGGGAATAAAATTGCAGCTATACAAACAGTTAGTTCTGTTATCTCTAGCATTGAATCTCAGGAAGCCTTAAAACTTCTATTTAGAGTTAATGGAAGAAATATAGGTGCTCCGATGGATCCTTCATACGTCAATTATAATGGTATTTATGGTCAATTTGATCACTTAAATATTCTAAAAAGAGAGGATTGCCTTGCTTGTGGGAAAATAGAGGGAGAAGAAAATGTTCAAATTGTAGTTCCTTTTGATGCAAATGTAGCTTACATATTTCAGGCAATGGAGATATCAGGACATAAGCTAGATTCAGAACTGTGGATGATCACAAACCCAATGACTAAGGAAATCTATTGGAATCCATATATGCCATCATTGAAAGACCCAGATATAAAACTGACTGCTCTAAAAATAAAAAGTAATGATGTTATTACTTTGAGCCCATTAGGAACAGCATTAGCAGAATCAGAAATAAAAAAGTATAACGTGGTTATCGCGTTTATGTAGGTAGATTTTTATATCCGCCTATAAAACAACACTTTATACCCTACTTTGTGAAAAGGACATTTTTCTATACACACAGAACAGCCGGTTGTTTCATAGAAATATTCAAAACATTTTTCACTATCTATTCGTGTAATAGTTCCATTTTCATTAACCACAGGTTCATCTAAAATAGCATTAACAGGGCAAAAATTAATGCACCTTCTACATTTCTTACAAAACTCTGAAATCTCAAATTCTTCTTGGTTTATTTCTGGAAGTGGTCTGGCATTAATAGATATTAATGATAATCTTTGCCTTGGACCAAATTTTTTAGTGATCAAGAGCCCTTGACTTCCTATTTTACCTAATTTTGCCTTAACTGCCATAGCAGGATAAAGAATTGGACCACCTAAAGGATGGCACGCAATAACTCTATATCCTTTAGACCGAATGAAATCTGCAAGTTTATTTGTGGCCTCTCCTAATTCAGCATAGATTCTTAGAGATTCCAAACCCGCAGGAGGATTAGGTGCTGTGCTAATGGCATCATAATCCATTTCCATCCCTAATACAATGCCATTTTCATAGAGTAACTCAATACTGCCAGTATAATCTTTCTCGAAGATCAAATTTTCATCTATAGGGGCAAAACCAATCAAGTCAATCCCTAAGGATTTTGCTTCCTTAACAATTTCTTCCCAAAATTCCTCTGGAGCAGTTTTTAGTTCTTGAGGTAGGTCTTTGATCTCTTCTTTATAATCTCTCCTAGCTTTTTGAATACCCTTAAACATTTTCGGGATTATCTTCATAGATCTCTTAGCTAAATCATCTTTAAAGGCAGAAATCTTAAATTTAGTGTTGTCGATAAACTTGGTCTTTAATCCCTTTGATTTTTTAATCAATGAAACCACTATAAGGTTGAGTATTTAGGTTAATCCATTTATTATTTTAAATATTTGGAATATATATTTAAGAAAGATGGCTTGATAATATAACATGATCCTTTGACTTTCCTTAATTATTTTCTATAAAAATTTGAGTGATTAATGGTTTAAGAAAAGGAAAGTCATTTAATTGAAGTACCTGACTAGTTTTTTCGAACTTTTCGAGAATTTTTTCTATTGAATCATTCTCTTGGACAAGAAGTGTAAAATTTGTTAATTTTTGTTTAGCAAGATAGGTTTGCCCTTTATACAGATAGCACATTGAAAAATTTGCGATTGATTCCATAAGAACAGTATGTTGCCCAAACTTGACTCGATCAAGCCCTTCTGAAAATATTTCGTCACTAATAGAATTTAATGCAGCTAAAAAAACTCCAAAGAGCTCACTATCGAATCTCCATTCATCAGCAAAAGAGTGAGAGAATAGAAGTACCCCACCAGTTGCTAGAATCAGCAATAGAATAGGTTCTTCATTAATTAATTGGGTAGAATTAATTTCGCGTCTCCCTTGCATTAAATCCATCGTTTCATCCAATGAAGCCAAGTTGAATCGTTCTGATATGGTCATTTTTTTACTTTTGTAACTTTCCAACTCTCCTAGTTGTTCTAATATTGAAGTATTCATATTTAAAGAGTAGTTTGATGATATAATCTTTGATTGAAAAAAAATAGGTATCCTATGTTTATAAGAATTTAGGATGCTTAATTAATTAAAAAAATATTAACTATGAAATTTCTTTAGTCATAAAGGTTGAAATTTAAAAAATAAAAATAGAATATAAAAAAAGGGTTAAGCTCCTTACCTAATCCATCGCATACTTCTTAGTCCAATCAGATGCTTTACTTTCGAACTTCTTCAAGGCTCGAAAATACTGCTCTCCTGCCTCATGGTTTAAGGGGTCTCCTGGATTAAAAAACGGAGCTTCGTAAAACATCATGCCCTTAAGAGCTTCGATTATATTAGTTAAGGTTTTACTTGGAGTCCACCCAGATGCGCCGGTGCTAGCATCAACTTTACCCACCAGGTCAGGATTAATTAAATCTAAACAAATGTTAAGCTTACCAGGTGGAATGGAACTGTCAATATTAGGATGCCACATTAAGGTAACAGCATAAGCATATGGGGGAGCGAATGGATAATTGTCTGGAAATTTTATTTCAAAAATGAATTTGCCATCTGCATAAGGAGTTCCTTTTTTACCTATGATGGTTAAGCGTAAGTGATCAATACTTCGACCCCATGGTTCTAAAATAACCGACGGTTCGTTTTTATATGATTCGATAGCTTCAGTATAATCTGTTTCTTCTCTAATGATAATCACCTATAGTGATATAATAAAATATTTACTTCAAATTGTAATAGTTATTTGTACTTATTTTTTATAAAAATATTTATTACATCAATAAAAATTTTTCACAACAAAAGTATTTTGCGTTTTTTATTGGGAAATTTTTTGGTTAATATTCTTATAAAGTAAACCTATTTGAAGTTTTCTTAAACCAAAGCAAGATATTTGTGGGTACAAAAATAATCTCAAAAAAATTTTGTTAGTATAGGTACCAAATCTAAAAACATAAAAAATAAATTAGGTATATTATTATTTAATTTTAAAACACAATCCCTCCCTAACTCAGTGGTCAGAGTGCTCGGCTGTAGATAAAATCGCGTACTAAAGCTTGTAGCTAATGAAGTTACGTCAGCCGTTACCGAGCGGTCCCCGGCTCGAAATATGGATCTAGGTCAGGTCCAACCAGATTCCGGGGGGAGGGACCATTTTTTCTAAATAAATCATAGATCAGTTATAAGAAGTTAGCATTAGTTCTTCACAAAATTATTATTCTAAGCGCCATTGATCAAATTAAGACGTTAAGTATTTGAAGAAATTACAAAACTATTATATCAAACGATAAGGTCAAAGGAGATTATCACCTATATGAATGAAAGCGATAAAGAACAACACGAGCTAGACAAAATACGCATGAAAAAAATGAAAGCTATAATGGATGCTAAAAAACAACAAGAGCTTGTAAAGGAAAGGGTTGTTTCGATTACGGATAAAGTTGAATACGTGCTTAAAATAGTATTAGCTCCAGAAGCTTATAACTATTTGAATAGTATAAAAGGTAAAGAACCAAATGTATATAGAGCAATATATAATGAATTAATAAATCCAGAAGTAATTCAAAGTATAGACTATTTATTAGCAATCATTCAACAAAGAGGCGGTGTTCCAAAACAGATTCCTCTTGATGCTATTATATATCTTGAGCGTAAAGCTAAAGGGATAAGAAGTAAGATTCAAGTCCAACGTGGTGATGAGATGATGGATTTAGGTTCATTTTTGACAAAATAAAAATACAATTATTATTGCTCTCTACCTGAGATTATAGCCACTACTTCACATTCGTCATTAGGAAGAGGATTTGCGGTTATATCAAAAAATTGAAAGGCAAATGGTCTTCCAAAAATTTGTTCTACCATATACCCAAATGAACTTACCGCAAAAATAAAAACTCGTTTGAGAATTGATTCGGTATTAGCTTCAATTTTTAACTCTTTCATTACATCTTCAACCACCTTGATTTCTTCCGAGTTATAATGATATTTAAACACTAATTTAAAATCAACGGGGGTAGGTGCTTCTGGATCTTCATATGAAAGCCCTCGTTTTCGAAAGTGAAAAAAGCTATTCAAATAGAATGTAAAAATTTCCTCATGGTGTTCAGTTAAAAGATGAGATATACGCGATCGGTCTTTATATTGAGGCCAATAATCTTTCATGAGTTTTAATAATCTCGGATAATTTTTATACTTGTTTTCGCTTTCTTTTTTCAAGTAATTGAGTAGCTGATTCTTAAGAGGTTTAAATTCAGACTCTTGTCCAACCCGAGTTATAAATTTTCGAAAGGTGACGCTCATTCTTCAGAGTAATAAAATAATTTTGTATGAACTATATTTTACATATTTATTTTTTCCTATGCTATTTTGATAATACAAGTTCTCTTATATATTACTATTTTTTTCTCAAAGTTTCCAGAGAGATAAATGAATATCGAAACTGAGTCTTATAAAATATGTAAAAAAAATTTATAGTAATCATAATTTTACTTACTATCATGGTGGATAAAGTTGGACTAATTTATACCGAAGACTATCAAAAATACAATTTCGGGAAAGATCATCCCTTGAGACCTTTAAGACTTAAATTGACTTATAGTCTTATGGAAAAGCTCAAGTTATTGGAAAACGAAAGATTGGAGCTTCTAGAGCCTCGAATGGCGACCAGAGAAGAGTTAGAAAGAGTTCATTCACCTACGTATATTGATGTTGTAGAGAAGTTAGGTAAAAATCCCAACGATAGATCAATATCTCCGTATCTCTATGGGCTGGGACCGGGAGATAATCCGATTTTCAAAGGAATGTATGAAGCTTCTGCTCTAATATCCGGAGGAAGTATTATTACCGCAGATAAAGTATGGAATGAAGAAGAGATTAAAATAGCATTTAATCCTGCTGGTGGGCTTCATCATGCAACGAGAGAGAAAGCCTCAGGTTTTTGCATATTTAATGATATTGCTGTGGCTATCCATCATTTAAAAACTCTTAAAAGAGATATGAAAATCGCGTATGTTGATATCGATTGTCATCATGGTGATGGTGTTCAATGGTTATTTTATGATGATCCTAACGTTTTAACTATATCGTTTCATGAAGATGGAAGATTTCTCTTTCCAGGCACAGGATTTGTAAATGAAACAGGAGAGGGCGAAGGAAAGGGATATTCGATTAATTTTCCTCTTATTCCAGGAACCAATAATAAATCTTTTATCAAATTATTTAGGAGAACAGTACCAAAATTATTAGAAGCGTATGCACCTGATGTTTTAATAACTCAGTTGGGTGTTGATACATATTTTGACGACCCCTTGACACAGATGGGTTTTTCTTTATCGGTTTACCGAGATATAGCCCAGACTATGAAGACGAGTGCTAAGGATTATTGTCAAGATAAATGGATTGCATTTGGGGGAGGAGGATATTTACTATCTGTTGTTCCAAGAGCCTGGACTATCTTTTTAGCTAAAATGCTTGAAGTAGAGATAGAAAATGAGCTGCCTGATGCTTGGATCAAAGAAATTAAGAAGGAAATTCCCAATGAAGATACTCCATACCTCTTATGGGATAGGGGAGAAAAAGTTGAAGTTCAAATGCTTCGAAATCCTGAAATCGCAAAAAAAATCATTGATTATACTAATTCTCTTATAGAACTCTCGAATGAAAAATATCTCCCTAAATTGAACAAATCATAGATGCTAATTAATACTTACATCCTTCTATTTAAATGAAATTAGAGGGATCGGATTTTAGATCTGGTTGTAGCCTTTTTGTATTTTAATTTCAAATAAATTCCAAAAAATATAATAATTACACTAATGATTAATAATCCCCCCGAAATTGCTACAGTTATGTCATATAAACCTCTATTACCATATTGAGAAAGTGATATGACATCCAATATAAATTACTGATGAGCATGATTAAAGAGAATAAGAACAAGGGAACTCCAACTATCAACAAAATTCCACCTATATTTTTATCAGGATCTCCATCATGTGTTAAGTAAAGAGTATCATTAGGTTTATAACGCTCATCAAAAATCCGTGTTCTACAATGAGGACACACAATCCAATTTGCTTGAAGTTCTTGACCACAATACTTACAATTGTCCATTTTGGCTCTTAGTTCCTCATAAGAATTGGATTAATATAGAAATAGACTCTAATTTAATTTAAATCTTTTCTTAAATGTAGAATTTATTCATAATAATTGTTTAATTTTTTAACGGTTTAGAGATTTAGAGAGGTAATATCTTTGTAAAACTCATAACGAGTGATCTAAGATCCATTTCACTTTTGTCATAAGAAAAAAAGGAAATTTTTAAATAGTAGAAAAATTCAACATATATTGTTAAAATAAAAGATCGGAACACCATGAAACGACAATATATTCTTATACCTAAAGTCGAGCAATCGGCTAAATACCTCAACCCTTAACCCTGTTATTAGATAAATAAAAAATACGTCTCCTCTTTTTTAAATTTTAAGATTCATGGTTTCCGATTTTTTGCTTTTTCTACCATACTTACTCGAAGTTATTAAGTCCTATACTAAAATCAAACTATAGAAGATATTGTCTTTCTTGGAAAAGAATTCTTGAAACTGATGTGAGATACTAGAAATGGCTTCCCCCATTAATGAATATTGTGCTGACTAAAAATATTTATTAAATCGTAATTCATTAATTATTAAGAGATTATCATAATTTTAGAATCAAGTTGAGAATGGGTATGAGTGAAGATACCATAAGGATAAAATTAAGTACGGGCACAGAAGTAGATTTTGACAAAAAAGCTCCAACAACTCTTTTTGAGATTATAATTAGTGAAATTCTAATTCCAAAATATAAGGAAAATGCAGATTGGAATCTATCTTTGAACATTATTATAGAGGAAATGAACAAGCTTATTATGAGATATGGCATTAGCCCTAAACTGAAGTTAGGTCTACTTAATGATGTTGAGGAACATTTAGATAAGGATATTCAAGAACTAACGGGAGTGGATAAAATCGAAATATTATTCTTGAACATGGATGATTATGTTGAAGATATAAGGACTCTAATCCTTTCCGGCAGAGATAAGGAAGAACTTCGTACTGATATGGCTAATATGATAATGCCTTTAACAATCTTTGAGTTAGCAGAGCTTTTTATTTATTTAGGAAAGAGAACGTTTTTGAAATAATTAAATCCATTTTTACTCTTTTTATTATAATTTCCTTAGAGTTGTGATTGGTTTGCGTACGTTTAAGTCAAATTCGTGAAAATTAAAAGCTTTATATTACCTAATATTTAATTTAAATTAATATCTTATTAGTTTTGTAAATTAGGGGAAAAATATGTGTAAGTGGTGCACACAACATGGAATTGGTAAGAAATGGTATATGAATGCAAGGAACTATTCAGATCAACTAGCTGATGAACATAATTTGCAGGAATATTTAACTGAGCAGTGGATGAATTTTGAAGCGGTTTACATCCGAAAAATCGCAGGATTATCATCAAAGGGATTGGGTTATAAATTGCAAATGCCACTTATTGGGAAAATTCTTCGTCATACTGTTGAGCGAATGATTCATGGAACTATTAGAAAACCTAAACCAATAAGAGCAGATGGTCATATTGGGCAGGTAATTCCTATGGAAGATGCCCAGATTATTCTTTCCGAATTAGCTGCAGAACCTATTGTTGAGACTTACTGTATGTGTCGGAAGATGCAGAGAGGTATAAATTATCAGAGTTGTATTAATTTTGGAGTACTTTCAGAAGTACTAGAAAAGCTCCCTAGATTTATACCAAAAGAGAGAGCACATCGTATCACGCGTGAAGAAGCTGTGGAAAGGATGGAACAACATAATAAAAATGGTTTGGTTTCTACGGTTTGGTATCAACCGTATCCATACATAAATGCGATATGCAATTGCGAAAGTCCTGAATGTGGTGCGTTGCGTTTACGGAATGATTTTGATTTAATGATTATGTCTAAAGCAGAATATATAATTAATTTAAATCAAGATAACTGTCAAGGATGTAAATCTTGTGTTTCTATGTGTCAATGGAATGCTATCCGTTATATTCCATCTATTGGTAGGGTTATTATTGATTACAATAAGTGTTTTGGATGTGGAGTATGCCGTCATGCATGCAAACATGATGCTTTGAATTTAATACCAAGACAAGAATTTAAAGGATTTGATGGGCATTTCTAGGTGATATTATGGGCAAGACAAAAATTAAAATTGATTATTCAAAATGCGGACCAGATGGAAAAGTTGATCCCAGGGAATGTGCTAAATGTCTAAAAGTATGTGATCCTTGTGTGTTTTTACGCCATGAAGATTTGAAAAAAAAAGAAGCGAACATATATGATCCACAGAATTGGAAAATTACAGCAATTTGGCCTTCGGTATGCACCCGTTGTTTTAAATGTGTCGAAGCATGTCCTGAAAATGCAATTACAATTAAATTTTAAGACTTATCTTTAATTGAGAGAGTTTGGATAAACTAATCTAATTTTGCATCATTTGCGCTTTTATACAGATATTCATAGTAGTATAAAGAAGAAGGTCCAAAGGCGACATGATCTGTTACAATTCCAAAATAAGACATTTTTTTTGGAAAGAAACTTTCAGAAAGGATAATAAACGCATCTTCACCTTCATCAATGATAACAGAACTACCAAAAATCTGATCTCTCCACTTAATTTCACAGAGCTGATTATATTTCTTAAGTAATGATTTAAAATTTTTGTCTCCTAAAGCATTTGCGTCAACCAGGAGCTTAATATCAGTAACTCCCCTTGCTCTTGCTTTTTTAATATCATCAAAAAATAATTCTAGTAATTCAAATTCTGTTGAAGTAAAGTATATTGAATTTTTTGCTAAATTTATTAATGATAAAGCTCTATTAATGCAAACATCTCTACCTCTATGAACATATAGCGCGATCTTGATTGGGGTATCATGAGATTGGTATATCGGGGTAAGAGTATGAATAATTTTGTCTGAATGTTCATTAAAACTATCACTATATTGTTTTTTTGCAATGATGAGAGCTTCATCTGGTGATTTAGCAAAATAACGAGACGGACGAGACTCTTCCTCCTTTATTATAAACAGTTTATCCTTTTCCAGCTGAGTGAGGATGTTATATATACGAGAATAAGGGACTCCCGATGCTTCTGATAGTTCTCGGGCATCCATTGGACCTTTTGAGATCAAAGTGAGATAAATTGAGATTTCGTAATCTGTAAGACCTATTGATCTCAACGACTCTTTAACGTTTTCAGGAATTTGTTTTGACATTATTTTAACTCTATCTATAGAATATATTATGAAGAATTAATACATTTCTAATAATATTATTGATACGATTTAATCATTTAAAACCAATTAGTATTCAACTAAAAAATAGAGAAGATATAAAAATCAGCTAATCCTATAGCTAAATTTTTTTTCAGACCTAGACCTAGTATTAACTTTGAAATCTAAATTAATTATCAAACGTATTAAACATTGTAAATCATAAATGATCCTGCGATATTAAGAACACCCGAAATTATGTAAAAAAATCTCCATACATATTCGTTCTCTATGAAATAAAAGATGAGTACTGAGATCCCGATCCATAAAATCATGCTAATAGGAAATATCAATTTATAATAATCTTTTTCAGGTTCAGGTCCCACCATTTCAGTTGAAAGTTTAGATAAACATGGGGTAAGGTAGGCAATCGATAAAGCAACTACTATAAAACCAAGCATAAACCACTCCAAAGTCCAAAACGTGGTAACGACAAATCCACATAAACCCGTAATGATGATTATTATAGTTATTAGTATTTTACTGTCAATTTTCTCTGTATATTTTATTGATAATACAAGTATTACAATAAATAGCACAAAAGCAAGAGCTAATATATTAGCTAATGAATTATTGTTTGTAAAAAATGACCAATTAGCATCGAGTACCGATCTATAAGCCATCATAAAGAAATTAGATACTAGAACGGCGTAAACACTGGCGATTAATACTGTAGGTGTTATAAACTCTTTGTTTGTTAGTTTTTCCATATTAATCATTTTAATATAAACTCTATAAAAAAGTTTTTTTTTTATTAAAGCTAACGTCTAAATATTTGAACGAAATTATGATTTATTTCATCTTAAAAATTTTTACTTTATAATTATTTTTGATCAATTTCCTATGAAACAGCTTGAGATAAAAAAACTATTTTTCGCATAAAGGCACCAAATCTAAGATATTAATTTCCGATTTTGTATTGATTAATAGCTTTATTAATAGATTGATAACCATTTTCAGACAATAGTATTTTCAATTCGCTATAAAATTAGTGAATTTGAGAATATAATTAAAGTTTTTATATATATAATCATCATATTTAATAATAAAGTGAAATTATTTTTATAAAAAGAATATAAAAAATTCGTGATTTCGATATTATGGATATTGTAGATTTGAAAATTTTAGAATTATTAAAAGATAATAGTAGAATGTCTTTTAATGAGATTTCTCTGAGTGTTGGCAAAACTGAAGCAACTGTTAGAAGACGAGTAAAAAAATTAACAAATGAAAGTGTGATCAGAAAATTCACAATTGATTATGCAATTGATAATAAACCTCGTACTAGGGCAACCGTGAAATTAGAACCAGATTTTAAAGAGATAAAAAGGATTTTGAAGGAATTATTAGACATTGAAGAAATTACTGATATCTGGAGACTATCTGGTGATTGTGGTTTATTTATGAAAGTTGAAATCCCTTCAATAGAACAATTTAACCCTTTAATAGAAGAGAAGATCTCACAAATTAAAGGAGTGAAAATTGTAGAGACCTGTTTTATTACAGACGTTATTAAATAATTCTTTTCTTTTTTGTTTGATTTTCAATTCTTACTCACAAGTTTGGGCTCCACGTTATCTTTTAACTATTTTATACTTTTTCTAAAAATGAAATTTATTTGTATTCCATAATTTTATTTATCATTAATTATAAAAAGGATTAAACTATGTCTTACAAATTCTCAAAGGAGGAACTTCGGGATCTCCTTATTGACTACAATGAGATTGCATTAAAAAACTATGATTTACCCGATTCAATTGAGATCTGGGACGAAACTTTACGAGATGGGGAACAAAGTCCCACTGTTTATTTAACTCTCGATGAAAAAATACATCTAGCAAAAATGATGGATGAGATTGGGGTTAAACTAATAGCCGTAGGTTTTCCAGCAGTCTCAGATTCAGAAAAAAAAATAGTAAAAGCTATTGTTAATGAAAACTTTAAAAAATCTACAATTTTAGGGATTGCCAGACCGAGGAAAGATGACATTGATGCATGTATAGACGCAGATCTTAAAGAAATTGTGATATTCATGCCCATCTCACCTATCTTTAGAAAAACATTAAAACAAAATGCGGATCATCAATTAAATCAAATTGAAACTGCACTTCATTATGCTAAAGATAATGGATTTAAAATTAACTGGGTTGCTGAAGATGGATCTAGATGTGACTTTGTTCATTTAAAAAATGTTTTTGAAACAGCTATCAAAGCAGGAGCAGAACGAGTAGTCTTGGGGGATACTGTTGGGATCTTAACGCCTATATCAACCTCATATTTGATTAAACGTATCAAAGAGGAAGTAATTGCCCCTCTTAGAGAAAATATCCCGATTGGTATTCATACTCATAATGATTTTGGACTAGCAGTAGCAAATACAATAACGGGAGTTATAGAAGGTTGTAAATATCCTCACACCTGTATAAATGGGTATGGCGAACGTGCGGGAAATGCGGCTTTAGAAGAAGTAGCAACAATATTGGAAAGGATAGGAATAAAAACAGGAATAGATTTGACAAAGTTACCTGAATTAAGTGCACAATGTGAAAAATATTTCTGTAAACCTTTATCACAATATAAACCTATAGTAGGAGACTATGCCTTCTCCCATGAAAGTGGACTCCATATTGCTGCAATTCTGGCTCATCCACTAACATATGAACCAATAAACCCCCGTATGGTAGGAAGAAGAAGAAAATTCTATTTGGGAAAATTTTCAGGGACAAAATCTGTGACCCACGCTTTACACGAGAAGCTAAAAGTTCTAGATTTAGATATTCCTATCGAAATAATAAGAAAAATCTCAACAGAAGTTAAACAAAAACACGAAACAACCTCAAAAGAAGAATTAAGGAAGTCCTTCAAAATTATAAAGGAAGAACTTAAGAAAGTTACTAAGGGTGTAAGTGATAAAGATTTCTTTGAGATCGTAAATAAATATGCCCAACCGTATATCCCGGAAGGACACCCTGTGAAACCTAAAGGGTGAAGTTTTCTAGTATCTTGTTTAGTTATTTATTTTTCTAATAACTTATCTATAACACCCATCTTTTTCTTTGTTTTCTTTGTATCACTCTCTAGTTTTTTTGATCTTTTTGAATATTCGTCATCATCTATTTTTCCAGATGAATGCTTTTTGTCAATGGATTCCTTCAATATTTCAACAGAAGAAAGTTGTGATTCTAAATCCTTCTTTTCATCTTTTAATTCCTTGTTGGTTTTATCTTTTGTTTTGAGTTTAGGTACTGGTTTTAAACCTGTTTCTTCGACTTCTTCTTGGACCAAACTCTCTGGTTTGGGCGGTAATGATGTAAGACCTTCTTCGTCTTTTTCTAAATTGCTAATGCTATTGATTTCACTCGTAATATCTTCTAAAGATGGAGTTTCTTGTGTAATAGGTTTATTATCTTGATATTGATCTTCTATGTTAGAAATAAGAAGTTGATCAGACTCTACAATGTCAGTATCTGCATCTGTTGCAGTATCTATTAACTTGTCAATCGTAGTTTTGATTGTATTTATCTGATTCTGAAATATTTTTAATAATTCTATTAACTCACTTTTTTTAGAGATTTTCATAGAAAAATCGATGTTAATTGCTCTTCCCGTACTTGGAGATGTGTCGTTTGAATATATAGATTGGGTTTCAGCAGATGAAATTGGTGCAGATGATTGAGAAAGGGGTGTTGGAATGTCTAGGGTTGATCTAAGCTCAATTCGGTGATCCGAAACAAGCCATTTAAAAATATTTAGTGCTAAATTAGGATGATCATAACACTGAAAACCACCCCCTATTTTATCCCTAAACATTTCATAACTTCCAATGCAGCATACTCTTCCTTTTCCTAATTCAGATACACATATAAGAGGACAAGAAAAAGGTTCTGACGTTTCATTCGAATCGGCTATCGCGAATGCTCCACTACCAACTATCGAAAGAGAACACCCCGATCTATAACATAAGGTGTCTATTTCGGATGTAATTGGATGAGGGATATTAAAAACATTTATTAAAGGAATATTTTCCATACCTAAATTTACTCGTTCATCTAAAACTTGATCATTTTCAAAAATTATACCAAACTGCTCTGAAATTTCAGATAAGTTACTCCCACGACCTCTATCACCGCCTGCATGTGATAATAATAAGAGCCCCCCTCCGGAATTTTTAACCCATTTTACAATTTGGGTTACTTCATTTGCGTTTATTCTTGAAAAATCAGGACAAACAAAGACTAATATGTCATAGGGTATAAGTGATTCTTCCGTGATTGGAATTTCTAAAAAGTTATAACATACAAAATCATTTGAATTTACATGATCTCGAAGTTCAGTTAAATTCTCGTCAATTCGACCCCTGGGTTTATGAGCAACATCAAAAGCAATATGATACGACATGATTATTCTCAAGTATTATTTAAATTTCTAATATAGTCAAAATCTTGATATTATTAATTACTATTTTAATCTTACTAAAATTAATAATTAACTATATTATTTAGAAGTAATTTGATGAGGAAAATTATTAATATCTGCTTTTATCCCCAATAATTAAATAATCCTTACTTATATTCTCAACCATTACATCACTACCTATAATAGAGTTTCTGGAAATAATGTTATTAAGTTGAGTTCTTTCTTCTATAACGCTATTTTCTATTATGCAATTTTCAATTTTTGAATTATCTCCTATTGAAACATAGGGTCCGATAACTGAATTTATTATTTTTGTATTCCTTCCAATATATACAGGATTTTTTATTAAAGATCTTTCAGACGTTATATTTAATCCTGAAAAGTCTTCTTTTCTAACTGAGGTTTGCATTAACAAATATTTATTTCCATTGAGTAATTCAGAAGGTCTACCAAAATCGAGGTTTCCTTTTTTTAATGGAACTGCAGCAATTTTAAATCCTTGATCCACTAAATCCTGTAAGCTTTGAGTCAAATATATTTCATTTTTAGTTTCTGATTTATTATCTAAATAACGTTTAATATTTGTGAAAAGTGCCATTGTAGCTGAATGCGAAAAAGCGTATGGTCCGGCAATGGCTAAATTTGATATAAATTCTTTTGGTTTTTCCACAAGCTTTTGGATAACCGCGTTTTCATCTATAGTCACTACCCCGTAAGAATGAGCATCTTCTTTTGGAACTTCCATTACGGTTATAATCCCATCTATGTCAGATTCAAAATAACGGTACATAAAGTACGAGTACTCATCTATAGGTATCATATCTCCTAAAAAGATAAGAGAGCCTTCTCTTTTATCCTGGTCTTTGGTTTCAAAATGTTGTTTTTTAAATCTTATATTGGATAAATAGACTGCTTCTCCCAGACCCCAATAAAAAGGGATGTCATCTGAATATCCTCTCGGTTCTTGTTCAATAAATATAAGTTTAAATTTATCTGCATAATTCTTTTTAATGTATTCGGTAATTTGTCTCTTTCTATATCCAACGATGAGTATTAATTCTGTATTTGGGTCAAATGTATTGCTAAATTTTTCAAGAATATGATCTAAAACTTTTTTTCCTGCCACTGTTAAAAAAGCTTTTGGCTTACTTAAAGTAAATGGTTTTAATCTTGAACCTATGCCTGCAATTGGTCCGATTATCTTCATGATTCTTAGATTATTTATTCAATCGACGCTTCTTAAATTTTGAGCGAGTTTAATAGAATTTTGATTCATCCGAATCAAAAACTCTCTGTAAATGTCCAAATATTATGTCTAAACCGTCATCTTTTCTTGTTGAACAGGGAATTAATTCACTTGTAGAGCCCATTTGGACAAAAACTTCTGAGACTAGCATGGATAATTCTCTAATGAGTCCTTTTTCTCTCTCATTAGTTGAATCTGCCAATGCTTGAAAATCATGGCTCCAGTTAATAATCATATCTATTTGATCCTCATCAATTATATCCACCTTAGACAATACATTTATTTGTGAAATATTCCTAAACCTAAATTGTACTGAAGCAGCTAAAAGTAAGGTTGAAATGAAACCATTTGGTCTGAGGACGAAATTTGAATCAAATAAAAAACTAACAGATCTTTGAACATCGCCGAATCCCAAAGCACTAGCTATTAACGGTCCAGTTTCACGAAAGGCAAATAACTCTAATTGTCCCGCAGTATCTACAAATATCCAATCGGGATTATACTCATCAATTTCTTCTTTTAGGTCATCTAAAAAATTAACCATCAAATCCGATGCTAGAATCATCCCACCATTAGGACCTAAACCATATTGTTCCATAACCTCTTCTAAGATGATAAAATCCCTTATATCTATGTCAGGAGTATAAGAAATAGTTTTGACTCCAGGATCAAGATTCAGTGTAATTGCTGAAATATCTGGATTTCGATTTAGAACATACCGCTTTAATTCTCCTGTGAGAGTACTTTTACCGCTTCCAGCTGTACCTATAATATAATTTAATAATATATCAGTTAACCTCTTTTATATCCAATATTAGAAATTAATTAAAGATTTGCTACTTAGAAATTAGATTGAACTGTTAAAATTTTAATAACATTTAATTATCTATTTTGGCTTTTTGAGGTCTTCTAATTGGATTGCATTCTCTTGTTGTTGTTGAATCCTTTTGATTTGATTATCAATTGCCTTTTTTTCTTTTTCCATTAAAACCTCATCATCAACTATAAGCTCTTGAAGTTCAACTTCGGTTAGTGGTTTTAAAATATCTTTAATATTAAAGA
>JAGXNO010000069.1 GCA_019894975.1 Promethearchaeota archaeon | reverse complement strand
GGGTATAGCTGGTGCAGTTTTAAAAGATATTTCTGAGCATAGAAGTGAAGACGAAATTATTATTTATAGAACACCAATAGATAATCACGGTCCGTGCCAGAATGGAGCTTGGCCAGCTCTTTGGGATATATTTTCACAGCGATTAAACTTAAAGAATGTGATTTTTTGCGCTTTCCCTAAGTATACTAATGGTTATCTGGGATTAAATCGTGATTTACTTGCATGGGAAAATCTTAATTTCATCCTTGGCCAATATCTAATCGAAGCTCGAAACGCTTTGCAATGTGTTGCTGAAAATAAAGAAATTGCTTTGGAAAAATTTGAAGATATAACTAGTGATTTTATAACCAATATAAAAGAAGAAAAGAAAACCTTAAACACTGGTTTAATCAGATGGGCAAGAGAGGTATCAAAAATACCTCTTAAAGCTACTGTTGAAGAAACCCCAAAAGTTTTAATTTTTGGTGGATTAAATCTAATGTTTGATCATTATCCTGTGGAAGAATTCTTTCTTGAGAAAGGAGTTATTCCGAAAGTTGTGGATATAGTGGAAACTATGAGTTTAATATTGGCAGAAAGCTCAATAAGGTACGGGTTTAAAAAGGGATATATAACTCCAAAAGAACAATATAATAGCAAATTATATACAGCAGAGGATTTGGTTGAAGATGACCAAAAAGAAGTTATTAGAGCAAGAAGAAACAGAAGTGCTTTAGACTTTTTAAATTCTCAATGTAAAACTTTCAGAAAACAGATGAGAAAATCAGGACTGTTATTTGACCCATTTATAGGTTTTATTGATCTCTTTGAGAAAGGTAGTGAATATGTTTCCTCAAATAGCCTTAGTGAAACACCAATAATCGTTGGTCGATTTTTACATTCAATTGAGGAGGATATTTACGATGGTCTAGTTAACATGGGAACGTTTAATTGTCAACCGGCAATGAATTCACAAGCTATTATACGGCCATTAGTTAACAAGGTTGATATTCCATATGCCGCAATTGATTGTGAAGGTCCATGGATCTCAACAAATCAGCGAAGACTTCTTGAAACTATTGCTATTCAAGCTAAAAGAGTACGTAAAAAGAAGAATGAATTATTAATACAAGAAGTCGAAAGCTAAAATTCAACTTTTCTTATCCATAATTCTATCTTTAAGCCACCCGATTTTGGTTGTTTCAACATTATCAAATTGAGAAGTATATGGTTTTAAATCCAAAACAGGAGTTTTATCTAGGATGTCCACATTACTAACAGTTATTGCATTCTCTTTTATATCTAATATCTCAAGTATTGAGAGTCCTATTGGATTAGGTCGGAAAGGTGTACGAATAGCAAAGACTCCTTTTTTTTCATTCATTAAAAAAGGTTTAGATTGAAGCGGGACCGGTTGTTTTACCAAATCAAAAAAGTATATGCAGTAAAGATGAGAGAAGCCAGAGAGATCTTTCAAGCCCGTAATATATTCAGGAAAGACTTCAATAGTTCCCTTAGCGTTTGATAGCGAAAATTGGATGGGAATACCCTTTAAACTTGTAAATGGAGTGTGAATGATGCCTATTGGTTTAAAACACACCTTTAAGGGAAATTTCCTATCTTTAAAATCAATTAATTCTCTGTCTAATATTTCCATAATATAACAGAAGGCTTTTATAGATAAAATTATTGACATTAAGATTTTTGATTTAAATGTCAAAACTTTTATATCACGTTATCATAATCTAGAACCGATCCAATTTTTTTATTACAAAACAACTTATTAATCTTTTAGATATATTTTCCAACAGAGCGCCGAGGAGGGGCGCAATGAAATAAATACCCAAAGAAATTGAGTGTATAAAAAATGAGAAAAAATGTTAAAATTGTGAGTTTTACTCTCCTCATTGTCATTTGTGGATTTTTTATTATTACAATTCCATCAGTGAATGCTAATCCAGATGAACCAATATTTTTAGAAGAAATGGTACCGATGCGTGATGGTGTCCGTTTATATACAAGAATTTATCGTCCGGGACCTGGAAAATACCCCGCTATAATTACAAGAACTCCATACGGAATCGGTGCTCCTGGAGATGCCCCGGATCCAACAAATTTAACTCAATGGCCAGATGATATACTTCATGGATACGTATATGTTGCCCAGGATACAAGAGGTAGATATGCATCTGAAGGTGTGGATCGTCTCTTTTATGATGATGGACCTGATGGTTACGATGCAATTGAATGGGTTGCATCCCAACCTTGGTGCAACGGAAAAGTTGGTATTCATGGAGGTTCAGCTTCAGGTATTACTACATATTTAGCAGCCGGTGAGAATCCCCCCCATTTAATTACGGCATTATCGTATGTTGCAAGTGCGAACCTTTATAATGATGTAACTTTTGACGGAGGTGCTTATAGGCAGGATTCCTTGATATGGACATATTCTCAAACTTTATCTGGTCTATCTAGTTCACATCTTGGTACTGTACCAGATCCATGGAATATTCCTGCTTACTTAGGAGATCTTTATGGTAGTCTTATCGATTTAATGACACATACGTCTTTAACTCCTGGATATACAGCCCTAGATTCAGCAACATGGACCAACCTTCCTCTGAGAGCTGGAGATCCTAGTTTCACTGCGTTACAACCATTTGGTGATGAAATAATGTCTCATCCTAATCAGGATGAGTTTCGAAATAAACTCAATGTTCAAGATGCAATAAATATTCCTATGATACATGTGGCAGGTTGGTACGACTTTTTTTCCAGACCTTCAATAGATGCATTTGTAGCTCTGCAAGATAAAGGAAACCAAAAATTGTATGTGGCACCTGGAACTCATGGAGGATTAGGTCTTCCATCTGATCTCTATTATAGTCTCTATTATAATTGGTTTGATTATTGGTTACAAGGTGAAGATACAGGAATAATGGATGAACCCTCAGTCTACTACTATGTTCACGGATTAGATGAGTGGCGATGGGCTGATCAGTGGCCCTTGGGAGGAATCGAATGGACTAATTATTACTTACATGAAGACGGAATTCTTAATACAGAATTATCTATTGATAGTGAAATACCTGAAAGTTTCATTTATGATCCAGCGAATCCGGTACTTACGAGGGGTGGAAGAAACCTTGGAATACCAGCAGGATCATTTGATCAAAGACCAGTGGAGACGGGGAGAGAAGATATTCTTATCTATACCAGCGACGAGCTAACAGATAATCTTGAGATTTCTGGTCCTATCGAGGTAGTGCTAAGTGCTTCCTCAAATTGTACTGATACAGATTTTACTGCTAAGCTAATAGACGTTCATCCCGATGGGAACGCAATGTTGGTTGGTGATGGAATTCTAAGAGCAAGATTTCGAGAATCAATGAGTGATCCTGATTTAATGTCACCAGGCATGATTTATGAATTTGAAATAAATTTAGGTGATATGAGTCATGTATTCATGGCAGGACACCGTATTCAAGTTGATATTTCCAGCAGTAATTTCCCCAAACACGATCGCAACCTTAATACTGGGGGTGAATTATATACAGAAACGGATGAAGACATTCTAATCGCACTTAACACAATCTTTCATGATGATGAGTTCTTTTCATATATAGTTCTCCCTATAGTACATCAAGATACTAATGTATTTGAAGGAAATCTAAGAATTACAACCCATGATGATAAATATAAAGGTCCTGCTGAATTCCATATATATGACAATGCGGTTTATTTGAGTTTTGAAGGTCAATGGGAGAAGTGGAACATTATTCGACACTGGGAGATAGGAAAGAATGAAATATATATTTGCAGAGGAGAACTCGGAAGCTTAGTCGTGATTAAAAGAGGTTCAAAAATAATAGCAACTGGACGTAAGATAATATTTAAAACTTAAAGATTCTGTTGATACATCCATTTTTAAATTTTATTTTTTTTTTTAATTCTGAGATAAATTTCATTTAAATTTTATAATCAAATAAAGGGATAAAAATATTTAATTAACCATTCCCTTGCCACAACTTTGTTATCATCATAATCTTGCTTTAATTTAGAATAATCGTAAGGTATATTTTTAAAATTAACATTTATGCTCTCATCATCAATCTCTAATAAACAAAAGGATGCTAATGGTTTCCAAGTTATACTAATTGATCCGGGATTTATAATTGTCTTCTTCTTCCAATTAATATATAATTGTAAATGAGAATGTCCAACCAGTACTATATCTACATCTTCTGGATAATCATTTATAAATTCTTCAAGAGTTTTTCCTTGATATATTAAAAGGTTATCCAAGAATGATCTGTTAGGAGTGTCATAGAAATGTGAGTGAAGCATCAATAGTTTTTTTCCGTTCACATCAATGTATTTTGAGGTAGGAATTTTTTCTATAACTTCAAGTAGATCTTTTCCAAGTTGATCAGCTATCCATTCATGATGAGGTTGGGTTGGCCTTCGCCATTCATCTTTTCGTTTTCCCAATACAATCATATCATTATTTCCAATTATGTTTTCGAATCTTTTATCATTAAAAATGGTTTGAACTACTTCTTTAGGATGAGGACCAATTGCTACAAAGTCCCCTAAATTTAATATTTTATCTGCTTGAAAATTCTTTTCATTGTATTGAAGAAAGCTTTCAAGTGCATATTTATTTGCATGAATGTCTGATATAATTGCTAATTTAGTCATGTTTCCCAATTTTAATCCCCTAAAAGGTGATAATAATGTAAAGATTTTATTATGATATTAAATTAAGCCATTTTAAAATAGATATATATTTGTCTGTTAGAAAGAAAAAATGAATGATTCAAAGAATAAACGACCTAATATTGTTTTATGTACTTGTGATCAACTTAGAGCATTTGAAGTACATTGTTATGGAAATGAGGTTATCCAAACTCCAAATATTGACAGTCTAGCAGGTAAAGGTTTAAGATTCGAAACTGCTGTATCTAACAGTCCTGTTTGTATGCCAGCGAGATCAATTATGCTATCGGGGGAATATAGTCGAAGATGTTGTGGTCACTTCAACAACGAGGTTTCACTGATATCATTTGGTAGTCGCTGGATCTTACCATTTTATCCAATGAGGGGAAGACCACATCTCAGAGATCTTACTTTGCCAGAAATCTTACGTTCTAATGGTTACTACACTGCAACCATTGGGAAGTGGCACATCCATTCTTGGCCTCATGATGTTGGATTTGATTATTATCTAATACCAAGAGTCCAACATTGTCAGATTGGTCAGAGTTTTACGGAAAATGGAGGTCGTGAGTTCGTTCCAGAGGGATTCAGTGTGGATTATGAAGCCAAGAAAGTAGGTGAGTTTCTTCAGTCACATAAAAACTCCGAAAACCCATTCTTCCTCTTTTATAATATCTCTCCACCCCATCTTCCGTATGATGATATCCCGGATCGGTATAAGAGAATGTATAAACCAGAGGATATGCCGATCCGAGAGAATGCTATTATCGATGGGGAAATGGTTCATGAACCTCTAAATTTCCAATCATACTTATATGATTTTAAATATTACAATCTTGGTCTACCTTATACAGAAAAACTTCCAGAAGGTTTTGATTTACGTCACTTGTATGCTTTATATTATGGTTCAACAAGCTGGGTCGACGATACTATCGGTAAACTTCTTGAAAATCTGAAGAAAGCTGGACTCGAAGAAAATACTATTGTTATCTTCACTGCAGACCATGGGGATAATCTTGGTAGCCATGGTTGGTGGCAAAAAGGAGGATACAACCAAGAATCATCTAGGATCCCATATATATGGTGTGTTCCAGGAATGACTAATGGAAAGGTTGCTAATCAACAGGTAGCATCGCTGGTAGATATCACACCGACAATTATGGATTTAGTAGGCATCGATATTCCTGAACATGTTCAAGGACAGAGCCTTACTCCAATCATCCACGGAGAAATCGCAGTCCTTGAAAAAAATTACACATTTATTGAATCAACTCGACAAGAAATCGCCATCCGTACTCCAGAATATGTTTTTGGGAAGAGTTTCGATGTGAAGAACCGTAAATTTACTAATGAAAGGATAAAGTTTTTTGATTTGAAAGAGGATCCGTTTGAATACAATAACTTAGCTGACTCTAATCAACATAAAGACTGTCGATTTGACCTAGAAAAATTATTAGAGCAATGGAATGCTGATACTCGGTGGATGGACTCAAAACCCTGATTATAAAACGTATTAGTCTAACTTTTTTAGGATATTAGTAAGAAATTTCCAAGTGTTTTCAACAGAATCTACATATAACCGTTCATTAGGGGAATGAACGTTTGAAGCAGTCGGTCCAATTGCTATTGCTTCCATCTTTGGATTTAAATTTATTAAAAATGTTGGCTCTAAACCCCCTTGTATCATTATTATTGAAGCTTCTTGCTTGAATAACTTCATATAAGTTTTCTTTGCCACTTTTAGAAGTTTAGAATCAAACTTTGGTTCCCAAGGAGGATATCCTCCAGTTATTTTCCTCTCCATATCAAGCCCAGACATTTGTAATAAGGTAATAATTTGCTCACACGTATTTTCATTGTAGTATTTGCTAAAGCTTCGATGAAGCATCCTTATCCTAATGTAATCTTTTTCCGTTTTTATTATTCCTATATTGGTTGATGCTAAGGCAAACACTCTGATCTTTGGATGAGTTGATAGAGGACCACTAGGAATTATATATAAAAGATCTAGTAATGTTCCTTGAATATCTTTAGAAAAAACAGTATCAATATCTCCTGTATCAACTTCTTCTATCGAAAACCGCATATTTTCCTCAATTCCCTCATAATTTTTCTTTAATTCAATAAAGAGGCTATTAATGTAAGATCTAATTTCTGAAAACTCTCCTTCTTTTAAAAAAAGTATCGAATAAGCTTCTCGCGTAATGGCATTAGCAGCATTTCCTCCATTAATAGAGTTAATATAAATCGAGTAATTTTGATGTAACTTCCAAAGGATATGACATAAGAGTTTATTGGCATTTCCTCTACCTCTCGTAATATCTCCGCCAGAATGTCCCCCAATTAAACCACTCAAAGTTAACTGATGGGGTATAAAATTGCCCTCTAGTGTCTCAACAGAAACAGGTTTAGTTTTAATATCAGCAATAAACCCAATACCACCTGTGCAACCATTTGTAATTCTACCCTCTCCCCCAGAGTCGAGATTGATAAGCATATCTCCGTTCACTAAAGATTTATCGATATTTTTAGCACCACCTAGGTTAAATTCTTCAAGTACAGTAAATAATAATTCCAAGCTTAATGAATCAAATTTCATTGAACCATCATGAATTTTTTTCATGAGTGAAAGATTGAAACATATTCCTGTACCATTATCAGCTCCTAGGGTAGTACCTTCAGCAGTTAGCCATTTTTTATTTTCAATCTCAATAATCTTTAATTTCAACGGATCATTTGAGAAATCGTGAACTACATCATTATTCTTCTCGCAGACCATATCCATATGACATTGTAAAATTAATTTTTCTTTTTCAACGGATTTTGCGGGAATACTTATTGCGAGATTACCAATTTCATCCACTTTAGTCTTAAATCCCAATTTTTTACCTTCTCCTTGGATAAAATTTCTAATTTTTTCTTCATGTTGAGAGCAACGTGGAATTTTTGAAATTTGCTCAAAATAATCCCAGAATTCTATTGGCTGTCCTAAATCGTGTAATTTTAGCATTTAGATCACGATAAATCAAAAGTTAAAGGAGTTGATTTAAATTAATTGTATAATAATAACACTATAATTAATCAAACTTAAAATTATATAAAATTAGATTTAAATGAGGTAGTATTAAATGAGTGATGTAAAGGTTGGCTACAGAGTTGTAGGAACAATAAAAGAAGTAAAAGGTAATTGTAATGCGGGTCATAAAGTAGGAGATGAAATAGAATTAAGTGGGCATAGTGCGGGAGGATTATGTGGTTTTTTTTATCATGATTTATTCCCATATATTACCATGCTTCAATTTGGAGGAGGATTTCCTAAACAATGGGGTGGAAATCCTGACGTTGTTAATATGGAGTGTATGGATAAATTCAATTTAGTTAAAATTGAATTAAGAAGGATAAAAGAAGAATAAGGATATATTGATATGCCGTATTTTGATAATGATGGAGTTAAGATCTATTATGAAATAGAAGGAGAAGGACCTCCAGTTGTAATGATCCATGGATTTGCATCGAGTCTTGAAGGTAATTGGAAACAAACTAATTGGATGAAATATTTACAAGGTAATTATAGATTAGTTTTATTAGATTGTCGAGGTCATGGAAAAAGTGATAAACCCCACGATGGATCCTATTATGGGCAAAAAATGGATGATGATATTATAAAACTTATGAAACACCTTTCGATTAAGAAAGCAAATTTATTTGGTTATTCTATGGGTGCGTATATTACATTTCGATTATTATTATCTAATCCTGAGATCTTTATCTCTGCCATTCTTGGAGGATTTGTGTTAAATTTACTTCAAGAGGATAAATCAAGATCTAATAATATAAAAAGAATGAAGCGAAATATAGAAGCGTTCCAAGCAGAAAGTGTTGATGATATTAAAGATCCTGTGGCTCGTGCGTTCCGTCAATACGCAGAACTAAGAGGAAATGATTTATTAGCTCTGGCAGCAGTGACAACTGGTTTACTAAATGAGGGTACTGAAATAATGGGCTTTCCTTCTCAAATTAAGGAATCTCTAAAAAAAATAAAAGTGCCTATAATGACAGTTGTAGGATCTAATGAGCTTATTCCAGGGGATAAAACCTTAGTAGCTCAGCTGGTCCCAGATGCTTGCCATTTCCAAATCCAAGGAAAAGACCATTTAACTGTAGTCCCAGATCCAAAATTCCATATGGTAGTGAAAGCTTTTCTGGATTATATAAATAGAGATTAGATGGATAAAAACCTAAAAGAAAATATTATTTTAATTTTCATTTACATCACTTTTTGTTTCTTTATTTCTTTCATGCTTTTTCATTTCTTCAAACATTTGCTTTTCCCATTTAAACGTCTCTTTTTCTTCTTCGAACTTTAATTTTTCTTGATTGAAGATTTCTCTTTTTTCTTCAAACTTTAGTTTTTGTTGCTCAAGATTGGCTTTTTCTTTCAAATAATCTTCCTTCTCTTGTTCAAATTTCTTAATTTCATCGATTTCATGCTTATCTATTATATTTTCAATATCCTCTTTTGAAGGTTCTTTTTCTTTATCTCTTTCATATTTTTTAACCTCTTCTAGCATTTGTTTTTCCCATTGAAATGCTTCTTTTTCTTCTTCGAGCTTTAGTTTCTCCTGTTTAAATACTTCTTTTTCTTCCATGAACCTTTGACTTTCTTCTTCAAATTTCTCCTTACCTTGAGATTTGGGTTTATTGGATTTTAGTTTTATGTTATCTTTTCTAGGATCTATTTCTTCTATTACCTGTTTTGAAGGGATTGTGGGTTCGATTAGGCTTAAACCTTCTTCATTTTCAACAGTTTCAACGGTTTCAGGTTTTTGATAACGGTTATTTTTAATTAACTCTAAAAATTTCTTTTCCTCACTGATAATCTCCTTTAAATTATTTGAAAACGCTATTGTTACTATTTTATTGGAGATTTCAATAGCTTTTTCGAATCTCCCTTTATTATTGTGCTCCTTTTTGATTTTCCTTAGATTTTCAATTTTATTTTTAATATTTATAATACCAATATCTGGTTTCTTACTTTCTTCTATTTTTTCGGACTTTTCACTTTTTATCAATCCTGCTCTTAATGTCTCCTCAATTACTCTGGTTTCTTCTTTACTCTTGGTATCAATTTGGTCTAAAGCGGAAAAAATACCACTCTTTTTTATCTCTTCTTGATCCTCAATTGAATTACTTGCGTCGACATCCTTTTGTCTCTTCTTTTTTTCTTTTTTTCCCTGTTTAGGTTTCTTTTCCTCTTTTTTGACTGTAGAATTCAATCTTTTTAATCACTTCACTTATTCATCAAACCTTATATTAAAACTTCAATCTTTTATATAGTAAAATATGTATAATAAAAACATTTGTTAAAGGTAATAACTGGGATCTGAAATCAGGAAAACATAAAGAAGGAACTGGTCTGGGGCTTTACCTTTCAAAAAAGTTAGCTAATCTATTAGATGGAAATCTAATCATAGAAAGTGAGTTTGGAAAAGGAAGTACTTTCACATTGTCATAAAAAACTGATGAAGAAAAACTTTAACAAATTGTAATGAAATAAATAAATATGTCCAAGTTTTTTGAAAATGTTAGAGATAGGATTAAGAAGATTCCTAATTTAATTGCGAAACGCTTGGTACATGTATCTATTTTAGGTGATTCCTTAGAATTTGAATTACCTCCGATTATGCAGAATCAATCTTTAGAACAATATGTTGAAGATTTAATAATAAAAGTTGATGAACTTGTCGTCTATGATGCAACCACATATCCTTTTGATTATGATGTTAAAATAGATGAAGTAATTTATCCAAATAAAGAAGTTTTAGAAATCTATGATAAATCTTTAAAATTAGGAGATAAAATAGGGCTAATTGTTCCCAATCGACCAAAAGTCACACCTGGTTTTCATAAAATAGTTATTGCTACTCATAGTGCAGGAGTGAAAGCCAGTTTTAATAAATATATTTCTCTAACTCCTGAAGAAAGGAATATACCCACACCTCAGATTGCGAGAGCAGATATATATACCCAATGTAAAAATTGCGGGAAAAAGAGTTCAGACCCAAATCAGGTTATTTGTGAATACTGTGGTTCTGAATTAGAAGAGTAAAAATTTATTAATAACTTAAGACAATTTTTAAACCTAAATGAAGTATTTTTCAATAATAATAAGATAAAAGGTGATTTTAATCAATGTTTGGTAAGATTCATCATTTTGGATATGTCTATAAAGACGGTGAGGCAGCAGTTAAAGAATTCAAAAGTCTATTTGGTATAGAAAAGTTTACCCGAATTGATATGGGTGTAGTAAAAGTCGCAAGATCAATGATTGGAAACCTACAGGTAGATTTGATTGAACCTCAAGACAAGAATTCAATATTTTATACATTTTTAGAGGAAGGGAATGTTGGCCTTCATCACGTAGGGTTTTTAGTTAAAGATGTTGATGAGGAAATTAAAGAGTGGGATTCAAAAGGATTGAAACAAGTTTTAGGAGGTATAATTGGCCCTGCAAAATTTGTCTACTTTGATACAACAGACACACTTGGTCATATTACTGAACTTCTGCAAATAGATTATAAGACACCGTAAGATATGATAAGATGTATCTTATATGTTTCATAATATTAATAACCAGAACTGAAATTTTTAATAAGGACAATCATACTTCTGATATTTAGTTTCAAATGGGTATATTTTTATTTTTTGCTTTGTTATTTAAACAATAGTTTATCTAAATAAACGTCGATTATAATCAATCATCAGTTATCAATACGTATTAAGAAGACTTGAGGAGCTATAAGATACATGATTCTCTCATTCCCTAACATGGGACCCAATGTTTATGCATTTAAAACTCTATTTGAACAACTTGATATAGAAGTTGTGCTCCCAGATCCAACTAATCGGGAAGCTATTAAAATAGGGGTAAAATATAGTCCTGAATTTGTTTGTTTTCCATTTAAAGCTACCTTGGGTGATTTTGTTAGTGCCATAAAAAAGGGTGCTGATACTTTGGTTATGGCCATCGATTGCGGTCCTTGTCGATTTGGCTTTTATGGTGCCGTTCAAGAGCGTCTTTTGCATGATATGGGTTATAAAAATGTGAATATAATCCCATTAGATCAAGCGGACTTACTTGACTTTAAATGGGTCAAGACTCTCCAAGAATTAAGTAGTAAAAGAGACTTATTTGCCTATTCAAAGTTTGTTAAAGCTGTCATATTCTTCTTGAAAAAAGCAAAATTGCTGAGTGATATTCAAACAGCAGAAGGATTGTTTCGAGCTTATGAACGTAACCAAGGAGACACAACTAAAGTTTTTAACACCGTAATAAATAAGCTTGATCAGGCCAACACTCTTAAGGAGTTAAGAAGTTTTAAAAATCTAATTAAAGAAGATTTTAACACAATTGATGTAGATAGAACGAGAACTCCTTTACGAGTAGCTATTTTTGGGGAAATTCACATAAGTTTAGAACCTTTTGTTAATGTAGATATTAGACGCAAATTGGGAGAAATGGGTGTAGAGATTCATCAAAATTTAAGCTTATGGGATTGGGTTTCACATAAATTCCATCTGAATTTTCATCGAAAATGGTTAGAACACTTATCTCATCCGTACGTTCCAATGGATATTGGAGGAGAATGCCAATGGGTTTTAGGGGAATATATTGATAGAGCTCAGACTGGCTTTAGTGGGTGCGTCCATGTGTATCCTTTCACCTGTATGCCCGAAGTGACTGCTCGGACGATTATAACAAATAAACTTAAAAATATCTACGATCTCCCGATAATATTCTTTTCCTTTGACGAGCATAGTGGAACCGAAGGTATGAGGACGAGATTAGAAGCTTTTGTAGACCTAATTGAATCAAGACGAAAGCATAAACTAGGAATTGAAAATATTTCTCTGGAAGATGATCAAAGAAATTTTTATAAATCAAATGGTTCTCATTTTTTTCAAGAATGCTTTCAATTACTTCAAACTCAATAAAGATGTGATTAAATGGTACAAGTATCTGATAAAGTCGTTAAAGAAGGTGGAAAGCAAGATGCATTTCTCGGTATAGATATTGGAAGTGTAACCTGTAAGTTTGTATTGATGGATATGGATGGTAACGTACTTACAAGTGTGTTTTTACGCAATAGGGGCTCTCCGATTGAATCTGCTAAAGCGGGTATGGAACAATTAAAAAACCAAATTGAACAAGATGAAAATTTACTAGGATATGAAATACGTAGTTGTGGAACTACGGGTTCAGCAAGATATCTGACAAAAGCTATTGTTGGTGGCGATCTTGCTAAAACCGAGATTATCGCCCATGCTGTTGCTGCACAGGCATTATATCCTGATGTAAGAACAATCTTAGAAATAGGAGGTCAAGATTCTAAAATCATAATTCTTCGAGATGGGATAATTGTTGATTTTGCTATGAACTCTGTATGTGCTGCGGGTACTGGATCATTTCTTGATCATCAAGCTTCAAGGCTTGGAATCCCTATCGAGGAATTTGGTAGTTATGCGGTAAAATCTAAAAATCCATTAAGTATTGCTGGGAGGTGTACAGTATTTGCAGAGTCAGATATGATCCACAAGCAGAATGCTGGATATTCTAAGGAAGATATCATTGCGGGATTGTGTGATTCATTAGTTAGAAATTATATGAATAATTTATCAAAAGGTAAAGAATTAGCAGAGCCTATTGTATTTCAAGGAGGAGTATCCTACAATAAGGGGATTATTCAAGCTTTTGAAAGACATTTGGAATGTAGAGTCATCGTTCCGAAATATAACGTTTTAATGGGTGCCTTAGGAATGGCAATCTTAGTAAGAGATTATTATTTAGATCATCCTACCGAAACTGTGTTTCGAGGTCTCAATGTGGGTGATCTTGAATTTAAAACATCAGCATTTCTGTGCGGTGATTGCCCCAACAACTGCGATATCGTTCAAGTCAAAATGCCCGAAGATGAGAATAAAGTAATAGCTCGTTGGGGCAGTAGATGTGGAAAATGGGAGGTTTTTTAGGAAGATGGCAGAGTTTTTAAGGCAATTAAAAGAGTTAGGAGAGGAATTTCTCGAAACTTTAAGACATAAAACAAAATTGAGTACGATTTTTGATGTATATACTGAAAAGGTTATCCCCAGTTTTGTATCAGAAAAGGAATTAAAAGAATATTACGAAAAAAGAATGGAAGAAGTCAACAATTTTATCGATAAGTTATAATATAATAAAAGGTGTAAATATCATATGGTTGAAGAACAAGTAGTTTCAGAAGCCTCAGATAAGTTAAATCCCAAATTAATTGCTCTTGATGTGTTATATGGTGCTGTAAAAGGCTTAAGTGGGTTATTTTTTCAAGCTTTTATGAATTTAAGAATCGAAGGTAAAGAGAATATACCAGTTAGGGGAAAAGCTATTTTGACCACGGTGGCAGGTGATATCATACGAGATATGTTAATCATCAGTCAGGTATCTGGTCGTAAAATCCATTTTATGATTGATCCGAAAATGATGAAACATCAAATTTTAGGACCAGTCCTTAAAAGCCTTGGTATGATTCGTGGAACTGAGAGCAAAGATGATACTGAACCTATCGAAAAGATTTTTGATATTTTAAACAATAAGGGTGATCTTGTTGCCATGACTCCTGAAG
>JAGXNO010000068.1 GCA_019894975.1 Promethearchaeota archaeon | reverse complement strand
GATTTAGAGTAATAAAAGATTTTACCATTTCCCATGAAACATTAAAAGAAGAAATAGAAAAATATGATGGCATTGTAATTCGCTCAAGAACAAAATTAACTTCCGAGATCTTAGATAACGCTAAAAACTTAAAAGTCATTGGTAGAGCGGGAGTAGGATTAGATAACGTAGATCAGCAAAAAGCTGAAGAGATGAATATTAAAGTTTTGAATACTCCTGAAGCCCCTGCTGTTTCGGTAGCTGAGTTTGCATTAGGATTGATGCTCTCATTAATAAGAAAAATTTCTTATGCTGATCGTACCACTCATGAAGGAAAATGGAATAAAAGTGAATGTTTAGGATATACTTTAAAGGGAAAAAAACTTGGTTTGATAGGATTTGGTAATATAGCAAAACATTTAGCAAAAATTTCTCTTGGGCTAGGAATGGATGTTGGAGTTTATTCTCGATTTAGTAAGGGACAAATTGCCATTGACGAAGCTAAGAATTCAGGATGTTCAATTTATCCTTCCGTTGAGGATTTATTAAAAGATGCTCTAATTATATCCATCCATCTCCCTTCAACGCCCCAAACTGAAAATATTATAAATGAACAGACTATAAACCTTATGCAAAAAGATGCAATACTTATCAATACTGCAAGAGGTAGTCTAATTAATGAAAAAGATTTACTTCAAGCTTTAAAAAATAGAAGAATTGCTGGAGCCGCCCTTGATGTTTATCGTGAAGAACCATTAAAAAATCAAGAGTTAATAGATTGGGATGAGAATTTAATAATCACACCCCACATAGCAAGTCAAAGTATTGAAAACCAGGTTAGTGCTGCAATGATGATTGCAGAAAAAATGTCTGATTATCTTAAAAAAAATAAATAATTGATTTTTTTTACTCTCTTAGATCGTGTAGAATTAATCCTGAAAGAACTTTAGGGTCAAACCAAGTAGATTTGGGTGGCATTACCCCTCCTTCATCTGCAATAGATTCTAAATCTCTTATATCTACAGGATATAAATTAACAAATAAATCATTTCCTCTCTCAGTTACATATTTTTCCATTTCTTTCGGATCTTTTATTCCTCCAACAAAGAAAATATTATCATCAGCACGAGGATCAATGATGTTTAAGATTGGTTTTAAGATTTGATCTTGAAGAATTGCCACATCCAAAGAATCGCGTTTAGAATTAAACTTTTTGTCTTTAACTGTTAATTTATACCATTTGTTCTTTAAACATAGAGCAATTTCATTTTTTTCTTTTGGATTAAATGCATTTTCCATTACTTCTACGGAAAATATCTGCTCTATTTTGTTTAGGAATTCACTTTCTGATAGTGGAAGCTTCTTAATAACCCGATTATATGGGAGGATGCGAATTTGATCATCGGAGGCTATATAAGCTAAAAGAAATTGCCAGGGATCTTCCGATATCTTGTCCTTTTTAGAGCTCTTTAATTCCATTCTACGGTATTCGGCAGCACTCGCTGCTCTGTGATGTCCATCAGCAATATATACCTTCCTATTCTTGAAAAGAACCACTAATTTGCTTATAATATTTGAATCTGTTTCTTGCCATAAAATATGCTCATAACCATATTTCTTAAACTTAAATTTTGGTTTTGTTTCCTTTATTTGGTCAATGAGATTATTTATTTTTTTATCCTCTTTAAAAACCGTCCAAACTAAACCTGCTGCAACTTTAGTTTTAATAATATGATTTGTTCTATCTTTGAGTGGTTTTTCCCGGGTGTGTTCATGCTTTACAATGTTTCCATCTTCGTAATCTTTAAGTGCAATTCCCATAATCAACCCTTGATGACTAAAATAAGCGGATTCTTGTCTATATACAAATATACTTGGTGAGTTCTCTTGCTCAATTAGTTTTTTAACTTTAAAATCATTATAAGCTTTTGCAGCATTTTCATAAAGTTTATTTCCTTCCCCATCAGGCAAAATAAGATGAATCAAGGAATTAGAGGTTTTTTTTAATTCCTGTTCCTCATGTTTGCTGATTATATCGTAAGGATTAGTGCAGAATTCTTCCGGGTTAATAGGGATAAAAGGTTTAAGTGGGGATACGATTACCATAATAATAAATAAAAGATAAACACTTTTAAATTAATCCTTATAGAATGTGATATTAGGATGTATAAACTACTTCCAATTTCGAAAATTATATAAAACTAATCTCTCTCTTAATAGTTATAAGTTCACTTTAAAAAATATTAAAGTAAGAGTAAACAAATTATGTCAAAGGATTTAAGAGATGTATTAGATAATATTGAATCGAGTGAAAAGAAAACTGCTACTTTACAAGCAAAGGTAGACAAGTTAACAGCATTAGTAGAACGTCAAAAACGAGTTGTTAGTGAACAAGAGGCTATAATTGAAAGCCAAAAGACCAAACTTTCTAAAATGAGTGATATTCCAGAAGATATACTCGAATTGAAGGAACTCATTGGTGCGCAAAGACAACAACTTAATGAGAAAGAGCTTGAATTGGAGTACGCGAAGGGAGAGATCGGTCAATCACAAAAAGAACTGGAACTAATAAAAAAACAAATTGTCCCCAGTCAGAAAAAGTTAGAAGAATCTTATGAAACTATTGGAAATTTAAGAGCAGAAATGGCTGAAAGAACTTCAGAATTGCTTCTGCATAAAGAAGCTAGGAAAGGACTAGAAAATAAAGTTCAAGAACTTCAAGCATTTACAGATAAGTTTAAAGATGAACAAGTTAAAATAATATCTGAAATGGAAGCAAAACGCTTACTAGAAACACAAGAATTGAAATCTAAACTTAATCAACTTGATCAAATATTATTGGATAGCAAATTAGTTTCTACAGAGAGAGACTCTGAAGCGAAAGATGCCGTTTCTAGATTTGAACAAATGAGGAATAAGCATGAAGAATTGATTAATAAAGTTGGTGAATTAGGTGATCAAAATCGAGTGGCAAATGCAGAAATCGAGAGTTTAAATAAAAAGATTAAAGAAATTCAAGATTTTCAAAAGGAAAATGTTGATAAAATTAATTACTTTGACAAACTAAAACCATTGATGGAAAAAGAAGTACTTTTCAAGACTTTTCTTATAGTCGAAGAAGTGGGAGCAATAACAATTGATGACCTACGAGCAGCTATTGGTACACCTATTGTTGTAGTCAAGAGAAATGTTCAAGATTTAGAAAGCGCGGGATTACTTGAAACTAACGAACAAGGAAAAATAGTTGTTAAGCAGCTTGGTGAAAATTAGAAAAGAAAGAATTTACCATACTGTTTATACTTTAGCTAACTGATTATAAAGGCGGGGTAATACTTTCTTAAACGTATCATCCGGGATCTTTTCTAGAATTTCTGCTGCAATTATCTTCAATACTTCTCTATATTTTCCTGGTTTCTCATCCCTTCGAAGGATAAGAGCTACAACATAATTTTCAACAGATATAAACTCTTGCCCCACTCCTGAAAAGAAAGATACCACTTTACTATTCTTAAGGGCTATGCTCGCGAAACCAGGTTTGAGACTTTGGTATCTATGACTTGAATACACTTGCGTAAGCAGGTTATTCGTGATCTTTAAAGTTTCTGGATAAAACCCTTCATTTATTGGGCCAATTTCATTATCCCAGCGAATTACGAGAATACCTACAGGCATAATTTTTAACCATTTATTCTATCTTTTTTAAGTTAATAATCTTAATCTACAAGTATAAGTTGATATATTGTGAGTATGATATTATTCTTATATTTTACAATTATTTATTTCTTTTTGTTTTTTATGGAAACCTTATCTAACCTTTAATATCTAACTATTACTAAATTACATTTCTGGTGTTTTTAACAAAATTAATTATTCATTTTCAATTTGGTAGTATAATATAAAATATAATTGTACATTAGAAATAGATTGAAAACAATGATCGCTATTGAAGATTTTAAAGATATTAAATATGAAAAAGAAGAAAATGGTATATGTACCATAACTATCAATCGACCAGAACGTAGGAATGCTCTGTCCCCAATAACGTTTTTAGAATTGGAGTTTGCATTCGAATATATGGAACATGATGATGATGTCAGAGTTGTTGTTATAACCGGGAATCAAGAGGGAAATGCATTTTCTTCAGGTGCGTATGTAAGCCCAAAAATACAGAGTGAAATGACTCCCGAAATAATAAAAATGCTAGACCCAACTGATCGCTCATCCAAAAGAATAGCTCGAAAAATATTTGATTTTCCTAAGCCGATAGTAGCGGCTGTAAATGGATTAGCTATTGGAGGGGGAATAACAATGCTCTTAATTGGTGCCGATCTTATTTATGCTTCTGAAAATGCGTATTTAGGATTCTATTTTGTTCAAAACGCGTTCATGTCTGAATTCGCATCGACATTTCTTTTACTTCTCCAACTTGGATTTCAAAGGGCTAAAGAAATAATATATTATGGAAAGAAAATTGGAGCACAAGAGGCCTTCGAACTTGGACTAGTAAATAAAGTGCTTCCACTTAATGAACTCGTTCCTTTTGCAAGAGAACAGGCATTAAAATTAATTACCCCAAAAGCACCAGGTCTATCAATTAGACTAATGAGGCAAGCTATACACACCATGTTCAAGGATCAAATATACAAAATCTTAGATATAGAAAATGAAGGCTATATCACTTTACTGAGTAAACCTGACGTAGGTATTGCAGCACGGGCTAGACGAGAAAAAAAAGAACCTGTATTCAAGACAAAATGAATTTATTTTTATTAGCTTCTATGTCTAACTATTAACATTATATTGTTAAGTAAAATTTAAATTAAAATTATAACTTTGAATTATTGTTACCCTTAGAAGCTAATAATATAGTATAGAGCTTTTACATTGGAGGGGTTACCGAGTTTGGTCAAAGCCATTTTACACCAAAATGGGTCAAGACTATAGGTGCTGGACTTAAGATCCAGTGGCAAAGGCCTTCGAGAGTTCGAATCTCTCCCCCTCCACACTTCTTATTCCAACCAATAATGTACTTGTTTATTATCAAGCATTTAATTGGTTCTACAATCAAGTAGAAGATGGTTTTCCTCTAATTTTATTAGGAATTCAATATTAATTTATAAAAGAATATTTTGGTTGAAAGTTATATGCAAACAACAGAAATAATTGAAACATCGGTTGGAATGGTTAGAGGATATATAGACGGTGATCTAAAGGTTTTTAAGGGGATTCCCTATGCTGAACGTCCCATTGGAGAATTAAGATTTAAACCTCCAGTTCCAAGAAAGAAATGGTTTGGTGTTTTTGATGCTTTGGATTACAGCCCTATTTGTGTTCAAAATGCAGATTATCCAGGATGGACTCTTCCTCCTACACCACAGAGTGAAGCAGATAGTTTAACACTTAATATCTGGACCCCTGGTACTGACAATAAAAAGAGATCCGTAATGGTATGGTTCCATGGAGGTGGTATGAGTTCAGGAAGTGGAAGATTACCTAATGGATTTAAATTAGCTCGAAGAGGAGATATCGTAGTAGTTTCAATCAACTATCGTTTAGGTGCATTGGGTTTTAGTGAAATTAAAGGCATTGAAAGTAATATTGGCATTCTAGATCAGATAGAAGCATTGAAGTGGATTCAAAAGAATATTGAGTTTTTTGGAGGTGATCCCGACTGTATCACGATATTTGGTTTCAGTGCTGGAGGGTGGTCTGTTTCAATATTAATGGGTATTCCCGCATCAAAAGGGCTTTTCAATCGAGTAATTGCACAAAGTGGAGCAGCGCATCCTTTAAGTTTCCAAACGAAGAATGGAATGGAGATATCAAAAAGGGTGTTAAAAACTTTAAAGATAAATGAAGGCGATATCGAATCTTTACGTAGAATCACTGCAAATGAATTAGTAGAAGTCCATACTAAAATTGCAAATGAGGTGGAGTGGACTACAGGGCCATGGGTTTTAGTTGTTCCCCCCTATATTGATGGAAGCACCATTCCTGAACATCCCCTCGGAATGATAAAAAAAGGAATTGCATCCGATATTGATCTAATGGTAGGATGCACTTTAAATGAATCAATTCCAAAAATTAAGCCAAATTCCGAAAAATTGGATATGGGAGAGGTGAAACGTAGAATTGTAAAAGCTATCAAATTGTTAGGCCATGATGATAAAAAGGGATTGGAAATGTTTGAGGTTTATAAAGATGCAGGAGATCCAGAGGCAATTTTGACGGCATTTTCAACAGATCTTGATTTTCGAATTTCTGCTATCCGATTAGCAGAAGAACAATCAGTTCATACCCCAAGAACTTACATGTATCTCTTCACTTATCCACTTAAAATTCAAGGAAAGGAATATGGAGCTTTTCATGGAGGGGATGTGGGATTTATTCATGGAAGTCTTGATAATCCAAAAATGGGTGTAGAGATTGACAACCTTGAAGAGGCTCAACCTTTAAGTGAAAAAATGATGGATAGTTGGATTGCATTTGCTAAAACCGGGAATCCTAACCATGAAGGGATTGAAGAATGGTCAAAATATGATATAAATACTAGAAAAACAATGTTCCTAGGAAAAGACACAATTTCTGTTGATGATCCGATGAAAAAGCAACGTATTGCCTGGGCTGACATCATGAAAATATAGAAAACAAGAAATTAAGATAATAAAAATTTTACTCAAATTTATTTCGTATCTCTAAGCATTAACCACATTGGTAAATTCAATGGTTCTGGAAGAAATATTTTTTTCTTTACGGAAAATCCATACTTTTCATAGAGACTAACATTACCTTCCTTTTGAGTCTCCAAATATATAGGTTTTCCTTCTGTTTCAGCTTTTTCTATGACTGCTCTTAATAATTTTCCCCCAAAACCTTTTCCTTGAAATTCTTGTGAAACACCCATTATTAATAGATGTATATATGGGCTTAAATTAAGACTTTTCTTTGCTTCTTCAATTGAATTACTGAGAACTTTCATTTTCTTTGATTCGTTTGATATTTTCATTGAAAGAAAAAAAGCACCACTTCGAATAACTCTTAATGCTGTCATTTCTTTATCATGTGGTGCAATTGCTATTATTCCTTCTAAATTATCAGACGTCGATAAGACATTACCGTATTTCAAACAAAATCTAACCATAACTTCAGTTAGTACACGGTTCTTATCTTCATCATTAAATACTTCGTCCCACATTGATTCTTCAGAAAAAGCATTAGTGAGTACATCTACTGCGTTCTTAAGATCTTTTTTTTGTATTTTATATAAATCGCTAATTAATGACATTATGATGAAATAGACTTCTTAATTTATAAATTACTAGAAGACCAATAGAATGAATGTTTTCTTCAATTTTTGGGTAAAATCTTGATGAAAAGTGATGTTATATTAATGGGGACCGAACAAAATTATAAATTATTAAAGTGTTATTCAATATACATAAGAAATCATAATAGAAAGGATAGATTCCAATTTCAGAATATTTATCACTAGCAATATCAATTGAATATATAATTATAACTCATAGAGAGTCTCGGGATATTATATTCTATAAGACAGCAGGTAGTTTTGATCCCGATTTTCTTGACACATTTCGAAGTTCTATTCATTATGAGGTCTTAGATTTACCGCTTGAACAAGGAGAAATTGAACAGGCAACTTTAGAGGGAAAGTATCTAATTTCTCGTGCGGGTAAGATGATCTGGATAACGTTAATTCTTAGTAAAATCCCTACTCTATTTACAAGGGAGATTTTAAAGTTTTTTTGTGAAATATTTGAGGGTCAATATGAAAACGAAATAGCTAATCTATATACAAAGCTTCAGGGAGACATTTCAATTTTTCGAAAACAATCCAAATCAAAACAGAATGTTGAAGATATTATTGAAGACGTATTCCACTTATACTTGACTTTACCCTTTAAAATAGGGTCGACGAAGGGAAAGAAACTCTCTTCAAAATCTAAAAAAGTGTATCAAATTGCTAAAACTCTTTCGCATACAACTAAAGGGAATTATTCATTAGAAAGATTATTTAATGAAATTGTTGACTCAATAAAGTTAGATAAGGAAGAAATAGCAGAATTGATTTTTGAATTAGTACAAAATAAAGTGCTTTTAGCGGTTTCATTGGAAAAGCGAAAAAGGAAATTTATTATTCATTTTTAAGGTAAGATTTTTTATAAAAAATTAATAATGACTTTTTAAAGTTATACGGTTTATTATAGTTGAATAAAATTTATGAGCATTAAACATGAAAATAATAGAAATTATTGGAATTAATGAAAAACAGGCTGCTCTTCTTGAAAAAGAAGGATTCGGGAATGTTGAAGATTTATTACCTTTAACTGGAAATCAAATTAAGAAGTTGGCGAAAAAGATTGGTGTTTCTGCTGAACTTCTTGATTCATGGCAGGAGCATGCAGATTTAATGAGGATTGATGGTATTGATCCAAAGATTGCAAATGCCTTGAATTTAGTTGGAATTGATTCAGTAAAGGAATTTGCAAGAAGAAGTGCAAATTCTCTTGTGTCCAAATTAAAAGAGTTGAAAAAAGAGAAACCAAAAGTTCTTGCAAAGGCACCAACTGTGAATGAAGTACAAAAATGGATAAACGGAGCTAAATCTCTCTCAGGTGTGCCAGAAAAAAAAGAAAAGAAAGAGCAAGAAATTATAACTCCCCCTGATTTAATCGAAATTAAACCATTTGTGGGAGATTATGGAAAATTTGGTTCTGAATATTGGAATAGTAAATGGGAAACAGCACCAATTATTTATACTTCTCGGGCATTGAGAGGAGAATCATATAAAAAGCAAATTGATGCGGACGTAAAATCATTCATTAAAGATAATGATGCAATTCTTTGGTATGTCATTAGCCATGTAGGTTTACACCGTAAAACGGCAAATGAGACGGCATGGGTAATCCAAAAATTTGTATGCGAATTCCTTAAGTATATTGGAGATGATGAATCTGTTGATTGTCCTGAGTTTTGGCAGTTCCCTTTTGAATCTATACAATCAGAGATTGGAGATTGCGAAGATGGTGCAATTTTAATCGCCAGTCTTTTAATAAATTCGGGAATTCCTTCTTGGAGAGTAAAAGTGGTAGCCGCTCAAGTAATGACAAATCCCCTGTTTCCCTCATCGGAAGAAGGAGGCCATGCATATTGCATTTATCTGGCGGATAGACCAGAATCTTCAAGAAAACTTGAATGGGTAATATTAGATTGGTGTTATCTACAAGATCCGGATGTATCGGTCGAGAAAAAGCCTTTAGCAAGAGATGGTGGGACGGAGAAAGCATATAAACAAGTTTGGTTTACATTTAATGATAGGTATAGTTGGGCTCAATCTAGTTTTGAGGTAATTGAAGGGAGAATTAGCCAGAATAGAAAAGCACAGCAAGAAGAAGTTCTTGCTCCCTTAGGAGAGATCTTAAGGAATTTAGCTACTGATGAGGTTGAAAAAATTTTCAAAAAATTCAATATTGAAATTGAATAAAACCCTTTAGTAAATCTTTTATTTTTTTTATTCATTGGTTATTGTATCAAATAAAGAAGTTCCACAATTAGGACAATATACTACTTCTCGGCCAATTTCAGAGCCACATTCATTACATATTGTATTAGACTCGAGAGTAGCAGGAATGTTGTTCATAACACTTTTTAAAGTAAGTTGCAGAATTTCTCGAATTTCTTCAATTCTTTCCTTCTTCTCCTTTTCTGGAAATGAATGAATATAAATTGAAGAAAGTTCCACTAAGAAATTTTCAATGAATTTTAGTTGATCAAGGTAGTTTTTATTAACCTTATATTTCAATAATTTTTCACCAGCTTCAGTTAAGGAGTATACTTTTCTTAATGGCCCTATAGGGCTTTTAACTTTTTGAGCCTTCAAAAAGCCATCTTTCTCAAGTTTTGATAGTATTGGATAAATAGTACCGGATTGAGCTTCCCAAGTACCAGCAAAATGTCTGTTTAAATTTCTTATCAAATCATATCCGGATAGTTGTTTACTATTAAAAATACTTTCGATTATTGTAAATTCAAGTGGTGTTAATTTATTCTTATGGAGCGTATTTAACAGTTCCTCATTTATCTTAGATTTTAACTCATTTTTATCATCTTCAATGTCTAAGAATTTTCCTAACCACATTAAATTATTTCCTTTTAACTTTTTATTTACTCTGATTTTTTCTCATTTTCTTCATTTCTTTTTCAACTGCTCGCTCTTTTCTTGATTCAAATTTACCAAGTTTCTTACTTTTTCCCCTATAATAAAGTATGTAAATTATTAGATGCAACGCAATTCCAGCACCCCAAAAAAGTGCTGGAAAAAATACCCAATAGAACTCTGAAAGTGTCGTCAAATTAATGATACATAGTAATAACATCACAAATATATAGGAGTCTAAATGATAAATGATACCTCTTTTAGCCGTTGGATAAACACCTCTTGCATATAATAAATAGGATAATGTATGCAAGTTTACACCTATTAACCATGAAAAGAAGGGAAATACAATCCAATATAGCTCTGGAGTATAGAAAAAATTAACAATTAAGAGCAAAAGGTTTACAACAATAAAAATTGCTACGTGAATCTTCACGGAAAACCTAAAACTGACTTTTTGTGCAGCTATTTTTCTTAAACTTTCTTCAGAAAATCCTGAATTTACACTCATAATTCTCACTACAAATAGTATGGTATTACATTCAGAAAATGAAACCTAGCTACATTAATTTTATTGATAGATAAGAGAAAACTTTAAGATTCTTAAGCTTTGTTGTTTCTACATAGCAGAAAATTGGGTGATGTTATCAAATTCTTGAAGATAATACTAATTATATTCTTAACAATAGAATCAATCAAGATGATTAGAAGTAGGAAAAATTATATATACTTCTTTTTCTAACTTTACTCAAATCCTCACCATTGTTAACTTTATGTCGTTATTGTCGGAATATCTTGAAAAAATAGAAGAATGGGATCATAAGGCTTTCCTTAATATATATAGAAGTGATTTTAGTAAACGAACTAAAAAATTTTCTATTGTTATTAGTTTTCTAGGTTCTCTCTATTTTTGGGGATTAGTATGGTTAATTTGGTTTATTTATGGATATATAACTAAGGATTATTACCTTCTAGTTATTTTTACCAGTGGTTTTGAGCAATCGATAATACTTCATGTTATTGTTAGATATAAAATTGTAAAGAGAAATCGACCGTATATTAAGTTAAAGACTGACGGTGTCAAAAAACATGATGATTTCTTAAAAATTCCTTATATAATGCGAGAATCTGAAAGACAATCATTTCCAAGTGGTCATGTTGCTTTTTTTTTACTTTTTGGCTTCATTTTTGCATTTTACTTTCAAAATTGGATTATTCTAGCAATATTTCTTTCTTTAGATATTGTTATAGCAATTTCGAGATTAATTTTGGGGGTGCATTTTCCAATTGACGTTATATTTGGGTTTGTATTTGGTTTTCTATATGCTCTATTATTTCTTGGAGTTACTTGGATCTACTGGGTTCGCTTCTTTTATTGGATTGGACCTATATTCTCGGGGATTTTTCATTTCTGGTTATAAAAATATCTAGTCCAACTAACAAGTTTCGAAATTAGACAGAATTTTGAAATCGAAAAACTTTTTTTCTCTAAACCTTTTTTATATTTGTTATAATGCAGTCGAAAATAAAGACATCTAGAAAGCCATCGGTACCCCATAATCATAAGTTTACAGCTGATTTCGATTCAGTTATTTTTATCGTTGTTTGGAATGCACTTGGACTCTTTTTTGTAGATTTTATTATGATTTATATGTTAAGTCAGGTTTGGGAAGGATCTGGTTTAACAATTGGCCTATTTCCTGCATTTTTAACTTTTGGCGGTTTGATTAGCTCTTTATTCATTGGATATTTAACTGACCATATCTCCAAACAAAAATTAGTAATGATAGGGTCATTCGGGCGTGGGTTATCATATTTCGGACTTTATGCTTCAATAATTATGGCGTCTCTACCGGGAATTTATATTAGTTCATTTCTGCTAGGTCTTGGTGCAATGCTTTTTTGGGTTCCGTTGGACACCCTTATCTCGGAAAAATCCTCGAAGCATCACCGCTCTTCTGCATTTGGACGCAGAAGATTCGCACTTGGTATTGGTCAAGTAATAGGGACAGTAGTTGGATTTACCATATTTGGATTAACAAGCATTTTTACTCCTGATAACGTCTTTCTTATGTTTTGTGCAATTCCTATCTTTGGTGTAGCAAATTTCTATGCAGGGATTAGATTTTCTTTAACTGTTGATGAAAATGAAAAATTTCAATATCCTGAAGATAATGGAGAATCTGCTGATTCAGAAATTAACGATAACATTCAACCTGGGAAATCATCAATACTATATATATTTGGGATAGTTTTATTGTTTTTTGCTCTGATTTTAGGAGCTATTAATATGGGTATATATAGACCCTTCATTTTACCAATTGTTTTCACAAATTTAAGCGAACCCGCTGCATTAATTAGTTGGTTTTATCTTCCCGCAACTATAATAGGTACTCTTATTGCCCCTAAATTAGGTGTTATCGCTGATAAAATTAATCCTTACCTTACTCTTTCTATCACGAGTATTATTGGAGGTATAGTAACCTGGATTATTGTATTCTTCACTAGAAACATATGGGTTTTTTCAGTGTTACTTGTAATTGACAATACTATTATGCTTACAGCGGGATTTGTTTTTATAAATTTCCTCAGTCGTGTTTCAATAAAACATAGGGGAAAGATCTTTGGGTTAATTACTTCCTTCGATTCTTTGGGAATGATAATTGGTCCAATTCTGGGTGGTCTCGTATTCGATATCAATCAAACTATACCATTCGTTATTTCAATTCTAGTTGAATGGGCTTTGATACCATTTTTTGTCTTTGGAATCAAAATTTTAAATCCCCAAGTGGTTGAATCACTAGAAGAACAGAAAAGTTAAAAAAAATTTGAGATTTAATACCAATCAGTAAACTCATCTACTGAGCGACGTTCTCGTGATTCCTCACGAGCTTTTTCTCTAGCCTCATCAACTATCCCCATTGCCACTACTCCCATTAATTCAAATTTTTCTACAGGGAATTTAAAAATTTCATTGACCTCCTCTTTTCTATTTATTATTTCACCAATCCATACAGCACCGAGATCTTCCTGAGCATGAACAGCTAAAAGCATATTCTGTATGAACGCTCCAATTGCCTGTAAGTCTTTTGTTCTATCATATCCTCTTTCCAAATCTAAGAAAATTACGAAATTTACATAAGCTTCTTCAATAGTGCCCCCGTACTTAGTAAGGTCGGCAAGCATTCGCTTAAGAGTAGGATGGATAACAATACAGACTTTCCAAGGTTGACTGTTATTTCCAGAAGGAGCCCAACGAGCGGCTTCAATTATATTATTTATTATGTCCTTACTTATCGTTTTGTATACGAAGCTTCTGACGCTTTTTCTCTCTTTTATGAATTCTATAAATTCATTACTAGTTAGTTCCATATTGATTCTTGGTGAATTAATTTATTTAAGTTTTCCTATCGCGGGAAAATAAGAAGGAGATTTTTTAACGAAAATTTTACAACAATGAGTTTAATTTGTAAATTCCTTATATAATATCCCCATGTCATGAGGATATATGTCCGAATAATTCTTCTATTTAAAATAGTTCTGATTCTTTATATTAGTGAAAGTAGTGCTATTTGATTTTAACTCTAAATTAAAGTTGGTTTTATAATAATGGGTAAATTTCGCAATCATAAGGCTAATGAACTTTTAGGGTCACCGCAAGAAGCCATGGGATTTTCTAAGGAGTATTCTTCGTTGTTACAGAACTTCATAATAAAGAAATATGATTTTTCTGATATCAATCAAGTGGAGGATATTAAAAAGCAATTACTTGGACGAAAAATTCTTCTTATTAATGCTAAGGAAATTTTAGAAAACATAGAAATCTCTGAGCTTAAGAGAGGTATCGAAGATATAAAGATGTTCTTAAGAGAGAATGGGGGCTCAATGGGTCGTCTTGGTGATCAGTACCTCATATTGACCCCAAACAATCATATAAAAATAGCAAATTAAGATTTGGAAAGGTTATTAAATTTTTCATATAGTTCTAAATCTGTCATAGTCTATCCGATAATTTTTTTTATGGTTTTCTTCTAGTTTTTAAATGTTAAGATATCATCCCATATAGCTCTTTCTTTACTATATGGATCATTTACTATTTTTAAATCCTTTCCAAATATCATTGTTGCTCTATTTTTTCCATACTGCTCCCAATCTGGAATTTCTTGATGATTTGGGTTTCCACTTCTGGCGAATGATATCCAGCTATCCATCATTTTTCCACTAAGTCCTTCAGTTTCTTCATTAGAAGCCGGGAATATTTTCAAGTCTCGATCCATGTC
>JAGXNO010000067.1 GCA_019894975.1 Promethearchaeota archaeon | reverse complement strand
TTTTAGAGAGGCTATTAATTATGTTCCTAATTTGAGAAGCACCTCAGATCGAAATCATTTCTTTATCTTATTTGCCTGTCTTTCATATCTATGTTATTTCATTAAAGGAGAGCAAGAGGAAGGTCTTAAGTTAGTTAAGAAGATAAAGACTTTTGTTGATGATACTTATTTTAAAGAACACTCATTAATTCATCTTATTTCTAATCTAACAATGGTAATAAAAGAGAAAGATCAAAAATATGTTGAGAGAATCCAAAAAGATTTTGTTAATTTTAAGTTTTGGGAAGCTGAAATACTTCTAGCAAAGCAAGCCTTAGTAATAGCAAAAGTATATGCTTCCTTGCTTATTAGCTTGAATTTTGATAAAGATGTTTATACTACTAATGAAACTATTAATCTATTACTAAATATAAATACAGAGCCTTTATTAGAAATTACAAAACAAGATTTTTACAATTATAAAACAGAAGAGTTAATAATCTCAAAGATTGGAATGTCTCTTTCTGATAACTTAACTTCTCAAAAAATTCCTGAACTTCCGATCTCTATACAAGTTGGTCAATCACGACTGGTAAACTTGCTAATAAAACCTCATTTTCAAATGGGGAAGCCGTTTATAGGGCCTATATTTTTAACATCTGAGTTGAGTGGAGATTTATTGTTTAAATATGAAATCTCTCAAACTCTAGTACCAAATTTAATATCACCACCTCCAGCTCTCGAAATTTCTACAAAAAATTTAAGACCCCCTCTCATTGAGCAAACTTTCCCTCTTGAGATCTTAATTGAGAATAAAAGCCAGGGAGATGCTCTGAACCTCAATATTGAGGTAGAATTTCCTGAACAAATTAAAGTCATGAGGGGCACATTGAAGAAACAGATTTATTCACTAAGATCCAATGAAAGCATCAAATGGGAAATTAATCTCAAGCCTATTGAAGCAGGGGATTACACTTTTAGTATTGCTAGTAAGTTTAATGATCCAGATCAAAATTTGATTGAAGACAAAAAGGAATTTACCTTAGCCATAAAACTATAATTACTTAAATTTTACATTTCCCCTCTATGAGATAAGAAGCATAAGAAAATTAGAAGATCCTATATTATAATTGGATCCTCATGGTTATAAGTCACTTTTTCACACTTATCTTTCCCGATAATTATATCATCCTCTAATCTAACTCCCCATTTCCCTTTCCAATATAAACCCGGTTCATTTGTGTATACCATATTCTCTCTAAGCTTGGATTCCTTAGATACTTTCCAACTAACTCTAGGGCCGATATCATGAGCTTCAAAGCCAAGTGAGTGACCTAAGCCGTGAAAGAAAAGTTTTTCATGATCATAGCCTTTTTCTTCGAGATAAGCGCGACACTTTAGAGAAGGAAGGTTTGCGGGAGAATCATCAATGAAATATTCATTTGCAATTTCTTTTGATTCATAAAGAGCACTATACGCATTAATAAATTCATCAGACGGTTTTTTACCAACCCAAACTGTCCAGGTTATATCTGAACACATCTGATCAATTTGTAATCCTGTATCTATTAATAAGACACCTTCATCAATTTTCTTATTTGATGTATTATGGTGTGGATCTGCAGAATGAGCTCCTGTTCCCACAATTGCAGGAAAGGATGGTTTTCCTAATTTCATGTATTTATATTCGATTTCTGCTTTAACTTCATTTTCACTCATACCTTTTTTAACTATATCGGGAAGGGTCTCTAGTATTTCAAGAGTAGCCTTGCATACATTTCTTAGGTCTTTTAATTCTTCTTGGTTTTTTACACTTCTTAATCCATATATTATTGGTGCTGAGGATATAAACTCTGTGTTTGGAGCTAAGTGTTTAATAGAAAAGTAATTCCCTACTGTTAGATGATCAGCGAAATAGGTAGATTTTTCATTAAACTGATTCTCACCAAAGTTTAATGCAATTCGAGGTTTATTAATAAAAGTAGTCAATTTCGACTCAAGGTCTTTCAAAGAACTAAAAGAATCTACTTTAGCTTTAATCCCTTTATTCTTCAATGAACGTTCAATCATTGGTGCTTCCATTTGAACAGCAAGGACTCTATGATCTCCATTTGCAGCAATATAAATATAATTAAGAGAAGGGGCATTCACTCCTAATAAAAAATGAGAATGAACATCACTTCCTTCATCAGAAATTGTTAACCAACCATCTACATTCAATTTTTTTATTAATTCCTGTGCCCTTTCAAATTTATTCATATTATTACCATTTACAATCTAATCTTTAATTTTAACTAAATATTGATTTATTTATTTTTATTATGGTTTTTCTAAAAGCATATACCCTATTCTGGGGATTTTATTTGTCACAACCACAAATTAGTAATAAAATTATTAATCACGATTTTCTTATATCTGTATATAATAGAAATTTAAGTTGAGATTATGAAGCTTAAAGTAAAGGAAATAAATTTTGAAACAGGGAATACCAAAAATATTGTTTTAAATGTCAATGATGCACAAGAATTAGGACAAAAAGCTGGTGAACGTATTTTTATTAAAAATGTGCAATCTAAATCTATACAAGACAAATTTTGGACGGCTATCATCCAAATTGATTACTCAAATACGATGGTAAAACCTGGAGAAATTGGTATATTTCTTGATATCATACGTGAGAAGAAGAATTTAAAGAATGATGTTCTTGTCTCGGTAAAACCAGCTGACCCCCCCGAATCTTTTAAATTTATTCAAAAGAAAATTAAAGGAAATAAACTGAAAAGTGAAGAAATTAATGCCATTGTATCAGATGCAGTTTCAGGATCATTATCTCGAATTGATTTAGCAGCATTTATTACAGGCGTTTCTATTAATGGAATGGATAATGAGGAGATGACTGCTTTAACCTTAGCAGAAACAAAGAGTGGGGAAATCTTTTACTTCGGGATGGACGTTTATGACAAGCATAGTACGGGGGGTGTTCCTGGGAATAAGGTGTCACTTATCATTGTCCCAATTGTAGCAGCCGCAGGATTAACTATTCCAAAATCCTCAACCAGAGCAATAACCTCACCCTCCGGTACTGCAGATTCAATGGAAGTCTTAGCACCAGTTGCTTTTAATCCAACTGAACTAAACGACATTGTTTCCAAAGAAAATGCATGTATAATTTGGGGAGGAGCGCTTGAAATTGCTCCAGCAGACAATATCTTGATCGAGATTGAACGTCCTTTACATATGGATCCCATTGGGTTAATGATTCCTTCAATTCTTACCAAAAAACTCTCCTTAGGTGTTAAGAAATTAGTTCTTGATATACCTGTTGGGGAAGGAACTAAGTTTCCTACTCCTGATAATGGGAAGCAATTTGCTTATATCTTTAAAGAAATTGCGGCTAATGTAGGAATTGAATCAGAATGTGCTTTAACCTTAGCTCATCAACCAATTGGGCATGCAGTAGGACCTGCTATAGAAGCAAGAGAAGCTTTAAACTTACTTAAGGATTACTCTGCAGGCCCAAATTCTCTGATAGAAAAATCAACAGATTTAGCTGGGATTATCCTTGAAATGAGTGGAAAAGCTCAGAAAGGCATGGGTCAAAGTCTAGCGAAAGATATTTTACGTTCAGGTAAGGCTTATGATAAAATGAAAAAGATAATAGAAGCTCAAGGTGGTAATCCTGAGATTAATCCTGATGACATTGAACTTGGACCTCATATGAAAGAATTCTTTGCCGCAAAAGAAGGATATATCGTAGAAGTAAATAATGCTATAATAAACCACATAGCAAAAACTGCGGGGTGTCCTAGTTCAAAAAGCTCTGGTGTCGAAATAATCAAAAAACAAGGAGCAAAAGTAAAAGAGGGAGAAATTGTTTTCAGAATTTATTCGCATAGCCAATCCAAACTAAGAAAAGCAGAAAAAATATACAATGCAACCGGAGGACCTATCCGTTTGGGTGGGATGATGATTGAAAGAATTTAAAAAAAACAGTTGTAAAATGGTTGTATGCCTTTAACACCAAAAGCTATTTATAGAGATTTTGTAAATGGGGATTTAGATAAATCATTTGCTATAGAACTATTGTTAACTCTTATAGATAATGCAGAAAAAATCGAAGCACGGATAGAAAGCATTAATGTCCTCGATAAAATCCAAGTAAATGACGAGAAAACCTTTGAATTCCTAGAGCATTTATTAATTTCTGATTTAAATGAGGGTATAAGATACTTAACAATCTCTGTTCTTAGAAATCATTATTTAGAGAGTGCTCTCAATCCTATGATATGGGCTCTTGAACATGAAAAATCCTTAAAGTGTCTAATTTCTATTATTTCGACTATTGGTGAGATTGAAACTGATGATGCTAATTTAGTGTTACTTAAGGAATTAAATAAGTTTCATAAAAAGGATTATAAACGTTCTGGAGACGATATTTTTAAAAAAGAATATGCAGAAAATGTTCCGAATAAGGAACTTGCAGATATATTGATAAATTATAATTTAATTACATTTTTAAAGAAGACATTTGGATATTTTAAATTTAAAAACAATGAATATGGCAGGATTACTGAATTAGATTTATCTAATGTTGAGAGATATAGTTCTGGTTTGAATAAGCTGGAAAATTTTTTAGAAGCAATCTTTACAGTAAAAGATCTTAAAAAATGTGATTTACGATTTAATCACTTAACTAAATTCCCAGATGTAGTTAATAACTCAATTGAATATTTAGATTTAAGTTATAATAAATTGGTAAGAATTCCTAATCTTCAAAATTTTACCATATTGAAGAGTTTAAATCTAAAATCTAATCGGCTAAGAATGCTTCCTGAATCACTAGGTTCTCAACGAATACTTGAATATTTAAATTTAAGAAATAATATGCTAGCAGAACTTCCAGAAACATTAAACCTACTTTCTTCACTTAAAGTTCTGGATTTGCATGGAAACAAATTAAATTTAATAAATTTTAATTTGAGCAGTTCAATTAGAGAATTAGAGCTTGGATGGAATAATTTCAAAACTGTTCCAAATGGAGTCAAACAACTCTTATCTCTAGAAAGGTTGGGATTGGGGGGTAATAAATTAATTAACATACCCGATTGGATTGGGCAATTTTATTTACTTAAACACTTGGATCTATATGATAATAGATTATTTGAAATTCCAATATCATTTGGTCATCTGAAGTCTCTTGAACATCTCAATTTAAGAAATAATCAAATAACAGAACTTCCTCCTTCATTGACTAATATGAAATCTATTAAAACATTGAATTTAAGTTGGAATAATCTTACTTCTATACCAGATTGGATTGCTTCATTATCATCACTCGAAGAATTAAACCTATGGGGCAACAAACTAAAGACACTTCCTGAATCAATATCTTTATTAACATCACTTAAAGTATTAGATTTAAACTTCAACCGTTTTGATGAGAAACCACCTTTTTTGAAAGATTTAGAACAAACTAGGGGATTAGTTATTAAACTATAATTAAGCACTTAATAATTTAAGAATTAGATTTATCCGGTTATATGAATAATTGAAACGTCATATACAAGTTAAAGCAGTAATTTAAAAAGGTAAAATCAATTTTTTAACCTAATGGAATTGACCCCGGATAGGATCTACAAAGACTTCTTAAAAAATAATTTAGATAAACATTCTGCAACAAAACTGTTATTGTCCTTAATTGAAAATAGTGATAATGACAAAGTAAGAGTTAACTGTATTAATGATATAGGAAGAATTGGAATTAAAGACAATCATACATTCAAAATTTTAGAAAATTTACTCATTTCTGATTCGAATGAAGTAGTTAGAAATACAGCAGCACTTACACTTGCAAAAAATTATTTAGAAAAAATCCTAGAACCAATGAAGTGGGCTCTCATTCATGAGGATTCTCCTTTATGCTTAAACACTATCTATTTAACACTAATAAAAATTTTACGAAATTTAGTAGAGAATTCAAATTCTTTAACAAAATCTACTTTACTTTCCGAAGTTAAAAAAATTAGGAGAAAAGAGTTTAGGTTAGGATTTGAAATTATGTGCGAGACTAAAGAGATAGATTCGTTTTCTAAAAATGATCTGAGCGATATACTCATTAACTATTTTACTATTATTTTATTGGAAAAATCTTATTGGAGATTAAAGTTTGAAATTGAAGAATGCAAAATTGTGGAATTAGATTTTATTTTTAAAGGTTTAACAAGGCTACCAGAAGTAATTGAATATCTAGGCCAGTTGAAAACACTTATCCTGCGATATAACCAATTGGTACATCTTCCTGATTGGCTAGGGGTCTTAAAATCTCTTGAAGAATTAAATATCAACGTTAATAACTTGAATAAACTACCTGAATCGATTGGTATGCTGAGTTCTCTTAGAGAACTATATTTATGGAAAAATGAACTTACATACCTTCCAAATACCATTGGACAATTAATATCTTTAGAAACATTGAACCTTAGACTAAACCAACTTAAAACTCTACCCGATTCGATTGAAAACTTATCATCACTAAGAGAACTAGACTTACATGATAACCAACTAATAAAAATCCCAGAATCATTGAAACAACTTAGTTCATTAGAAAAACTGATTCTAAGTTGGAATCAAATTGAGAGAATACCAGAAGGTATAGGATATCTCTCATCACTTATGATATTAGATTTGGAAAGGAATGAATTAGTTGATCTCCCTGATAGTATTGGGCACCTCTCATCTTTAGAGTTTTTAAACCTAAGTGATAATAAGTTAAAAAGAATTCCAGAGAGTATTGGTAACCTTCACAATTTGAAAACCTTAAATTTATCAAGGAATGAAATTAATTATCTTCCTAAATCAATCGCTTCGTTGCCATCATTAAAAGAGCTCTATTTAAAAGATACTAAGGTAAAAATAATCCCAAAAAGTTTAAAAAATTTAGAAAGCTCAGGATTAAAAATCTATTATTAAAATGTTTTTACAAAAATCACTGAGTTTCATACAATTCGTGAATCTCTCTTACTGTAGTAATATCTTTTAGACCTTTTTCAGGACGTAATCTCAGAAAAACGGGAAACCTCATTGAAAATCCTAATGTGATGAATTTTTCACTTATAGTTATCTCATCCCCAGTTATTTCAATAACTACTCTTGGAGTTAACCAGATATCCGGTTTATCCTCACAGATTACATTTTTTGGCTTTTTATCAAGCGTAAAATCTTCCATGTCTTTCGTAAGTGCTTCTGATAGTTCATCATCTATCCCTGAAAAAAAACGAGTGAATGCTATATAATTATCACTCTCAGGATCGTATACTGCCCCGATATAAGTTCCCAATAAACCAGTTCTACGACCTTTCCCATAAAAAGCCCCTACTACAACCACATCAATAGTATCTTTTAATTTTCCTCCTTCTAAGCTTTTTAATTTTAACCATTTATATCCACGATTTCCCGCTTGATAAACAGAATCATCTTTAATAGATTTTGCCATAATTCCCTCAAATCCTTCATTTCTAGCTTTATTAAAGAAATCAAGCAACTCATCAGTTTTATTTATCAAAACTGATTTCACTAACCTTATTTCATCTCTTTCTTTTACTATTTCTTCAAGTTTTCTTCTACGGTCTGAAAAAGGTATATCTACATAAGATATATCCCCCAATTTTAGAAGATCAAAAACAAATAAACATACGGGTACTTCTTTTAAGATATCTTCAACATCATACTTTCTTCTTCTTTGGCTTAATACTTGAAATGGGCGCATCTTTTCATAAAAATGATCCATCGCAACAACTTCTCCCTCAAAAATAACATTTTGAGTTAAAATATTTTCTCTTACTACTTCACAGACGTCGGGATATTGTTCTGAAATATCCAGTAAACGTCGGGAAAATAATGTTACAAGATCACCTTGTTTATGAATTTGGAGTCTTTCCCCATCCAGTTTATTTTCAGCGACAAAAGGGACGCCTAACCTATTTATAAATTCGGTATATATTTCTCGTGAAGCAAGCATACTTAGGATGGGTGTACCATATTTAATATCTATTTTTTTAACTTTATCTAAACCTTGTTCTGCTAATATTATTGAAATTTCACCCAGATCAGGATATAATCTATATGCTTTTTCAATTATATTTTTATTCTCTCTCATCCCTGTGAATGCTAAAGCTAATCCTTCAATTATGGTCGCTTCCTGAACACCTACTCTTAATGTAGAGGTAATAATCCTTAACAAATATTTAGTTTCTAATGGTGAACTCTTCCTCATCAATCCTCTTAATATCCCTAACTTTATATCATGTGATCCTGAGCCTTCAGTTAAAGCGATCTTCTTTAATTCAGAATATAATTCCGAAATCTCAAGAGATGATTTTGATATTTCATCGTTTTGGTTATAATCAAAAAGAGATGTCTGTTTCTTCTTTTTTGATAGAATTAATTCTGCTGCCGCTCCAATATCTCCCTGCTTCCGAAGTACTTCCTTAATTCTTTTTCCCTCTATTCCAGAATGTACCGATAAAGCTTCAATAATCATCTTCTCAGCTATTCCCATCTTGGGGAATTGTCTTATGTTAGGAACTAATTGTCCTTGTAAAAGATATATAATTTTATCTAAATCATTGAAATCTGCTTTATTTCTTAATGATTCAAAAAAACTTGATAAAATATCTATCATTTCAAGTCTTTTTGTAGTATCTTCTAGGTCAGAAAATAACTGGGCTAAAATATTGAATTTCATTGTTAATGTTTGAACATCTTTTAAAATCAAGATTCAATTTTCATCTAAAACCTAATAATAAATAAAAAAGAATATAATAAAAATTATAATAGTTATGAGTGTTCAAATTTTTTTATATTAGTTTTGAAAGCTCAATGAACTTCTTTTGAATTGCTGTTTTCACCTTAGGATCTACTCTACTAAAAGATTGTGAAGAAAAATTTATTTTACTACCCTCCATTAAAGAAAAACTGCATATTGGACCATCCATTTCTTCAACAGAATAACTCCCATCTTTCTTCTTTGAAATCCAAATATCATCAAAATGTTCTAATATAGCACTGAATACAAATGATATTTTTGCATTCGTGGTTAAATTTGTTTTTGAGACTAGTGCAGTTGGGACTGGCGTTGGGTCGGTTTTTATTGAAGGTAAAGGGCCCGTATCATTATATTCAGAAGCAGTATCAGTTGATTTTATCTGTGTTGGTGTTGGCTTTGGTGTTACAGGCGCGGGTGATGGTTTAGCTGCCACAGGTTTTGGTACGGGTTTAGTCTCAACCTTAGGTGCTTCTTTCACTTTCGGTGCTAATGAAACAGGTTTGACTGCACCCTCTTGAAAGGTAACGATAAAATTATCTAACTCTGTACGTTTTCTATCTAATAAACCCTGCATTTCTTCATTCATCTGAGTATCTTCCGGAACTTTCCCTACTTTTCTTGCATCTATTTCTTTTAAAGACTTGAGATCGCGTCCAATAATACTTTTACCAACAGTATAACCGTGGCCCTTCAAAGATTCAGCTTGTCTTAGAGCTGTTCTTCGAGCAACTAATCCTTGCTGAACTCCATGCCATAAATAAATTGATTCCGATCCTTCATCTAATACTATTATTGAAGTATCTGGTACGAAATTATCTTTACCCCATTTAACTGGAAAAATTTCCCCACCGGGTCTTGCGTTGAACATAAGAGCAAAATCTGTCATTAATTAACATCCTTAGTTATTTTTTATAATATTCACGATATATATGCTATAAATAAAATAGTGTTAATAAATTTAAAAATTCAGTTTTCGAAATTATACTTCAAAAAATCATCGCTTAAAAATTTCTTCTACAGCTAATTCTGGTAATTTAAGAATTAAAAATATGATAACTTGAATCATTAAATTCTTAAATTTACAATGTTTATTGATTTGTAATGAGTGAAAAAGTGTTAAAACTAACAATTCCAAAAGGAAGCCTACAAGAAGATATTACTCTTTTCTTCGAAAGAGCGGGCCTAAAACTAAAGTCAGTCTCAAAAAGAGATTATCGTCCTTCTGTGGGAGATCCAGAAATTTATATTAAATTATTAAGACCACAAGAAATTCCAAATTATCTAATTGGGGAAGACCAATTTGATTTAGGTATTTCGGGAATAGATTGGGTTAAGGAAACTAAAGCTGAAGTTGAAGTTTTATTAGATTTGGAGATTGGGGCTGTTTCAATAGTTCTTTGTGTCCCAAATAATTGGGAAAATATCTTAAGCTTAGATGATATTCTCAGAAAATTTGCAGATAATAAAAAAGCATTAAGGATATCCACGGAGTATCTAACGTTATCGGTGAATTATTTAATTGAAAATAAGACTTACAAAGATCTTTATGGGGATATTGCTCCTTTAGTCATTACTCCATGGAAAACTTGGGGGGAAAATGAAAATGTTAAAATCTTCCTCTCATTTGGTGCTACAGAAGCTAAACCTCCTGAAGAAGTAGATGTAATAATAGATAACACTTCGACGGGTACAACAATTAAAGCGAATAATTTAAAAATTATAGAAATTATCGATACATCCACCGCAGTTTTAATTGCCAATAAAAACGCATTAAAAGACGAGTGGAAGAAGGAAAAAATAAAAGATATTCTTGTATTGTTAAAAGGTGTTATAGAAGCTAAAAAAAAGCTTCATATTTTCATGAATGTGAAAGAAGATAAATTAAATGAAGTTATTCTAAAACTTCCTGCGTTAAAACGTCCTACAGTCTCAAAATTGGCTGGAACTGATGGATGGTATGCGATTAATACGATAATTAAGAAAGAAGAATTTTTAGGTTTGATTCCAGTATTAAGAAAATACGCTCAAGGCTTAGTTGTTCACGAACCTCGTCAAATCTTACCTCTTGAAGAGCTACAATAATTGTTCTGATTAAAATGAATCCTCTAAAAATTGTTAATTCTGATGAGTTGAATGAAGAAAGTTTACATCGTTATATTCCTCGGAGTGAAGCTCAATTAGATTCAATCAGAAAATCTGTAAACAATATTATTCAAAAGGTTAAAGAAAGGGGAGACAAGGCTTTAATTAATTTAACTCAAAAATATGATGGAGTAAAATTAGCCAGTAATGAAATACAAATATCAAAAGAAGAAATTTCTCAAGCCTATAAAAAAATAGATACGAGCCTTTTACAAGCAATACATAAAGCAAAGGAGAACCTCGTTAAATTTAATAAGGCTCAGAAAAGAGAAGATTGGAGTATTGAAATCGCTAAAGGAGTTACAGCCGGACAAGTCTATCGCCCGTTAGAAACAATCGGAATATATATTCCCGGTGGTAGAGCAATATATCCAAGTACAGTCTTGATGATCGCGGCTCCTGCATATGTAGCAGGAATAAAAGAAATTATTATGTGTTCACCACCCCAAAAAAATAGAAAAATTGCACCCGAGATATTAGTTGCTGCTAATGAATTTAAAATTGATAAAATCTATAAAGTAGGTGGTGCACAAGCTATTGCTGCTATGGCATATGGAACAGAAACTATTCCAAAAGTTCAAAAAGTAATAGGTCCTGGAAATAAATGGGTAAATACCGCCAAACAACTTCTTTCAAATGTTATTGCTATAGATGCCCCTGCTGGACCTTCAGAGGTATTAATTATTGCAGATGAATTTGCAAATCCTAATTATGTCATCGTTGATTTCATCTCTCAAATTGAACATGATCCTGATAATGTTGGAATCATCGTATCTGATTCAGAAAATTTAATCAATCAAATTATAAGCTCTATTGAAAAGTACGTTAAAGATTCAAAAAGGAACACTATTGTAGAACAGGCACTGCATAATAACTCAATAATAATTAAAGCAGAAAATTTAGAAGATTGTGTGAGAATTTCTAATTTAATCGCCCCAGAGCATCTAGAAATTTTAGTCGAAAATCCCACTGTGCTAGTTAAAGATATAAAGAATGCGGGGTCTATATTCTTAGGACCTTATTCTCCTATACCTTTAGGAGACTACTGCGCTGGAACAAATCATATTCTACCAACAGGAGGGACTGCTAAAAAATATTCAGGTTTAAACTTGTTTGATTTTTTAAAAACTATTGATGTGTTGAATTGCGATAAAGAAGGTTTAAAAAACCTCAGTAAAACAGCAATTAAATTAGCAGAATTTGAGGGATTATATGGCCATAAAAGATCCATCGAAGAAAGATTAAAAGATAAAGATTAAATTTAATTAAGCAAATACATAAATTATTGGTTTTATAAGAAAATCAATCGTAAACCCTAGATTTAAAATAATAAAAGGTTAGATAAATGGAATTAAATGAATTACTGCGAAAAAGCCTAAGAAAATACTCCGCATATGAACCGGGTGAACAACCTACAGAAGATGGCTGGCTTAAATTAAATACCAATGAAAATCCTTTTCCACCAATTCCTGAAATATTAAAGGATATAAAGAGCGCGATTAACGAAAAGCTCAGACTCTATCCAGATCCTACTTCCTTTGAATTACGGAAAGAAATTCTAAATGTCTTACTTCGAGATAAAGATACTTTAACTAATAGAAATTCAATCTTCATAGGAAATGGTTCTGATGAAGTATTAGACGTTATTTTTAAAATATTTATAGATCCTGGAGACGAGGTTGTAATTTTTTATCCAACTTATGGATTTTACAAAGTATTGGGAACTCTATATAATGCTAAAATCACAGAGATCCAATTAACGGATGATTTCTCTATTCCAGATAGCGCATTTAATGCAAAAGGCAAATTAATGTTTATTAACTCACCTAACAATCCTAATGGGAAATCAGTTGATAATGAAACAATTTTGAAATTATGTGAAAGTTTTCCTGGTATAGTACTTGTTGATGAGGCTTATGCCGATTTTTCTAATCTAACATGTCTTTCACTTTTAAAAAAAGTAAAGAATCTAATTGTAAATCGATCATTCTCAAAAAGTTTTTCACTAGCATCCTTGAGAATGGGTTATGCTTTGGCAGATCCAGAGATTATTAAAGAGATGAATAGGGTAAAATTACCATATAATACAAATTATTTAGGCCAAATAGCCGCTTTGTCATGTATTAAGCACAGCAATAAAATTTTCGAAAGAAACAAAAAAATTATTGAGGAGAGAGATAGATTAACAGAAATCTTAAATAAATTTGAAGGTATCAGTGTTTTACCATCTGATTCAAATTTTATCTTCATTAAATTTGAAGATAAGTCTAAAACTCTCCAATTTGTTTGGGATTTGAAAGAGATGAAAATTCTGGTTAGGCACTTTAGCAAGCCAGGACTTTATAACTATATTCGGGTTACTATTGGGATGGAAGAAGATAACAATAAATTTATTGAAGCATTTCAGAAAATAGCTGATAAATACTTATAACTGCCAAAAAGCAAAAAAATATATAATTTTAACCTAATAATTGTAATAATTGACTAAATTTTAGGAGAGTCGATAAAAATTCCTAAATCTTTATTTCCTTCAGATACGCCGAAAAATACGATTAAATGTCCATTTTGTGGATATATTATTACAAAACCTTTCCCTAAAGACAAACTCTGTCCTAAATGTAGCAAATTCTTAGCTATTTTACATGATCTGAGTTCCGAAGAGAAAGAAAAGCTTCAGCCTAAACAATTTGAAACCAAAACTACAACTTTATCATCAAAATTGAGAGGGAAGGTAAAAGTAAAAGAACCACCTATGTCTTTTTCATTGGAAAGCAATGAAATTAAGTTATCTAAGGACGATTCTCCCTTAGAATATATAAAACTACTGGGAATTACATCAACGGATAGAACGGAATTATATTGTAGTAATAAAAATTATACTTATTTATTAGAATTGACAAATAATTTAGATTTCATAGCAACTGGCATTTTAGGAGGTGAACTTGATAAAATGCTGCTGGTTTCCGAAGAAAAAAATACTGAGGAAAAATGTCAATTTTTTGTTAAAGATGAGATAATATATCTGGTTTATGGCAAGTTTCCAGATAAAAAGGGTAAGTGGCTACTTGAACAAATGTCAAATAATTACTCTGAATTAGTACGAGGTAAAGATGTAAACAATCTACCCAAATTTGAGAAATATCAAATAGAACTTGAATTTAAAAAACGAACGAATTTTATTTTGATGGAATACCTCAAATTGCAAGAGTTCTTTTCAGATAAAGTAATTCCTTATGTTGAAGACTCCATTCGCATAGATTATTTAGGTCTTTCATCTATGTCAATTGGGGTAATATCATTACTGATAGGAGAGGAATTAAATGTTGAGTTGCAGATGGAAGTAGATAGCCCTGAAGAAGAGAAAGAAATGAAAGAGTCTATGCTAACCGCTAGAATAGAAGCGATTGCAGCAAATACTCAAGGAAATACTGGCGCTGTCCCTCGATGGATTGCAGTAAAATTAGGATTCCAAAAATATCGTTTTTTAACCTTTCGAAAATATGTGAATGATTACTATCTCTCATTATTATCTGAAGGAAATTTAGGAAACATTGACATAATTGAAGAAGAATTAATTAATCCTGAAGTCGAGAACGTAGTAAAAACTCCATTTTCGGGAAATTTAAAACCTTTTAATGAGTTAAAGCTAAGGTTAAAAGATCTTTTTTCCAGAAGAAGGAAATTTCCACCCTTTAATTTTACAAATGATCTGGAAGAGGGTGAAGTAGAAGAAGAAGACAACAATAAAGAAAATGAATAGAATATTCTTCTTCTCTTGTTTTACAAAAACTAAAAATGAAAATAAAAATTAAATTAGGCTGATGAGATCTTTTCTTCAGCAATTTTAATTATTTCGAAATAATAATCAATATAATTTTTATTCACAATTGCTCTGTATCTAGATATAAATTCGGTGATCTCTCGCATTAAGGAGATAATTTCTCTTGGCTGTATCATGGTTTCCAATCTGTTCCTGAATTCTATTAGTTTTCCTCTAACGCCACGAACGATTTGTTCTTCTACATCAATAGGGAAGTATTTGCTTACAATTGTATCTGCTTCTTTGAACATAGTTGTTTCTCCAGTCCATTTTTTTATCTTCAAACCAAATTGATTTTCAAATGCTTCTGTAAATTTCTTTATTCGTTTATGGATAATTGGAAGGTCTTTTTCAGACATCAAAGCAATAGTAATG
>JAGXNO010000066.1 GCA_019894975.1 Promethearchaeota archaeon | reverse complement strand
ATGCGAGATATGGCAGCAGAAAATGTAAGAAACAAAATAGGAGGCGTTCTTGATGAAAAGATCAGAATCGCTTGGCCTTATACTCATGTATTTTTTGATCAAGCTCTCCTCTCATGGATAGAAAACTCTTTTAACGCTGTTGTGATAATGGATCTACTTGGCCACTATAAAGCGTTACCTCACTCAACAGATACAATAGATGATTGTTATAATAGTTTGGGTGAAGGAATATTAGATGCCTCAATGGTTGGTAAATGTAGAGGGCCTATTGAATATTATATAGAATATATGATAAATTATATTAAAGATTACAAAATTGATTGCGTTATCATGCCAATGCATTTTGCCTGTAAACACGTCTCCATTATGGGACAAGTAACATCAGAAATTATAAAAGAAGAAACCGGTATTCCAAGTTTAATATTTGGTTGTGATTCTTATGATTCAAGAGAAGTCACTTCAGAATCAATTAGGGGTAAAATCTCAGATTTCATCAATCAAGTTGTAATTTAGTTTAATCTATATTTATCATTTTTGTCTGTTCTTTAGAAAAACCATTACTTTTTTAAATCCCAACAGCGTTATTTATAATTAAAATTTAAAGTAAATATAAATCCAAGAATTTTTTAGTAAATCTGAACATATTTGGGTTTACTAACTGATTTAGAGATGAAATTATGCCAATTATTGAAGAATTTAAAAATCCTATCCCTCTTATGAATCCCTGGGTAGATAACTGGAAAAAAGAGGGTAAAAAGGTTTTAGGATATTTTTGCTCATACATACCTGAAGAAATATTTCACGCCGCAGATATCTTACCGATTAGAATGAGAGCAAGAGAATGTACCGATACACCAATGGGGGATGCATATATGACTCCTACCACTTGTAGTTATACAAGATGTTGTCTTGAGTTAGCAAACAGAAAACATTATAAATTTCTTGATGGGATTGTTTCCTGTAATTGTTGCGATCAAATTAGACGTCTTTACGATAATATCAGATATAAAGCTCCTTTTCCATACCACTATATAATGGGAGTCCCTGGTAATGTTAGTGATACAACAATCGATTGGTTTAAGCATGAAATTACTAAACTTAAACAACATATTGAAAAAAGTTTTGGTGTTAGCATTCCCGATGAAAAATTGAAGAATTCGATTAAGGTTTACAATAAATCTCGTACACTCCTAAAAGATTTATATATGTTGAGAAAACAAAAAAATCCACCTGTAACGGGTACTAACATAATGAATATTATTAATGCAGGAGTCTCAATGCCAAGAGATCAATTTAACGAACTCTTAGAATCACAACTTTCTCAAATTGCAGAAGAAAATACTAGTGTAGAATATAAAAGTAGGCTAATGATCATTGGGAGTATGCTAGATGAACCAGAATATATAGAGATTATAGAAGACCTTGGAGGATTAGTAGTCACAGACTCCTTGTGTCTTGGTTCTAGATACTTTTGGGATTTAGTTGATGAAAAGTTAAATCCGATCGATGCCTTAGCAGAACGATATTTATCAAAGATATCATGTCCTCGGATGACGGATGGACATAAGAAAAGGGAAGAATTCATGATGGAAATGATTAAGGATTTTGACGTTGATGGTGTTGTACTTGAAAGGATGAAGTTTTGTGCTCTATGGTGGCCTGAGGTCTTCCTACTTAGAAATAAATTAAAGGAAGCTGGGATTCCTTCTCTTGAGTTAGAGAGAGAATACATTTTGAGTGGAGCTGGGGCAATGAAAACAAGAGTTCAAACTTTTATGGAAATATTGGAATCGAGGTGAAAATAGATGGATATTGAAAAGTTTAACGAATACAAAAAACTCACTAGAGGTAACTGGGGTAAAGATTTGTCTATGCTAAAGATGATGACAATAGGTTTATTAAATCAATTTAAAGATGATGATTTAACTCCAATTACGGAAATGTTATTAAATTATCTCCTTTCTATTCCTAAAGCAAGAAAGGATGGGAAAAAATTGGTTATGCATCCATTTAATTACGGTCCCGAAATTTTTTATGCAATGGATTTAGCACCTTTGATGCAAGAAACGTACAGCGTTGGATTGGCACCCTTAGGTCTTAATGAAACTTATCTTGATCTCACTAATAAAATAGGTTATGGAGATAATCCAACTGTTTGTAATGCTCAAAGACCATTAATAGGTTCTTATATGCAAGGAGTAGCTCCAATCCCCGATCTATTATTCTTTCTATCAACTCCCTGTAATTCTCTTGCAATGACTTATCAAGTTTTTGAACAGTTAGCGAGTATTCCTGCTTTTAAAATTGATATCCCATATTGGACTTATGATAAAGTAGGGGAATTTAATGATGATAAAGTAATCGATTACATGGTAACTCAAACAAAAGAGTTAATATCATGGTTAGAACAGAAAACAAGTCAGAAATTAAATTTAGAGAAATTACAAGAAACAATGGGCAAAGTGAATCAAGCTAGACAATATATCTTAGAATTCAATGAATTATTAAAAACTGTTCCCTGTCCAGTTAATAGCCAAGCGAGTTTTGGAAATTTTTTATCAATGGTAGGTTGCGGGGGAACTGATGATGCTGTCAAATCTACTAAATGGTTAAGAGATACAGCTGCTGAAAATGTCAAAAATGGTATTTCAGGGGTAACTGATGAGAAGATTAGGATTGCTTGGCCCTATACTCATATTTTTTTTGACGGAGATTTATTAACATGGATAGAAGAGACATTTCAAGCAGTGGTTGTAATGGATTTGTTAGGGTTCTACCAAGTACTACCTCATGATGTTTCAACAACTGAAAAATGTTTTGAGAGTTTAGCGAAAGGAGCTCTAGATTTTTCTATGATTGGAACATGTAGAGGTCCAATTGAATACTATATTGATTTTTTACTAGATTACGTAAAAGATTATAAGATAGATTGTGTGATAATGCCAATGCAGTTTGCTTGTAAACATGCGTATTCAATGGCGAGAGTTAGCTCAGAAGCAGTACGCGAAGAAACAGGTGTTCCCGTTTATATCTTTGGTTGCGATCCTTACGATTCACGTGAAGTAACCTCAGAATCTATAAGGGGAGGGATTTCGGATTTTATTACGCAAGTAGTATTATGAAGGAGGATAAATAAAATTGATAGTAGCTGGATGTGATGTAGGTTCCTTAACTGGTAAAGCCGTTATTTTAAAAGATGGTGAGATTTTCACATATAGTATTGTCCCAACAACACCTAAACCAGAAAGAACAGCTAAAAATGCAATGGATGAGGCTCTAAAAAAAGAAAATTTGAGTTTAGATGATATTGAATTCATTGTTGGCACTGGATATGGGAGAGTAAAAATCCCATTTGCGAATTCTGAAACTTCAGAATTAACCTGCCATGGAAAAGGAGCTCATTCATTTATTCCATCAGTTAGAACGATAATTGATGTAGGAGGACAAGATTGTAAAGTAATAAAGGTAGATAAAAACGGTAAGATCTTGGATTTCGCTATGAACGATAAATGTGCAGCAGGTACAGGTAGGTTCCTTGAAGTTATGGCAAAAACCTTAGAGTTAAAGCTCGAAGAACTTGGTCCCATTTCTTTACAAGCGAAAAACCAAGCCAAAATTACAGCTCAATGCAGTGTTTTTGCTGAAACAGAAGTTGTAAGTCTTATGGCGGATGGAATAGAAGTATCTGATATAGTTGCGGGAATACATGACGCCATTGCTTCTAGGATAATGTCTCTGGTCTATAGAGTTGGCCTTGAAGAGGATTTCACTATAACTGGAGGAGTTGCTAAAAATACCGGGGTTGTTACCTATCTTGAAAAAAGAATTGGAGTTGGGGCAAAAAATCTACCTGTTGACCCCCAAATAATTGGGGCTTTTGGAGCAGCTCTAATTGCCCAAGACCAATTAGAAAATCAATAAAATCTCTTTTTTTTATATTTCTTCTAAAAAAAAGTTAAATTAAAAAAAATAATATTTTAAAATACTTTAGACTGCTTTCCTAATTAATTCTGAAATATCATATGTCTGAATAGCATCATTTTCTATGTTAGATTTAAACTGATTTAAACAAAATGGGCAAGATGAGACAATGGCTTCAGCTTGAGTTTCCATAGCTTCTTCTATTCGTTCTTTTGCAGCAAAGGAAGACAAATCTTTAAAGGCAGATCTTACTCCACCTCCAGAACCACAACACCATGCATTATGCCTATTTCGTGTCATTTCTACTAATTCAATGCCCGGGATACTTTGTAATACATCTCTTGGTGCGTTGTACATGCCCATGTGTCGTCCTAAATGACAAGGATCATGGTAAGTGATTTTCATGTTTACTTCATTCGTAAAAATATTCTCCCTACTTTTAGATTCTCTTTTTATGAATTCGGGTAAATGTCGAATTTCTATTCCATGATCTAAATTAAATTTATTAGGATACGTCTCTTTTAAAGTTCTGTAACATCCAGCGCAAGAAGTAATAATCTTTTCAATTCCGCTTTCTTTAAAGCTTTCTACATTCATTTCTGCTAATTCAATTGCTTTTTCAGTCTGACCTGTCATATAAACAGGAGATCCACAACATCCCTCTTTTTCCAAAATTTTAAATTCAATACCCAATGAATTTAATATTTCCGCTGTTGCAATCGCAATGTTTTGCTCTCTATAACTTGCAGTACATCCCACAAAATATGCCAATTTTGCCTCTGGTGATTGTTTAATATGTGATGGTAACCATTTCAATCTGCTTTCATTTTTTTCCATATAAGGGTTTTTTTCTGTCATTATATGGTCAGTATACTTAGTTTGTTCTGGCATAGGACCATACCCGGCCTTAACAGCCTCTTCTCTCATCGCCATTAACCATTCTCCTGCATACGTATGAATTTCAGGTATCTGACATTGCTGTACGCATGCCATACACACAGAGCATTGATAAAAAATCTTAGCTAAATTTTCACTCCATTTGAGTTTATCAGTAGATAAAGCCCATGTGAGAAGATTTTTCCCACCAAGGTAATATGCTTCAAATTTGCCAAATTCTCCAGATGGGCAAACTCGAGACCAATTAGCGTCTTTATAGACTGTTCGGCAGGTTCCACACTTCCCACATTGAAAAAATGTCTCCTTATAATGTGATAAATCCTGATGCCGTTGAAGTTTCTGATTTTCATGAGCCAAAGTTATTTTAGAAATCCCCATCCCAGATATATTTCTTACTCTTCTCTTAGACATACTATTCTTCTCCTCTACCTTGTCCTGGGTTCATTATTTTATTTGGATCAAGTAGTTTTCTAATTTTTTCAATTAATTCACCTGTAGCGGGAAAAATTTTTTCTTTATGTGATTGATACGCCCATTTTGGTGATTTATACATTATTGCCCCATCAATTTTTTGAACCTCCTCATGAATTTCTTTTAAGAGGTCCCGTGCTTTTGCTATGTCAGCTGGATCATTTTTGTTAAAATTAATATTAGTTCTCGCAACACAATAATGCCCACCAAACATTATCCTGCTATAAAATTGTGGAGGTTTATCATATTTCAAACAAACTTCCCTTGCTACATTATAATAATTCACGATATCTCCTGTTGAGCAGTAAGAACCAATCCATTCACCACCACCACCTCTCGAGAAATTCCAGCAACCCCAAACCTGAGTTGGGGGTTCTTCTATTGCTTCTACTCCTTGTTCTCTTGACATAAGCTGTATATTGCCTTCTTTACAAATTTCTTTAATTGCGTCACATTGAGCTTCATGTTGCTTAGCAGTATACGCTTGAGTTGCAATAATTCCTATAAAATCAGGCATACCTCCTTTTATGGCATCTTTGGGAACACTTTTCTCATTTAGATTTTGGACTGATTGGCTCCATCCGAGATTAACTACAACTAGATCAATAATACCGAGACCTGCTTTCGCAAGTTTAAGCATTACAGGAATTCCATCATCCATTCTGAGCGTTGCACCTGTGAAAACTTCATTGAAGGGTAATCTTGGCCATACTTTTATAGCTGCTTTGGTTACAATCCCTGTTGTACCTTCCCACCCTATAAATAATCCCGCTAAATCTGGTAATGGTTGTCTACCATACCAATGATTAGAGATGGCACAAGAACCTATTTTAACAAGTTCTCCTGATCCCAGTACTGCTTCTAAACCGTTTAGAAACTCAGCACCAGATCCGCCTATCATACCTAAATCAAACATCCCATAACAGAGGCATGAAGGAACTACTCCTGTACCTGGAGGTGACCATGTCACTCCTGCTCTTAGATCAGGGTGATTCTTTTCGAGGTATCCTTGCAAATCTGCCCATGTTATCCCTCCTTCAACCACCACATACATATCATCCTCGTTTACTTCCAACACTCGATTCAATCTTCTTAAATCAACTACAATTCCTCCTTTTCTAGGGGTGGCAAGAGAACCAAAATTTATACCAGAAACCCAAGGAACGACTGGAATTTTATGGATATTTGCAATTTTAACAATTTCCTGAACTTCCTCTGCAGAATTCGGCATTATTACGATATCACACTTTCCTTCTGGTTCAGCTGTTATGAAATCATAATGATAGAGAAATTGCATTTCAGGTTGATCCGAAACATACTTTTCCCCTACAATTCCTGCTAATTCTGTAATAATTTCGTTATCTATCATTTTCATCGACCTTATAAATTATATTAAATCCTTTATATTATTTATAGATTAATTGTATTTTCAAAGTAATTAGAGGAATGCCTGAAAACTTGGAAAAATTAATAAAAGTATTTGGGGCAGCTTTGGATGCAGCAGATTTCCCCCTTAGTCTTCAAATTAAACAAAATTATCTAAATAATTTAGCTCAAAATCTTGTAATAGACCCTAATTTTTTAGATCCCTACGAAGGACTACTGTATTTTAGCCGTGTGTTATCAAAAGATAAATTTCTTAAAATGGGTAAATTTCCCATTGAATCATGGCTGACTCCTAAACCAAAACTGGAAGATTTACCTTTAATGAATCAGTTTGAATTTCAACAATTTACTCGTAAAGACGCTATTAGAATTTATTCGGAGAAACTCGAAGTTTACATTAGAAATAACATATTACCAGATTTTCCTCTAATGATCGGAGTAGATCATTCTCTTACGGGGGGTGTTTTAAATGCATTGTCTAAGGAATTTGGGTCTGAAGATTTACTAATCCTAATTTTTGATGCCCATTTTGATGGAATACCTGCTAACATTGCATTGAATATAGCAAAATATATGAATGAGCACCCTGATGAAATAAATCCGTTAATTTCAGAAGATATTAATGCTGTTAATAAAACCTTAGATATTGTAGATAATTACACCTGTGCTTCATTTCTTTTTTTTTTATTGAAAGAAAAGATTATATTTCCTGAAAATCTAATAATCTTCGGGTGTCAAGATTATCCCGATGCAAAATTTCGTTCCATAAATGACTCTAGAATTATTGAATATGTTGAATTTTACAATGAAATTGAACAGAAAGGTGTATCATTTATACCTAAATCTGATCCATCATCAATGATTAAAAAACTGTCAACAATTTTAAGGGAGACTAAACAATCAAAAATCTACATTTCATTTGATACAGATGTAGGTGCATTAAGGGAAATAATTGCAACTCGGTTTAGAAATGCTATTGGAATCGATCAAAATACTATCTTAAATGCTGCTAAAAGCATAAAGAGTGCAATAAATTCAAAAAAGTTTGACTTAATAGGCTTAGACGTAATGGAAGTTGAGACTCATCTACTCAATAGAGTTTTTCCAAAATCAGGGAGAAGAGATCAAACCGTCAAGGTTATTGATAGTTTTCTAAATTTTTTTTTCTGAAGAATCCTATTGTGAGGTATCTCTTTATTTCCCAATTGGGCATGTTTCAATACATACATTACATTCTATTACAGTATAATCAGATAAGTTCTTTTTATGAGTTTCCAAATAAAGATAACATTTTTCTCTGCTATATTTTCCATTATCGAACGCTTTTGCAGGGCATGTTTCTATACAGATATTACATTCTTTACAATACTTACTTTCTTCTATAGGATCCCCACAAATAAGTGGTGCTGTTGTAACTAAAGCTCTTAATCTTACCTGAGAACCAAAGAGATTAGTTATAAGTAAGTTGTTTTTTCCAATTGGACCAATTCCTGCTAAAGCAGCCGCTTCTTTTAAATATAAACCAGGACTATAAGGAATAACCCGAGAATTATACCCTTTCTTTAATAGCAATCTACGAACTCCATGACAGAATTGCTCAACAACTGCATCTGCAAACTGATGAGTCCATATTCCTTCTCCCTCTTTATGACTCCAAGCATCAAGAATAATATCATATAGATGAAAACCGATTACGATAACAGTTTTTGAATTTTTGAGAAACGCATGTGGTCGATTTTCTTCTGAATATCGTTCAAATAAGAGTGGATCGGCAAATCCTACCACATCTACACCAATTTTTTCACAATAATTTCTTACATCTGTCGTTAATTGTTGATCTCTTTCCGTCATGATCTTCCCAATTATACATGTTTTGTTAATTACAAATTAATGCAAAATATGAAGTATGATATTAAATAAAGAGCTAAACCACATCTATTTATTTTAATATCCATATATTTATTATAGAAACCAAATTTAATAGGTTAATATTATTATAAAATATTATTAATATTGATTTATACAAGATTTATAACAGATATTAATCATCATAATCATAAAAAGTTATTAATAAAAATCCAAAATTCAAGCATTAAAGTAAAACTGAGAAAAGTTTTTTACGCCCACCTGTTTTACCGAAACTTGGATTAAGTCAAACTATTTAACAGGAAGTGAGAAGACGCAGAAATGTATGACGCCACGTTTAAAGTCGTTATTTTCGGTGATGCGGGTTGTGGTAAAACTACACTAACTCAAAGATTCCTTACTAATTTATTTAAATCTGACACTAAAATGACAATTGGGGTCGATTTCGAGGTAAAAAGCTTAGATATCAATGGAAAAAAAGTGAAGTTGCAAATCTGGGATTTTGGAGGGGAAGAACGTTTCAGATTTTTGCTACCCACATATGTTAGGGGTGCTAATGGTGCTCTGTTTATGTATGATGTAACCAATTATTCATCATTAGCTCACATTGATGATTGGCTCTTAGTCGTGAGAAAGGAGTTAAAAATAGAACAAGATACTTTCCCTATCATCGTTGTCGGGGGTAAAGCCGATCTATTAGATGATAGAGAGGTCACGGGTGATGAAGGCATTAACATCGCAAAATCAAGGGGTGTCGATGGTTTTATAGAGTGTAGTTCTAAATCAGGAGAAAATGTTGAGGAAACTTTTGATGCTCTAACTCGCATAATGATGCAAAAATCAAATATACTTTAATAAAATAAGGTTTTAATTAGACTTCGATATCTTGGTTTACTAAAGCTTCTTGTTGTTTTAATCTTAGAGTTTTCCTTCTACTAGAAACCATAATTTGAAAGTCTAAATCTTTCTTATAATCATCTGAGAATTTTAAAATGTTCTCAATAACATTATCTTCATCTTTGTCTCCCTTGATGAAAATTCCATTAAACACGGGTATTTCAGAATACTTTTCTACTAAAATTTCAAGCATTTCTTCCGGTAACACATCAGCTCTGTCTTTGATTGCTATTTTCATCATTTCTTCCAGTTTATCATACATTTCTCTTTTGCTAAATTGACAGAGTACACATTTAGAACTACGATTTTTAAAAATATTCAATATTATAATCCCGATTAGAAATTTGAAATTTCTTATTAGAGTCTTTCTATCACCACTTTGGAATTTTGCGATATACTTGGCAACATATTTCTCTGCACTGAAGTACAACCCTGCAAAATATAATGCTCTTTCAAAATAGGCCGGGACAATACAAAATATTCTAGTAAACCAAAATGGTTTTATCCCTTTGGGGGGATCCTCATAAAAAATGTAATAAACAATCCTTCCGTCTCTTTCTTTGTATAAGGTAGATTCTTTTTTGAGCATATTTAAGTAGGTAGAAATGGTCGATCGAGCGATCTCTTTAAAGTATTTCTTATATTCTTGCTCAACTTCTCCTGTTGTAATCTTATTTTTTCCTTCTAAGTAGAATTTTAAAATTATCCCTAGAATTCTGTTTTCATGAAGCCTTCCAGTTTTAATTTGCTGTTCCTCAGACTCATCTTCTCTAATCTGGTATAAAAAGGCTATTTCTGGAGCAAATTCTTGAATTACTTTATCAATAATTAAGAGCTCTGAGTCGTGAATTTGAATGCTATCAAACTTATCAAGTTCGATACTAAAATCTTTAATTTTGGAATTTTCCGACAAGCCTAATTACTCTTTACTATAATTTTGTTTTTATTTAATAATCACTATTTGAACAAATAATACTTCTTAATAATAATTTATGTTCGAATAAAATAGAAACTATTTGTCTAAACAATAGATTGGTATGTTTATTTAAGTTATGATGAATATTACTGATATTTCATAATATGATGATAAATATGTAATATTAAGTATTTTTTTTAAGGTTTAAAATTTGCCTTAAAATTTAAGGATTGATAATAATAATTATCATAGGGTACCTTTACTTCTTATAGAGTGGATCTGCTTCTTGCAATGCTCGTCTTTGCACTTTTCCTATGATATTTTTAGGAAGTTCACCCATTATTGAGATGGAATAGGGGCATTTATAAGGTGCCATGTTCTTTTTAGCCCATTCTTTAATTGTTTGAGGTGATAGATTGCAATCCTCACTAATGGAAACCCAAGCTTTAACAATTTCACCAAATTCTTCATGTGGTAACCCTGCAACAGCCGCCTCGGTTATATCAGGGTGTTTCATGAGAAGTTCCTCAACTTCTTTTGGGAATACTGAATAACCTTTACATTTAATTACCTGTTTTTTTCGATCCCTTATTTCGATTGTCCCATCTTCATTCATAAAACCAATATCCCCTGTCAAAAGCCAAATTTTATCATTATAATTGTTGAGAGTTTCTTCTGTTTCATTAGGATTGTCTAAATAGCGATCCATAACTTGAGGACCAGAAATACATATTTCACCACTATTCTCTATGCCAAATTTATTATCATCAGGATTTCCTAAACAAATAGGTCCTTCAGAAAAATCATCTACAGGCCAGATACCCCATTGCGTGCCCGGAAATGGCATCCCAATGCTTCCAACAGGACTTTCACCAAATAAATTACCTGCACTTACAGCAGGACTCGCTTCTGATAAACCATATCCTTCGACGATCCTCCCACCTGTATTTTTAATAAAGTCATCACGAATTTGCTTATGTAATGGACCTGCACTTGAAATACACAGAGTTAATTTGCCCATAACTTTAGGATATCTTCTTTTAAGGTTTTTTAATTCTGCCAATCTCTTAAACAACATCTCGGTTCCGGCATAAATCAACCCTTCTTCACATGTTAATCGCTCAATAACTTCGCATAACTCAGTTTGGGAAGGAGGTGTTGGAAAAAGCATAACCCACCCTCCTATAGCTAGTGCTGTATTCATAACTACAGTATGAGCAAAACTATGGAACAACGGCAGGATTCCTATATTACCAATTCCGGGCTTCTCTCCTCCTAACCATAATTTGCATTGAATTGCATTCGAAACTACATTGAAATGGGTTAAAATTGCAGCTTTGGGTAAACCCGTAGTACCACCTGTCATAATATAGGTAGCAGGGTGTGTTTTAACATCAATTACAATATCAAATTCTTTAGGTTCGGTTTTTAAAAGGTCATTAAACTTGATAGTACCAGGAAAATCCACCTTACCAGACGGAATTTTTTTTACGAACTTACCAATTGCTTTTTTAACGCCTTTAATGTTAGTTAAATCTGCAAGATTAGTGGAAATGATTGACGTAATATTTGTGTCATCAATTATTGGTTTAATGAATGAATCATATAACGCATCCATTACAATCAGTACTTTTGGTCTAGTAATCTCTAATTGATGTAGTATTTCAATTGGTTGATATGTAGGGTTAATCCCACTTGCAATCGCACCAATTCTAGTTATAGCAAAATAGCTAACAATATATTGAACACAGTTAGGAAGGTGTAAAGCTACAACATCGCCTTTTTTAACTCCTAAATCCATTAATCCTGTAGCCAATGATTTCACATATTCTTGAAATTGTTTGTAGGTTATCCATGTATCTAAGAACCAGATGAAATTTCTATCTGAATATTTCATTACTTGTTCATCTAATAATTCATTTATAGATTTCTCTTCAAAGATAGTATTATAAGGCACACCCTCAGGCCACCATTTTTTAAACCAACGCTTATTCTCATTCACATTATAGGGATCTGTAATATCTAATTCCATAAAATAATCACTTTATTTCAGAGTTATTGTAGAATCTAATCTGATCTAGGTATCTTCTAATTTATAATTTTTTAAGTGAAAAAATAAAATAAAAAAATGAAAAAAGAAAAAATTTAGAAAAAATATTATTAAATTTTAAAATCGACTATCCTTTCTTCTCTTGATTAATACGGTAGCAACACCTACTAAGCCAATACCAACAATTAAGACAATTAATGCCCAGAAACCTTCTGATTGGAAGACCATATAAACACTGAAGGTAGGATCATGCCAAATACCTGTTCCGTCTTCAAATTGGGGATAACAAATTGCCCAAACTAATACATTTAATTCAACTTGTACTCGTATATCGCTCGAAAAAGTACTTACTTCTTCACCACCCGCTACAGTAAAAGTGTCGTGTCGTTCATGTTCCATCAGCCACACTAGAATTGGAATAATACTGGTACTAGCAGGATCTGTCATCCTACCAGAAACAAGTTCGGTACCATATTCATAATCAGGACCAGCAATGTCTACAAATTCAAGTTCATCTTGAGCATTACCGCCTATATAATTACCGATTTTTAATGTATGTTCGGTGCTATTATAATGCTCTTGTTGTAGGAGTTCTGTAGGATTATCAGGAATTTCTCCTTGGGTTGCGATATCTAATTCAAAGTGCAGAACTGTAGATACGAATATTATTGCCATATCAAGGTTATCTAGATTACCATTCGCATAGGGATCATTTGGATCATTCCATGGAGCAAAAAATTGATCTAGTTTCAACAATCCACGAGCAGCGCCTACTTCTTTATCTACGCCCGGTTCAAAAGTAAATCCGAAATATATATAATTGAGATTTTCTTCTGGTGCATCTATATAAGAATGTAGGTCAATCCCTAAAGGAACAGCTGTTAAATTTGCATCGTAAATATTTAGTCCCCAAGAAATACTTTTATTACTTGGATTAATTGTAGGTCTTTTGAAACTAAATTGACCAACCGTTCCCAATATTAGTCTATGGGTAAGTTCATTACTCTGAGGTACTTCAACACTTTGACCATCAATATTTATTGGAATGTAATTAGTATCTATTATCCGATTACTATTAGTATCATTGTATAAAAATGCTCCAGCTAAATGGTGAGTAAAGAGGAAAAATTCAATATTACACCCATCAAAAGCGTTTATAATAGCTGTCTCCGGACTTCCTCCTCCTCCTGTTGCAGCCTCAAGAATTTGACCAACATCGATATGAATTTCGAAGTTTTTAATCCATAGTTGGATTAAATCAAATGAGAATTGAGTCCAAACCGTTTCAGCAATATTTCCCAATGTTGGGGTTAATAACCATTCCATATAGTTATCTTTCCTATTCTGCGCCGTTGTATTCCACCCATCAAGAACTAAACTCCCATTATTTAGATCCATTATTTTAGGATCAGTACCATCTATATTCATATCTCCTGGAATATCCCCAGTTACATACCACGTTTTTGTGATATTAAAGCCTGGACCGGGAATTATATCTAATTTTTGCCATGTGATTGGATTCATAACAAATAATTCGTCACCGGTGAAAATGTCATTAATATGTATTAAAAACCAAGTAAGTAAAGAAATCCCCTCTCTTATAAGATCTCTGGATAAGGTTATATCTAGTTGATTATGAACCCACACCTTTTTGAAGAAATTAATTAACTTATTAATTGCTGTTATGAAAGAACGATCATTATCCCAAATGACAAGAGTAACCGCAGCTCCTACTTCAAGTTCATATGTGAAATTGCCTGACTTTTCAACTAGGCAATATGCATAACCCGTATCTCCTGGTGTTGTTTCAGTTATTCCAGGTATAAGGTCATTATATTCATGAGGTGCAAAATATATTTCCTGCTCATCATTTTCAGCAGCAAAGTCATAGACTTCACTTGTGTGCTTAACTGTACGATTAGCGCTTAAAACAAACACATTATCTAACATTTCATGAGCTGAAAGATTTAAACTTTGAAGAAATAGCATCCCAAAAATGGATTCTAAGATTTTACCACCATAACCGAGATTTTCACCGAATAATGCCCCAAAACCTCCTTGGAAACCTTCAAAAATGCCTACATCAACTTGATCTAAGTCGAGTATGTCATCAGGTGTTTTCAATTGTCCATTTGCAACAATTGGCATGACGCCAATAGAGGCAAAAAGGATAGTAAAAACCATTAAAGATTTAGTATTAAAGCTTTTCATATTCAACACAAATTTTTGTTAAAATTGGTTTTGATATTAAATAAATAATTAAAATTCAGCTTTTTAATAATTTATGTTCTAATATAGTAGAGTTTTTAAACCTATCAAATCTGTTGGGTATTGAGAAAAGAAAATCTGCCAGTTTAGTCTAACCGCAAAAATGTATAAAAAAATACAAAAATATACAAAACTGCTGAAATTACTAAGCTCCAAACTCTAAGAATTTGAGAAAGTTCCGATGTAGTAAAAAGTACATTAGAGCCAATAAATACTGCCGCTATGAAATATCCAAGCAAATGACTTTTAAAACTTTTAATTTGAGATTTTCCGCGAATAAAATTTACAATTGAGATAAAAATTATAATTACAAATCCTGCTATGTAAAATAAGTCAATTATAGTGAATTCAAAAATATCTAACAATAAAAAAAACCCAAATAGAATTACCTCGAGGATTCTCACATTCCAAAATTTTTGTTTTTTTGATGGTTCTTCAAACAACTGTTCATATTCAGCTACACCTGAGGTCATGAAGAGGATTATTAAAGATCCAATTGCTAATGATGTGAATAATGAATATGAAGTAATATAAAGATATGGGAGAACAGGAACCCAGATATCGTTCCATAGGAAATCTGATAATACAAAATATTCAGGTAACACAAGTAT
>JAGXNO010000065.1 GCA_019894975.1 Promethearchaeota archaeon | reverse complement strand
ATTCATTACTTCCTGATTGGGAAGTCTTACCTTTATGTATCACTAACGATGACTTACTTGATTATTTTGTCCTGCTTCGGGTAACTGGTGGTTACACGCCTGAATGCGGTTCCATTCAATTTTATCAACAAGATGTTGAAGTAGGAAGAATTGATGTTAACTGGGCTTACATGGGACATGAACCTTGTTATGCCGATTTCTGGGAAGCAACTTTCACTACCGCAACGGACATTGAATTAGAAAGTAATCAATGGCCTGTAATCCCTGATGAATTCTGCTTTAACTCCAATTATGATATAGTTACTGAAAAGAAAGTTACAGTCAGCCTCTGTACACAATGGACTGGATGCCACTTCTGGATAATACTGGTACAAAAAATGTTTTCGGAGTCCCCCAACTCCCAATGAAATATTGGTTTTCATTGTCAGTTTGTTTATACGGTTAGAAAGACTTTTTAAAGGATAATAATCGTTTAAAAAACCGACTTTTTTCTTTTTTTTTTATCTTTTTTTTTAGTGAAATTCAAATCTATTTAAGATTATTTATGTATAAAAAGAATAATCTGTACCCATAGTACGCTTAACATCTTCATGCTTTACCTGCCCTGAGCAGAAATCATCTAACATTAGATTACTATATTGTGTACAGTTGAATAAATAACGAATTCTTTTATACAAAGAATTTTTTGAGATAGTACTATCCTTCTTAATAAATATTTGATCAAAAAGTTCGTATCTATGATTTTGAATGTCAATACGGAAGAACATATTCTTAAAAATTATAAACTTCCTTAGTTCCTTGAAAAAAAGGGTTTTTTTATTATCTTTTAATGAATCCAGGGCTTTAATATATGGTGGAGATATTTGAATTCCAACTGATATAAGAAGAAAATCTTTACCTTTTGGTTTTGTTAGTGACATAGGATGCCCCTTTGAGCCAGGTGGAAATGAAAATTGGAAACCAAAATCAATTTTGGGATTTTTTAGTTTTTTTCTCAATATTTCTTCGTCTAAGAGATATTCTTGAATAATTTTTTCAGCTTTATTAATATCAATCGTCATAGCAAGTCAATTCAATATAAAACGTTGAAATAAAATAACTTTTTGAAATTATGATAATGTAAATTGAAACACAATAGGATAATCTTATGAGAGATAGAATGAATTAATATTGAAGAATGGGGGATTAAAGAATTATGTTTAATAAAAGGGGTTATGATATCTTCCTTCTTCTTGTTGAGGTTGGTATAATTCCTTTTGTTTAATTTCCTTATCAATTAAACCTTCAATGTGGCATAAATATTCATATTCATCCTTTAAGCATAGAGTTATCGCGACACCTTTTTTACTCATTCGAGATGTTCTCCCAATTCGGTGTACATAAACGTCTGGAAATTTAGGTACATCATAATTAAATACATGAGAGATATTATCAATATCTAAGCCTCTCGCGGCAACATCCGTAGCAATTAGCATATTTATCTTATGATTTCTAAAGTCTAAAAGTACTTTTTCACGTTGAGCCTGAGATAAATCACCAGATATAACTTGTACTCGAAAATTAATTCCCCTTGCTGATCTTAATTTATTATTTAACCAAGTTGCCGTCTTTTTCGTATTAACAAACACTAGTGTATGTTCTGGTTTTTCTCTTCTTAGAATCTTTAAAAAAGTCTTAAATTTTTCTTCAAATCGCTCAATCATATAATAAAATTGTTTAGTACTTCCTACCGTTATACTATCTCTACTTAAATTAAGAAATTCAAACTTATTCTTTGAAAATTTTTTAACCATTTCTCGAATATCTGAATAGAGAGTTGCTGAGAACAGTAGAAACTGATAGTCAGTTTTTATTTGGTTTAGAATGTATTGAACATCTGGAGCAAATCCCATGTCCCATAATCTGTCACCTTCATCAAGCACGACGAATCGGATATTATGGAACTTCAGTTCTCTTCTCTTATAAAGGTCTATAATTCTACCGGGTGTTCCAATAATAATATTAACTCCCTCATGCAATTTTCTAATTTGGTTGCTGATAGAAACACCCCCATAGATCGTCATTGATTTAACTCTTGGATCTCCTAACTCTTTTATGACACTATTTATTTGTTTAGCAAGTTCCCTTGTTGGAGCTAGAATAAGAGCTTCATTATTAACATACTTTAAACGTTCAATTATTGGCAGAACAAAAGCTAATGTCTTTCCACTTCCTGTTTTAGCTTGAGCCATAATATTTTGACCCTTTAGAATTAAAGGGATGGCTTGTTTTTGAACAGGTGTGGGTTTAAGTATATTTAATTTCCGTAATGCGTTAACGTTTTTATCGTTAATGCCTAATTCTTTAAAATTCAGTTTATTTCACAAAAAAGTTTATCGTTTTTACTCACAATTTCAATAAAGAAAATGATTCTTTAAAGAAAAAGCTTTCTATAATTACATTTATTTCTAATTTTTAAATTTATGGTTTGATTTTGGAATCATGACGATAAAATTGCTCCCTAGTATATAATCATTTTGGGCTCTATCTTCAATCCAGATTTTACCATCATATCCTCATATAATTTTCTTTACTAAAGATAATCCAATTCCCATACCTATACTAGTGGTTCAAAAATACCAATCAATCATCCCCTAAGAAAATTCTTGCAATTGTATCACTCATTTTTCGATTTCCGAATATTAAAAAACATGGAGTAACATCTTATATAAAGAAAAATCGATATTGAATTTAGATAAAAATACTCGAGTCTTAAAAATGAATGAACTCTTGAAAAAATATAATGTTACTGCTGATGGAATTAAAATTTTCCGGGAAGGATTAGGTAAAATTCCACTTACGTTGGCAGAAATTCAAACGTTTTTACCAAAATCCTCGAAGATTAAAGTAAAGAAAATAATTCACAAACTTGTAGATAAAAAATTAGTTCTGCTAATAAACTCTGATATTTTACCTCATTATCTTTTTCTTCCCCCTTTTGCAGCTATAATTTATGCTTTTTCTAATTTTAATGCAATTTCAGAGGAAGAAGAAGGTGAAATAAAAAATGATGGTTCTCCTATCGAGAAATTTCAAGATGGTATTCTCCAAGATATTGAGCTTATTAGCCAAGATTTAATAGAATTAATTTCTAATCAAACGAATGATAATCAAACAACAGAGATTTTATCTGAAGTCGAGAAAAATGTAAAAAAATTCTCTCAAGTTTTATTAGCTGATGTGAATGAATTAATTGCGAAATTAAAAGACAAATCAATAGTAAATGAAATTGATATTGAACGCGTGATGAGAGCGATAACTAAGAAAAATGAAGAATCTGAAGAAGTTATTTCAAATATGTTCATTCAATTTAGAGACATTATCAATGAAATGGATCCGACAAATATTCCTTCTATAGTCGAATCCTTCAAAACATTTATTAGAAAGCTGGGCGATTCAATTGATAAGAGAAGTACTGAACTTATCCAGAACCCAAATTCTTTACCTTTAAAAAATTTAGATACATTTGAAAAATCATTGTTCAATATATTAACAGATTATATTAGCAAAAATCAGGTTCCAGCTGACAAATTACTTCCTCTTTCTAGTCGAGAAAAAATGAAAGAATTGATCCATCTTTTAATAGAAAACACTAAAGAAACTTTAACAATAATCGTTCCAAAAATAGAAGATTTCATACCCCTAGAGGAATTGAAATTAGAATATGCTGAAGAAACTGTACCCGAACTGTTATCAAAAAAGACTTCATCAGCTTTAAAGAAACCGGTTGTACCTTCAAAAGCTAAGCCGTCTATGAATAAAGAACAAAAAAGAGAATTGCTAGAAAAAATAGGTGCGACAGCAAAAAGAGTATCTGATCTCAAAGGATATGAGTTGAGCCATGATGTTGCGAATATTTTAGCCCTAGTTTCAGAGATTAATCCTGAGTCTCTTATTATCGATAATGTTCAAGGTTGGTTAAATAGATTATTAGTTATAAGGAAATACCTTGATCAGAATACCCAATATTTAATATTAGAAGATATTGAGAAATGGAAAATTGATTATTTAAAAATTAAGAAAGTAGAAAAACTAGAACAAACGGGAGAAAAAGAAATCGAAGATAACCTAGATGCTGAAGAAAATATCGAAGCAGAAATGAAATCCACTGGATTAAAAATAAAAATTATTTCTTCAGAACCTCATAACAATAAACATGTTAAAGCTTTGAAAAAGAAAAATATTGAATATCTAACACTTAAGAATAATAACGTTGCTGCAATTGTTGGAGACGATATATTTTTGGCTTTTGGTATTTGTCAAAAAACTAAAAATGAATCTAAATATGAAGTTACTGGATTTACTACATCTTTTAAACCTTTAATTGAGTTGATTCAACCAAATATTTTAAAAATTATCAAGGAAGCAAAACCAACTAGGGAATTACAAATCAATAATGGATTTAATCTGATTATTGAAAATATTAACGATTATAGTGGAAAGAAAATATCCAGAAAATTAAAGAATCTTCTAGATGTAGCTTTTGAAAAGAACGGAATTTCTCTTAATGTTTTAGAATTCAAACTATTGGTTAGTAAATTAGAATTACTACCTTATCCTTTAGAAGATGATATGAAAACGTATGTAATCGAAGAACTAAATAAATTAAATAAAGAATTTTCCTCCTTAGAATTAATGTACCCTCCTGAGTTTAGATCTCCAATTATAGATGAAATTCCAACAAAAAAAATAATTCTTCCACTTGAATCTGAAGATAAAGAAGTTGAACCCCTGGATCCTGAAAAAGTAAATAGTCTTTTTGATCTCTTTTTGGAGAAAATAGATGACTTAAAAGGAGTAGAGTTAGGGGACCAGATTGATAATTTCATTGAAGTTATTTTAAGGTTGCAAGGATATTCACAAATTTTGGAGTGGAAGAAGAACTTATCTAAATTAGATAAAATATTAGATGATCCACTTAAAGAAAAAATAAAATTTGATTTTCTAAATTGGAGAAATGGTATTTTAGGTCCAAATTTAGTAAAAGAAAAAACCAATACCGAAGAACCCGTTAATAATCTTCCTCAGAAAGACTATATGTCTGAAATCACAGAAGAATACATAAGTCCGGGATTAACACAATCACAATTTCACTCTGATGACTTAAATTCTTCAGAATCTGAAGTTGTTGGTAAAGAAATTGACCCAGCTATGAAAATGAAAGAGATTTTTGATGAAGTCGAAACAAATTTTGCAGAATTAAACGGAATAGATATTAGTAAGAAAATTCAAAATATCGTAGATATAATTCTAGAAACTGAAGGCTATTCGATGGAACTAAAAGAAATTAAGGATTGGATAAGTAAACTTCGGAAAATAAGAAAGCCCCTTGATGACGATATAAAAGAAGACTTTGTTTTAACCTTTTTCAAATGGAAGGAAAAATATTCAAAAACAGATCAAGAAAACTTAACAATAGATTTTGGGTCATCAATAGAAAATTCAGGAGAAAATTATGAAGACAATATAAATACTGAAGAATATAGTATAAATGAAAAAATTAACAATTTGATTCAAACACTAAACACATCTACTGGTTCTGAACTCTCAATGGGATTACAAGATATATCGGACATTGTATTGCCTTCTTATGGAGCAGTAGCAGCAAATGCTTTAAGACAATGGATAAGTAAGTTGAGATCCCTAAGAGATCTATTAGAAGAAGAAGTTAGGCAAGAATTTCTTGAAGAATTAGAAAATTGGAAAGAGAAATTTTCGTAAATTAATGTGGTTTATTCAAACACAACCTGTTGGGTTAAATCATCTATTTTATTTAATTTTCTATTTATGAAGACTCTAATTTTCTCAGAAGTAATTTTCGGATTATTGACAAATATTTCTTGAACCACAATATGACAACTTTTTCCCTTTTTTGCTAATATCTTATGAATCGAATTATTTTCATCGAAGATCGGTATAGGAAATAGGAATGGTCTTTTATGAATGTGTCTTGAACTTTTTATTTGTTTTATCATTTTTGATAATTTAGGAGCATTCAAAATTGCTGATAAATAGTAAGCTTCTTCTTCTGAATCAGTTGAATAGTAGTAGTTTTCAGATCCAACAATGATTTTTTGATCTTCATTATTAATAACTGCCGCCTTTAGGTTGGAACCACTTGCATTGTATACAATTAAAAAGTCTTTATTCACTATTTGTTTTTGTAGTTTATTCCAATAATTTAAATTGTCATAAAGGGTCTCAATTTTACTTGTTTCTTTCTTATTTGTCTGATAAATATGATTTACTTCATTATAAAAACTATGAGCTTTAGGGTTAAGTTGGAGATAATCAGGATCAAAAATAAAATTGGGTGTAATTGGCAGAAATACATCCTTTAGACCTTTTAAATAAAATGGGAGGAGTTGAATGTTTAAAAATGTCTTAAAGTGAAATTTATCTTCTATTTCTTTATTCTGAAATTTATGTAACCACTTTTCCTTTGCTCGTGTTAAGATATCAGTATCAGAATTAATTGTAAGATAATTTTCTCTTTTATTTTTAATCTGAAAGAATACAAGTGTTCTTGGAACTAATGTAGCTCCCTGATAAAATTTCTTTTTATATGGGCTATTATCTAAATTATTAATCTTCTTTAATTCATGACTGGGTAAAATTAATTTCGCACCATCATTTTCAATACTTAAACTTGAATATAATATATTTTTTTGAAATTTTAATTTATCATTAAAGATTTTCGTCTTAATTGGATATTTCTTTTTGATTGAAATTGTGTAATCTTTTCCAATATATTCTGCTTTTAAACACACGTGCTCTACATTGAAAAAATAGTTGTTTGGGAAATCCCAAATTTCTAGATTTATGTTGAATAGAGAAAAAGCTCGAAATTTATAACAATGATCACCATTTAATACACTTTTAGGCATAACAAAAAAAATTTTACCTTTTTTTTTTAAGAAGTAGAAGGGTATTGCATAGAAGAAAATTGCTGCGAGTTCTATATGGGTAATATATTGACTTAAAGGTTTAATACCAAGTTGATTTGATAATTCGCGAATTTTTATCTGATATTCTTTATCAAACAAATCTTTATATGTTAACCAAGGAGGATTCCCTATAACCAAATCAAATGAATTAAATATGTGATTTCTATCAAATTCAAGAATTGAATTATATTCTTGAGGAAATAATGAATCACAAAGAAAAACATTAATATTAGGTAATGGATCTCCTTCAATTATAATATTCTCCAAAAATAATAAAAGAATATTCACCTTTGTAGTAATAATTGCTAAAGGATTAATATCAAATCCAAAAACGTTGTTAATTGCCTTAATCTTATTGATTAGAGAATTTTGTGAATCTAGAATCTTAATAATAATTCTAATTAAAAAATTTCCCGAACCGCAGGAAGGATCTAAGATTTTTAACCCAAATTCATAAAAATCTTCGATCATTGCCTCTACAAGATGTGAGGGTGTAAAAAATTCTCCTTTTTTATGCCTGAGGTTAGAAATAAAGATATGTTGATAAAATTGACTAAAAATGTCTTGTTTTTCAATTGCCGAATTTTCTATTTCTTTTTCAACCATTTTAAGAAGTTCATTCCCGACAGAAGTCCAAAAAAAGTAGTGAAGTTCGAAAATCTTCAAGTTTTCAATTTGTTTTTCGATTCTTAGGCTAATTGGTTTTTCAGAATTAATATTTCTTATAGAATCCAGCTTACATCTCACAATAATATTTAATATCTGGACAAAATAAGTATGCGTTAGAAACAGTTCATTAGAGATTTCATTTCCATAAATTTTGCTAAATATCTTTTTCCATTGATTAAAGTTTTTTTCAAAATGTTTTTCTGAAATAGATTTATCTGTGAGAAATTTCATAAATGCATTATAAATCTCGGATTGTACCCCAAATTTCTTTACAATTACTTCGGAATTAATTTTGTTATTAATACCCATCGTTCAAATGATCCAATAACTATAATGTAAAAAGAGTTGATAATAAAAAAAAAAGATTTTCTTACTTTCTCATAAATGATGGAAGCATAAAAGAAAATATTTTTGCTATTTTTCTTAATTTTGCTTTCTCTTGTATGGTTGTAATAATTAGGATGGATTTCGATAATTCTTCTTTATCTAAAGATCCTCCTGAATAAATAGCTTGATCGGTATTGAATACTAAAAGATATCTTACATTGGGATTATTAATGATGTTTATCCCTTCACTACCTTTCAAATCATCATAAATAGATTGAAATGTTTTAGATAAATCTGCACGATCGTTTATTATTAAAAGCACAGGAATACCTTTTTGTGCAAGTTTCTTTAATTCTCCTGCATAAAACTCATCTACTTTGGGTGTAACTATATTTATTTGATCTTCAGTGGAAGATATTAAATTTAGCAATTGATCGTTAAGAGCATTTTTAGTCTCTTGAGTTCCAGATGATTCTATATTAAACATTCCAACCAATGTTAATATTTTGTTCTCTAATGAAGCTATTTCTTGTTTCAAACGCTTATTTTCTACACGTAATTCAAGTACTCTGTCTGACATAATAAATTAAATATCATTTAATTCTTGTATAAATTAATTAAAATTATCTTTATAAATATTTATTATTCCAAATTTTTTTATATTATTAGTTCAATTTTCAATCGCTTAAATTTTTCCAAGGTTTTCCGAAGAGTAAAAAACTTGATACTGCTAAGCTACTTCTTAAATCAATTCTTGTAGCACCCATTTTATCTGTAGAATTTTGATATTGTTGTTCTACAACTTCTTCCATCATACTTGCGATACACTGCTGACGAGCTTTAAGAAGTGATACTCCTTGACTATTGTTATTGAATAAATTAAGAAAAAATAATGAAGTAATCTGTTTTGTCTCTTCATTGAAAAGTGGGTATGTTCTTGAGACAATTCCCGTGAATTTTGTTTGATCGAATTGAGCAACAACCTCCCCAAAAGTCTTAAGTACGTTCCTTAACTTCTGACCTTCAGTATTAAAAATTTGAGCATTAAAAAATAAAAGAGGTCGCAATCTTGAGCCAACATGATTTAATGCATTATTTATTTCTTTGAATGTGATGATTTCATTATCATTTGCTAATAAATAGCTGTCTTTCGGACTCCATTTTGAATAGAATATATTTCCTACAAAAATTATTATATGATAAAAATCTCTGGAAAGTTGATCCAATAATTTCTCTCTTGTGGAATTTGGGCCAATAAGGGTACAAATTTGGTCTATTTCTTTCGTGTTATTGAATAAATTAATAATATAATTTATTTCATTTACACCCGCAACAAAAGGATATATAAGTTCCTTTCTTTGTAATTCCTCATTCCATTTTAGAGGATTTGTGGAATTGATACCATCAAATAATAATACATTGTATTTCTCATCTGTCGGGTCTTGTAAAGATTTATCTGAAACACTTTTTTCAAAAGAAATACCTTCTAGGGGGATTTCCCCTATTTTATATCCAATTGAATATTTCAACAAGAAGAAATTATTATCATATATTAAATCAAACGGAATTGTCATGTTATCCATAATAAAGTATATTTGTGGTATAGTCTGAAGGCTTTCAATTTTAAAGGATTTGAAAAAATCTCTAATTAACTTGGGTAAAAAAATATAGAGTAATTGCCCAAATTCATTAAGACTAAACATGAATTTTCGATTTTCAGGTTCGAAAAAAAGTTCTTTATATATTTCTAATATTTGAGTATCATTCCAGTATTCATTATTGACTTGACCATCAATGATTTGATTATCTGTAGAGATCATACGATATGAAATTTTTCCATCAGAATTAATCCTGATTGCCATGTTTTTAATGGAAAAGCTATCAAAATCTAAATTTGGAGAGGTTGCTTTACCGTTAAATGAATAGATCTGATCTTTAAGATGTTCTACTTCATTTTTTAATGAAACGACATCTTTGATTAACATACTAAAATCTTGTTCAAGATGTAAAATTATTTTTTGCGCAATATTGAAATTTCCTTCTTCAAAAAGGGCACGATAAAACATCATTCTCCAGAAATCTCTCTGTTCTAATGAAAAGAACATTGACTTGAATTGCCAAAGTATGTTATATGTATAAAAATAATGAAAAATTTGAGAACTCGTTTGAGGTATTTTTAAATGATTATGCAGCTTTTCTAAAGATTGTAATATATACTTTTTCTCTTTCATATCAACAAATTTTTTACAAGCTTCAACCCAAAGCTCAATTAATAGATTATCATAAGAAAGGTCTGACTTATACATAAAAATATCTTCTAAGAAATCATAAATCTCAAAGGCTATTTCAAAACGGTTTCTATTAATCGAAAAATCAATAAATTTCCTGATATATGTAACTGCTTCCCCATATGATTGATATTCCTGCATTTTTGAGAAAATATTCCTAATGATAATTATAATCCAAGAATATTCCCCGATATCATTTAAGTAATTGATAAGATCTTCAAGATCTCCTAAGATTGTAGTAAAACTTCTTTCATTTATTGAAATTCTACTAATACTACTGAATTCATTTTTTAAATATTGCGGGAGACGGTTAACTATAATCTTATTAATAATTCTCACAAAATCAGAGGAATCTTCCATTAAATTATATTTGATGCATACATCTTCTAAAATCATATATATAAATAACGTCCTCTTACTCGGTTCTAATTTTAACACGGTTTTACCTAGTTTTTCTAAGCTTAAATTAAAAAATTTAGAAGGAGCTACAGACTTTCTTAAAAACATTAGCAAAATTTGAAGTTCTAATAATTTTTGATATTCATCTTCATTATATAACTTGACAGAGAAGGAATTAATGAACTTCGTAATGCCTTGCTGGGATAAATCTTCAATTTTTATGAATTGTTTCAGGAGATTAATACCAAAATTGTTAAATAAATAAAAGTCATCTAAATTAGCTAAGAAAGAGAAAAATCGTTTATAAGCATCAATATATCTTATCAAATCAACTTTTACCTCTCCCCCTTCCCGTCGTACGAGAGAATTTAAGTATATCCACCATGAATTTGAGATTATCATTAATAATTGATGTTTCTTTTGGATATCTAACCATTCATTTCTTTCAATATCCCTTCTTAAATTCTCAAGCAATTTAGAAGCCCATTTATGGTTAGCACCAATTAATAATTTACGTGCAATAATTATCTTTTTTTGGAAGCTTGCTAGAAATTCCTGTTTTATATCCAAACTTACAGTCATAAGATCTTTTTTCTCTACTTTTATTTAGTTAATTGTTCATTACTTTCCTGTTCTTCTTCTACTTCAGAGATTTTTGGATTGTTCTCCCATCCTTTATTCAATTTTCCCTGAGCCCATAAAACACTCGCTCCAACCCAACTAACATTTTCTCTGCCTGAAACAGCTAATACATTAATATGCTCTCTCAGCTTCTCTGAGAAGAATTTTGAAATCTCAAATTTTAATCTTTGCTCTAAACCAGGAATTAAACTCCCTCCTCCTGCAAGAATAATATTTGACAACAATTCTTGCCAATTCTCCCTATCCCATACACGAATAACTTTAGATATTGCTTCGGGTAGTCCTATATAATCAATATGGATTAAATTTGGATTGAATAGAGGTTCTGAAATAAGAAATCTTTCTGAGCTAATCGCTAAACTAGTTCCATCTGGTAAATCAATATTACTATTATATTTTGTGAATCCATCTTTTATTCGCTTAATTTCCTCTTCAGGATTTAAAACACATAATGAAAACTTCTCTTTTATCTCCTTTGTAGTTATATTATCAAGAAATATCGATTTTCCATGAACAATTTGTGTTAAAAGGAGATTTAGGAGATAAGTCGTTAAATCCTTTCCTGCTATAGGAAATGTATCCCTTGCCATGTTATTAGAAAACCCGTGTAGAAAAGTTGTGAAATAAGTGTTCTCCTCCCCCATATTTATGATTACTCCGCTAGATTTTCGGAATGTAGAGATGATGCCTTGACTTTCAGATAGAAATAAAACCCCCGGGAAATCAAACACATTAAAGAAAATATCTCTTAACTTGGTTTTCTCTAATTCAGACATAAAAAAAGGGGTTATGATTATAATTGGTTGTTTAAATTGATTTTCTTCAGCAATATTCAATTGTTGATAGTGATGAAAAAAGAATTTCATAAAGACATTGTAATTATTTTCTTTTTTAAATTCATGTACTTTAAGTATATTAGAATATTTTAATGCCTCATCTCCAAACAATTGATTTTCTGCGGATTTTTCACCAATAAATATATCTTCAAGACCATCAATTACATCTGAAGAAAATAAATAATCGCTATTGTCAACATAGAGACTGGGGGCAATTATATCGGGATAGTCACTCCCAGCCCATCCTAGTCGAAAAAATTTACTCCCTATATCAAGAACTAATGGGCGTATTTGATTTGTATTTTCAGATGACATTTTTATCTGATATATATTAATTTTTTACATCCTATGGAAAAGAAGTTATATTTAATGACTCAATTCATGTATTAAATCATCAGTATCTCTTTTCAATTGATATTCCTTAACTTGTAATTCTAGTAACCCCAAAACCCTTTTGAATTTTCCAGACATAGATTCAATATCCACTTCCGCAACTTTCTCAACCTCGTCGCGTTTAACTTTAAACAGTTCTAAATCGGCTTGGATCTTCTTATATAAATTATTTATAGAAACAACTAAATCATCCGTATTTTTCTTAGTAATTTTCCGCATTTTCCTTAAAATTGAGAGAATATTAGAGGTTGAATTTTCCCACCGCTCATATCTTTCATTATATCCCATCAACAATTCTTCAAAAAATTCCGTCAATTTAACATATATATTACCTTTTTTTACTGGTGATGACTTACCTTCATCTGAAGGTGTTGAAGGTGGTTCTTCTCTGACCTCGACTATTTTTTCACCAGGAGCAGGAACAATTGAAGCTTCTACCTTAATTTTTGGACGAGGTGTAGGCTGAATTTTTACAGGAGAAGGTGTAGGTTGAGTTTTTGCAGGAGTAGGTGAAGGTTCTGGTTTTGATTCTGTTTGAGGTATTAATTTTTCCCTTTTTTGTGAAGGTTTTCTATGAGTTATCGGGACATCTTCCAACGCATATGCTTCTGCTATTTTACTTCTGGATTCATGAGATAACCGAGGTGTAATTTTTTCATCTCCTTCTGTTTTAGGGAGTTCAAACCCTTTTCCTTCAGCCGCTTCTTCCATTAAACTCTGTAACGTTGTTTTAGTAGATTTTGTAGAATGCAAAGCACTATCTAAAGAATAGCTTTGAATATCCTCAAGCTCATCTACATCTTCTACCTTCTTTTTCTTCTCTTTTTTCTTTTTCTTAGCCATAGAATATACCTATGTACTTAATAAAGTTCATATATATGAATTTAATCAAAAGGAATGATATCTACATTAAGTGCTTTTCCGTTTTTTATTAGACCTTCTCTTAATTCTTCCATAGTAATATTTTGCGGAGTTGGACTAATTACCGTCCAAATTGCTGTTTTTGATTTTTCTACTATAACACTTTCTCCGTACATCAAAGAAATTCCAAGATCTCCAAAGGTTGATGCAATTTGTGCTAAAGAACCAGGCTCATCACTCATGGTGATCCTAAATTTAATGGGCCTTTCCTCCTTCGTAATTCCGACGGGTGTTATCCGTACCTCCTTCGTTTCTGAGTCGCTTACAAGCATCAATTGTGAATCAGTTGTTATACCAAGATTTTTCCTAGTCACCAACGGTAGTACTATTCTCCCTCTATTATCTATGGAAATAATTTTTACATCCTTCATACTTCTTATTATATCACTATTTCTTTTAATAATTACATTATGGAAATAATTTTCTTATAAATATTAACAAAATTCTTACTAATAATCTTAATGAACTTTTCAGATTGAAATAGCCGAAAATAGAAATAAGAAAAAAACTAGGGTTAAAAATTTATTCTTTGTGAGCTTTTAATTTGACAGTAAGATCTCCTGCTCGTTTAGTAATTCTTTTTTGAAGGAGGGCTTCAAATTCAAGTTTTTTCTTTTCTACGTCTTCTTCCATCGTATATCATTAATTGATTTATTGCTAAACTATCATGTTCACAATATTTAAATAGAAAAATTGTATAAAATATAATAAAGAACTCTATGTTGTGTCAATTTGTCGGAATACTTATTCAAAGTATGCTTACTTGCAGATAGGGATGTAGGTAAAACACCATTATCAAAATATATAGATCCTTCATATGTTGAAGAATATAGTCATGTTTTTGGTGTTGATTTTTTAAAAAAAGAAGTTAATACTTTTGGAATTCTTTCAACACATATGGTCTGGACGATATCTTCTCCATTCTGGGTTTTTAATCTAACCAAATCATATCTTAATGGTGCAAACGGAATTATCCTTATGTATGATATTTCTAATGCAAATAGTTTAAACTACTTATCTAAAACCCTCCAGAATATTAAGAAACCCGGAAAAATGGATAATTTTCAGTTCTTACTAGTAGGAAATAAATCCGATATAAACCAAAATCGAGAAGTATCTAAAGAACAAATAAAGAAATTTAAAATAGAGAATAATATATCAAAATCGATGGAAATCTCTATTAAAACAGGGAAAAATATAGAAAAAATGTTCACGAGAATAACAACAATAGCATTCAAAAATATTACATCTATACCATCTATACCATCTAGTCCAAGAATAATAAGAACACCATATAGAAGAGAATATACTCACGTAAAATTACCAAAATCATCGAAAAGATTTAAATCTAAAAATGATGATCCCCTTGGATTGATTCTTCTTCTGGCAATGATGTCACTAGCTAAAATTGGAAATGTTCTTATTGTTCTTATCGGATTTATAATTATTATCTTATTATATTTTTCATTAAGACGTTTATAGATTAGAATTACTTCTCAAGTGAAGAATTTTGTTTTAGATCAAATATAAAAAAGTAATAATATATAATGAAATTTAATTAAATTCTATTCTTTATGCGATTTTAATTTTACAGTAAGGTCCCGTGCTCGTTTAGAATACCAAATTAATAATTCTCCCGCATCTTCTGGCTCAAAATATTCACCACCACATAAAGATGCTGCCCGTGTCATTAACTCACGATCTGGGTTTCCTAAACCAACTATGTACGTAACAACGTTAGGGTTATCTGACAACTTTTTGACTTCACTTAAGAATAGCTCCTGGTCGGTAGGAATCCCATCTGTCAAAAGTACAACCATATTTGGGC
>JAGXNO010000064.1 GCA_019894975.1 Promethearchaeota archaeon | reverse complement strand
GCTTGAAGCTATTTACTTCATCATAGCCATAAGTCCAAGAAGGAATAATTTTTGCTTCTTTATAAAGCAAAGGTGTCCAATCAATCTCCATATTCGCAGGAGCACCTAATAATATAACAGTTCCATCATGATTTACTATTCTTAGACTATTTGATAGGGATGAAGCATTCCCTACTGAATCTATTACCACATCTGCACCTCCTCCAACTAACATTGCATCCTCTCCTGGAGGAGATAATATTTTACAACCAAGTTCTCTCCCTATCTTCTTAATATGAATATCCTTTTTAGCTAATAATACAGTATCAGCTCCAAGTTTTTCTGCAACCTCAGATTGATAGGGATATTTGGCAATAGCGATTATCTTACTATTGGTAAACGCTTTTAATGCAAGAATTGTTGTTAAACCAATAGTCCCACATCCAACTACTACACACGTTTCGTCATCTCTCGGGACTTGTTTAAGAACTGCGTGAATCGAGCAAGATAATGGTTCGATGATCAAAGCCTCTTCAAAAGATATAGAATCTGGTAATTTGAAAACTCGGGATTTATGACTAACAACAAATTCTCCCCAACCACCACCCAAATCCTTACATAAACCTAATAACAAGCCTGGAGAAATGATCCCCTTATCTAAATTTGAACATAAATTATATTTACCTTTTTTACAAGCGTCACACGGCTCAATTTCTCGTACTTCACAGGGAAGTAATGGTTCTATTATTACCCTATCTCCATTTGAGACTTCGTTTATATTATTTCCTTTTTCTATGACCTCTCCCACAATTTCATGTCCCATGACGGTAGGAAATGAAGTGAAATTAAACAGTGAATTTGATGCATTTAGAGTTAATATATGTAAATCGGAGCCACATATTCCTCCTATTTTGACTTTGATTTTTACCCAGTTTTCATTGATTAATTCAACTTCAGGAATTTCCTCCAGAGTTACCATATCATATACGTTTGGTTTAAAATTTGGATCCGCTGATTTCTTTTGTGAAATTTCAGCTATTTTTTCTAATTTTAAATGTAATGCTCTCAAGATTTCACCACTTTAGGTTTTTCAACCTAAGTTAAACTTAACCAGCAATAATATTTAAATATCTCCGTTTTTGCTATTCATACCTTAGAAGCCCATTCTCCATTTCGCATGATAGGTTCAGTTGTACCATCTTCCATAATCCCATCAACATCCATTTTTTCTGATCCTATCATGAAATCTACGTGTAACATACTCGAATTACCCCCTGCAGCAGAAAATTCATCATCAGACATGTTAACTCCGTTTTCTATACAAGTTTTTATACCACTACCTAAAGCTATATGGCAAGATGCATTTTCATCTATGAGAATATTATAAAAAAGAAGACCAGACTGAGAAATAGGAGAACTGTGAGGAACAAACGACACTTCACCCAATCTTGATGCACCTTCATCAGTTTTAATATAGTTGCGTATAAATTCCTCACCTTTGCTTGCAGAAACATCTACCACTTTTCCTTTAGAAAAGGTCAAAACTAGGTTCTCGATTGTAACGGCTGTAACGAGAGGCTTAGTTGCTGAAACCATTCCTTCAGTCGTGCCTTTATCAGGTGTTGTAAAAATTTCCTCTGTTGGGATATTGACAACATTGCTAAATCCCATTTGAGTAGTGAAATGAGCACTTTTCCAAATATGTGCTTTGGGCAATCCTATGGTTAAATCCGTTCCCTCAGCTATGAAATGAAGAGCAGTATACTGTTTGTTATTGAGATAAGAAGCCCTGGTGACTAACCGATTGATATGCTTTTTCCATGCTGCAACAGGATCAGCTTGCGTAACACGACAGATCTCAAAGATTACATCCCAAAATCTTGCCTTTCGTTCATCTTGAGGAATCTCAGGAAAAATCTTATCAGCCCAGCGATCAAGAGGAGCAGCAATTGCTGACCAATTAACAAGTCCTTTTCTACGTATATCATTTGCAGGTTTCATATGATTTAAATAACTTTTTGTAGATGTTAGTATTAAATTAGAATCGATTTCTGAGAGTAAATCGGGATCTCGTGATGCAATAAAAAGCATGGCATCGCTTTTTTCAGCAAAATTAAATGCACCTTCAGTTCTCCAAGTTGGATATTCTTCAAAAGAGTCTTTCGGAGCATACTGATATCGAAAAAGACGAGTTTGATCATCTTCCCACATTACTTCAACAAGCCTAGCACCATTCTGGTATGCTTTCTTCACAATTAATCTTACCAATGGTGCTAGTTCAAGTGAAACACCATTTCTTCCTATTGCTGGAGTGCCAATTAATAAGCGTTGCCCTTCTTGCAAATTAAGCCCGACTTTAATAATTAATTCCGCATATTTCTCTAGATTTTTATCAAATTCAGATGACAAAGGAATCACATACAGAAATTATTACTTTAAATATAATATCCTATTGAAGATATACTTACTATTAAATTATTTAGATTATCCTAAAATAAATGGTAAATAAAGGTTTAAACCCATAAACAATCTTTTATAAATAATTCTTATTTTAAGATTTTCTGAATAATCTAAATTGGTGATGTAACATTTAAATTCTAGAGCGTTAATTATGTGATCTTAAATAGAATTCTTTAATACGAATATTTACTATATTGAAATTTAATAGAATTCTCTAAAATCCAAATATAAAAATCCAAATGAGAAGTGAAAAATTAGCTCTATATTATATCGCAAAATACACTAACCATGAACTTTTGATAGATGGTCTTGTTTTAACAAATCAATTAGGGTCTTGGGAAAAAAACAAGAAACGAAAAAGGTCCATGACTTTAAAAATCATTCGTATGAAGATTTTTTATGCGGTTATTTTTGGTATTCTACCGATAATTCCTCTTTTAGGATATTTTCAAATTGCTGATTTTCTAATAAATAGTTTAATTTCAGTAGAAATAATCATATTTCATGGTAGTTTATATTTTAGCTTATTTTTTCTGCTCCAGTTTTTTAATTTCTTCTTAATGGGAATGTTAGAAACTGGTATGATAATGTCCGGCAGGATTTTTGAATGGTTTGAAACTTTGCCAATAAATAGAGAAAAATTAAAGAAAATAGTATTTCTAACTATTTTTCGTAGCTTTGATCTTCCTATTATTGTAATAATCATGGCTTTCCCAATAGTGTTACTTATCGGAACATCAAATGTTTTTATTTTTTTAATTAGCATTGGAATTTCAATACTAAATGTATTATTTTCTCTTAACATACTTATTCTAGTTGGAGGTAGAGTTAATCGAGTACTAGATGTGAATGAAATAAATTCAAGGCGGTCCTATACGATTCGATTATTTAATATAATCAGTTATATAATTATCACTCTTGGAAGCATGTATTTAATTCAATGGGCGTTTAGTTCAATTGATGTCTTTTTTCGCTTGTTTTTAAACATTCAAAATCCAGAAATGACAAATATTTTCCTCAGCAGTATCCCTTACCCTTTCAATCAGAGTTACTTAATTCTAAATCTAATCGTTTCTGATAGAACTCCATTAGAGTTGTGGTTTAGTTCCATCATTGGACTTATAATATTTTTTGTATTAACTTGGGGTCTTTTTACAAAAGCCTTACAACAACTTGAAAAATTGACGTTCTCCAAATTCCGTAACCCTAAAGAAAAAAGTAAGAAAAGCGAAAAAGAGGTAGAGGTTAAGATTAAATCACTTTCTCCTGTAAAAGCTTACCTACGCAAGGATCTAGTTTTAATATCTCATGATCTAAAGACATTTCTAGCAATTGTAACTTCTGTTATATTATCGTTTATTTATATATTTTATTTCAATCTTGGAAGTATTGGACAGGAGATACATATAGTAAGTGTAGTTTATACTAATTTAATAGGGATGTTAATTTTCCACCCAATTCTTTCAGCAATGCTTATTTACAGTATTCTTAGCCTTGAAGATTCTGGTCAATCCGTTCTTACAGCTTTACCTATCATTCCCCGGGAACAAGCTAAAACAAAACTTTTTCTTATTTTTACAATTCAGACTATAGCCGCATTTTTGCCGAATTTGATGTTCATAAATGATCCCAACTCTTCAGGATTATTCTTAGCAACATTCGCAGCCTTACCATTTATATGGTTATTTCTAATGATTATCTTTGAGTTAAAAATCAGTTTATTTGGTAAAATAAGTGATCGTTATGTTCTCAAAGAAGTAAAACCTGAAAATAAATTATTCAAATGGACACTGTTAATTTGTATACAATATATTCTTAGTTTTTGGATAATTTCATTTCTTTTTATATTTTTCCTGTACAGAAATTTTACAGGAATGGTCGTATATATGGTTCTCGTAGGATCTATAGGACTTATCATTGTAAAAGTTATTTATGGTAGGATGTTTTCTACAGTTTCGAAATCATTTAAGGTGGTTTTTGACAAAGAAAAAATGATTTATAAAGAAAAAAAGATCAAACCACTTGTAATTCATACTCCTACAATATTAACATCTCAAACTTGGGGCTCTATTTTTCTCTTATTACTATTATATTTCTGTTTTTTCCAAATAAACACCAACATTATGATGACATCTTCTACATTTTATTTAGGTGACGTGCCTTTCTTTTACGGATATTTGCAGAATAGTTTACAACTGGTTTATACTAATTTAGTTTTTGCTTCCCTCCTACTTGTAATTGTTCCCATAATCTTGGGAGTACCCTATGGAAGACAATCAATAAGAGATTATCTTATTAATATAGGATTAGGTTGGCTTCCTTCATTAATTAAAGGTATTATATGGGGTGTTGCTATATGTCTTTCTATTTTATTCATAGATTTTATCCTTTCATATTCTAAGGTAATCCCAATACATATTATCAAGTTATATTTTGATTTTAATTACGTCCTCATGTTTTTAACTGTCTTAACATTTTTCTTTTGGCTGGAGGTATTATTTAGAGGTATAATTCTAAGACTACTTCTAAACAGATATTCTAGAAGTGCAGCAATATTTTTGAACACTATAATTTATTGGCTATGGATTAGTTTTATAATGAGATCCCCAATTCTAAGCGTTGTAATGTTTATTCTAATTGGTTTTGTTAATGCATATGTAACAACAAAAACTAATTCCTTATTATCTTCATTTGTTTTTAGCATAATTATATCATTATCATTTTTAACCCCATTATGGGCTTTCTTTTTTATTATTTAGTCTACTCAAAAACTATAATTTAGCTAAGAATATATTAAGAGATAAAGAAAATCAAAACTAAGTAACTACAGCTATAGATTTAGTTAAGAAGAATGAATCTCTTGTTCAGTGTGGATGGGCTTCGATAAAAATAAATTAAATTTGCTCAGATTTTTTTATTTCCCTATACTCTTTAGTAATTAAAAATCTTACAATTTCAGTAACGTTTTTAATTCCATGATATTCTTTTATCATCTCTAGTTTATCAAAAACATCTATCTCAAGGGAAATATGAAACTCTTTATGTTCGACCATAAGTTATCTTTTTGAAGAATTAGTATAATAAATTTTCGATTTATGGATTTATCATGGATAAATTTGGACAAAAAATGGATAGCTTTATATGTGAAAAAATATCTAATAGATATGGAGTTAGGAATAATCACAAACGTTATTAGTTTAATAAGTTATTAAACAGTATTATTTAATTGAGTAATTTTAACACCTTAAAAATAACTTTCCATTTTAATTAAGACAATAAGCTCCGATAATAAAAATCTCTTAATCCAAAACCTATGAACCTATTATTAGCAGTATTTATTCTTATTGTTGGAATATCACTTATCATTTTTTCTAGTATAAAGGCTGTAAAACATTCTGCTATTCTTGCGGCAGCATTGGGAATTTCACCTTTAATAATTGGAGTAACTTTAGTTTCTATAGGAACGGATATTTCAGAAATCTTTAATTCACTCGTATCTTGTGCATTAGGACATGCCGATATTGATATTGGGGATTCTGTAGGTTCAGATTTGACACAACTTACCTTGATATTTGGAATTTTACCATTAGTCACAGGGGTGATTTATGTTCATAGAAAAGATATAATTATTTTAGGAGCATGCGAAATATTGTCATTAATACTAATATTTACGATTATTGAGAAAGGTTATGTTACTAGATTAGATGGGATCTTATTGGTCGGGTGTTTAGGAATTTATATATGGCTAATCTTTAATGCTAATAAAGAGAGTATTTTACAAAGAATGGAAACGATTGAAAAAATAGAAACACCTAAAAGTAAAAAGACTCACCTTCTCATCGCACTCTTAGGATTTGGAGGAGTAACATTAGCATCTTTCATGATTGTTGAATCTGTTATATATATATCAAGTACGTTAAATGTTCATGAATATATTTTAAGTTTCTTTATAGTTGCAATCGGTACATCGCTCCCTGAGTTAGCGGTTGATATTAATGCATTAAGATTGGGACATCATCAAATCGCTATAGGGGATATTGTTGGCTCATGTATAGTAGATTCAACACTTTCTATCGGTATTGGACATGTTGTATTTAATCAAAATCCTAATTATATAACAGCTGCGTTTGCAATCCCTACAGTTTTATATACATTAGTTGCTAGTGTTATGGTTTTCATAATAATTGCTATAAGGAAAAAAGTAGACAAAAAGGCAGGAATATTTTTCATCTCCCTTTATCTTCTATCTTATATAATGCTTTTTTCTTTTCTGTTATGAATCATAAAAATTACGGACAACGACTAAATTGATGGTTTATTTAGGTAAATAAAACTTGCAAAGATTACATTGATTTGCTCTTAACCTTCTCTCTGGACCGAGAATAATGAGCCTTTCAGTCATATCACCGCCACATTTTGGGCAACTTTTTAGGAAGTTTTCTTTAATAGAGTTTAAAACCTTTTGGATTCCCTTTTCTAAATTTATTAATTCTAAGGCATTTTCAATTATTTTCTTTGCTGAAAGCATACCAATACCTTTAATCCATGCTAATTCTTCTGCTTTAGAATTTGCAATCTCATCAATAGATTTAATACCTGCATTTATCAAACGTTCTGCAGCTGTTGGGCCAATCCCCCTCACACGGACCAATTCATCTATCATAAATGACACACTATTAAAGGTTTAAAAGGTATTACTTATAGGTTTTCAATAAATTCTCTTAAAATATTGTTTTTTTTCTATAAATCCAACTTTTTTATATAATATAATGTTAATTAGTAAAAATAAAATTTAAGTTTAAAAAAAATAAAATAAAAATAATTAAAATCTATTTCTCAAGTTGGCGTCCTACTCCAATATACATCAAATATCCTCCGCTAATACCTGAAAGAAGTCCTATTATCCCCATTACAGTTCTAACATTAATATCAAAGGAAGCTAAGAAATTTGAAATCATGATTCCATACATGAAAATGATTAATGCACTATAGCCATATATAAAAAATTTCCATTTCTGCTTTAATTGCTCATCCTCAAATTTATTATAAATTTGAAATGAAAGATAGAATATTGGAATTAGAACAAATATAGCTTCACCTATTGCTAAATAAAGAAAGAAGGGTAAATGCCACACTGGAGACCAACCTGTAGATTCATTAAGGGTTACACCCCATTCCGGAGTAATGATAAAAAAGATCAGACAGAACATAAAAATGCCGAAACTTATAAACAAAATCATCTGTTTTAATGGAGTTATGACTTTTTCAGATTTTAACAATATTAGATCAAAAACTACAAGAAAAATTGGTGAGAAAAAAACACCAAAATAGGTTAAATAACTTAAAGTTAAGATAACACCTTCATGGGAAATAGGTCCATATATAAAGTTAAAAATAAGACCAATTACCGCTGAAATATAAAATCCGGCAAATATTGCATTTAATCTCTTCCTATCTCTCTTCAAAATTTTATACGCTAGATATGCAAACCAAGCAACAACAAGTCCTTGAGCAACATAAATTGTGATTATTCTCATAGGATTTTCTAAAGGATTTACCATACGTTTATCACGTTAAGAAGCTTATTTTGTTTTATTAAAAATAATTTGTTAATGTAATTATTTATAATTTTATATTTATATTATTGCTGTTTTTAGTTTTAATAAGATGTAAATCCTTAGCTTAAAACTAATAAAGAAAAAACAAGGAATTGCTTTATTAATCTAATTGACGGCCTACACCATAATATATAAGGTATAGTGCCACGAGTGTAGGTAATGAAATCAGTGACCAGATGAACCGAAAGATATCGTTATGTAATGTATTAGAAAAAGATGTACCGTAGTAAAGAAAGAAATACGCAGAAATGCCAATTAAAAAATATTTCCACTTTTTCTTAAGATGCTTATTTCCTAACTTACTATAAATTTTGAGAGAATAGTAACTTGTTGGGAATATAACGATACTGCTCCACCCAATAATTGATATTAATAAAAAATTCCAGTTCCAATTGGGTTTCCAGAATGTATTTTCATCAATTATTATACCACTAGGAATCATTAATAAACTAAGCAAAAAAATTGCATCTATAATTAAAACTAAAATTTGGATTTTTTTGCCAATAACCTCAGGTGGTTTTAAAAGGAGTGTCACAAATATGAGTAAAAAGGTCATTGAAAAACATAAACTAAAATATGTTATAAAGTATAAGATATAAACGATTGTTTTATCAAATATATTAGCATAGATAATATTTGTAAATCCACCAATGAATGAGGAAAGATAAAAAGCACTTAAATAAAGATTGGTTCTTTTTCTGCCTCTTTTTAAAACAGTAAATGCCATGAATAGAAAAAATAGGGCAAAACCTCCTTGAATTATGTAGATTTGTAGAAATCTTGCGATATCCATTTTTATATCCCCTATTCATTACAAAATGAAATTATTTTGTCTAATTATTTATTTTGTCTTTTTTTAAATTTAAAATGATCGATTTAAAACTCTTTTTAGTATTATAAGAACGAAAAATAAGAAATAATTGCTTATTTATAACTGAATAAAAAAGAAAAAGAAGTATGGACCTTTTTTATTTATTTTTCCCGCCATTCTTGTCCACATCGTCCACAGCGATATTTCTTCCCGTAAACTCTGGGATAATCACTAATACTATTTGTTTTATCCGTAGATTCATGAATCATATATTTATTTTCTTCCCCACAACTTGGACATTTTCGTCGTCCTTCGGTCTTTTCAATGGTTAACATACCATTTGGTTCCCCCATTTCGTTTTCTCAACTCCAATTAATCGATTTTAAATAAAAATTCCATGTTTTACAGATTATATTTTAAATTGTATTATATTGTTTTTATAACTTATCTCTTTTTTACTCTGAATTGAATATACTACGTTAAAAAAAAAAGATAAAAGCTCAAAGCAAATTCATTTTTTTAGTTTCTTTTAAAAGACTATTTCCATAGATTTTTGCTTGTTCAAATGATTCTGGGCTAGAATAACTAAATCTAAAAACAAAATCATCAAAGATTTTCTTGTAGATCTCAATGACATCTCTTGTTATATTATAGATTTCATAGCAATATATAAGATTCAGATAACTAGCCATATCTTTTAAACTATATCTACTTACTCTAATATCATTTAAGATCTTTTCCTTGAAAATTTGAGCTATATCGATACCCACAAGAATAGAGATTCCTTGAAAATAATACAATTCATTAAACTCTTCCACAATATCCTTAAAGTATTGGTGGATTGAATTTGTGTCAGCTAAATTAACGGTGAGTATGATGACATCCAATTTCTCTATTTCATCAAAATTGTTAATTACCTCTTCAAGAGTTTCAGCTGAAAATATTTTAACTTTAATTGGAATCTGTTTATATATAAGGAAAAAATCTGAATAAGGACTCAAAATGTTGAATGCTATTGCAAAATCTTTTATATTATCTAAAAAAACCTCTTCATGATAATTCTTATTTCCAACTATTCCAATTCGCAAATTATAACTAATTTTTTTCATCTGAATTCATTCTGAAAAAAAATATTATGGTTCGTAATTTATAATTACTAATAAATCATTTTAAAGCAAGATTTAGATTTTTTACCATTATAATAATTCAATCTAATGCTATTTATTTATTTACAATTAATATTTATGATTATAATTTGGGGTTTCTCATTTGTCGTTGTAGATATTGCTGTTGAAATTATACCCCCGCTTTCTGTTGCTTTTTATCGGTTTATTATTGCCTCTCTAACATTTTTAATTATTGATATTTACATTCGACTTTCACGAAAAAAAAATCATAATAAAAATGATGTTATTAAAGAAAGCTATTCAAAAAAGGATTGGGTTCGTATAACTATAGCTAGTTTTACAGGTGTTTCATTTTTCTTCTTTGCTCAATATTCGGCCATTGAGATAATTGGCCCTTCCCTTCCTGCTTTATTTGTATGTTTGCTAGCACCTGTTGTTATAACATTTTTAGCATTGATTTTTTTTAATGAAAAATTAAACTTCACAAAGATTCTTGGGTTTACAGTTGCATCTATTGGAGGATTCCTTTTAATAACTGGGGGTAACCTAAATAACCTTACTCCAGAGGATCCAAATTTTTTAGGCTATATGTTTGCACTGGTAACTCCCTTCTTATGGGCAACTTATTCTACTTTAACTAAAAGAGTTGCTAATAAAAGCTCTAATCTCCTTATGCTGAAATATATCGCCTATCTAGGCACGATTGAGCTGTTTTTCTTGGTATTAATAAATAATGAATTCCTAATCTTTATTTCTAATTTCTTAAATATAATTCTGTTTCTATGTGCTGTCTATGTTGGAATTCTATGTTATATTCTAGGTTATTATATATGGCAAAATTCCCAATTAAATTTAAAATCATCAAAAGTTGCCTCTTTTTTGTATGTTGAGCCCTTTTTTACCCTTTTATTTTCTATCTTGCTCCAAAGAAGCGAAACTTTAGTAATCTGGAATATCGTAGGAGGAATTATCGTTTTAGGTGCTGTTCTTATTATTAATTATAAATAAAAAAAGGAATTTTATTTAGAGGATTATTTTAATGATAGAAGCTTCTTCATCCATTTTGGTAAAATAAATCCTATGTAATACGTCGTACTTGAAATCATCATTAAAATTCTGAAAATTATCAATGTTACAGGCGTTAGGGTAATAAAACCATCACCAATTGCACCAATTGCAAATAAATTGAAGGATATTATTAAAAATCTCCCCTTCCATCTAACAATTGGACTATCTTTCACTTTAAGCGAAACAATAGAAAACTCATTACCTGTAATAGTGCTCACAAGCAAAGAAATTGCTAGAAAAACCAAAATAAAACCTTTATAATCGATATCAATTGGACTTCTTTTTATACCTATAACTCCATCAACAGGGGCACCAGGGGCAAAAAATACAAAGAAAAATAGATAAATATAAAACGCTACTGACAAACAAAATATTAATAATGTCGCTAATTCTTTTTTTTTAGGATGTAAGGCTGGCATGTAAATTTGAAGCCATGACAATAATGCTATTGGTGTTCCTAATGTTCCTAATAAGACATATGCTTGATAAGCTAATTCTTCTCGTGTGAACAACCAGTATACATATCCTAATCCACTAGGATACCATGGGGCCATTGTGAAAATGATTGCCAAGAAGAAGTAAAACAAGGATTTCTCTTTTGTTTGAAAATATTTATAGAGTACAATTGCACCATAAAACCAAGCAACTAAAACTGCGATTAAACCAAAAAGTCCAGATAACTGAGATAAATCATCTAATGCTATTAAAATCATTATATTTCATAATTTGAAGTTAATGAATTTAAATCTTATTAGGAGTACTATTAATTTTTTAATAAAATCACCAAAAAGAAATATATATTTTAACAACATATGAAATTCAAAACAAAATTATCAAAAACAAAACTTAAGGTGAATTATTATTCCACGACGTTATTATGCCAAATCGAAAAAAACACACGCGAAAGATCAGACTTTTGATCAAGATCAAGTAGGAGAAGAGAAAGAACGTTATTTAATTAGTATCGAATTAATGAGTCTGAAGACATTGAAAGATTATGATATATTGGGGTGGAGAGGAGAATTTTATTTTAAAGTGGACGGACCTAAGCTTTTTAAAGCTCGATTTCCAAATAAGGGAACTATAAAATTACAAAGAAATCAAGAATTTACTTCTAGAGCTGACATGTCTCTTTGGAGTCAATTTAAAACTGTTCGTGTTGAAAAACCAGCTGTAGAAAAATTAAATGTAATTTTACGGGAAAGAGATGCTTTGAAAAAGGATCATACTGTTGCTGAACAAGAATTTGAGATTAATTTGCCCTCAAAAACTCAATATGTTATTTTACAAGATGAAAAAGAAAATACTAAAGCAAAACTCAGAATACAGGCAACCAGAACAAGATATTAAAATATAATTAAATCTATTTTATCCTTTTTTATAACTTAAATTGCTCATATTCAGAACTACAAGGGTAGTTATCAGTAACCCAAAATTCTTTTTTGGTTGGAAGAATTATTATTGATCCTAACGTTCCAGCAGAATGTCCATGAGTACACACTGTGAAATCATCAGGGGTTCTATTATCATGATCCCTTAGAATTTCTTTAATTGTCTCAATTGTGATCTGACCATTGTAGTTTTTTAATAACTCAATTTCTCTTTTATAACGTTTTATAGGAGATTCAATAGGAGATATATCCATGTCATCCATCTTAAAACGTACATAATCAGGTAAATTCGCATCCTTAAGTTCTTCTGTTTGGTAATGATTAGTGTGAGCTAATATCCAATCTTCAGGTCGACGAATTGCATGACGTGTGCTAGTGGTCTCAATTACGCAAGTATCCCCCGAAGCATCCATAAGCCCATAATGACACCCATTTGAGCGAGATGTGAATTTTGTGATAAAATCTATCGCTTCTTGGGTTGTTGCACACGATTCCAACACTTCTTGCACAATAAAAGAGCCAGGAATACCCTTTAATCTAAAATCAAGTGGTTCCTTCTTCCAAGAACGACCATAATTATAGCCAATTGCTAACCCTTTTTTATTTAACCCCATATGACACCCTGTAAGAGGATATTGGGTGAAATTAATATTCTTATAACCATCCTCTGGTGTTTCTTCACGTATTACCTGGAATGGTTGAAGAACATTAGGAAAGTCATAATTTCGCCCAAAAAACATCGAACCGTCTGTTGTAGCCTTTGAAAGTGCAAATATCATTGAACAAGCTTGAGTCGGTGGATTTTTATAAATCGATTTTGGATCTCCTGACATAACTTCTATGTAATGCGCACCATATAGAATACTTCTTTTTATTTCTGCTGCCTTACCTATTGAAATCATTTTTTCAAATTGATCAGGAAGGATTTTTTGAATTGCACCCTTGATGTTCTTTTTACCCATAATCCCCAACGCAAGTTTGATTACTGAGAGGGGTATTAGTTTAGATGTTACTTCTGAAAACATTTTTGAATGAAAGATAATATCAAAAGCATTTTGAATCTTATCCTTCAACAAATCTCCCTGTTGGAAACCTCTTTCAGAAGGAGTCCCGTGTAATTTAATGAAATCAACCATAGCTATAACTTTCTCTCCTGTAATCTAAACCTTAAATTTATAATCTTCTTCTGATGCTGAATACGTCATAAATATCCCTTAATAAGTTATAATATATACAATGTTTCTTGAAAATATAAAACAATCATATTTTTTTTGAAGATGAGTTCATTATGAGGTTTCATTTGATTTCTCTGCATTATCATTCTTTCCTAATTGCACTCTAAATTTAAAAGATGTGCTATTACAAAATTAAATAATTCATTTAAGGATGTATAGAATTTACCGTTAAAGTTATTACAGGAGATAAACTAAAAAGGAGAAAAATAATATTTTCTTACATTTTTTTACCGTATTTCGGTAAAATATGTATCTCTATCCAGATACCGCAAGGATCCTCTGCGAATGCAAGTCTAACTGGACCGTAATCCCGTGGTTTAACTGGGAAATAAACGCCGTTAATGGAGAGCTGGTTAAATGTTGCATCCACATCATCAGTATACCATCCGATGTGATCGATGGTTCTTCTATCGGAAAAGACAGTAGAATTCACTTGGTTAAAAGCAATCAGCATGGTATCGTACTTAAGTGCTAACCGAGTTCTGTCCCATTCACAAACTTCTCGAGTACCACCTAAATTTTCTTCATACCAATTTCGCGTTTGTTCAATTGTTTTTGTTACAATATTTATATGGGTATAAGCTTTTGGGGACCTTTCGACAAGTTCGAATGCTAATCCCCATGGATCACGTACTTTCGCATAATATGGTGTAAGAATATTAATAAATCCACCAGCGGATTCCCATTCTGCAACTGTTTCATTCAAGTTTAAAACCCCAATGCCAATACTTTCAATGTGTCCATTGCGAGGTTCAGGAGCAACCGCAGTACTCTGAATTTGCAATAGGTTTGGACTCCAGTACAAGTTTTCCGAGCGCTTTGTTGGGGGAACACGATTCGCAGGTGTATATTGTTCGTGCCATTTTGCAGCAGCTTCTCGATCGGGGAGTGTGACATGCACATGATGCCAAAGTAGACTATTCATTTTTCGATTCAATTTTCAATATTTAATTTTACCAGACTAAAATAATCTTATAAGATAATTAATGAAATAAGAGATAATATATTAACATCTAAAAAATAATAAGCTACAAAAATATCAACTTAAGGTAATCCTTTGAAATCAAATATTAATATTGCAACTGTAGGAGATGCTGAAGGAATTCTTAATGCTCTTAATCAAAACCTAATCAAAATAAAAGAAGTTGATAAAATTTCACAAAAACAAAAAGAGAAATTAGAAGAAGAAGGTTTTTTACGAAAAGAAGTAGATATCGACTATTACAGAAAGCTAATAAAAGAACCTAACGTCGAAATTTATATTACCAAAAACGACAAAGGCAAAATTATTGGATTTATGAGCATTCATAGAAAAAAATATGATATAATAAAAGTCCGCGATGTTATTGGAAATCTATCTTTCGAAAATAATAAAACAAAAGATTTACTCCTTAATGAAAAAACTGAATTTGCATACTTAGACCAAATTAGTATTTTACCAGAATATAAACGTAAGGGAATTGGTACTACTATTTTCCAAGAATCTTTAAAAAAAATAAATACTCCTGTTGTTGCGTTTATCGTAGAAGAACCAATATTTAATAAGGCCTCTGTTTATTGGCATGAACATAATGGATTTGAATTTTCCGCCATAAATGACGGTGAATATAAGGGGAAAGATTTCAAATTCCAGATCTTTATCCATTGGAATGAAAAAGTATGATTTAAAATGACTGCATTTATTTTTTGGATATTTTTATTCTTTGTTGGATATTTAATCATTTTTTTTTCAGCAGATATCCTTTTAGACAATTTGAAAGAATTATGCATTATTTACAGAATATCCCCTTTCATTATTGGTGTATTAATCATAGGCATTGATCCAGAAGAATCTATAGCTTCGATCATCGC
>JAGXNO010000063.1 GCA_019894975.1 Promethearchaeota archaeon | reverse complement strand
GTGCTGGAGCTGCTGCAGGTGCTCCTGGCGCTTTCGGAGGTCCACTAGGTGGTGCACCAGGTGTCGCTGGTCTTTTAGCAAAAGCAGGGGCTTTAGGTGGTGCACCAGGTGCTTGAGGTGGCGCTCCACCGCTTGGTGGTAATTTTGGTGCTGGAGGTAAATTTGGTCTTTTAGGGGGTCCTCCTCCAGAAGGAGGTGCTTTGGGAGGCCCACCTCCACTGGGTGGTGCTTTTGGTGGTCCCCCGACACTAGGTGGTGCTTTTGGTGGTCCACCAGCACTGGGTGGTGCCGGTGCTGCAGATACAGGTGGAGCTCCCGGTGTTGCATGTGCTGTTGCGGGTTGTCCACCACCGCTTAATAAAGTAAATAAGGTACTAGCCGCTGCTGTTTTTGCTTCACCAGTTGAGGATGCTACGATCTTTTTCGAGGAAGTGCTGACTGTTTGAACTTCTTCACCAACGGTTACTTCCTTCAAATCTTTCTGAGCTTTTGCCAGAGATTTGATGAAATCATTAATTCCTTTAACTGTATCTTCGAGATCATCAGATAAAGAAGTTAAACCCTTCTTCATAAAATTTATGACGCGTTCGATTTTTTTCTGTTCTTTTGAAACCACGTTCTACTCAATTCCTCTGTTATTATAGAAAATTAGAATATTTTTTATATTACTAGTAATAACTTTTATACTTAAATTATATATAATACATATTTTATGTATTTATATTTTTATTGACATCTATTAGTGAATCTTATCTCCATATCATTCTATATTTCTCAAAAAACGTTAATTATTAAAAAAGCTAATAATATAATATATCATTAAAATCATTAAAAAATTCAATCCTTTAAAAAATTCTTCTGAATTGAATTATTCTAAAAAAGTTGATTAAAATGCCTAAAAGAGAACTTTTCATAAAAAGAGTTTACGAAATTGTCAATGAATTAAAGATTCCTTTGATCGATGAAAGAGTATATGATACTGTTAAATTTAGCACAGGGGCTGCTGTAGCAACAGTTATTTTTAAGTTTGAGGAAGATGAGTCAGTAATTCGTGGGTTCCTAGGACTTGCTGAATATTTTCACACTGTTGTTATAAAGCGTAAGGATGAGTTCTATATTCCACATGCAAGTCTTCTATTTCGTCTTATAAGTGCCTAGATATTATTTTTTTTTACTTTTCTTTTAATATTTTAAGAATTAATCTGACATCTTCAGAATCATACTTTTCAATCTATTTTATATAAAATTTTGAAGCGGTAAGGATTTTTTGTACTTCTGCTTCTGTTAGATCGTACCAGTTTCTATAAGCATCAGCCACTGCAAACCACGTTACTTCTCTTATATTTGGGCAAAAAATTTTATCAACCTCAGGTTGGATAACTCTAACCGTTCTTAATGGGGCCGTTGGAACTGCAACATAGATTTTATCTGGGCTATATTTCTTGATCATCTTTATAGCTGCTAGCATTGTAAATCCAGAAGCTAATCCATCATCAAGAATGAAGATACCTTTTTGTTTAATGTGTTCCTCATAAAATCCTTCTAATTTTATGCCTTTATTATAGAACTGCAGTCTGTCTCTGATTTCGCTTTTGGTTAATTCAATTGAGTCGCTAATCGCCTTCTCTGACAGGTTTAATTGAGAGAGAAGAGATTGATTCATTAAAACAGAACCATCAGTTGTAACAGAACCGAAACCCGCTTCAGTATTATATGGTATTTTGATTTTTCGGACAATTAAAATATCAAATTTCAGATTAAAATGGGTACAAAATCCATCTGTGACAGGAACTCCACCATTTGGGATAGCATAACAAAAATAGTTAGAAGGATTTTTCAGAATTAAGTCAGAAAGTTGATGTTCAGTATCTTCAATATATTTTGCTAAAAATTCTCCAGCTTGGAATCGAGTTTCATATTTTTGAAATCTCATATTACTATATAACTAGCACAAAATCCAATTTAAAAATTATAGTTATATTCTAATCCGAGAAAGTACCAATTGCTACCTACAAATGAACGATAGTAAGGAAAAAATGAGATGTATTGAAAATTTATTTTATTGATATATTTAAATAAGAGAATTAAGATAATTATAATAACATTTATCTAATCTATAGATACCAATTTGAAAAAATTAATGATTAAATATGAAGAAAAGTAAAATTATAGGTTTATCTTTATTAAGCACACTATTGATTTTCTCTTTCGCAAACGTATCAAGAGCAGCTCCTCCAGATTACGTAGGTGTAAGTGGTGGACAGACGTATACTTGGGTCGTCTCAGCAAATATGGCAAATGTTAATGTAACAGCAATTTCTATACTTGGACAAGATAATTGGACTTTAGTTTACGATATGCTAGATGAATTGGTGTGGAATAGCACCGGACTTAACATAGGCGATTTTCTCGGTACTGCGTTCAGATTACAAGTTCATAATGTAACCGACGAAGGAATGGTTCCTCTCCCCCTACCTCATCCCGCTTTTCCAGGAGCAGCTGTTTTTGGTCAAATCTCTGTGGCGTTCGAACCAGGAACGTGGGGTCCTCTCAATCCTCTCTCATCACCTGTCGCCGTAGTAATGGATCCTGCCAATATTAATTCCACTAATTTTATGTATTTTCTAGCTGGTGGTGGTAGTGGAATGGTACCTTTAATAATGGCAAAAGGATTTCCATTTCTTACCGTGGCACCATGGATGAGTGCAGCTTTTGGTAGTTTGCCTCCTCTCTATAATAATATGACCCTATCAGGACTTTCAAACGGATTTAACATAACCCTCTTAGCATCTTTTCTAGAATGGGGATTTACTCAATCTGGGATTCCTCTTCCACTACCAACATTTTCGGATATAAATTGTATAGCTACTTGGAATAGTAATGGTGTTTTAGATTTGGTTTCCGTATCCTACTTAGGACTGACACTTTTTAGCTTACAATTACTTCCTGCAGATGCTGAAATTCCTGGTTTTGTAATTCCAGTTTTCGTGGGAGTAAGTGCTGCGACAATCCTTGGAGTAGTTTCCGTTATAAAGAGGAAAAAACATATAATATAATTATTATAATCTAAATCTTTTTTTTATTTTTTAATTTCTTTTTATTAACCTCGATTAAAAATTAGATTAAACTTTCTTATTCAGATTTATGAATTTTGAAGATTCCCTGGTCTTTTTACTGTTTTTAATAGCTTTTCTTTGGGGCATAAAAGCAGATATTTTTTTTATGATCTTTGGGACAGTTGTTTTAATATACGTTTTAGTCCTATTGTTTTTTATGGATCCAATAGAGATTCTAATAGATACGATCGAATTCGTATTTTTCAATCCTTTTGGTTTGCTGGTGGTATGTGTTCCCCTCTTTTTCTATGGGATCCTACAATTTCTGAAATATACTAGTTCGAAGAAAAATCCTGAATAATATTATTCAATTCTATTTAACTTTCGGACACCTAAAAGAAGGAGTAAAATAGCAAATCCAAGAGATATTCCTGTATTTATTAACAGAATATATATTAATCCAAGTGAGTGATCAATTGTAAAAGGAATGTTGGGCATAATTAGTGAAACGGCAATAAACAAGGAAATAACCTGTATGAGAATGATGAGATATATATTGAAATATACATTTTTTCCCCTCTCATCAAATAAGGGTTTTATACATTGAATCCCGATGGCATGTATAAGTACAATAAAGGTATTTATTAAATAGAAAAGAAAAAAAGTACAAGCGGCGAAGAAATCTAATGGAAATAGAATAGTAAAAAAAATGGTTAAAATGATGTCCAAGAAGATGATAATATAAAACATTTCAAAAAAAAAAGAAAATATAAGTGTCTTAATTCCTCTTACAGATTTTTTATAGAGAAAGACTACATTTTTCGAACTGATTAATACATATATTCCCATAAAAATTCCAAAAAAGAGTCCCCCGATCCATGATATAACCATCATTAATAAATACTTAAAGTAAGAAATTCGAAATACAAAAGTAGAAATGACAATAAATCCCTCATATTCTAAGAGAGGTATATCGAGGGAGAGATATATTATTAAACCTAAGATTGCTGTAAATCCTGTTATATAGAGCAATTTAGGGATATTTTCTTTCTTTCGAAAGAAATCTTTGAATTGTATGACTACTAGTATTTTATAATTTTGTGGAGTAATTCTTTCTAAAAACGAATAGAATCTAGACTTGTATTTTATTTTAATTACGCTCCCCCTAATGTAATCTTCTATTATATAAAATTTATATGCTTTTTTATACGCGATATAGAATAGAATGATTGGAATAGTGAAGGCAACTATCGTACTTATCCAAATGTTTATTATATAAGGTTCAACTAAAACTGGATTAATAAGGTATAAAAGAATATTAGAATACCAATACGAAGGATAAAACACCATCCATACCTTTAGATCGGGATTATCTTCAATAAGATCGAATAAAAAATGAAAAATATAAAACATAAGAATAAGGAGAAAGGATATCAACAGAAGTAGCGAATAATTTAATTCCTTTTTCTTTTTTTTCCTTATCATTTTATGCTCGATCCAACTAGCTATAATTGTTCCAATCAATAAACCAAAAATAAGTAATATAAAAATGACAACATATAAGATAAAGTGATGAATTATGGTCAAGCTAGGATTGATTTGGAGCATTATACTATTTACTAAGGGTCCCATCCCTAATATAAATAAGAAATAAAATGGCATTTGTCCCAAAAATTCACCAACAAACAAATCTCCAGGAGTCGCAGGAGTCGAAAGTAAAATATCTTTATATCCTATTTCAGCTTTTCTATAGAGCATGAGAATCGGATACATAATATACGTTATAAACATTATCATAAATGAATACTCAATTAACGTTGAAAGGATTGGAACAACCATATCAGAAAAATTTTTGATAATTTCAGGAATAATGGCATCAAATAATGCAGGACCGAGATAAATTGCCCAAAACAGAAATATCACAAAAACTAAAACAAAAAATAATTTTCGATGGTTTCTTACTCTATTTGTTTTTAACCGAATTTCATTTTTTGCAATGATCTTCCAGAGGCTCAAATTATAATTTCTCTCATTAATTTAATGATAGTGGTTAAACTAAAATATAATTAGAAATTGTCTTTTTCAAATAAAATTTGTTTTAATATCATTGAATTTGGTGTTAATGTTATTAGGAATGGATTTATTTATGGGAATAATTTACTATTAGTATAAATATGGAAATGCAAGATACTAAAGGTAAAATTATTAAGGAAACCTTCCCATCAGAATCCGTTTCTATTATTGGAGATATTTTAGCGGGCATTATTCTTTCTCTTTTAATTATCCCTTTTGATTCCTTTATTGCCCTTATTCTAATCATTCCAGCACTCCTTTCATTAAGAGGAAATCTAAGTGGTCCTTTTATTGCAAGGACTTCTCGCGATCTCATTATTGGAAATTTTTCCAAAAGGTCTTGGATCGAAAATACTCTTGCTACTTTCCTGTTAGCAATGATAACAGCAGTTATTATTGGTATTTTCTCTATTTTGTTGAATTTTTTGTTTTTCAATTTGACGGAACTCACAGTTGTGCAGTACTTTGCAATACCATCAGTATCAATAATTCTTACTCTTTGCATATCAATTCCTTGTTCAACAGGGTTAAACTATTTCGCTTTTAAAAGAGGTCTGAACCCAAATAATGTTGTAAATCCTGTTATGACTGCGATTGACGACTTTTTTACTGTATTTTGCTTCTTCTTAACATTACTAATGTTGGGGGTGCCTTAATGAAATATTTTATCAAAATTTTCAAGGAGTCAATAATAATAGTAATCTTATCCTCAATATTTGGTCTATTTTCTGGTACTTTACTTTCTTCTAACGATGAGATTCTCTATACCATCCCTATATTCCTATTAATATTACCTGCGTTAAACTCTCTGATAGGAGATATCTCGACAGTCTTGGTATCAAGATTAACCACTCATCTTTATATAGGTACAATCTTACCTAAAATCCAGAGATCTGAAAGACTAAAGGAAGACTTTTACGGTCTCTTTTTTACTCTCTTATTAAGCTTGGGTTTTTTAATAATTGCAGGATTTTCTGTTGGAATAATTTCTGGAGTAAAATTGGTAAACCCATTTTTAATTATTTTAATCATGATTCTTACAATTATAATATTATTCTTTATGATGTTTATTTTATTATTTTTAAGTGCAATTTATCTCTTCAAACGTGGTACAGATCCAAATAATTTTCTTATACCCTTTATTACATCGCTAGCAGATTTTCTAACCCCTTTATTCATTATTTTATTTATAACAATATTTATATAAAATCTAATAAATATGCAAAATGAGTGAACACAACAAAATGTCAAAACGGAGTAAAAAATTTAAATATAAGCCTATTTCCCTAAAAGATATTATTAGGGAGATGAAACAGAATATAGATTTCATGATTGATTTGGCTTATAGTGCCATTAAATTCGGCAGTAAAGATTTAGCTGATGAAGCTTATAAAATGGAGCAAAGAATCCATGAACTCACATTTTTACTGAATTTTCAAATAATTCAAGCTCATCCTAGAGGTCAAGAAGGCGCAAAAAAACTCGAACCCATAGTGGTTATGGGTTATTCAATAGATAAAATCTCTGATGCATTGAGTGATATAGCACGAATTGTTTATATCAATAAAGACATATCTTATTTCGTGCAGTTGTTTAGTGATATTAGTTTTGTACCTGAACCTATCGTTAAAATAGTAGTAAACCGAGAATGTAGTTTTATAGGACAAATAAGACTCGATATTCACTTTAGATCTAAGCACGGAGTCGACTTAATTGCAATACGTAGAGGAGATGAATGGTTATTTGAAAAAAATGAGAAGATTGTGTTAAAGGATATCTTAATTGTAAAAGGAGAGATACAACCTATAATAGATCTTAAAATCCTTTGTAATGATCCTGAACCTTTCTCATTTGACATCGGTGAAGAAAAGACTGATTTGATGATTGATTTTGAAAACACAGATATTTGCGAAAAAGTCGAGGAACTCCAAAAAAATTACATTTTAATTACTGATATATCAGAAACCATGATTGAATTAGCCTTAGCTGCTATTTTCCTTAATAATAACGAACTTGCTGAAGATATATTAGAAATGGAAGAATTAATGGATGGTCTCAACTTAGCTTTTGAAAAAGATCTTCTTGATTTAGCGCGATTAGTAGAAACACCAAGAGATCTAACAGGTCTTATGCGGATTGTTTTTTCTTGTGAACTCATTGCAGATTCCGCAACACATATAGCAGAAAACATAATTAAAGGATTTGAGCCCCATAGTATTCTGCAACAAGCTATTCGAGAAACATCAGAAATAGTTGTGAGAGAAACCCTTTCAGAAGATTCTTATTTTAAAGAAAAAACTTACATTGAATTACAAGATAGTCGTTATAAACGCGGGTTCCATATTATTGCTTTGAAAAGAGAAGCTAAATGGATTTACCGTTTTAATCCTGATTTTGTTTTTCAAACGGGAGATCTACTTATAGGTTTAGGTCCAAAAGAAACAGTTTTAGAGTGGAGAAAATGTGTTAATCCCGAAAAATTTAGTGAATAACTCAATAGAGTAAGATAAAATGAAAAATGATGATTTTAAAGGTAGATTTTCTGATACAATGCTGGAGATTGCTAAACAAGTAAAAGAAAACGCAAACCTTATAAATATTAAGGAAATATTAGACGCAATCAGCTTAATATTACAAATCCACGAAGCTAAAAATATAACTTTTATATATGGTGCAGGGAGATCTGGATTTATTGGGAGAAGTTTTGCTCAAAGACTAATGCACTTAGGAATTAAATCCTGTTTTATCTCAGATGCAGTAACTTACCAATATAAAGAACAAGATCTATTAATTCTAATCAGTGGAAGCGGAGAGACAACATCTACAGTTGCCATAGCAAATAAGGCAAAATCAATTGGAGGGAAACTTATTTTATTAACTAACAATCCAAAAAGTACAATAGGAAAAATATCTGATACTGTTATTAGGGTGAAAGGGAAAAGTAAAAACCTTGCGCTTTCTCAAGAAACACTCGCACCCTACACAAGTTTATTTGATATCCCAACCCTGGCAGTATTAGATTCTATTGGCGGAGTTTTGATGAATAAGTTAGGTGTGACTGAAGCTGACATTGATAATAGACATGCTTCAATAGAATAGATACAAATTAATTAAAGCATCTTAGGTGATAATATTGCACGAATATATCGATGTAAAACCAATTTCTGAAAAAAAAGGAAAAGGGGCTATTGCTAAGAAACATATAAAAAAAGGTACCATCGTTGATGTAGCATATGTAATCCCTATCCCTAATAAAGAGTACGAGAAAGTTAGCAAAACAGTGTTATATAACTACTGCTATATTTGGGAAGACCCCAAGCATAAGCCTGAATATAAAAATGCTATAACTCTAAGTATAAGTCAATTTATTAATCATTCTTATCAACCAAATCTAAAATATCTTTATGATTATAAAGATAAATCAATAGAATTCTCGGCTATTAGAGATATTGCTCAAGGAGATGAACTAACAGTCAACTATAATGGTCTGGTCGAAGATCACAGCCCTATGTGGTTTGAAGTAGAATAATTGATTTTATGTCTCTTAAAGCCATATTCCACCAAGTTCATTCTCTTGTAAAGAATCAAGAAAACCTATCAATTTAAATATGCACTGATATAATCAATAATTATTCATTAAGGTGAATTCAACGAATAATCTATTAGAAGTTAAATTTATATCAATAAAAAAAGGAAAAGGTCTTTTTGCAAAAAAGAATATAGCAAAAGGAGCAACAATAGACATTGCTCAAATCGTCCTTATTTCTAATACTGATTGGGATTTAATCGAAGATACAATCCTATCTAATTATTCTTTTGAATGGGATGATCCTAAATGTAAAGGAGAATATGATCAGGCAATCGCTTTTAGTATTAGTCAACTCATAAACCATTCTTATAAACCTAATGCTAAATATAGGTATAATTATAAAAGTAAGTCAATTGAATATATAGCAATTCGAGATATTTCTAAAGGAGAAGAAATTACTGTAAATTACAATGGAAGCCCATCTAATAAGGCTCCTGTATGGTTTGATGTAGAATAATTCAATTTTTCCTCAATGATTTGAGTATTTTTAAATTCATAACATCTTCTTTCATATCTTTCCCTTTAGGGGTCTCTAATATTCCAGGCATATCTTTAAATCGTTCATCATTGATAAAGAATCTAAAAGGTTCTTTACCAATTTTTCCTTGCCCAATGTGGATATGTCTATCTACTCTTGAACCACATTCTTTATCTGTATCGTTTAAGTGAAATGCAAATAAGTACTTCAAACCAATTATATCATCAAATTCATTCCACATCTCTTCATATCTTTTTTTTACAGTAAAATCATATCCTGCGGCGAAGGAATGAGCAGTATCAAAACAAATTCCAATCCGTTTTTTAGTTTGAATTTTATCTAGTATAGTTTTAAAGTGGTGAAATTTATTCCCTAAACCTTTACCTTGTCCGGCAGTGGTTTCAAGTAATATTATAACATTTGATGATCCTGTTGCTTCCATCAGCTTGTTTAACTGTGCAGCTATTTGAGTTAGTGCTTCTATTTTTGTGATTTCCTTCTTATCACTAATTGGGATGACTCCAGGGTGTATATTATCATATTCTATCGATAATTGATCCACTTTAGTAAGCTCGTCTACCATAGCATTATATGATTTTTCTAATTTCTCCTTATCTAAGCTTGCTAAATTGACTAAATAACTGTTATGAGAAATAACAGGCCAGATATCATCCTTGAATTCTTCTTTCTTCTCTATGAAGTGTTGAATTTCTTCTTCTTTTAGAGATCCAGAAGTCCAACCCCGTACATTTCTTACAAATACTTGGATTGCCTCGCATCCTAACTCTTTACCGCTTTCAAAGGCTAAATGCTTACCACCTGAAACACTCATGTGTGCTCCAATTCTCATTTTAACTTTCCTCTTAATTTTAATTAAATTTTATCTGTTAACTTAATCTTTTCCAGAATTGTTTTAATTCTGCTTCTGTAAATGTAAATTTCAATCCAGTTGGTTTAGAAGATTCGGTTCTAAAAAATTCGGGTACATCATTCAGATCTTGGGGTATCCCTGCTTTTTCATTAAAATCTATTTCAGATTTTAATATGCGCTTTCCAATATCTATTACGTCCGTTAGGGTTAATTCTAAGTTGTACATTGCGTTCAATGCTCCTTTTATAATTTCCATATTCTCATAACTAGGACCTATAAAATAGCAACATCCTAAAGAATCCAGTATTGTTGTATATAACTGTAGTTCATAGGATAATTCAAGTTTACCTTTATTCTCAGTTAATTCTCCATAATCTTTTTCTTGATTTGCAACCCTTCCTGCTATAGCCGCACCGGCAGTATGATCAGCACCCATGGGAGTTGTGGTGTAAGTTATACTCATAGCCTTAAAAACCCGTGGATCATAACCTGAAATACCTTGGCCTTTAATGTGGGGAATTCTCTCAAAGCCAATTTTCTCTCCAAGATGACAAACTCCATTCCCGTAAAGCTTCCCAATTGTTGAACCTTTCTTAATTTCCTTTAATATTTCAAATACTTTATGAGAGTCACCCCATTTAACTTTTTCAGCATCCATTGCAACGCCCATAGTCACTCCAAATTCAATTGTATCGATCCCGTTATCATCGCATAAATGATCAATCCGTGCGACATCATCAAGATTATTAATTAGTAAATTTGAGCCATTTGCGAAAATGGTTTCATATTCTAAACTAGATGTTATATGTTCACCTTTCTCATCAGTGATTATATTGGAGCACTTAATAACACAGGTAGGACTGCATGGAACACGTTTTCTACCATTTCTCGCAATGACAAGTTCGTGAAGTTTCTCTCCTGAGATATCCATCGCTTTATCATATGAACCCATCCTAAAATTCTTCGTAGGCAGTCCTCCATAAGCACTCATAGCCCTGACCATGTTTGCTGTTCCATAAATCGAGAAATTTTTCTTTGACTCAGCGAGGTTTTTAGCAAATGGTTTTGAAACTTCTCGAAACGCTTGTATATTAAAAATTTTGACTTGTGAGTTTTTTAAAGGTACTATTATAATTGCTTTAATTCGTTTGGAACCCATAACAGCACCTAAACCACCTCGTGCCGCGTGTCGACTTGGATATCCTTCTAAATCGTTCGTAGCAACAGTAGCAGCCTTCAATAAATGTTCTCCAGCAGGTCCAATTGAGTAAATCCCTATCTTGTATCCAAATTTTTTATACAACTCCCTATGAAGATCATAATTTCCAACTCCAATATAATTCCCTGCCGATTCGAATTTTATACCCTCTTTATCAATAACTATAAATTTTAATTCTGACGATTTTCCTTCTAAAACTAAGGCTCTAATTCCGTGAGATGCTAACATTATGGAAGGGCGTCCTCCAACATTCGCCTCTTTTATCCCATTAGTCAAGGGACTCTTAGCACCAATGGATGTGCGAGCAGAACAAGGGAATGGGCTACCTGTAAGTAATCCATTAGCTAAAATTAGTTTATTTTCATCACCTAAAGGATCACATAATGGTGGAACCTCATCAAGAATGATTTGAGAACTTAATCCTCGGCCACCAAGTAAAAAGAATTTTGAATCAGAGGTTATTTCTTCATTATGCGTTTCTTCAAATTCAACATTTATTCGAGCAATTCTCATGATTTAACAATAATAGCTGAAAATATTTTATTTTTTACTTTATCTTATAGAAAACAATTCCCCCTATTGTTTGCAAATTCTCCCAAAAACTGAAATTATTTTATAATAAACTAATTTTATCGTTATTTAGTTTGAAATGATGAATAGGTTATTTATAATGAAAAAAAAAAAAATTGACTTTTTTGCATTTTTCTTAGAAAAGAATTCAACATGAGACATAGATTTAAATATACAACTATACACATATTGCTTACATAAAAAATTTTCAACCTAAAATATCACTCTGGTGATATTTGAAGTACCCTATTCTGCTTTAATTCAATATTTTGTGAGAAAATATGAACGAACAATATCGTAATCGTTATGTTGAGGAAAAAATCGAAGAGAACATCCCTGCCCATACTTATTGTTGTAACAATCCATTTGTTGAGGCTCGAGATGGTAACAAAGTATGTTTAAACTGTGGACTGATCTTTGAAAGAACTTTTGTAGGAAATGAAAGGAGAGCGTACACAGTCGAAGAGATACAGAACCGTCGTAGGACAGAACCTCGCTGGAGAGACTTTGGACCTCGTACTATGCTACCCAACACGAAGACAGATAGCAAAGGGAAGAGTATTGGTGCGAAAGAACAAGCCCTTTTTTCCCGTCTTTCTAAAATTCAAAATTCTTTAATCTCAAGTATAGAGAGGAATTTTTGGGAAGCAAAACCAAAACTAAAGATGCTTACTTCTAAACTAAATATTCCCGAATATATTGCTGAAACTTCTTGGAAAATATATAGTATAGTCGCAAAGAAAAAACTAACCATGGGAAGATCAATAAATGGATTCATAGCGGGCTCTTTATATGCAGCTATTCGTGTTCATGATTTTCCCCGTTTATTAGATGAAGTTTGCGAAGCTTCGTTAACACCAAGACGAACTGTTCATCGAAGTCTTGCGATGATAATAAGGGAAGTACTACCCGAATTAAACCTTAGATATCAACCAATCACAGCTGAAAGTTTAGTATTTCGCTTTGGTAATGAGTTAGACCTTCCTATTCAGATTCAGAAAGAAGCTATTAATATGCTAAAAGATGCATCTAGGAATGGATTAAAACGAACAGGAAAAGATCCAAAGGGTTTAGCTGCGGCATGTATTTACATTGCGGCTAAAAATAATAGCGTGCGGAAGACCCAATCAAAAGTTGCGGATGTGGCGAAAATTACCGAAGTAACGCTTCGAAGTCGTGCTAAACAAATTAAAAGTAAGCTTATATAATTCATCTCATAATTTGAGATAAAATTTTTAATTTTTATTTATTTCTCTTTTTATTCTTCTGGTTTTTCTGGATTTTCTATTAATAATGACCATTTAATCCCAATTGCAGTTAAAACCAACCCTGCAATCATTAAGGCACAATTCACAGAAATGAAATAAATCCAAAAGACTCCAGGCATAATGGGTGTAATATCAAAATCATAGAGTGCCGATTGAAATGTAATCGGTCCATAAAAAGTAGATACATCCGTCTTGCCCAGAAGTACTAAAAAATTCATTTTTACAAATGCCCCAATTAAAACCACCATTCCAATTACTACCATTAGTTTTGCTAATGATTTACTTCCTATTTTACTGGATTTAGCAGTTCTAAATATATAAAATCCCAAAACTAGAAAACAAACCATGGAAATAATTAAGAATATCCACAGTGTAGAACCCGTTAAAGATATGTAGGAAGAACCATAAATGAACTCTGACAAGGGGATTGGATTTATTTCTAAATAATTGAAATCTATAAAATTTAATGCAATGAAAAAACTAATTTCAATGTAAGAGATAATTATGAAAATATAACCAATTATTGTAAGAAATTTAATAACTTTCCTATGTTCCATATTTACCATCTCACTTTTACTAAATATATAAGAAAAATTTTTTTATGCAATTATATTTTTACTTATTATTGTTTTTGATATAAAAATTATTAATATTATTGTTTTTAAGAAAATGCAATAGTATTGTAATTAATATATAGAAAAGAATTGAATTTTTTTAGCGAAATCATTAGGATCTGAATATGGAAAACTCAATTTGCCTCCATAAAAATGTAATGCAAGAAGGTGGGGAGTTAGTTTGTCAAGATTGTGGTTTAATTTTAGAAGAAAAACTAGCCTCTGAATATTTAGAATCATACGGGGAATATTATTCAGAAACACAAAGAGATTATGAAAGACGTATTCGGATTAGCGATTCAAAAGCTTTGCAAGATCCTGTTATTCGAGAGAAATATGAACGAATTAAAACACTTAAAAAATGGTTCCGAGATTATCAGTCTGACTTTACAGAGCAAAAAAAGACAATTGATTTATTGAAAGGCCATGGTATTGGATTAAATATTGATAATGTTAGATATCGCGATATTAAAGACCGCTATTTACGCTATAATAAATATCACAGACATAACTATCAAAATATGATTATAATTTTTCTTGCTATCATTTGGTTGGAAATAAAAGACACTACTAATACCCGGATCGAAGAATTCATTGCAGTTTCTAAGGAATTGGGCCATAAAATCAATAAAAAAATGTTATCAAATGCTATGGTAAAAGTAAAAAGAATTGAGAAGATGCTGGAGAAAAAGACAGATACTTCAGATACATCAATAATTGAAAAAGAAATTAAAAATAGAATAAAAATCGTTTTTCAAAAGGATCTAAACAGTATACCCTATGAAGAAATTTCAGAATTTTTTACCTCCAAATCGGAATTTGATAAAACTAAAATCAACATGCAACTGGTAGCAGATGAAATTCTTCAATTAATATCATATTCACATATTCAAAACTTAAACTATAAAGCCTTTACTGCCGGATTAATTTATTATATTGGACAAAGCTTAGAGAATAGAAAGATTTTTACACAAAGTCTTATAGAAAAGTATAGTAAATTCTCAAGCACGACTATAAGAAAGAAATTTCATGAACTAAAAGAAATCTTGGGAGATCCTCAAGAATTTATACTCTAATTCTTAAAACTTTGTAAATAAATTCTTAGAAAACATAAACCATTAAAAATGGCAGATTCTATTATATTTATTATTTAGAATAACTTTGCCATTTCAATTGTTTAAAACATGTCAACAAGTAAAAGTTCTAGTAAAACTTATTTTCATAATTCAATCGATGATTTAGTTGAATATTTTAGCACTGATATAGATCGAGGATTAAAATCTTCTGAGCTAGAACAGAGACATCTAAATTCGGGTTATAATGAACTTCCTAAAATTAAAATATCTATATGGAAAATATATCTTGCTCCAATATTTAATTTTTTAATAATAATTCTTCTTATTACCGGAATAGCTGTTGTTATTTTAGGTTCTCCCGGGGAAACAGTTATTACATTCACTGTGGTTATAATAAATTCAACAACTGTCATTATTCAACAATTTAGAGCTCAAAAGGCCTTAGAATCCTTAAAACAGATATCGGCTTTAAAAGCTACAGTAATAAGAGATGGGAATCAATTCGAGATTCCTAATAGAGAATTAGTACCAGGAGATATAGTATTATTAGAACAAGGAGATAAAATCCCCGCAGATGGTAGAATAATTCATCAGGTAAATTTAACTGTAGATGAAGCACCTCTAACAGGAGAGAGTGAACCTGTAGAAAAATCGAATAAGAACATAGAAAAAATAACTCTACCTATTCAAAAACAATTTAATATGGTATTTATGGGAACGTACATTGACACAGGAAGAGCAAAAGCCTTAATAACAGGTACAGGCGTGAATACCGAAATAGGAAAAATATCCACTACCTTAAATGAGATGGGAAGTATTGAAGATATTCCCTTGACCCGAAAACTAAATAGGCTAGGTTATATACTTGGGGCAATTGTGCTTATTAATTTATACATGTTAATTTTCTATAAGTTAGTTACTCTTGCTTATGCGGGAAATTTTGTTCCCTCTGAAGTAAGTAACGCATTAGTCAGCTCTATTTTAAGAGGTACAAATGTTCTTCCTATAAATTTACCCCTTTTAACAACTTTGGTACTCATCACGGGAGTATTAAATATGGCTCAAAGTGGAGTAATAATAAAGAATTTGTCTGCTATTGAAT
>JAGXNO010000062.1 GCA_019894975.1 Promethearchaeota archaeon | reverse complement strand
GTATACAAAAGGACAAACCATCGGCTGATTCTTATATGCTTTCTGATTTGACAACTGCTAATGAGCTCTACAAAGCAAGAGTTTTAGTTAGAATTAAAGATTTAAATGTGTTATCGCAGATAGATATATCAGAACAAGATACTATTGATAAATCTGTATGGGAAGATTTACTGAAAAATCCTAGAGCAATTTTCAAGAAAATAGCTATAACAAGGAGTAGGATAAGATATAGTAATAAAAACCATAGTATCTCTTCTAATGTATCTAAAGATTCTAACCAATCTTCATTAAATATTTGAAACATCATTTTAGGTATTCATCTCTTTATATTCTGTTAATCCTGTTTTAAATCAATAAACAAAAATTCTGAAAGGGCATCACGGTCTTCTTCTGAAATAACTTCTCCAAATTCCATATGGAATCCTAACACATCAAGGGTATTCATCATGTATACTGGTTTTCTTTTTGCTTTCATTTTCTCATCTAATTTCTCCCATGCAACTTGAAAATCAAATAAGGGAACAATACCCTCTTTTTTAAATTTGCTTACAACATCATCGATGTCATTAACAACAAAGGTAATATTATGAACGTATGTTCCACATTTTTCTAGAAGTCTATACCAACTGCCCATTGGACCATCGACTTTCATCATTGGCTGACAATATTGCAATACAACATTACTTAAATTCACATGGATAATGTGCATAAAAGGAGAATCAAGTAGATCAGCAAACTCAATTTCCACTTTTTCCGATCCAAAGACATTGCGGAGTAACTCATAGGTCTTCTCTAGATCTGGTGTAACGAGCTCTATGTGTAACATAGGTGATGCATTTCCAATTAATTCATCGTGTCCTGTAGCATACCGCGTTTGTGGAAGCAAATTTCGAGCTTCTTCTTTCATTGGATTATCACCAAATTCTAAGTGAAACCCTAATTTATCCATTGCATCCATCATATATACTCTTCCCACTTCTGTCTTTAATATTTCAGCAGGAACCATATTCTTCCATTCTAAATCAAACGTGAAGAGTGGTTTAATCCCACCTAGTTTTTCCATTTCATTTGCGGCATCATCGGCACTTTCTACACCAAAAGTAAGATTATGAACTCCAGGACCTTTCGTTTTTAGTTGAGTATCCCACGAACTTCCTTCGGCTACTGGTTCAATGAATTGTAAAACCACATCACCGAGACCAACATGAATAACCTTGTTATATTCACCATCTAAAAAACCTGCGAATTCTTCTTGTACTTTTTCAGCCCCAAAAACACTATGGAGGATTTGATATGCCCTCTCAGCATCAGGGACCGATATTTCAATATGTATTAAGTCTTGAAAATTTACTACCATGTATATCACTGTTTAATAAAATTTGAATTATAGTCATTAATTCCTCTCTATTTTTTAATTTTTTTAAAACTAAGATCAATTAGATTTTGTTATTACTTTAGTCTCGTCCTCTTCTCTTTAAGACCGTGTATAACTCAGAAGGTACACCATCAAAACCTATTTCAAAACAGTAATTATATCAATCGCTTTTGATTTTATCCTTTGAATATCTCTAAACCCGACTTTAGCAAACATTTCATTCTGTTCCGAAAGCGTAAGGAACACTGCACCTAAAATTGTTTCGTTAAATTGGTGAATTATTGTTGAACCATAATTTGGGTTTTTGAAATCTTCAAAACGTTCTGGGTAAGAAAAATCAAAAATAATAAGGCGTCCACCTTTCTTTAATGCTTTGTAAATGTTCTCCAATACTTTAAAACGAATATCAGGATTAATTTCGTGAAAGACTACTGTCATACATGCAATTTCAAACTCATCCTTATAGTGAAGCTCTTCACCACCAAGATTCTCTACAAAAACGCGATCTGCTACCTTTAATCGTTCAATATTTTTTGCAGCAACATTAATCCCATATGTGCTAGGATCTACACCAGTAAATCTGCTATTTGTAAACTGTGTCGCCAATTGAATAATAAGTCTCCCATTTCCACACCCAACGTCAAGAAAATTACTTCCCTTTTCCAACATTTGTTTTATAGGATTTGTACTTGGTAACTCTTTGAAGTAGAAATTTAAATATTTGTGAAAAGATTTTGTTGCTTCTGCTACTATTTCTGAATCTTGAGGGCTATAGTCTTCCAAGGCGGTTCCATTTCTATAATGTACAATACTTTCTTTAAATCTTTCTCCAGTGACATTAACAAGTGAATTAAATCTTCCCAACATGTTTCTGAAATTGGATTTATTGCCTAAAATTTCGTTCATATATGGTTGGAATTTAAATCTCCCTTCATCATCATAATCTAAGATCTCCAAATACAGTGCGGTTTGACACCAAATTTTTATATAAGGTTCATGTAACCCCAATTCTGAAGCTAATTCTGAACTCGTTAAACCTTTTTCATTATCGGCTAAAACTTCAAATAATCCTAATTTATCTCCTATGTGAATCAAATGAGATGCAGTAAATCCTTGATAAAAATTCTCAATCCTAGCCACTTGGCTCTCAAAAGTAATTTCTTTCATATTGCGACTTGGCGTATAGATACTTATTAGTCATATTGTATCTATAAAAGAATTTAAAAATTTATATTCTGAAAAAATTTTTTTACAGAATGAATAAATTCCCTTAGTTAAAAGAATTAAAAAAAGTTTTTTAATTAAATAGAACTACTTGAAAACTATGAAAACACTAATTATCTATTTTACAATGGGAGGACGAACGAAAAAAACAGCAGAAGCTATTGCAAGTGCCCTTACCAATTATGAAGTGAGCTACTTTCCAATAGAATTAACTGGGAAACTTAGAGAAAAGATAAAACTTCTAGATAAATTTGAGAATAAAGATTTTTCTCTGATAGATGCTGACCTTAGTACTCTTGATGCTCTACTTTATGATTTGATTATGTTTGGTATGCCAACCTATGGAAATTTTCCACCAAAAATTTTTGATGAAATTATAGCTCGAATAAAAAATTTTAGTGGAAAAAGAGCAATTGTATTCAATACAGCTCGTTTTACTGGTGGAAAAACACTTGATTATATGAAAGAAAAAGTTGAAGAAACAGGTGCCCAAGTTATTGAACAAGCTAAATTCAGAAAATTGTTTTGGATTGGTACAAAAAATGCAATCAAATTTGGCGAAAAAATCAATAAAATGCAGTAATTAGACCTACTTAACTTATCATCGAAAGATACTAACTATAAAGGTTTTATTTTTAGAATTGCTTCTCTTTCTTTCCCTTTTAATTTCCGAATCACGTAAAGTGTTATAGTTGATGAAACTCCTCTTTTACGTAAACTTTTTACGTAATTCAATACTTTTTCCTTATTTCTTCCAATCAGATTTTTTTGTTAAACAAGAAAAAGGAGAGTGAATATTTTTTATTGAAGACAAATTAGAATTTGAAATAAAAAAGAAAAGAATTTTCATTGAAATCAATGAAAATTCTGAATTTACCTTTCCATTCCATAAAATTGAAACTACAGATTATCAATTTTTCATATTACTCATCGCTTCTTTAATTCTATTAAGCGCATCTTCTAGGATTGATTTCGGACATGCAATATTGATCCTTTCAAATCCTTCCCCTCCTTGACCAAAAATATAACCTTCATCTAGGGCTAATTTTGCTTTCCCTCTCATAAATTTTTCTAATTCTTTGTGGTCTAATCCTAATTCTCTACAATCGAGCCAAATAAGATAAGTTCCCTCTGGTTCTATTACTTTTATTTGAGGAATATTTTCTTTAATAAACGTCTTTAAAAAATCTAGGTTTCCTTTAAGATATTGTAGTAAAGCTTCTAGCCAATTCTCACAGATTTCATGACTATACGCCGCCTCCATTGCAGCTACAGCAAAGAGGTTAGCTCCACCAACACCAAGATTTGCTTGTGTATTTACAAAAGTTTGTCGTATTTTTTGGTTTGGAATCACAATATTCGATATTTTTAGACCTGCGAGATTGAAAGTTTTGCTTGTAGAAGTACAAGTAATTGAGTTTTGGGCAAATTCATCATTTACAATAGCAAAATTAGTATGTTTATATCCCGGAAAAATTAAATCACAGTGAATTTCGTCTGATACCACTAAAATTTCATTTGTAATACAGATATTACCAAGTTGCTTTAGTTCTTCCTTAGTCCATACACGACCTATAGGATTATGTGGATTACATAAGATTATCATTTTAGCTCGGGGATCTTTAACTTTTTTCTCTAAGTCTTCAAAATCCATTGTATAATGGCTATTGGAAAATTTTAATGGATTTAAAAGGATCCTACACCCGTTATTTTCAATAACACGATAAAAAGGATAGTAGATAGGATTTTGTACGATGACCTTATCTCCAGGATTACAAAAAGCATTAACTGCAACATCCAAAGCAGGAATAACGCCGGGAGTTTGACTTAACCATTTTTTATCTATTTCCCATCCATATCTTCTCTTGAACCAGCTTAGAACCGCTTCATAAAATGATGGAGGAATTATTGAATACCCAAATATTCCGTATTCAGCTGTTTTAACTAATCTTTCGATAATTGGCTTAGGAGCTTTGAAATCCATATCAGCAACCCATAAAGGAAGTAAATCAGGATCGCCAAAGCCCTTTTCTAAAACTTTCTTATCCCATTTTGCGGAAGTGGAATTGGCTCGATCAATAACTTGATCAAAATTAAAAGTAGTATTTTTTTCAGTCATTTTCGTTATTTAAGTATTAGTATAATATGATTTTTATAACCCACGAAGATAATCAGGACGGCGTAGGTTTGGATATTTAATAGCCCCTTCAACTACCTTGAGGAACATCTCTTTATCGGCTGCTAATTCTCCTTTTAAACTTACATAATTCGAAGCATGATTTGAATTGAAGACACATTTCTGTAAATCATCAGATGTGTGTTCTATCATTATGTATAATTCTTCAAGTATTTGAGTACTGGTCATTGGTTTGAATTCTCCTGTTGATTTCTGTTCCCACAACTCCGTTCCGGGAGTAACCCCTAAGGTTAATGGTGAGATATACCATTCAATTGGGCTTGGGGGTGCCATTCTATTAATCAATTTAGCAGATTCAATTGCATGTTTTTTACTTTTTTCAGGATCATTTCCTGCAAGTCCTAATAGAAAAATGCCAGACCAGGCAATTCCTGCTTTATAGCATTTTTGAGCAGCCAGAGCGAAATCATCTTGTGTAGCTCCTTTTTTACAAGCTTTTAGAACCTCATCATCTCCACTTTCAATGCCTACATACACCATTGTAAATCCGCTATCTGCTAATTTTTTTAAATCTTCATCGGATTTTTTAAGAATGTCTTTAGCGTGAGCATATGCACTAACTTTTTTGAGATTTGGATGGATTTTATGTGCATATTCGGTTAACTCAGTAAGAATCTCAGGTTTGACAACAAAAGCATTTCCATCTTCGAAAAATAATTTACGTATTCGATTTCCATAAATAGCTCCAGCTCTTTTGATGTCATTTTTGATTTCTCTGATATCTTTTCGCATAGAGAACGTTTTTGATCGATACATAGAGCAAAAAGTGCATCTATGAGTGCATCCATTCGTTATTGCAATCAGTAGAGCATCATATTCAGAAGGTGGACGGAATACAGGGTCAGTAAGGTTACCAACTACATAATTCATGATTTTCTCTATTTATAATATGAATTTTTTAACTTTAACTTTTTCATTTAGATTCATTTATGCTAATTGGCAGATTTCTTAGGACTCGAGAATATTATTAAAATATAAATTTATACTATTATTTCTTTGGGGGCTTTGGAAATGGATGACATTTTCTGCTGCCCATGAAATAATTAGACAGAATAAACGAAATCTTATATTATTAGACAATTAAGAATCATTAACCTTACAAGAAAATTATGGCAGATAGGCATTGTGATGTGAAGTTTAATCAAATCAATTTTATTATTTTTTTAATTAATTGTGTCCCAATCTCTTATTGCCGAGATCAAATTTAGAAAGTGCTCCTTAAAATTAATTGGAGTTGAATATTCGTGAAAATATAGATATGACTTCAGTTGAAACGGGTGAAAAGCAGAACTCCCTCTCCTTGGAAGCCATCTCTTTTCTGATATCTCTTTATAAATTTTAAAACCGGATCCATTTGACTTTGGGCTTAATTTATTAGAATTCATATAGATTCTTATCATATGTGATTCAACTTCTTTATGTTTGATTAATTTATACTGTAAATCAAATCGTACAAAGTATGGCGATTTTAACTTTATAATAAATTTGTCATGTAGTATTCCTCTCAGAATTGGTATAGTAATACTCGAGAAAATATAGATTAATAATAATCTAATATTGAGAGAAATAACAACGTAATCAAGAGAATACGACATCCCTATATTCATTACAATAAAGAAGATAATCGAGAAACTATTAAATAAAAAGAATTTCAATCCTTTTTTGTACTTTCTTAGCATTTCAAAACCTAAAATGTGTAATTCTTTCTTAAGAAAATTTACTAATGTGGGAGAAAACCGGTTATAAGATAATGAGAAGAAGTGGATTAATAAGAAGAGAAAGAAAAGAAACCAGAATACAATTTGATCAGATAAATATTTTGTATTAGCTTGATCATAAGGGATCATGAATAGTTGGTATATTGTATATAAAACAATTAATATAGTTACCAGAAAATAGATTTTAAGCAAGTTCTTTAAATATTCAGTTTTGATAATCGCAAAAAAATTAGAGTCATGATCATTGTTCTCACTGTCTAGAGCAGGTAGTATGCTATTTGAGTCATTCACTTTACATCACCCCATAATGTTGTCTTATTTTTTTCTTCCTCAGGAGATATCCAAAACTTCTGGATAATTTCACGAAATAATTTAAAATCAGGATTATCACCCTCATTTAATTTAACCATATGAAATTTACTTGTCTTTTTTTTAATTTCAATATAATTATGCTCTAATAAGAAATCAAAAGCATGAATTAACTTCTCACGTCTATCAATATTTAAACAATTCATTACATCCGTCTTGGAAATAACATCTTCTGAAGCTTGTAATTTTGCCAGACTCATTAACACTTGCCCTCCCCTTAGAGAAAACACTGTAGTTATTTTGTCAAAAATTCTACAAATAGTCTTTAGTAGTGCATTCAAATCATTCAGAAAGGAAATTTTATCACTACTTGTTAGCTCTAATACTTCATCAAAACTATCTAAATTATATTTCTCAATAAAATCATTAATTGAATTCATTCTAAGTATAGAAGAGATTGCATTTATTATTAAAACCTTCTATACTTAGTTTTTATGATTTTACATATATATTTTGCTTAAACAAATTTTATGTCTTGCAAGACATAAACTATGTTATGCAAGACAAAGATCTAAACTAAATTCTTATAAATGATTTAGATAATTGAAATTAATAGATATCTAATATTAAAAATTTCATTTTAGAAAAAGAGCATGTTGAAGATGGAAGTTAAAGAAGATTTTAATACAAAAACTAATAATTCTCAAATAACATTGTTTGGATTTGAATTAAATCGTTCTCAAACCGTTTTATTTTTAATTCTATCTGTCATAGGGATTTTTATGCTCCCTCTTATGTTAGCAATAGAAATTTTCACTAATTTATTCAAAGCAATCTTTTTTGATGTCCCGAATTATTTACATATCATTGAACATTTCCCAATTTATCGTCAAGAGCTTTGGTTCTTTTATATATTTTCTCCAATCATCACAAGAATATTTGTAGCATCCATACTGCTTTACCTGAGTATTCATGCTTTGAACAAGATTTTGAAACCTGCGAAGATCGAGAATGAAGGCAAACAGAGAGTAATTCAGAAGGATAGGATCGTAAAATGGTTCGGTTTTAAGTTGACTCATGGGCAATCTTTGTTTATATATAGCCTTTCTTTAGCGGGGATTTTGTATACCGTTCAATTTTTTTTCGATTCTTCTTATTCTCCTGATTTTATGCTAAATTTTGAAAATTATTGTAAAATTGGGGAAGTTTCTAATCGATCATTATCATTTATTACTTCAATTATTATCAGCACTCTGTTTATTTCATTGTGCCTTTATAGCTTGGTGGTGATTAGGAAAAGAAAATTCGCACTTACTCCAAAAAAGACTGTTAAGAATCATGGGTTGATAATATTTATCATATTTCTTGCAATATTTCTATTCTTTATAATGAGAATCTTATGCCATATTATTCTTTTCACAGATGTGGCGTATATTTTTGGAATCACTCCAGCAATAACTAATTCTTATCAGTCGATGGACTTTATTAGAACAGTTTTAATCCTAATTGTTTCCACATTTGTAATAACTACAAGTTATTTCATGACAAGGAAAACCCATAAACAATCAAAAATGAATCATGAACTCATATGGTTACGGATTGACTTAACTCCGAATAGAGCTATAATTTTGCTCTCATTAACAATACTGTCTATTATATTTTTCAGCTATACATCTTTAACAATAATTTTTACGGTAGGGTTGTATTTTTACACATCTTCTCTCTCTTTTGTATTTATCCCCATTATTTTATTGTGTTATTACTCAATCAATAAGATATTGAAGGAAAACCGAATTAAGAATATTTTAGATTCAATAGAACGTTCTGAGGAACTACTAATAAAATGGTTTAAATTACAATTGAAAAAATTAGATTCGATTGTGTTTCTCTCTATAAGTAGTGGAGTAATTTTAATATATTTTTTGTATTTAATAGGAATAAACACTTTTCTTAGTGAAATGATATCAAGAATAGATTATTCGACCATGTATATCCATGAAATAGTCGGTTTTTTACTTGTCATGACTGTTTTAATCTTGATGTTAGCTATAGCAATTTATACAATCAAAAATACACTTCCTTCAATTAAATCTCATGAGTAAATAAATTAAATTATTCCAGATTTAAGTAAGAAAAAAGGTAAGAATATTATGAACATTGTGTTTGAGCTCCTTCGTTATATCATTATCGTAATAATAGGAATAATACTAAGCATATGGTATGAAAGAAAAAAAGGGTGGGAATTTCAATTTAGGGCTACTTTGCTTTTTATTCTTTGTTGGAGAACTCTAATGTTTATCATATTGATAACTATTAACCTTATTCTTGATCTTGCGTTCTTGAATGTCTATGAACTTATTTTTATTTATCCCATTATTTTGGTAATCGTATCATTCTTTATCAATATCCTTCTAGGAGTTTATATTTTTAAAAATGTATATAGGCAAAAAATGCAAGAATCCATAGTCCTCATTCTCATAATCGTCATATTAGAAATGATTCTAGAAAGTATTCTCCTATACTCTATCCTAATTCCAGAAATTATAATCTCTAATTTTAATCTCTAACTACATCTACAACTCTAAACGTTACAGCCTTCAGAGATTTATATAAAGTAATGACTATTAGTAATAAATTAATAGAAGAAACTTAAGATCCTAAATAGCAAATTTACACTTAAACTTAATATTACTATTGCAATGAAGCAATCCAAATTTCCAACTACATAATTCATGATTTTCTCTATTTGTAGTATGAATTTTTTAATTTAACTTTTTCATTTTGATTATTATACTTATTGGCAGATTTCTTAGGTCTCGAGAATTTTATTAAAATATAAATTTATAAATGGTCTAAAAGTTTTGTACATAATATCTCATTATGTAATAGCTTTAACTTTATTGTAAAGGTGAAAAAAATCTCAAATAAGATAATGTCTATGAAAGAGGCAATCAATAAGCTCGTACACGATGAAATTTTTGTATTTTTTGGTGGCTTTGGAAATGGTATGACCTTTTCTGCAGCTCACGAAATAATCAGACAGAATAAACAAAATCTAAAAGTGACCAAATGTGGGGGTGGAATAATGTTTGACCAATTAATAGGTGCGGGGGTCACAAATCATATAGTTACTTCACATTGTTGGAATGGTACCGGACCTCAACCTGCGTATAATCTAAGGCGCTCAATGGAAGAAGGCATACCCCAAAAGATAATTTACAATGAACAATCTCTTTTTATGATCAATATGTCTTTTTTCGCTGGTTATATGGGCATCCCGTTTGTACCAATTCGTTCTATCGTTGGCACAGGCATTTTTGATCATCCAAAAGAAGTAGGATTAAAGGCTGCAAGAGTAAAATGCCCTTTCACCGGTGAAGAGATATGTGTTGTTCCTGCGATAAATCCCGATGTTGGTGTTATTCAGGTACAACGGGCAGATAGGGAAGGAAATGCCCAAATGTGGGGATTAATTGGAGATACTAAATACGGAATTAATGCGTGTAAGAAAATTATTGTCGCAACAGAGGAAATCGTGGATAAAAGCGTCATTATGGAGTCTCCCGAACGCACAATAGTTGGAGCTCACAAAGTTGATGCTGTCGTACATGAACCCTGGGGTGCTCATCCGAGTAGTATGCAAGGCTTTTACTACACAGATTTAGAATATAGATTTAATTATGCGAAAGAAACGAAATCTATTGAAGATTGGGAAAGCTGGCTTGAGAAGTGGGTAACCGGAGTAGAGAATCGACAGGAATATCTGAAAGTTTTAGGAAAGGATAAAGTTAAGTTTCTAAAAGCTAAACCAATCATTCAGGGGGCTGTAAACTATGGGTTCTAAAGATAAAGAGTTTTGCACGGAATATACCGGTTTTGAAATGATGTTAGTGTCAGCATGCAGGCAGATTAAAAATGATGATATTGTTTTTAATGCTTTTCACTGGCCTTTTTTAGCTGTCCACATGGCTAAGTTACTTCATTGTCCTGATCTTTTCGCTGTGTTAGAAGTAGGGCAATTTCAAGACGAGCTTCCTAAACCAATTAAGATGCCTTATTCGATTAGTGATCCTGTCTTAGTACCGAATTCTTTATTTGTTGGAGACTCAATTGATGCATTATCTATACTTCAAAGAGGTGAAATAACCGTGGCGTTATTGAGTACTTCCATGGTTGATAAATATGGAAACTGCAATACTACAGTAGTTGGTCCATACGAGAAACCAATTTATCGTTTACCGGGAGGTGGTGGTGCAACAGAAATCGCAGCTATGGCAAAAAGATTAGTATGGCTTATAGATGATCATACCAAACGAAGACTCCCTGAGCAACTAGATTTTATCACTGATCCTGGTTATCTACAGGGATTTGACAGTCGGATAAAGGCGGGTTACCCTTCTGATACTGGTCCAGAAGTTATTGTCACCCCATTCTGTATTATGAAATTTGATCCTGAATCAAAAGAAGCTTATCTAGACGCTTTACATCCAAATATTACAATAGAGCAAGTCAAAGAAAACACAGGATGGGATTTAAAAATTGCTGAAGAAGTGAAGCAAATAGATCCCCCCACTCTGAAGGAAATAGAAGTGTGCCGTCAAACTATGAGAGATGCAATTGATCAATATTTTATACTAAAACCTGAATGGACTATTTATTTGAATAAATAGTATATTTCAAGTCTATTTTAAGACTTAGAGTAACAGTAAATATTTCTAATCAACAATCGTAACCTCTTAAATTAGTTTGAAGCCACAATTTCTGCAAAAGTGTTGAAGTTCTTCTTCTGCTTTCGTACCACATTCTGGACAATACTTAATACTCATTCCAGATTTGGCTGAAGCAAGGGTGGAAATTGAGATTTCATTTCGGTTCGCTACAAAAATTACCTCATCTCTTTGTTTTGCACCGTATTTAGAAATTATATATCCACCTATAGCAAATCCTGATCCTAAGAACATTCCAATCACACCGAAACCAGGATTATTAGTTTCCCAGAAACTCATTGAAGTTGGACCAAGTAGAAATACTAATTCTATAGATATTATCCATGCTATTGTACTAATTAATATTAAGATAGCTGGTGTTAACCAATTACTTTTTATAATATCGTCTGCTTTTAATTTTTTCTTACATGTAACCGCTGAGGAAATTAAAATTATTGAACTAACTCCTATTATTATCGAAGCAATTACAGAAGGAGTAAGAATAAAAATGTTATCAATAAAAGTGGTTTCACCATAACTTCCAAAATAAGGATCATTAACTTGAACTGAAATTAAACCCCACATCCATAAGTTAAAAGTGTAGAACGATTCACTGAAATAAGCTGCAGGGGTAAGCAATGCTAAAATTGAAAATATACCTCCAATAAGTGGAAATATCCATATGTATTCGTAAATCTCTCTCAAATTTATCTTTAATCTCCAGCTCTAGTAATATTATTAGACTCGAATAAAATGCTTGTTATGAATTTCAATTGTCAAATTTTATTATTAAGTATATGACACTTAAATAAGAAGTGACTTATCTATTTATATCTAAGTAAGAGACATCTGATGAAATATAATATCTTAATTCTTTGAAGTCAAGATGAATATGAATTTTTTAAACTCTTGAGGATTATGATCATAATTGACCTAAGAAGAACTTTTCTTCTTCTCAATTAATTTTACTCAATCATTTTCCCCAATTTTATAAGTTTTATAGTATTAATGATATTTTATATAAACTCGATAATATGAAAATGACAATTGATAAGAATGAGTTATGGGAAATAAAATTGAATTAGACATAAAAGAAAATATAGCCACCTTAAAGTTTATCGATCCTGAAAATCTTAATCCATTAAATAAAGAATCAGCGAAACAATTGTTAGAAGAATTAGAATCTCTTAGAGAAAGAACTGATGTAAGATGTATAATAATCACAGGATCCGGTAGAGCATTTTCTGCGGGTGGAGATATAAAACTATTCAAATCAAGCATAGAAAATGGGACAACTGGTAAAGTTATGGATGATTTAACTAAGGATCTTTATAAGATAGCATTAATCTTACGATTGTATCCTAAACCTATCATCGCCGCGGTAAATGGATGGGCTGTTGGGGCCGGTATGAATCTAGCATTATCATGTGATTTCATAATTGCCTCAGAAAGAGCTCGGTTTAGACAATCATTCGCGAAACTTGGATTAATACCTGGATTTGCAGGGACAATACTCCTAAGTCGTCAACTTACCTGGCAACAAGCTACAGAAATGTCGTTTTTTGGAGACACATATTCAGCAGAGGAGCTAGCTAAGCTTGGGTTGGTTAATGAAATCGCTCCTCCAGAACAACTTGATGAAGTAACCTTACAATGGGCAGAACGTCTTGCTAATGGACCAACGTTAGCTTATGCTAGAACCAAAAAACTCTTTTTTGACGCGTTAAGCACTCCTTTAGAAGAACATCTTGAACATGAGCGACAAATGCAGATAAAATCAGCTGAAACTGAGGATTATAAAAGAGGAGTATTTGCATTAATTGATAAAAAAGAACCCGAGTTTATTGGGAAGTAGTAAATATTATTTTTTAAATTAATAATTTTAAAATTGTGATTTATTGTTATATAAACAATTTGGACAACAAGTATTATATATTCTGAAATCAAATTTAAACTAATTTTTTTATATTATCAAATAATATGCATGTTAAATAAAAGTGACAAGAAATAAAGATGTATTAAAGTTTTTTCAAGCTTACGTTAGAGAAATGATTGATATTGGTGGAGAAAATTTACCCAAAGCCATTTCAGTAAAATCAGGTTCAAAGTTAGGTAAATTTTATAAAGAAAGAATGTCGTCATTAGATTTGGAAGTCGTTTTAAAGAAATTCTATGGTGCCTTGAAAGGAAAAGCAACGATAAAAAAATTAGATGATAATAATTATGATGTAAGTGTAAAATATTCTAAAAAATTTTGTCCAATAGGTGGAACTTATGATCCTTCTCGAGGCACTGTTTTTCAAGAAAATATATGTATTCCCTATACGAAAGGATTTTTAAGTGAAACATTTCCTCATATTAAGACTGAAGCTGAATTTTTAAATTGTATTCCTTGTAATAATAAAAAAACTTGTCATTACATTTTAAAAGTTAAAGAAATAACCAAATAATCAAGTTTTTGCATTTTTTTTTTAATTCTTAGAGAGAATAAAACCTTGAAAGTTTAGAAGCTGCAAAACAAGGTTTCGTTTCTCCTTCCACATAGATTTTAAAATCAAATTCAACATCATACGCTTCATTGTCTAATTCTTTAACATTTACAACTGTGCCAACTAACCTAATTCGTTTCCCTACTGGTGTAGGTGCAGGAAAGCGGATCTTATTCCAGCCATAATTAACTGTCATTCTTGTATTTATTGATTTATATAATTGCGAAAATAGCTTTGAATAGGCAATAGAAAGTACCCAATTACCATGTGCAACCGTAGTTCCATAAGGAGATTCTTTCGCGGCTCGTTCAGGATCGACGTGAATCCATTGTAAATCTCCAATTACACGTCCGTAATCGTCTATTTCATCCTGAGTAACTTCATACCAATCAGAAGTTCCAAGTTCTTTTCCCTCATAATCCTTCCAATCAGCAGGGCTTATTTCTAGTTGAGCCATAATTATTTCCCCCACATTCGTATCATTTCTCTCGAAATAAGAAATCTCATGATTTCTGCTGACCCCGCACTAATTTGTCCTATCTTTGCATCTCGATAAAAACGTTCTACTGGATATTCTTCAGAGTATCCCAATCCTCCAATAACTTGGACAGCTTCTTTAGTTATATCGACAGCAGCATCGGCAATCTTTGCTTTAATCGCTGCTACTGTAGCTCTACAATAATGACCTTCATCAAGCATTCGGGCTATTTGTGCCATAGCAATTCTATTTAATTCTAAATCCATAAACATTTCACTTAATTTAAAAGATATTCCTTCAAACGAATAGATTGTCTTCCCAAATTGTTCTCGTTTGTGAGCGTATTTATATGCTACTTCAAAAGCACTCCTTGCTAAACCAAGATATTGAGATGCTGTAAAAGTTCTTTCCCCATCGAGACCAAACATTAATACCTCGACTCCTTCGTTTTCTTTATGTACTAAATTTTCAACAGGAACTTTACAATTAGTAAATCGAAGATGAGAGTTTGGCATACCTCTTCGACCCATATAGGTATAATCTTTTAGAACCTCAAACCCAGGTGTATCTGTTTCAAATATAAACGCTGATATACCTTGACGTCTTTTTACCTGATCATTAGTCACGGCATATAAAACGATATAATCTGCAACACTACCATTAGTAATAAAACATTTTTCACCATTTAAGATGTAATGATCTCCCTCTCTCTTCGCTCTTAGATTCATTCCACCAACAGCATCCGATCCTCCTGTTGGTTCAGTTATACCTATTGCTCCTATTTTAGAACCGTCAGCAATGCCCCTTAAATATTTCTCTTTTTGTTCATGGGTTCCATATTCAATTATAGGTGCTGCAAATAAGCATGATGAAGCACCAAAGATAGTTGCCATAGCATAATTAAAAGCAGTCAATTCTTCACCAAAAATAACACGATACAAGACTCCCTTTCCCAATCCCCCAATTTCTTCAGGGATTAATATGTTTAAGTAAGGTTTCATCTTCCTTAATGTCTCGACTGCTAAATCCGTATTTCTTTCTCTATCTATTCTATCGGCTACAGGTTCAATGTTATCTTGACACCATTTGCGAACTTCCATTCGAAAATCATTTTCTTCTTTAGTGAAATAGTGTAATCTATCAGGCATACATGAATATCCATATTTTAAATCTAAATCTTCAAAATATACTTGTCCTTCCATTTTATTCATCTTACGTTATGATTCAGTATAAGATGTAAAATGGTGGGTGTTTAATTAATTTTTTCTAAGGTTAAACTATAAAATAGATGTTTCAATTTTCATATCTAATAGAGCTTTAAAGGGATTCTTTATGGATTATATAACACTTGGACGAACGGGATTAAAAGTAAGTGTCTATCGAACTGAACAGATTGTAGGTAAAGGTATTAAGGATTTCAATCGTGAAGATCTCATAATTTCAACTAAAAAATCAACTTGGAGAACCCTTACACCTAAAGATGTTTTAAAGAGCTTTGAAAGAAGTCTTAAAAATCTGGGTACAGAATACATTGATATTTATCATTTACACGGAGTTATTCTACAAGATTATGAATATCTATATTCCGAAATAGTACCGACACTTCTTGAATTGAAAGATCAAGGTAAACTACGTTTTATAGGAATTACCGAACGATTTAATCCCGATCCTAATCATGTGATGCTAAGTAGAGCATTACAGGACGATGTGTGGGATGTAATGATGGTTGGTTTTAACATTCTAAATCAATCTGCTCGTAATAGCGTTTTTACAAAAGCTATAGAGAAAAATATAGGCATTTTGATAATGTTTGCTGTTCGACTCGCCCTAAGTAGACCAAAACGACTTAAAGAATGCCTCAATGAGTTGATTGAAAATAACCAAATTAATCCTTCGGATATTGATATGAAAGATCCTCTTAAATTTCTCGTACATGAGGATGGGGC
>JAGXNO010000061.1 GCA_019894975.1 Promethearchaeota archaeon | reverse complement strand
ATTAAATCTTATGCCTAAATATAACATTCGAATCCTTAATTGTACTGATGAAGAAATTGGTTTTTATCCAGGAATACGCTATTTAACAGAGAAAGATTATGTAAAAGGAACTATTTTTTCACTGGATTATTCCATAGAACCTATTATATTAATGGGAACAGCAGGAAACTTGGATGTTGAAGTTACAACTATTGGAAGAAGTTCACATTCTGGTCTTAGTCTTTTGGGTGTTAATGCTTTAGAAGAAATGATCCCGATTTTAGTGGAACTAAGGAAGCTTAAAAAAAAAGTGGAATTACGTCAATGTAAAGATATTCCTGGTTTTCCATAAAGAAAAACGCAACATGACACCTTTATTTAACCTAGATATTATTAAAGCTGGTGAAAAATCAAATATTATCCCTGATCATTGCGTTCTCACAATCAACAGACGAGTAATACCAGATGAAAATATAAAGGATGTGAAACAAGAAATAATTGATGCTATTGAAAAGGGTAAAGCAAAAAGTAAAGCATTAGATGTAAAAATTTCGTTTGACTACTCTTACCCCCCTCTGAAAGTAGATATCAACAGTCCAGAAATTCAACGAGTTAAAAAGGTTATACAATTAGTACACAATATACCTGAAGAAAGGATTCAGATGATGGGAATGTCTATGACTTTTGATGTAGGGTTTGTTGCACAAATTCTTAATACTCAAGAAATTATTCTTCGCGGGGTAGTTAGTGCTGGTTCTAATACTCATGGTGTTAATGAATCTATTCGATTTAAAGATATTAAGAAATTTGTAAAAGAAATTATTATGTTTCTATGTGCTGATTTTTAATACCTAAAATAAAAAGAAAAAAGAAATTAAATATACCAATACTGAAAGCCTAATTCTCAATGATTTCTATTGCCTCGTCAGGACATTGAGTTTCACATGCCCTACAACCTACGCAATCTTCTCTGTTTTCTTCTATAACGTTTACTTTGCCACCCTCGGGTTCGCCAAAGCATTCAGAAGGGCATACTTCGTAGCAGGTACCACAACCGGTACAAGCATCTAAATCTAGTTTAATATCAAAGGACATTGTTTTTTGACTCCTTTATATTCGATTTTTTTGTTTTCAAAATTATGATTATTTTAATATAATCCTACCTTTGATAATAGTATAAAAAATATAAATTTCGTTCTTATTTAGAAAATTAGTTCGTGATTGATTTGTTTTAAATTTTAAACTTTTAATTTTTAATTAAAAAAATCATTACTAATCAAGGTACTGCTAATATCTCTTTTAATAGATAAATAAGGAAAGGAAAAAATAAAAAAATAGAAGGCACCAGAAATCAACTGGAACATCCATTCTACCTTCAATTTGCTAAAAATAAAAGATTTGCTAAAATTGATTCATTTTACCTCTTCTCGTACGTTTTCAAGAAAATCTTTTGCTAAATTATCTCCAAAACGATGATTTTTTTCATCAATTTTTTTATCAATTTTTTTTTTATGAAGTTTAGGAAAAAACTTTTTCTCGTATTCTATAAATGAATTAAAAATTTCTCCTTTCTCCAATTTTTTTTCCTCCATTTTATCCCTCCCTTTAATCCCTATAATAATTTGCGAAAAATTGTGGATTCAACTCGGGTTTAAAGTAATGCTTTCTTTTAATCCAAATAAAACCTTCTCCCTTAGAAATAAGTGCGACATCTATAGGACCGCCAACAGTTTCTTCCTGCATAGATACTTTTCTTTTAAACGAGGTTAGGTTTACTAGAGATTCTGCCATAGCTGCAAGTTCATCTTTCGGAAGCATTCCTACAACTTTCATTATAGGATCAACAAAAAACTTTGTTTTTATTGATTCCAACTTATCCACAATCTTTTTAAATTCTTTTTTTCCAATATTTTTATATTTATTTTCTAATTTTTTTTTTTCCTTTTGATCTAAATTGGGTAAATTTTCAATTATAAGCTTAGGATATTCATTTATTACTTCTGATATAAAAATTTCGATATTTTCGTTAAAAAAGGGATCTATTCCTGACATAAAAGTATGTACCATTTCACTTTGAGCAAATGGAATAATAGTAGCTCTACTATCAAAATCAATTTTTTCTATCTGTTTAACCTCATAAACTACATGTTCATAAGCCAATCCAACAATAGAATAAGCATACATTTGAGGGAAAAAATCTTCTTGGCCAAATCCCGCAATTACTAATCCTGATAAGTGAGATTGAAAAATTTCATCAGGACATCTTGAAAAAAGCAATAAAGCAATATCATTAAGTTTTTGAGATAGTTGCTGGTTTAAAGGCAAATCTTCAAAAAGCTCCAATTTATATTCTTCAATTTTAGAAGAGATTTTAGATTCCAATTTTTGTAATATTGCTGTATTTATATCAGGTATTTTATTACCTTTTTTCCATATATCATAATCTTCATTAATTTTAGTGGAAACTAATTTTAAAATCTCGCTAAGTTTTTTTTTTTACCGTCCTCAAATTCTTCTTCTATTGCTTTATTAATATCATCTCTGATCTTTTTAAAATAGCTATAAATACAACTCTCAACAAATAAAGTCCGTTCTGATTCAGGAAAGAGTGCAAAGTTATTTTTAATAAAATTAATAAAATCATCAGCGAATCCTTTTAAAGTCTTAAAGTTTTTTTTACCTAACTTTGTTCTATATACTTTTATTACTGTTTCCCAGTAAACTCTCATAAGAGTTGCGCTACCATATATCATTATTCCTACGGGTCTATATTTCGATAATGTGAATATTTTATTTGCAGACTGAAATATTTTTCTCCCATCACTCTCAGAGTAACTTGCAGCGCTATCAGCAGCTAAAGCTATTGCTTCTCTATTCATAATTACTATTTCTGAAGTCAAATTGAAATTCACCAAATTAAATTTTTAGAATATTATTCAATAAAAACCACATTAAATAAATGTGAATACATTGCTGAATTAATAACAATCTTAAATCGCTAAATATAATATTTTATTTCGTTTATTTAAGGTTACCTACAAAAATTGTTAACTTATCAAAGTCTTGCATTACAATAGAAGAAAACCATAGTAACAATTATAACATTACCGAAGAATAAGTAATAACAAAATTGTTTCTTTATAAAGTTCATGATGTTAAGAAAAAAACAAATTCGAAGTAAATTTTAATGAGATCATTAAGATTCTAAAGAGGAGATTGAGACCTCTGAATAGTGATAAAGAAGTCATAGTCGTTCTCTTTGATAGTATTACCTAAGGGTGATTCACTATCGAAAAAATAATATAATCCCCTTAAGTAATTGTTTTTAATACTTTTTGTAAAAATTCTTTTTAATTGAGAAGATACTAAAGAGTAGTTTTCACTAGCATAATCGAAGAGGATTTCCTTAATTTTCTCTACTGAGAACAGATACCCATCTTGATAATCACTAGATTCATCAATAGCGATTAGGCTAAAGAGGAGGGGCTCAAAAGAATTTATCACTATTTCCTCTAATTTCTTATATTCGATATTTTGAAAAAGACCTATATCTATTGCAGTCTCAATTGCTTTAGGATTTTCTTCTTGAATAATTTTATACAACTGATTCTCAATCTTAAATGATGAAAATTTATCAATCAATTCAAATACTCGATAACTTACTTCAAAAAAATCAACTTCATTATTTACAAATATATTAACTAAATTTTTAATGAACTTGAGTTTCCTATTCTTTACGATGTAGCATAAGTCTGAGTCTTCTAAAGGACCCATCATTCTCATTAATAACTCAAAACCTTTAAAATTATTCTGCTTAAATGCTTTTATTAACATGTCTTCAAGAGGTCTAATCATATATTTCGCCAGCATATGATGTAATTCATCTACCTTTGAAAAATCCTCAAAATCCAAGCTACCTGAATTTCTATATGCATTGTAAGCAGATTTAAACAGACTAAAATCATTGGATGATAAGCAACTGATTATCTCTTCCTCTGTCAAATAATCCAGATATCCTTCCGCTACAAGAAACAAAATTGGTGAGATATGAGTTCCACTTATTTTTTTCCCAATCTCGTCTTTAAATACCTTCTTTGCTTTTGGATCTCCTACGTCTGTGAGTTTTTTTAATAAAGGGAATGCGATATTGCTGTGAAGAAGCCTAGTATCGTAGTTCATTTCCGTCCATGCTTGTAGGTTTGAGCAGTGTCCCCAGAATTCGACTTCAGGAGGAATTGTATCATTTCGTTGCAGTTGGTGCTGCGAATCAGGTTCGGGCTCAAGGGATTTATCAAGGAGATCTGCAGCTTCATCAATTGACTTGATTTCAGCAAAATAGTTGATATTTGCTTCAGGAATAGTTAACAACAAGTACTTACATTGGATAAACTTCACTTCCTGAATATAAACGAAAGTCTCCTGACCCTCCAACTTCAACATAATATAATCATTAACCCTAAATTCTTCCATAAGTCTTTCAAAAAAGTTCTGAAAAAGGAATTGTCTACTTTAATAACAATAATACAATTCAAAGATTTAAATCTTGACGAGATATCTGAATCAGTAATAAATTTTTGTATGAATAGTATCAGAGATTTAGTTTTAAAATAAGAAAAAATAAAAAATATAGATTTATTAGATTAGTTAAAATTAATCTTCTGATGCCAACTCCTCCTCAAGTTCTTCCAGTGGAACCGGAGCAGGTGTTGTGAGCATGCTATAACCAATCCATATGGCTATGATAGAAATTAGCATCACAAACAGCCAAATGGGTCCTACGGTAAAGATTTTCCAATTTAACCAATCAATATCAAAAAGTACAAATTTTAAATCAAGCCATAAATCAAGAACAGAGCCCATTGTGTAAATAACAGCGATTAAAAGGCCGACAATTACAACAATAGCCCCTATAACTTTATCTTTTGCTATAGTGGTTCAACTCCTCAATTCTTTTTAAATTTTATTTGTTTTAATTGATTTTAATTAAAATTATATATATATTAAATCTTAACAAACTATTCAATTAAAACCATTCTATCAAACTATCTATCTTTTTCCAAATTTTCTCTTAAAAATCGATTAAAGATGTAACTTTCGTAAAGAAAATATTATGCTATTCCTTAAATAAACTATATCATATAAAAAAAACTCAAAAAAGGTTCTTTATTTATGCCCAAAGAGACTAAATATGTGCTAATAATTGGTTCCAGTAATATGGATTTGAACATCTATTCTGAACGATTCCCAAACCCAGGAGAAACAGTCACTGGGGGGAGATTTAAACAATTTCTTGGAGGGAAAGGTGCTAATCAGGCTGTAGCAGCAGTTAGATCCGGAGCAACTACTACTTTTATTGGGAAAATTGGTACAGATAATTTTGGAAATCAGATGATTTCTCAGTTAGCTGAAGAAGGCATAAACATGAGTCATGTAATAAGAGATAGTGAAAATGCAAGTGGAGTAGCTTTCATATTAATAGATGAAAAGGGGGAAAATATGATAAGTGTTGCTCCAGGATCAAATTTTAATTTATCTGTAGAAGATATAAGATCTAAAGCAGATGTTATCAAAAATGCTAGTGTGTTAGTTGTACAAATGGAAATACCTATTAAAACAATTGAAACGGTGTTTAGAATAGCTTCAGAAGGGGATGTCATAAAAATTTTAAATCCTGCACCATTGAAGCCAATTTCCTTAGAAACTCTGAAAAATGTCGATATTATCGTACCTAACGAAGGAGAACTACATAGATTGTATTCAAATATGAAGTTACATGGAGATCCGGGAGAAGGGAAGCAAAAAATTAAACAGATTTCTAGAGAAATTGCTAATTTAGGTATTAAATATGTAATTACAACTTTAGGAGATAAAGGATGTTTAATCTATCTCAGTAAGGAAGATAAATTTGTGGAAATATCTGCACCTAAAGTTGATGTTGTTGATACAGTTGGAGCTGGGGACTGTTTTATTGGGGTATTAGCTAGCAAACTTAGTCAAGGTGAAACAATTATTAATGCTGTAAAATATGCTATAATCGCAGCATCCATAGCAGTTACTAGAAAGGGTGCTCAAGATTCTATGCCTGATTTAAAAGAAATTGAAGAAAGATTAAAGGATTCAAACATTAAGGTAAATTAAGTGGAGGTATGAATTTGTATAGAGAAGCAATTTTACCCGAAAGAAGTAATTCACTTAGAAAGAATAACTCTAAAGAATTGATACTTTCCATAAGTTCTGAAGGTTTGCAAAACATTTTCCTTATAAATGGAAATTCATTTAAAACTGAAGAAATCAAGGATCCCGATTTAATAATAAAACCCTATGATTATTATATGATTATAAATAAAGGAAAAAAACCTCTTACGCTTCAGTATAATCTTGATGTTTCAAACCATCAGATTCTTTATGATCCGTACGTACATGAAAATTCAGAGAAAATCTATTTTAATGTAGACCAATTTATAGAAAGGTATGACATTCCAAATGACTATATTGATACCCTTCCTAAGTGGTATAGCTTCAAATTTACTTATACAAATTATAATCTAATTTTTGTAAAACCAGAATTTGGGCTTTCAATCCAAATACATAAGAATAGGAACGAATACTGGGAGATTTTGGATGGCAAACCTATAATCATTAACGGAAATAAAATTCATTACTACGTAGAAAAAGGCACTAAATTTCAAAATAAGATAAACTCTTTCCATTCAGTTATCAATCCAAACAAAGAAGCAGATCAATTTATTTTAATAAAGGAAAGATGGGATGGAATATTTGATGAAAACGATATACATCGTATTTTTAACCCAAATCAATACTTCTAATACAGTTGGTACAGAAGAAAATAGTTCATAAACCTTGAAAGGAATTGAGAATCTAAGATTCTCATGAAAACTGCATCTAAACCTTATAAGTTTTATGATTTTCACCTACTTAACCTAAAAGTTAAAATTAAAAGCAACACTAAAATCCTTACCGTATGAAGTTATATCGGAAAAAATTAACTGAATAAAATTAAAGAATAAAGCAGATTGGTTTAAAAATGGCTCCGAATGAAGATATCAATGAGAACCCGGAAGAAGAATTAGAAGAGGAAGAACCTTCTGAAGAAATTATTGAAGAAGTCGAAGAAGAAGAAGATGAAGAAGAATTAGATGCACAGAAAGAACTTGATAGATTAAGATTTCATTATAGAGGATATACACTAGAAGAACTTAAGAAAATGAATATGGATCAGTTTATACAATTATTACCAGCTAGAGCAAGGCGATCCGTGAAGCGAGGACTCCCTCCTAGGCAAAGAAAATTACTTGAAAGACTTAGAAGGGCTTTCCGTGCCAAAAAACGCGGAAAAGATCTTTTAACCCGAACACATATCAGAGATATGATAATTTTTCCGGAAATGGTTGGATTAAAAATTGGTGTCTATAACGGAAGGAATTTTGAAGTAGTTGATATTAAACCAGAAATGATTGGTCATTATCTTGGGGAATTCTCCTTAACAAGGAAGCGTGTTTCTCACGGTTCACCAGGTATTGGAGCCACAAGAAGTTCAAAATATGTACCATTAAAGTAAATTATGATAATAAGATTAAAGAGATGAAAAATTATGCCTAACTGGGGTTATTCATTTACAGAACAAAAATATGATTCTGAAAGACTTGCAAAAGCATCAGGTAGAGATTTAAGAATTAAACCAAAACACGCACGGGAGATTTGTGCTGTATTAAAAGGGATGAGAGTTGATCGAGCCAAAGAATTTCTCGAAAATGTTATCCAATTAAAACAATCAGTCCCTTTTAGAAGATATAAGAAAAAAGCCCCTCATCGGAAGGATTTAAAACAGTTTAAGTGGTATGCTGGAAAATTTCCTCAAAAAACTGCAGCTCGAATTTATGAAATTCTCACTTCAGTGGAAGCTAATGGAGAGTATAAAGGATTGGATATTGAAAGCTGTAGAATTATTCATGCTGCCGCCCATCGGGGAAGAATTATAAAAAGATATATTGAACGAGCCCGAGGCCGTAGTACGGCAAAATTTAAGTATCTCACTCATGTAGAATTAGTTATTTATGAATTTCCAAGTTAGGGAATTAAATATTAAAATATAAAGATATAATTATGAAGATAAATAAAATTGCGAGGAGACGCATTTACTTGGTGATCTGATTGCCCCTAGTGAAAAACTTTATTGAGCAGGGTATAAAATTGATGCAAATAAATGAATATTTGCGATCAGAGTTAGTTCGAGCAGGATTTGCAGGGGTTGATGTCCAAAAGACACCATTGGGAGTTAGGATTACTTTAAGAACAAGTCGGCCTGGCTTAGTAATTGGAAAAGGTGGAAAGCGTATCCAAGAGATTACAGATGTACTTCAGGAAAAATTTAGCTTAGAAATGCCCCAGATCGAGGTTGAAGAGGTTCAAAATCCCGATCTTAATGCGCAAATTATGGCAGAACGTTTGGCATACAGTTTAGATAGAGGTCGTCATTACAGAAGAGCAGGTTATTATATCCTTAGAAAAATCATGGATTCAGGAGGAGCTCTTGGTGCTGAAATCCGGGTCTCGGGTAAGGTTACGAGTCAAAGGGCCAGAACGCAAATATTTCGAGCTGGAATAATGACAAAAAGTGGATATCCCTCACAAGTGGGGGTCGATAAGGGAGTAGCACAATGTATTCAAAAATCTGGTACTTTGGGAGTAGTTGTAAAAATCCAGCACTCAGATACCAAGAAGGGTGATGAGGTAAAATTAAAATATGAACTTCTAACTAAAGCTCAAAAGGAAGCAGAATCAAAAATAGCCAAGACAAAAGTTGAATATATGATAGAAGAAGAAACATCTGGAGTAATCGAAGAGGAAAAAGAAATAATTGATGAAGTAGATGAGGAAGCGATATCTGAAATTTCATTAGCTCCAGAAGAAGAAGAGGTAAAAGAAGAAGAAAAATAAAATCAATATGAGAAATAGGGTGTTATAATAAATGGGAGATATATTAACAGCAAACGCAATACGAGAAATGGATGAAAGAGAAAGAGAAAGAGCTCTATTGAATTTACGGGAAGAATTAATGATGTTATATTCAAACCAGACAGGTGGGGGAATCGCTGATAATCCTGGAAAAGCAAAGATTTTAAGAAAGCAGATTGCTCGAATTTTAACAGTATATAACGAGGAACAACGGTGATAAATCCAAAATATTTAATTTATCATGACTTAATTGGAATAAAGGCTTATGCGAAACTTACGTCAAGAAAAAAGGATACTGAATTTATGGATATTGGAATTATAATTGATGATACAAGAAATATGTTAATTACAGAAAAAGAAAGTAAAGTTAAAAAATATATTAAAAAAGATTATGTATTTAGGTTTAAAGTACCAATCAATACAGAAAATGGAGAAGATTATTATTTAGAAGTCCAAGGGAAAAAAATTGTAGGTTTTCCCGTGAATAGATTAAGAAGTTTAAAAAAGAAGAGATGGTCTAAAAAATGAGTAGAAATATTGGAATCCCTGGTGTAGTACCCCCCAAAACTAAGGCTGAAGACTGCCATGATGAATCATGTCCCTTTCATGGAGAGACAAGAATTAGGGGAAAGATTACACAAGGAATTATTGTGAGTATGAAGTCTAAAAACACAGCTATTATTAAAAGAGATTATGTTCAATTTGTCAAGAAGTATCAAAGATATGAACGTCGTAATACGCGACTTGCATGTCATTTACCAGAATGTTTAACTCAAGAGATAGAAATTGGGGACCTAATTCGGGTCGGAGAATCTCGAAAAATTTCAAAAACAAAAGCATTTATTGTATTAGGAAAAATCTCAAGCGGAGGGGTTTAAATGGGCACAAGGCGTAAAATGGGCGCAAAACGGATGTCGAGACACAGGACGAGTTATGGACTGCAAAATGGCTCAAGAATCCAGATTGCGGATAATTCTGGGGCAAAAATAGCCGAAATCATCAATGTAGACCATTATAAAGGAAGACAAAGAAGATTACCCAAAGCTACACTTGGTAGTATTTGTACTGTTACAGTAAAAAAGGGAAAACCTGAGATGCGAGGAAATATTCTAAAGGCAGTAATTGTTAGACAAAAAATGATTGTTCGCCGATTGGATGGCACTCGTTTACGTTTTGAAGATAATGCAGGAGTTATAGTGACGAATGAAGGAGAACCGAAAGGTACTCAAATATCTGGACCTATCGCTCGAGAAGCGGCTGAATTGTTCCCAAGATTAGCATCAATTTCATCGGTAATAATTTAATAATAAAGGAAAAGGAGCTAAAGATGAAAGTAAAATCAAAACAACCAAGCAAACAAAGAAAAGCACTTTATAATTACAAAAACCATCAACGGTCGAAATTGTTTAGTACAAGAGTGGCAGACTTTCTTCGGGACGAATATGGGATAAAGAAACTGCCCGTTAGAGTAGGGGATAGCGTTAGAATTACAAAAGGTGAGTTCAAAGATTTCGAAGGAGAAGTTTTGGAGATTACCAAAAACATGAGATGCAAAATAAAGGAAGCTCAATTCGAAAAATCAGATGGGACACAATTTCATCCTGCCATACATGTATCAAATTTACTTATAACTAAGTTTGCCAAGGAAAAGAAATTAGATCCTTGGCGAGCTCAAATGATAGAAAGAAAAGCCTTATATGGATTTTATGACGAAGAATTAAAAGGACCAAAGAAAGAAAAAGAGGAAGATAAATATGACTAGACATGGAGGCCAAAAGACTCTAAAGAGACTTAATACACCCGCATTTTTACAAATCAAGAGGAAACATGGAAAATTTTTCATCAAATCTTCTCCTGGTCCTCATCCGAGTAGATTTTGTCTACCACTCTTGCATATCGTAAGAGATTTATTAGAAGTTGTGGATAATCATAGGGAAGCAAAGAAATTAATTGGTTTAGGATATTTTAAAGTTGATGGAAAAGTAGTTAGAGATACAGGTTTTCCTGTTGGATTGATGGATGTTCTATCAATAGAGAAAATGAATAAATATTATCGAGTATTACCCGATTCCCATTATGGTTTAATTTTACATGAGATTAGTGAAGAGGCAAGTAGGTTTAAGTTATGTAGGATAACCAATAAAACTAATGTAAAAGGTGGTCATATTCAACTAAATTTACATGATGGGAGAAATATTTTAATACGGGTAAATGATCCAAGAAATCCTAAAGAAGACGTTTATAAACATATGGATGTTTTAAAAATGTCTATTCCAGAACAAGAAATATTGAAAGTATTACACTTTAAGGAAAATAATTTAGCAATTATTATGTCTGGGAAAAATATCGGACAAATAGGAAAGATTATTAATATTTTGAAAAGATTTGGTCCGAAAGCAAGTACAGTCTCAATCCAGCATAATGAGAGTCATACAGAAACATTATATGATTATACATTTATTATTGGTGAAGATCAATCTGAAATTGTTTTACCTACCATAGATAATTAATATATATTAAGAGGATAAAAAAATGTCAGCCACATCTAAGAAAAAAAAAGCTTCAAGCGCCCAATTAAAAGAATATGACGAAGATTGGAAAAATCCCATGAAAAAACCATTCTTAGAAAAAATAGTTTTAAATATAGGGGTTGGGGGTGGTGGAGAAGAATTAGAAAAAGCAGTTACAGTATTGGAACAACTTACAGGGAAGAAACCTGTTAAAACAATTTCTAAAGTTAATGTAAAAGAATTTAATCTTAGAAAAGGGCGACCTATAGGCTGTAAGATTACTTTAAGAGGTAATGATGCAGAAAGGCTATTAAAAAGATTGTTAATCGTAAATAATAATAAAATCTTACAAAAAAGTTTTGATAATTTTGGAAATTTCGCATTTGGCATAGACGAACATATTAAAATCCCTCAAACAGATTATGAAGCAAGTATAGGTTTGTGGGGGATGGATATATGTGGAAGGATTACTAGACCTGGAATGAGAGTGAAATATAGAAGAAAAAGAAGAACAAAAATTCCAAGACATCATTATGTATCACGTGCAGAAGCCCAATATTTTTTAAAGCAAAATTTTGGAGTTGGAGTTGTAAAAAAATTAGATTTAGAATATATTTAATGAAGTTAAAGGTGAAAAAATATTCCACAAGGCAAGCGTTATGGTAAAGGACAGAGAGAATGTAGACGATGTCATACTCATAGAGGCATAATTAGAAGATATGGTTTGTACATTTGTAGACGTTGTTTTTATGAAATAGGGCAAAATATTGGATTTAAAAGGTATGAATAAGAAAAATAGAAAAACAAAATGAGGATGTGAAAAATATGGTAAACTCACTCGCAGATGCATGTTGTGCTCTTAAGAATGCTGAAAGAGCCCGTAAAAAAGAAGTGATAATAAGTCCTGCTTCAAAAGAAATACAACAAATTCTCCGTATCTTCCAAAGACATGCCTATATTGGAGAGTTTGAAAGATATGACGACGGACGTCAAGGTAAGTTTAAAGTAGCATTACAGGGTAAAATTAATGAATGTTCTGGTTTAATTAGATTAAATTATAAAACTAATCAGTTTGATCTTTTAGAAAGACGATTATTACCTGCTCCTGGTTTAGGTTTAATAATAATGACGACAAATCAAGGAATAATGACAATGAAAGAAGCAGAAGATAATCAAATTGGAGGACACGCTTTATGTTATATCTATTAACATAATTATGAGGTAATTAAAAAATGGTAAAAATCGCGTTCTTTAAAGAAGAATTAGAGATCCCCAAAGGAGTTAAGCTATCATTAGAAGGAGGACATCATATTAGAGTAAAAGGCCCTGAGGGAGATATTACAAAAGATTTTTCTCATATCAGAGGTATTAAAGTTGCGATAGAAGGAAATAAGGTTATTTTTTCTACTAACTTTCCTAAAAGCGGAACCTTAGCATTAGTAAAAACAATAATGAGTATTATCAATAATCTAATAATAGGAGTTCAAAATAATTATAAATACATCTCAAAGATTGCTTATTCTCATTTCCCGTGTAGTGTAAGGGTGGATGAGAAAAATAAAACCTTACTTGTTGAAAACTTCTTAGGAGAAAGAGCACCGAGGAAAGCTAAAATTCCAAATAATGTAAAAGTGGAAGTAGAAGGGGATGATGTTTATTTTATCGGTCCAGATAAAGAAGCTCTCGGGCAAAGCGCTGCTAATGTTAAAAGAGCTTGTCGAATAAGAAAAAAGGATCCTAGAGTATTTCAAGATGGAGTCTACTTGTATAGAAAACAACTAGGAGAAGAGATTTTTTGGGAAATTATATAAAATGAGGTTTTTATGATGGCTCGAGATAAAAGACTTATGGAACTTAGGAAAAATATGAACAAGAAAAGACCCTCATTTAGGCGAGTTGAATCCTGGAGATATAAAAGAGTTAAGGATTCTTGGAGAAAAGCTAGAGGTATAGATTCAAAAACTCGAAAGAAAAAGAAATCAGGTGTTAAATCTCCAACTATAGGATATAGAGGTCCTAAAAAGGTTAGAGGTTTACACCCCTCTGGGTATAAAGAGGTAAGAATTACTACATTGGATGATTTAAAAAAATTAAATAAAAATAAGCATGCTCTTAAAATTTCTGGAAAATTAGGGGTGAAAAAGCGAATTACTCTAACAGATTACTGTCAAAAAAGGGGATTTAAAATATTGAATCTTGGGATTTCACACAAAGAAATTGAATTACTAGAACAGATGGCAGAAGCTCCTATTGCGGATTTAGAAGGTGAAGATTTTATTGATATCGATGAATTAGAAGATTCTATTGATTAAAGGAATGAAGAGTAGAGAGGAATAATTAAAATGAATTTAAAACCACAAAAAAGAATGGCTGCTGAGATTCTCAAGTGCGGAAAGAATAGAGTTTATTTTGATCCATATTTAATCGAAGATATCTCTTTAGCTATCACACGTGAAGATATCCGTAATTTAATAAAACAGGGAATAATTCAGAAAAAATATAAACAGGGAATTTCGAACCAAAGGAAAAAAGTTAACCATGAGAGGAAGAGAAAAGGAAGAGGCAGGGGTTTAGGAAAGAGAAAAGGAACGAAGCATGCAAGATCACCAAAAAAGAAAAAGTGGATAAAGAGAATTCGTCCAATAAGAAGAGAACTGAAAAAGTTAAGAGATAGAAAGCAAATAACTGCAGCTAATTATCGAAAACTATATAAAAATGCTAAAGGTGGAATGTTCACCAGTGTTGCTCAATTAAATCGATTTATAAAAGAAAAGGAATTGATAAGAAGAGGAAGATAAAAATGCCACACGGACCTAGATATAGAAGACCTGTACGAAGACGATTTGAAGGTAAAACTAATTATCACAAAAGAATAAAACTATTGAAATCAAGGAAGTTAAGAGTCGTAATTAGAGTATCTAATAACCATACAAGAGTTCAGATAATCCAATCTAAAAGAGGAGGGGATAAAATTATGATATCTGCCTTTTCCAAAGAACTAGCTTCAAAGTATGGATGGACTGCTAATACAGGAAATATTCCAGCATCTTACTTAACTGGTTATTTAGTAGGATCAAGAGCAAAAAAGAATAATATCCAAGAAGCAATATTTGATCTTGGTATTTTTTACCATAAAAACCGTGTACTAGCCGCATGCAAAGGAATTATAGATGCGGGTTTACAGGTACCTTATCATGAAGAGTTTTTTCCTGAAAGTTTAGAGGAAAGAATCAAGGGTACCCATATTGAAAATTATGCGAAAAAATTAAAGTCAGAAGAACCAGAAAATTATGAGCAGATCTTTTCTGGTTATATCAAGAAAAATAAAATTAATCCACAAAAGATTAGTCAGATTTTTTCAGATTCAATTAAAAATATAGAAAATAATGCGTAAATTACGTGATCAAGATGAGTAGACTAAGAGATATGGAAGCAGAATGGATCCCAAAAACAAAATTGGGTGAACTTGTAAAAAGTGGATTAATCACTTTAGACAAAATCTATCAAAATAATTTAGTTGTGAAAGAAAAAGAAATTATTAATACATTACTCCCACAAGTCAAAGAGGACGTTATAAATATTTCTATGGTTCAACAAATGACTGCTAGTGGCCAACGCAGTAGATTTAAAGCAGTGGTAATCGTAGGAACGGATGGTTTTATCGGTATTGGAATGGGAAAATCGAAAGAGGTGGGTCCAGCAATAAGGAAAGCTATTGATAAAGCTAAACTTTCTATTGTGCCTGTACTTCGAGGTTGTGGAAGTAAAGAATGTGGATGTGGGGGGACTCACAGCGTTCCTTTTAAAATAAATGGGAAATGTGGCTCCGTTCGGATTCAACTTATCCCCGCGCCTGTTGGAGTAGGATTAGCATGTGCTGATAAAGTAAAACAAGTATTAAGATTATGCGGTGTTGAAGATGTGTGGAGTAAGACTTTTGGTGACACCCGAACGAGTGAAAATCTTGTTAAAGCAACATATGATGCAATAAAAAATGCTCATAAATATAATTTTAATATATAAGAATACGAGTGGAATGAATATGGCAATAGCAAAAAAGAAAATCAAATCAAAGGAAGCAGAATTTGTTCCGAAGCTTTACTTTGCACTTCGCATTAGAGGGGCTCCAGGGATGAAGCGAAAAATTCTTGATACTCTTAAAATGCTTAGATTGCATAAAGTAAATCACGGAGTTCTCATCTGGGGGACAAAGAGCTATAAAGGAATGCTTACAAAATGCAAAGATTATATATCATTTGGGGAAATTGATGAAAAAACTTTGATTAGATTATTAAGGGTAAGAGGAAGAGTAGAAGGAAACAAACCACTCACAGAAGAGTATTTGAAAAAATTAACAGGTTTTAAAACTTTTAATGACCTTTCAAAAGCATTAATTAGTGGAGAGAAGCAATATCGGGAAAATGATGTTTATAAAATCAAACCAGTATTCCGTTTACATCCCCCAAGAAAGGGATATCGAGGTACCATAAAAAAGCATTATACTGAAGGTGGTACGTTAGGTTATGTCGGTATCTATATCAATGATTTAATTTATAAAATGTTATAAGAAGAAGGTGACCTAATTAAATGAGAAATCATGCTAAAAAAGTAAGAAAAATGAGAGGTGAGAGAACTCATGGCTACGGTAAAGTAGGTCAGCATAGAAAATCAGGGCAACGCGCAGGAAGGGGAAAAACAACTGGATGGAAAAAGAGTAAAAAAAGTTATTACCTAAAACAAAAAGAGTTAGGGTTTCCTGATCCGGATTGGGATATGGGTAAAAAAGGATTTAAAAGACCACAAGATGTTACTCGTATTTATCAAGTAAATGCTCTTAATGTTAAGGATTTGGATAATAAAATTGATTCATTAGTTTTAAATAATAAAGCTTCCAAATCAGGAACTACCTACAGCATTAATATGAGCGATATTAATATCCAAAAAATACTAGGTCGTGGAGAAATTAACAAGAAAATCAATATTACTGTTAAAAAAGCCTCTAAAAAAGCTGTAGAGAAAGTAGAAGCTGCAGGTGGAAAAATAGAAATATTACCAGAAATTAAATAATTGAACCAACTTAATCTTTATTTTTAGTTTTTAGTTAATCTATATACCTTAATTATTTTAGAGAGAAAACAAAATGAACTCTAATCAGAATAAAGAATCAGATAAAGGTGAATTGGACGAGTCTAATGAAAACGAGAAAAAAAAGAATAAATGCTTAATTC
>JAGXNO010000060.1 GCA_019894975.1 Promethearchaeota archaeon | reverse complement strand
TTGTTATCTTTTCTTTAAGTATCCAATATCCAAATATCATAGAGAAGAAAACCGTTGTCTTTTGGGTTAAGGAGCCATTTATTGCACCGGCCATGTCATATCCTATGAAGAAAAATATTTGATTAATAGCGAAAATAAACCCAATGAATATTAATAGTCCTATATTATTTTTCCACCCTTTCAATACCGATTTTGGATTAACCTCATGAATAAGATTATCCTTTTTAATCTTTTTTAATTCAATTAACATTAAAGGAAAGAAAATCATGGCTTCCACTAAGCATGTCATGGCCGCAGAAATATGTGCGTTTAACATTGAAGGTTTTGAGATGGCAACAATAGGTTGAAATCCTACAAAAATTACTCCAATGATACCTAAAATCAGTCCTTTTTTCGTGTAATTAACCAAGTTAAATATAGAAAAAAAACAGGGATTAAAAAATTTTTAGTCACGATTTTTTTTGGAAGGTGAGAATCGAAATTCATTGTCAAAATATTTTGAAAATATTACTGCGAGTGGTTTGGGTATTTAATTGTATTTTGAATTAAAAAGAAATGCAAAACAGTTGTATATATAAATATTAAAATAAAAAAATTATTCTCAAGATCTGAAATCGTAATTTAATAATAATTAATCAGTAATTAAAAATATTAAATATGGTGGGTTTTGTAACATATGAGTTTAATTAAATACATAATCAGGAGATTAGTTGTAATGATCCCTGTGTTATTCGGGGTATTAACTTTAACATTCATTCTTTCTAGAATGATGCCTGGAGACCCTATCGCCGCAAGATTAGCTGCTTCGGGAGTTCGTAACCCCTCAGCTGAAATGTACACTCAAATGAAATGTCAACTAGGATTATGTGATCCAATAATTATCCAGTATTTACGATATTTAGGTGAATTATTTACAGGACATTGGGGTGTTTCTGTATCCATAGTTCGAAATCAACCTGTTTGGGATTTAGTCATGGAAAGAATACCATTAACTATTGATCTTACAATCTATTCAATGGCGATTTCCGCCTATCTGGGTATTAAAGCTGGTATTGTCTCTGCCACTCATAGAAATGATTCTCCTGATACAATTGTAAGAGGATTTGCTTTAGTAGGAGTTGCTTTACCAGTATTCTTTTTAGGTATGTTGCTTCAATTCACTCTAGGGTATCAATTAAAACTTTTCGAACCAACGGGGCATTTAACAGCAGCATATGTTGATCCTCCTTATGTAACAGGATTTATCTTAATTGACTCATTTTTGTCAGGGCACTGGTACTTGATTGGGGATTATTTATGGCATTTAGCGTTACCCGTTTTTTGTCTATCATTTATTACCCTTGCATCTATTACAAGACAAACGAGATCAAGCATGCTAGAAGTGTTAGAGCAAGATTTTGTGAGAACAGCAAGAGCTAAGGGATGTAAAGAAAAAGAAGTGATACACTCCCACGCTTTGAGAAATGCTCTAATTCCAACGGTAACAATAATAGGTTTAAATATTGCTGGCTTATTGGGAGGTGCGGTTCTTACTGAAACAACTTTTGGCTTAAACGGAATAGGAAAATTATTTATTGATGCCATTCTATTATACGATTATTGGGTTTTAGCTGCGCTGGTATTTCTCATTACAGTGATTTTCATTATCGCAAATTTAATGACTGATGTACTTTATGCGATTTTAGATCCGAGAATAAGATATTCCTAATCTTAATGTGAATTAGTTATGGAAAAATCTTATGTAATAGTAGAAAAAGAAGAGCTAAAAGATTCTGAAGAAACAGGAGAAATCCCAAAATAACTGCTTACTTGGATTTTTAAGAATATCAAATTTTTACTTCTCCCAGGATCTAGGCTTGAAGAATTAACTTTTAGAGAACTAGAATTTGAAAAAGCTGCAACTAAGAGGCATTTTATTAAGAGATTAAAAAATCCACTAACTGTTTTGGGTTTTTGCATTATTTTTCTAATCGTCTCCCTCGCGGTTTTTGCTCCATGGTTGTCTACCCAATCAATGCGACAAGCAATGATACCTCAAGTTGGTTCTTGGAATCCTCCTTTTCCTGAACATCCATTTATAAATTATTAGATTCCATCTATATAATTCATCTTCAGGTTCATACCATAGCTTCTCATCTTTTAAAACTTGCTTAAAATCTTCTTCTCCTATGACTTCTGTAAGATCTTGCTTATTTAACATAACAAGTCAAACTGCCATGGGAGGGGATGTTTTGTCAAGATTAATCTGGGGTGCAAGAACTTCTTTAACAATTGCTTTACCTTCACTCACTCTTAGTGTTATTGGGGGTGTTTTACTTGGTGTACTGGCTGCTTATTATGGGGGATGGGTAGATTTATTAATAATGAGGATCTGTGATATCTTTCTTGCTTTCCCAGCACTAATCCTTGCTTTAGTATTTATCGCAATTTATGGACCATTTTTAGAAATGATCCTGTTGATTTATGGATTTTTAGGCATCCCATTTTATGCTCGTTTGATCAGAGGAAATGTATTATTAACGAGAAATCTCCCTTATATAAACGCAGCAGTAACGTCTGGAGCGGGAAATTGGAGAATCATGTTTAAACATATACTTCCAAATGTAATACAACCAATTATCATATCTGTCACTTTTAATTTGGGAACGGTAATCTTGGGATTAGCAGGGCTTTCCTTTTTAGGTGTAAATCAATCTGTAACAATTGAATGGGGTAATGATATAAATATTGCTCGAGAAAATCCATACGAAGCACCTTGGGCTGGGTTATGGCCTGGAGTTATGATATTTTTAACAGTATTAGGATTTATGCTAGTAGGGGATGGACTAAGAGATGCTCTAGATCCAAGATTAAAAAATATCTAATTTTTTTTTTTAAGATAGTTTTATTTATTTCAATCTTATGATTCCGAAAATAATTATTTCCAAATATCGTTATGTTTAGATGAAATATTCAATCAATATACTTACTACTCATAAAACTTTTTTTATTAAGAACATTTAAAGAAAAATTAATTAAGAAAATTGAAATTTTGTTTCAAATTTGGGTGTGTATTAATATTTCTGAAAAATATGCAATAATAACAAACAACCTTACTAAGAATTTCGGAAACGTTATAGCTGTTGATAATTTAAACCTAAAAATTCCTTATGGATCAACATTTGGATTACTTGGTCCCAACGGAGCCGGAAAAACTACTACCGTACGAATGCTTAATTCTATTATTTCACCAACTTCAGGAAATGCGAAAGTGGTAGGATATGATATTATTAATCAGAGTCAACAAGTTAAAATTAATTCTGGCTTCCTACCTGAAACACCGGGCTTATATCAAAAATTAACAGCAAAAGAATTTTTAGAGTTTGTAGGGGAATTATATTATCTTCCAAAAGATATTATTTTTAATCGTATTGAGGAATTAATTGGTATATTTGATTTAGGGGGACGTGAAAATGATCTCTTAGAAGGATATAGTAGAGGAATGAAGCAAAAGGTTTGTTTATGTGCCGCTTTAATTCAGGATCCAAAAATTCTTTTTCTAGATGAACCGACATCGAATCTAGATCCTGCAGCTGCCAGAATGGTAAAAGATTTAATATCTGATCTCACTAAGAAAGCGGATAAAACCGTTTTTATATGTACTCATCTTCTTGATGCAGCAGAAGAACTATGCGATTTAATCGGAATAATTGATAATGGGAAAATAAAAGTAGAGGGAACACCAAAAGAAATAATTGAGTCAGCGGAAACTAAAGATCTAGAAGAAGCCTATCTTAAAATAATGGGTGCCAAGCGTATAGAGGATTTACTTGTATGGAGGGAAGCAGTTCCTCAAAAACTTGAAAAAGATAAGAAAATTAAAAAAAAGAAATAAAGATGATAAACATAGAATGGCTCTCTGGAAATCAATAGCTAAAAATGAGATACGGTTAAGAACTAGCCTTTTTCGCAAAAACAGAGTACTTTTTTTAATCATTTTATATAGTGTGTTGTTGATATGGGCATTTTTTCTATGTCCCGCTATTTTTGACATTTTTATGCCCACTATAATAGATATAGTGGGTCCTGAAATCTTACTGGTGGTGTCACTTTTAATTGAATTTGGTATGATGACTTTATTTCTTTTCATCTTGATATACCCATTAAACACTGTTTATAGGAAGACTGAAATAGGCTTTAAAGAAATTTTATTAGCATCTCCAGCTACTTCAGGGGATATTTTTTTAGGGGAATTCATAGGTAAATTCCCAATCTATACAGCAATTATTTTAATTGCAACGCCCCTTATAATTGGAATGTTAAATCCTATTATTAATCTTATTGTAATGCATTATGTTATCATTTATTCATGCATTTTTGGTCTGGTTCTATTCGCAGCTTTACTAGGATCGATTATTTCATCTTGGCTTGAGCATAAAATTGCGAAAAGTGAACGTGCTCGAGATATAGGTAAGGTCCTAATGTTTCTTCTTTCAATAGCGATAATAGCCGTAATTTATTCTCTCCAATTTTTGTTTAATTATCTTATTAATAACCCCGAACTGAGAAATTGGGTAAGTTTTTATCCTTCAATATGGTTTTCGAATATAATTTTATATTTTATAGAACCTAGTTTGATAAGCAATTATTTTTTAAATATTTGGTATAGTAGTTTGATTGCTATAATTATTCCAGTTTTATTTCTATATATTGCATATAAAAAGGCAGAGAGTTTCTTTACCGTTGAGGGAGGAATTGAAAAAATTACTATGGTAATTGAGTCTGAGAATAAATTCTACTTAATGACCCGAAAAATTACCGGACATAAGTGGGAAGGATTAATCATTACACAATTAAAGGAATTTTTAAGAAAAAGAGAAACAATAATGAAAATCGTTTATGTGTGTGGGATTGTTGGAGTATTGGGAGTAATTTTTTCTTTTACAATGGGTACAGAAGTATCTATAGTCCAATCACTAATTATTGTAATGGTAATTATCATGGGGGGCATGATGTATGGTTTACTTTTTGGAAGTTATATTTTTGTAGGATCTAAAGATTTAATTTGGGTTTATAAAAGGAGTCCTAGAAATGTAAGAGCTTTGGTTTACTCTTATATTTTAGCAATGTTTTTGATGAATGTAATTATGACCTTAGGTTTAACTATTTTCTTTGCTATCTTCTTTAAATTTGATGTCTTTACAATTATCTTTTTCTTTACTTTTTATTTAATCTATAATCAATTAGTTATGTTTCAAGCAGTTGGTATCCAATGTTTCAGCCCTTCATTTGAAGAAAAAGGACGGGCTATGACTACAAATAATTTAATACTAATGGTATTACAAATGATTCCATTTCAGATAATTTTTACGGCTCTTTTACTCTTTTTTAGTCCACCAACGTCACCACATCTTGCACAACTATTTTATTTAAGTCCTATGATATTAATTTCAGGAGTAATTGCAATTCCTCTATTATTTTTGGGAATTAAGCATTTAAGCAAAATTGAATAAAACAGGAAGTAAAAAAATAAGAATTTTTCAAATAATATTTCATTTTTCATAGCTTCCAAACTGAGGAATTTTCTTCAGTTGTTCAGAAGTAAAGATTGGTCCCTCATTACAAACAGAAACATCATTATTTTCACCAATACAACAGGAACCACATACTCCAACACCACATTTCATTTTTCTTTCAAGGGAAGCTTGGATTTGGATTTTCTTTGATTCAGCAAGATTTAAGACTTTTTTCATCATTATTTCAGGACCACAAGTAATAACCATATCGATGTTGTTCTTAGTCATAATATCCTCAATAGTGTCGGTTACATAACACTTCTTACCAAAAGAACCATCATCGGTGGAACACATTGTATTTGGGATAATATTTGTTAGTCGATCAGCATATATTAATGAGGCTTTGTCTTTAGCTCCAATAGTTAAGTAGAGGTTCTTTTTATTTTTTTTTAATGGCTCAATTAATGACGTTAGAGCGGCAATCCCCATTCCTCCTCCAACAATTAAAATGTTAGACGCATCTTCGTAATTCCATGAGTTACCAAAAGGACCTTTAATACCAAGTCTATCACCTTCATTCAGTTCAAATAATTTTCCCGTACCCTCACCGATTTTCTGTACGGTTATTTCAATTAAATTACCCTCTATTTGGGAAATAGACATAGGTAAGAAATCTGTATCGGGAAGCCATAAAACCACAAACATGCCGGGTTTATATGCTTTAGCAATTCTTTCATTTCGGATCTTAAAGCTTTTAATTTCAGGTGATAGTTCTTCTATAGATTCTATTTTAGCAAGATCTGTTTTCTTTCTTGTAATATCTAATACCAATTCCTCGTCTTCATTCGGAAGATTCTTAATTTCAAGAAAACCTTTCTCAATGCAAATATCAATAATTTCCTTCCCTCTTTCAGTTCTAACAATCAGAGTCTTCCAGTCTTTCTCACTTCCAACATTACCAACAGATATATCCGCAAATTCAGCAGTATAATCTGAGCATGAAAAACAGGCATTGCGAATTGATTTATCATAAATATAATTTAGTGGAATCTCCTTAGTACCTGAGGTTGTAAAAATTTTTAGTTTAAAATCACTTTTATTTGAGTCAAATTTCTTAATTTCCTTGTGATCTATATTAAAATCCTCAAGACATTGAGCTAGCAGTTGGTTATAATACGTTCCAAAGCAAAAAGTCCCTATTGCTAGTGAAATCAAATCATATGCTTCATAATCAAATATGGGATGATTTTGTAATTTTCTTAATGCTTGAATTTGGCAGGGGGTACCAACAACAGCGGTATTAGTATATTCTTTATTTATCGCATCTCCTATTAATGACAAGGTTGGACTTTGACTTGGTTTATATCCCACACTGCTAAAAATCTGCTCTTGATTTGTTGCCATTATGGGATGGGGTATAAAATTCTCATCCTTATCTGTAAGTATTGCACAATCGATTTTTCCTACCTCCATAGCAGTATATAATAAGGCAGTAATAGGACCCGCTTCAATAGGAAGTCTTTGTTTTGCAGTATCCGTTAATCTCACAGTTAAAATATTTATGTAATGACCTAATATTCTATCCTGCTCCTTTCCAAATACCCATTTATCTAACAGAGATAAAGGTATTTGATCATTTCCCGTTTTTGGGCATAAATTGTAACATAATCCGAATCCATCTCTACAAGTATTACTATCTTGGCACGAACCATCCTCGATTGGAATTTCTTTAGAGGTATCAAACTTTATATTTGCACAAAACGCCCCACATGCACCACAATATACACATTTGCCTGTTCTAATTATCTCAGAATCTAATTCTTGCCATCCCTTTTTTATTTTGTTAATATACATATCTCTAATTATCCTCCTTTAACATTTTCATAAATTCTTGCGCTTCTTTTTTTCCTAATTCAAATGCTTCTAAATTTTTTTCTAATGTAGAATTTGGTACAAATTTCTTTAAGGTTTCAATCGCAGATTCTTCTGATATTATTCCTGAGAGGAATGTAAAGGCACCAAAAAGTATCGAGTTCCCAAACACAATATTCCCAAAATTTTCAACCGCTATTTTTTGAACAGGAATACTTAATGATTTTCGAATTTGTTTTGCTGTTTTAAAATCTTTGATCGTTGATGGATCCCAAATAAGATATCCTGTGTTTTCGTCAGTCTTAAACTGATCGGGAGTAACACGGGCTGCTGACTCTCCAGAAAGTACAATTAAAAAATCGTATGGCTTTAAGGCTTGAGGATAATCAATAACTTCTATACTTTTATCTAATTCCACAACAACTTCTGCCCAACAAGCACCTCCACGAGCAGAAGCACTATAAGCTTCAGTTTGAGTAGCTGCTAAGTTTTCATAAAGCGAAGCAGCAGTTATTATCATTTTTGATAGGGTAATTACACCCTGTCCTCCAAATCCAGCAATACGTATTTCATAACGTGCCAATTTTTACTTCTCCCCCATTGCAATTTGCTTTATTTTCTCATATTCTTCAGAATATTCTGGTCTATTAGGATCAAATCTAAATTCTCCAATGATATATTTATTCATCAGTTCTTCTTCTGTCATGAATTTCGCTTGATTAATTCGTAAACTATTTCTTTTAATCCAGTCAATCATAATTCCAGTATTATCCATTTTCTGTCCTTTTATACCTAAAGTTTCTGATCCTAAACTATCAAGATTTTTTCTTCCAAAGTATGTAACACAAGGAGTAATTATTTCTATTACAGCAGTACCTTTATGTTTTAATCCCTTTCTAAAATATTTCATTAAAGTTCGGGGGTGAGCAACTGTTGTTCGTGCAACATAAGTAGCTCCTGCAGTGAGTGCAAGTTTAACACCATCGGCCCTATTTTCGAACATTTTATACGGTGTAGTTGAACTCATAGCACCAAATAAAGTTGTGGGTGCGCCTTGTCCACCAGTCATAGCATAAATACTATTATTAAAAATAAGGATAACACAATCAAGATTTCTTCGGCAAATATGCATAAAATGATTTCCCCCTATTCCTAGACTATCACCATCTCCTGTAAAAATAATGGGTTTCATTTTTGGGTTTGCCATTTTCATTCCTGTAGCTAATGCTGGTGCTCGACCATGTAATGTCAATATTCTCTGTGTAGCATGATGTAAAGTTAACAAAATCTGACTATAACACCCGATTCCAATAACTACTGGATACAATTTAGGATCTAGTTTTTCATCTTCAAATACACGGTTGAAAAGATGACCTATTATTCCATAACCACATCCTGCACAGAAAAGAGAGAAGTATCTTTTGAAAAACTTTCCTGGCATTGAAATAGAGAAGTATGGATGTTCTGGTTGTTCACTGGGATATGACGACATTACTTTGCCACCTCCCTTATAACTTTTAGAATATCATCTGGGTGATGAAAATCGCATATCTTAGGAATTTTTATTATAGGAATTTCTAATTTTGTCACCCGTTCAACTTGTTCTGCCATTACACCAGTATAATTCAGTTCAGGTACAATTACCGCTTTTGCGTTTTTTACTATTTTCTTTACTTTCTCATCCGGAAATGGCCACAAAGTAATTAGTCTAAAAATCCCAACTTTAATTCCCTCCTTGCGTGCGATATCAACTGCGCGATAACTAGTTCTAACTGGCAACCCATAAGAAATAATAATTATTTCGGCATCGTCCAATTTATATTCTTCAGTCAAAGAAATTTTATCTATATTGGTCTTAAGTTTATCAGTCAGCATCTTTGTAAACGGAAGTGCCTCTCTTTGTGAAGATAAACCACTTGAATTATGTGCTTGATGAAGAAACATCAATGGTACATAATCTGTTCCCATAATTGGTGGTTTTGGGATTATATATGAGTTCGTTTTATTATCATAATATGTGAATTTATGTGTAAAATCATTGGGTAATTCACGAGGAATTACTTTCTCAATAATCTCCTCCTTTGATGGTATAAACAATGGTTCATGAAGATGTCCCAAATATGCATCCGACACAAGAAAAACGGGACAACGGTAAATCTCAGCAAAATTAAATGCTGTAATGGTTAAATCGAAGAGTTCTTGACAATTCATTGGTGCTAGTGCGATAACCCCAAATTCTCCATTACCTGCAAATCGCATCAAACCTAAATCATTGTGGTGAGGTTGGGTCACAAATCCAGTACCCGGACCGTTTCTTTGAACATCACAAAACACAAAAGGGATTTCTAAGCAAGCAGCCATGCTAATTGTTTCCACCATCAATGAAAATCCCGGTCCCGATGTTGCGGTCATTGCTTTAGCACCTACAAGAGAAGCGCCCATTACAGAATTTATGGATGCTAATTCATCTTCCATCTGCATGCATACCCCTCCGACTTCAGGCATCCTTCGGGCTAAATGCTCGATCACTTCTGTGCTTGGAGTAATTGGGTATCCTCCAAAGAATTCAAGACCTGCGGCGAGCGCACCCTCAGACATTGCAATGTTACCCATCATAACATGCTTTCCTTCAGGTAAATATCTCTTATCATTTATTTTTTCCATTTATTTAACCTCATTAAGTTTTTGCTTTCTCATTAGGTGATTCTTCTTCGTCCAAAACGTAAATACACCAATCAGGACATGCATATTCGCATCGACGACATCCAGTACAATATTTTGCTTTACCTTCTTTGATTTTTGGTATATAGGCAATTCTATAATTCAATTCATCACTAAGCTCTAAGATGCCTGTTGGACAAACTGCGATACAAGCTCTACAGCCACCACATCTACCTTTATTTAAAAACAGTGAGAAGCCTTTTTCATTTTTTTCAATCAATTTTGGAATTTTTAGTCAACTTCCTATTTTATAAATTATAATTAGAAAATATTCTACTAATTATAAATTTCAATCAATTTTGTATTAAGTTTTTCATTGATATGGCAAATATTATAAAAAAGAAAAAAAGTCTAGATAATATATTTAGATTTATATTAATGGAGTTATCTTATGCCTCTTAAATCAATGGAACCATTTGGTTTAGCTCTAAAAGAATTTTACAACGGAAATAAGGAAGCAAAAGTAATTTTTTATCGAGATGATGGATTTAAAGAAGATCTTTACGTTTCGAATTATTTTCGAACTGAAAAAGAATTTTCTTCTCTTGAAAAATATGCGATTTCAAAATGCCGAGGGAATATTTTAGATATTGGGGCTGGTGTAGGCCCTCATGCTCTAGCACTTCAAAATTTAGGATTTGTGGTATTGGCAATTGATATATCAACTCATGCATGTGATATTATGAAAAAACGAGGGATATCGAATGTTAGGCATGGTTCGGTTTATGATCTAAAAGAAGAAAAATTTGATACAATACTTCTAATGGGGAGATCTATTGGATTTGTTGAAGATCTTCAAGGATTAAAGAAATTTTTTAGGTACTGTAAAACATTGTTAAATCCAGAAGGCTTTATCTTATTAGATTCGTTAGATGTTCGAATTACAACTAATTCTGATCACCTCTCCTATCATGAGAGAAATCGTCATTTAGGACATTATTTTGGGGAAATAAGGTTATATATGGAATATAAAGGGCTTCTTGGGGAAAGGTTTCAACTATTATTCATTGATCCCCAAACTCTTAGAAACATCGCAAGTAAAAATGATTTTGAATGTGAGATTGTAAAAGAAGAGAAAAATGGGGATTTCTTAGCTAAAATTTATTAAAAATATGATTTCTATGTACCTTTCATTGATTGCTCAGTGATACGATCTAATTCTTTTACTAAACTTTCATCTATAGGTTTAATTGAGGGCTTTTCAGCAAGTCTTAAAGCTCTTTCTTTTGCTCGTTTTCTTACTGATTTCGAACCATCTTGTTTCCATGAATCCCTTGTCATTCTATCTATAATTGGGCTTGGTAGAAATAATTCCTTTCTAAAGTATTTGAGAGTTGAGGGGTGTGATAATAATTCTTCTTTATCTTCATAGTCTTTTAAAATTTCTGAAGCATAGGGTGTACCATAATCATCAATACCACGAAGTAATCTTTTAACCATTCCTATTATTTCATTGTCAATTATAAGTTTTTCAACACTTTGAGTAGATTCAAAATCCATCATTCCAGGACCAGAAATCATATTAACTCCCCCAAGACCTCCAAGTAATGCTCCCATTCCTGCTTCGAAGCCAGCCTGTCCATCAGGGATCTTAGCATCGGTTAGACTCATATAAGCATGAGTAGGTAGATGCAGAAATTTGCCCATTTCAACATCTCCAAGGTTAATCATCATTGTTTCAATAGCACCCATCGGGGTTGTTCCATGTTTCATATCAAAAACAGCCGGAGAACCACCCCAAATTAATGGAGCACCTTTGTTAGCTAGTTGAACTATTACAACTCCTGCTAAACACTCAGCGCAATGCTGTGTAATTGAACCAATTAGTGTAATCGGAGCACTCGCTCCTGATAAAGGCATTGACACAAATTCAGAAGGTATCATGCTTTTGGCAGCATCAATTAATGATTGTGTGGTCAGATCAGACCATTTTAGTGGAGGACTAGGGCAAGCATCAAATATTGCTAATGGTTTTCGAGCTAAATCGTCCTCAGAAGTTCTACATGCTAATAAGATCTCCCTCATTATCGAGAAACTCTCTTTTCGAAATGTTCCTGTTACTATTGGTTTAAAACAATTTGATAATGCCAAATATAAACGATGCCAATCTTGTGCATCATTTGGAACATCTTGATAAATAAGAGCAGTGCTTTGAGCATCAATATAATCTAACTGTTCTACAATCTTAGAAAATCTAATAAAATCTTTAGATTTTCCCTCTCTTATCTCTCCAGTGTTTTCGTCTAATATAAAAATAGCTGCCGAACCCGGATCAAAATGAACTTGATCCTCTTTTAGGGTTAAATGTTCCTCTCCCTCTCTATCAAAAAGAGTGATTTGACGAGGAACTGAATCTAACGATTTCTCAACTAAGTCTGAAGGAATGAAGTACTTTGCACCATCATGGTTCAATCCTTTTTTTTCAAACATTTCAATTGCTTCTTGATTTTCAATGAAAATTCCCTGAGTTTCCAATATTAATTTTGCTTCTTGGAAAATCTCATTTTTATGGTTCTCATCTAAGACATTTATTTTTGGTCTAAGTATTGTCATAATTTTTCTTTCATTTCATTTAATATTTGTTTGAATCAATAATTTTACGGATTTCCTTTATAGTCTCGGGTGTTGTGCCACAACAACCACCAACTATTTTTACTCCTAAATCTATCATTTTCTGAATATCGCTTACAAATTCTGAAATTGGTTGATCATAAAGAGTTTTAGTCCCTTCAATTCTTGGCTTTCCTGCATTAGGTTTTATAGAAATTGGTAGATCTGTAAGCTCAGTTGTTTGCTTTACTAAATCAAGCATGTCATATGACCCAAGAGTGCAATTTGCCCCAACAACATCAACTTTTTCGTTTTCTAAGGTTTTTATACATTTTTCTAACGAGTCTCCCATAATAGTAAAATAACCTCGTTTTGTTTTTTTATAAGTAATTGAAGCTATTAGTGGTTTATTTGAAACGTCTTTTACAGCATGAATAGCAGCTAACATTTCTTCTAAATCTGAAATTGTTTCGATATGAAATAAATCAACTCCACCTTCTAATAGTTCAGTTTGAGTCTTAAAACTTGAGTACCATTCTTCACTTGAAGCATTCCCTACTGGGGGTCTGAATTCTCCAGTTGGGCCAATGTCACCAACAATTAAATGTCCTGGACGATAGGCTTTCTTAATATTATCTAATGCTTTTTCAATGATATTAGTGATCTTTCCCTCAATATTATGACGTTTTAAGTTTATTGGGGTTGAGCCGAACGTATTTGATTGACACATATCTGAACCAGCATCATAATAAGATTTATGAATTTCAGTTATGATTTCTGGATTTTCAATATTTAATAGATCTGGGACTTTTCCTGGCTTTAATCCCCTTTTAATCAGTTCGGTTCCAAAGGCCCCATCGAAAAGAATGATCTTCGAGTCATCCTTTAGCCAATTATGAAACAACAATCTTTCTTTACCTCAATAATTTTGATATCTATTTATTTAGTAAAGATTTAACTAATTTTACAGCATCAATAGCATTCTCCGCAAACCCATCAGCATTACATTCAGTTACCCAGGAACCTGTCACTGGAGCACCGCCGAGAATAACTTTGAATCTATCCAGTAAATTACGTTCTTTTAGGATTTCAATTATTTTTTTCTGACCAAACATTGTGGTTGTTAGAAGTGCAGAAACTCCAATTATATCTGCATTTATTTCTACAGCTACATCAACAATTTTTTCAGCAGGGACATCAGCCCCTAAGTCATGAACTTCAAAACCATAGGCTCTTAACATAGTCCCAACAATAGTTTTCCCTATGGAATGGATATCCCCTTCAATTGTCGCAATTACTACTTTTCCCTTCGAAATGTCTTCTGATCCCTTCTTCAGGTGAGGAATAATTAAATCCAAACATTTTTGCATAATTTCTGCTCCTCTCATTAATTCTGGGAGAAAAAATTCACCTTCTTCCCATAACTCTCCAACTTCCCGAATACCTGCGGCATATCCTCTTTCAACAACATCCATTAAGTTCATACCATCTTTAATTGCTTTGTTTGCCAATTCTAAAGCTTTTTCTTCGTCTAAATTAACAATGGAATCAACCATATTTTTAAAAATTACTTCCTGAGACAACTCAATCTCTCCAAATAGTTAAATCGGTATATTATTATTATATTTTCAAAACAAATTTGATAATTATTTTCATATTGAAAAAAAGAAAAAGCTTATTGTTAACAGAAAAAAATATTTGGTACCCTTCTTTTTATTTTTTAATTAAAACAATATAACTTACGAAATAATGTCAAAGAAATTTTCAAAGGACCCACTTAGAGGATTTAAAGACTTCTATCCTGAAGATTTGAGAGAATTCAATTGGATTGTTGAAAATATAAAAGATATTGCTGAAATATATAGTTATGAAGAATTCAAAAGCCCGCAGTTAGAACCTATTGAGATTTTTGCAGCTAAGTCCTCAGACGAACTGGTAAATGAACAATCATTTATCATTGAGAAAAAAGAAGGAGAAAGACTAATTTTAATTCCCGAATTAACTCCTTCTTTAGCTCGAATGATCGCAAGAAGAAGCCAAGAACTCAAGAAACCTATTAGATGGTATTCGAATCCTACTTGTTTTAGATATGAACGTCCTCAGAGAGGAAGACGTAGAATGTTTAATCAAATTAATTTTGATATCTTGGGAGAAAACAGCCTATATGCTGAACTTGAGATCTTTAATATAATTGTGGATATTTTTAATGAGATGGGAGCAACTGGGGACCAATTTCAGATTTTTTATAATAGCCGGCGTTTTATTGATGAAATGTGTAAAAATCTTCTTAAGATCCCTCAGGAAAAAATACCAATGGTTTACAAGGTATTAGATAAAGCAGATAAAATAGAAGAAGGGGAATTTGAGAAATTTGTTAGTGATACATTTGAAGAGGAGTTTATAATAAAAGGAATATTGAAACTGAAAGATGCCAAGAGTGTTGAAGAGACATTGAGTTTTTTTGAAACTGTTCCTCAAGAATTTTATAATACTGAGGGATATTTAGAATTAGTTAATTTTCAAAAATTACTAAAGGAATCAGGTCTTTCAGATTATTGTACTTACTCTTCAAGTGTAGTAAGAGGATTAGATTATTATACTGGTATTGTTTTTGAAGTTTTTGATACAGGGAAAGAAAATATTAGATCGATATTTGGAGGAGGTCGATATGATGATTTACTATCTCTCTATTCTGATGAGAAAATTTCTGGTATTGGTTTTGGTTTAGGTGTTTTGATGTTAACATTGTTTTTGAAGACTTATGATTTGATTCCAAAAGAAGTCTACAAAAAAGATTATACAGATACTATTTACATAGCATCAGTAAACGAAAAGGGATCTACTTATGCTATTGAACTCGCTCGAACAATCAGAGATGAAGATTTTCCTTGTATAATTGATTATAAATTCAAAAATTTAAAAAGTCAACTGAAGAAAGCTAATGAACTAGGTATTCTGATTGTATTAATTATTGGACCAGAAGAAATAGAAAGGAATAAAGTTACTATTAGAAATATGGTTTCTGAGGAACAAAAATCTGTGAATTCTGAAGATATTGTTGAAGAAATTTATACAATTCTTGATGAATTTGAGGAGTAAAGAATCCTAAATCACCTCATAATAAATTCTTTTAAAATGGACTAACTACAATTTCCCATTCAATTTTGCTGCAAAACTTTTAAGAAACAACAATCCTTTGGGGGGATCTGCCTGAGGCATTGCGTATGATACGAGCACACCACCCTGAAAAGTTGTTATTAGTATATGTCCCATCCCACTTTCATTGGTTCCAATAATTCCTTCGGCAGCAGTTTTAACTACCGAAAATTCGATATCGTTAAAGACAAATGATGTGGCTCCTTTAATCACTTCAAAAATAAAGTGCGTCTTATTTGTTAAATCCCAATTACTTGTTTGAAAAATTAAATTTCCAGAATCAGAGACAACAGCAACTCCCGCAATTTTAATGTTATTCTCTAAAGCAGCAATTCCTAATTCCTCAATAATATTTTTTATTTCATCCATTAGGGTTTTATATGATTTATCGATTTTAGAGTTTTTTAAAAGTTATGTTGCTCACAGCCATTAATTATTAATGGTATTATCAATTTTATTTAAAAAAATCAGAAAATTAGTAAAAGTAATTATGAATTTTATTGAAAACCTAATTCAGCAAATTAAAGAGAAAAAAAGTGTTGTATCAATGGGTTTAGATCCCAGAATGGATAAAGAAGGGGAAATTCCTCAATATCTTATTAAGGAGTTAGAAAATCCGAGTAAGATCATTCTAGAATTTAATAAAAGCTTAATAGAAACCAACTCTGAATTAATTCCTGTGGTTAAACCCCAAATTGCTTTTTACGAAAAATATGAAGCTTTAGATGCTTTAAAAGAAACAATAAAATATGCACATAAGCATGATTTATTGGTAATATTAGATGCAAAACGGAATGATATAGGATCCACTTCTGAAGCGTATGCTTATTCCATATTCAAAAATTTTAATGCAGATGCATGTACTATAAATGGTTACTTTGGAATTGATGGGGTTAAACCCTTTATTGATTATAAGGAGAAGGGCGCGTTTATCCTTGTAAAAACTTCAAATCCAAGTAGTAGTGACTTTCAAAATCTTTTTAGTGCTAATTTAAAAGATGTATCTGACGAAACCTTTGAATTTAGGGTCCAAGAACAAGAACTTAAAAGAAACTACATAATAATGGCAGAGTTAGTACAGAAGTGGTCTAATGACGTCGATAAGTTTTCAAATTTTACAAATCTTGGAGTTGTTGTAGGTGCAACTTACCCAAAAGAACTTAAGAAGATAAGAGAAATAGTAAAAACTTCATTTATTTTGATTCCCGGGTATGGTGCTCAAGGAGCTCAAGCAAAAGACATTAAATATGGATTTGATAAGGATGGATTAGGAGCAATAGTAAAT
>JAGXNO010000005.1 GCA_019894975.1 Promethearchaeota archaeon | reverse complement strand
CTATAATCCGTGTTAACACTTCCATTTGAACGTTCCCCATTAAATCAACATGCAATTCACGTTGTTCTTGTTTCCAATTTACATTTAATAAAGGATCCTCTTTTTCTAATATTTTTAGGAAGTGCTTTCCATCTTTAACTCCCTGAAGATTTTCTTCTCTTTTACCTGAATCTAACCCTCTTATTATTCCCTTTACATACCTATACTGATGAAAGAATATTTGGACCAACCACCTGGTCTTAAGAATTGTAGATAGCCATTTGAATTCTTCCTTTTTGATAGGAGACTCCTCTAAATAGGCGCGAACGAATCGTACATAATCATCAATTTTTTTCGGATAAGATAATCCGCAATACATCATCATTGGAGCTATATCGAAGAGTAGGTAGTCGTATCCTGCTGCATTAAAATCGATTATTCCAGTATAAACGTCATCCTTGAAGAAAAAGTCCTTTGGACCAACATCCCCATGGATAACAGCTTTAGTTAACAAGTGAACAGGTAGATGTTCGATTTCCATCTCCCATTCCTGATATTGTTTATTAATATAATCGTCCTTTATCGGATATCTACTTGCCATATTTCTAAGACTAGCTATTGTATCTTCATCCCTTACGAAAATCTCTTTTCCAAACTCATCTACCATTTTTTTTGAAATAGTATGAATTTTGCCCAATTCTTTTCCGAAGAAACCTAGTAATTGATTTATTTTTGTGTCATCAGAGAGATCGCTTCCTTCCAGAAAAGATTGAATAACGACAAACTGCTCTTTATATGACAGAAAGAGCCTTTTTTCTTTAGTGTTCATAGGAGCTGGAGTTTTAACTCCATGCTTAGCCAAATATTCATATATTCTCATACAAGTCTTTATGTTTTTTTCGGTATCATATAAAACCCTGACAACAAAATCCCCATTTTCGGTTAAAATATGAAAATTTTCACTCTGAAATCCATCCTCTAATTTTCCACTGAATTTAATTAATGAACCGATATCGTAATATCTTAAAATATCCTTAATCTCGCTTTCTGAAAACGACATCTCACTATATTACTATGGTACAAGTAAATTAAATAATTGTAGTATCGAAGTTATAACTTTTAAAGAAAGAAGGATTTGAATTATTATGGATTATGAAGACGCTATAAATAATCAATATGGACAAAAAGATCTCAGCGATAAAATTCTGGCAGCATTACAAAAGGAGACACTTAATACAGCAGAATTAATCAAGGAGGCTTTTGCTCCAATTGATGAGCTTCATCTCCGTGGAAGTGCAGCAACATTAGAACTTGCCCAAAAAGTAAAGCTTAATGAGAAAATGAAAGTACTTGATGTTGGATCAGGGATTGGTGGTCCTGCGAGGAAATTAGCTTCTGGATTTGGGTGTCATGTTACTGGGCTTGATCTTTCAAAAGAATATTGTCAGGCGGCGGAACTTATCAATGATCATATTGGATTAAGAAATAAAATAAAAATTCAGCAAGGAAATGCATTGGAAATGCCTTTTAATGATGAAGTCTTTGATGTTGCGTTTATACAACATGTTTTAATGAATATTGAAAATAAAGGTCGTCTATTTTCACAGATCAGTCGTGTTCTTCGCCCGAAAGGGTGTTTAGCAATCAATACTGTTTGTATTGGCATAAAATCACCTGTACACTACCCCGTAATATGGGCGAATAGTCATGATATAAGTTTTCTACTCTCGGCTGATGATCTTCAAAGACTCATTAATGAGAGTGGATTTAAGCAGCTTTCATGGAAGGATGACACAAAAAAAATACTTGAAGGAATTGAACGCGCGAGAACTAAACCTCGGTCAGAAAAACCTCGACCAATTAGTCCTGGACTATTTGTCTTAGATATTTCTACAAAATGGAGGAATATTGTCAGGAATCTTAAAGAAGAACGAATCGTTGTGATTCAAGGTATATTTGAACGCAACGGATAATGTTGCTTTTAAACCACTAGTCAGTTCCTTCTTTTTTTTAATGGAAAGTAAATAATTTTAAAACAGATTACATTTTAAAAAAATAAGAAATTGATGTAGTTTTGAATAACATGAAAGGAAAGAATTAAAATGCGTGCAGCAATAGTTGAAAAAATTGGAGAAATTACTATAAAAGATGTACCTAAACCATCTCCGGGACATGAGGAAGCATTAGTTAAAATATCTACCGTGGGTGTATGCCATTCGGATTTACATATGGTGAAAGGGGATTGGGTAAAAGTTCCGACACCATTTCCATTGGGACATGAAGCTATAGGAATAGTAGAAGAATTAGGTCCTGGATCTGAGGAATTTGTGAAGAAGGGAGACAGAGTTATATTAGGTTTAGGAGGAACTGCGGGAGCATATTGGTGTGGTGCGTGTGAGTATTGCCTTGCTGGTAAACCTATGCTTTGTCAACGCAGGATACAATTACAGGGCGTATTTGCTGAATATTTTGTAGTATGGGCGAAAGCTCTAGTAAAACTACCTGACGAAATCGAAAATAATGAAGTACCATTAGCCTGTGCTGGTTTAACTGCGTATAGTGCAATCAAAAAGCTTGCGAAATTTGGAATTCAAGCAGGGAAAACTGTAGCTATTGTTGGAGCTGCAGGAGGTCTTGGTCATTATGGAATTCAGATAGCAAAAGCCCTCGGATATAAAGTCATTGGAGTTGATATTGGCCCTGAGAAATTAGAATTTATAAAAAAAATGGGTGCAGATTTAGCTGTAGATGTGAGTGAAGCGGTAAAAATAGTGAAGGAACAATTTAATGGTGTGAATGCAAGTATAGTATTTTCATCAAAATTAGCTGGTTTTGAACTCGGTTTGAAATTACTCAAGCGTGGAGGAGTATTAGTAGCAGTAGCATTACCCGCTTTAAGTGAAGGTTCATTTTCAATAAATCCATTTGGTTTTATATTGAGAGGGTTTCATATCATCGGATCTCTAGTTGGAAACGTCCAAGAAATGAGAGAATTAATTCAGTTAGCTGCAGATGGTAAAGTAAAAACTCATATAGGTAGAATAGCAAAACTCTCAGAAATAAATGAAGTATTTGAGGAGCTAGAAAAAGCTAAATTTGTTGGAAGGGCCATTCTTGAGATTGATTAAAAGCTAATATCTCATTAACTATAACTAAATTTTAATACAAAATAAATTAAAAAAGGAATTTTTTACTATTTTTTCTTCTTTTCCCTACGCTTCTTCATAGTATTAAGAGACGTTCTTGCTCTTTTTTGACCCTTTACGGCCCAATAGCTTTGCGTAGGTGCTTGAGCTGCTTTTTTTTCTTCCATATCAATCTCTTCAAGTTCATCATCTAGATAAGCTAATCCTGCAGAAAAAGAATGTCCAATAATACCCAAACCTGATGAGTTCCTATAATTCATTTCACCTGAAATCTTACGTCTTAAGCTTCTTAACTTTTCCTTTGATTCTTTAGTTTTTCCAGCATAATACCCGCCTCCAGCTCTTTGAATATTCATTACAACGTTAAATTTCTGGTCATATTGGGATATAAATTCATTTTCATCAGTAGTAACCTTTACTTTATCAGTAATAACTCTCATTCTTTTATGACCTTCATTATCAATATATTCCACTTGAAGTTGGACAGGAACTTCTTCTTTCTCAACTTTACCTTCAGGGGATTCTAATTCTAAGAATAATTCTCGATCTTCTGTAATTGCCCCTAAATTTATTTCAGAACCTTTAAATGCACCTTTTGAACTGAAAGCACCAGTAATGTTCGCAATATTAATACTTGGGGGAACTATGATCTTTACTTTGACATCTTTTCCTACATATTTCATTTGCCTGAGTTCGGAGAATATTGTCTCCATTTCTTCGCTTGATATTAAGTATAGGGTTCCTCCCGTTTTATCGGTAAGTTTTCCTAACGTTTGAAGCCCCATTTCATTGTTGTCTCCAGAGCCAGATACCCCCACAACATCAACAATGATATTATTTTGATTACATAATTCTGCCATGTTTTCATAGAATTTTTTAGCTCCAGAACTGGTACCAGATAAATTCCCAATTCCTGTGTTTGCTATACCATCAGTCAGCAACGTAGTTCTTCCGGTATAGTTGAATATTTCAAAAGTATTAATAGCAAAATATAATGCTGGGCCTAATGCGGTCATATCCATTGATGTTAGGCTTTCAACCCTCTTTATCCAACCATCTGCAAATTCTCCGATAGAACCTAAGAACCTGTCCTTCTTGGTAGATTTTTTTAATCGTTCTTTCATACTTTCTAACGAAAATAATAAATCGCCATGATACTTAAAGGGATTTTGATCATGTCTTAAATAATAGTAGACCGAGCTTTCAAATGCTATTAAAATATATTTTGTTGTGGGTGAATTAATTTTGAAATCCTTTAAGGTTTGAATTAGCGATTTCTTAACAGCTTCAATTTTAGCACCACTCATGCTACCAGAGATATCTATTACAGATAAATAAAGATCTCCTTCAGTAATGTCTACTTTCGTGATTTTTTCTTCTTTTTTAGAGCCTTTTTTTAAAGCTTCTATTAAAATAAAATCTATATCATTTGGGAGGTTCTTCTCAATCTTAGACTTGTCTATTTTATTGATTGTCCCACAATATTCACAAACATAATAAGAACCTTTTTGAGGGTCTTCTTGAATTAATTTTATATCAGTAAAAACGGCTTCACAGTTTTTACATCTAATTGGTTCATTTTTAGTCTCCTTTTTGGGTTTTCCAAGTTCCTTAAATGCAATAGAATACAGATATGGATATAGTTCTTCCTTTAATGGTTTCTTATCTAAAAACTTTGTAAACGCTCGATTAAACATAAACTTCACAAATGTTGTATACTAATTTTTGAACATTACATATAAAATAGTAAATAAAAAATTAACTACAAGAATTTTTTAAAAAAAAGAAAAAGAAATAAAATCCCCCCCCACACAGGGGTGTCCTCACCTGTCTCGTTTTTTCACAGATGATTCATCCTTAATTGGGATTTTGAATATACTTATCAATAATAGATGTCATCATTTCAATGGAAGGTCTATCAGTTTTATCTTTACCAATATATTTCCATACAATAATCCCATCTTTATTAATTAAAAATTTACTTGGAACAGCCTGCTTTATTTTATAGTCTTTTCCTCCTCCAGGAGCATACCAGTAAACACCATATTCTTTAGCTATTTTTGCACCGCGATCAGATATCATATCGACTTCAAAATTGTTGTCTTCTTTAAATAATTTCAATAACCTAGCACTATCGCTTGCAATTGATAGAAGTTTTATTTTACGTTTTTTAAATTCTGATAAATTCTCTGTCAATAGTTTTAAATGTTTCTTGCAATGACTTCACCAGTTTCCTCGAAAAAAATCTATTAAAACACCATTAAAGTCGTTAAGAAGATCGTTTAAATTAATGTGGTTATCATAAATGTCGACAGTATCTATTTGAGGTGCGTTAATTTTTATATCTATTCCAGCAGGTCTTGGTGGTTCTTCATTGTTCATATTATTCCCTTTCATCTTATTGAATTTAAATTATTTTATTATAATCTGTAAAGTCATTAAAATTTGATATAAGGCAAGAAATAATAAGGTACTAATAATCCTCAAAAAGGAATTCATTCAAAACATCAAAAGCTTTCTCGACATTTTCCCCAGTTTTAGAAGATAATTCAAGAAATGAAGCTAAATTGTATTTTTTTGCAGCTTGTATCCCTTCTTCGCGTGGAACTGCTCGAAATTCATCTAGATCTTTTTTTGAACCGATAAGCATTATAGGGATATCTCCCGCGTTCTCTCTCACGATTTGTGTCCAATCAGGTAAATGTTCTAGACTCATAGGATTTGTTATATCATATAAGAAGAAGGCTCCATTTGCTCCTTTACTGTATTGAGAAAGTAGAAATCTGAATCGTTCTTCACCACCAAAGTCCCAGATTTGTAATTTAATAGTTTTACTGTTGTATTGTGTTGTTTTAGAATAGAAATCAACACCTAAAGTTAGTTTTAAATCTTGCATAAAGTATCCTGAGATATATCTAAGAGTCAGTGATGTTTTACCCACTGAAGCATCCCCTAACATCATTAATTTAAATGTGAAATCGTATTCTGTCATTCTCATTAACGGTTAACACGCCTTGAGCTCTGCTCTAAGGTTTTAGGAGTATTGCAATTTTAAAAGCTTAATCATAGCTTTATGATATTAATAGACCTAATATTAATTAATTTTTGTTTATTTAAAATTTATTATCTCATATATAACACAAATCAAATCAACAGAAGAAGAATGTTAAATAAAGAGTGAGTTATTGTACATGGGATTAAAGAATAATCAAAGTATATAAAAATCAATGCTAATAATACACCAAATATAAAGTAATATCCAAAATAAGTAATGATCGTTGTCAAAGGCACTAAAAAAGGGGGAACATGATAAAATGCGAAAATGATCGATGAGATTGTTATTAAATAAGGGATCTTTACATTGGATTTAATTTTATTAATAAGAAAACCCCTAAAAAAAGCCTCCTCGCATGGACCTATTATAATTATTTGTAACAGAATAAGTATAATTATTTGAATTACATTTGGTTGAATTGGCATAGTAGTGATTGCTCCTTCTTGCCCTTCTTGTATAAATCTAGAACCAAATATATTTTCTATAATTATATTTCTAATAAATAGGATGAGAAGATCCCCAAAAAAGAAAAAGATAATGCCGATATTTAACCCTACTATGATTTTTATGTAAATATCTTCATTTTTCCGAAATCCCATCTCTGATAATAATTCTTTAAAAGACTTTTTCTCAATTTTACTAGATATGAATGCGGGGGCAAGTACAAAAAGAGCTTCTATAAAAATCAGCCCTATTAACAACCAAGGATTTTTTCCTAATTGTACAACCATGATATACTAAAACACGATTTTATTTTAATCCAAAAAATCAAAAAATTATATATCTCATTATTATTATTATTAACTCCATTTTTAAGTTCTCTTAATGACAATAAGAGAAAACCCAATCAGACTTAATAATGGCAAATTACCGGGTTCTAAGGATAGAAGGACGCTAAAGAGTACTTTTGGATCAACAAAAGAAGAGATCTTACTAAAAGACCTAAAAGTAATTGCTAAAGAATTCTTTGATGTTGAGCAATTAAAAAAATCATTCACAAACGTCATACTGGATAATTTAGAAGGATTATATTTTACAGACTTCATTAAATACCCTAAGTTCTATATTAAAGAGACTTGTATAAAGAAATCGGTCACCTCCGCAAATTTAAGAGGTTTAAATGTGGTAAGTGTTGATGGTAGTTCAGTAACAAAGAGATTCATGAATGTAGATTTTTCATTCTTGAAGGCAATTGCTGTAAAATATTATTTCAAGGAAAGTCATATAGCAAATATCGAATATTTTCCAGACTTAACGGGTTTTAATAATTACTTCGTTCAAGGAAGTTTTTTTAATCGGGATGAAAATACTGTTGATACCAATGTTTCTATGGATATGACATATATTGAAATCAATTTACTTAATGAAATGATAAATAGATCGGATAACATTGATTTCATAATAATAGACGGCTCTATTGTCATTATGCCAATAAATCTATTATTTTCCAAAGATCCTGAAATATCGAAAAAATATGATAGGTTATTGAAAGAATATCATAAATTATACACAAATTGTAAAGAAAGGGGGATTATCCTAATTGGTTCAATTAAAGATACAAGAACTTCGGCACTAGCTAATCTTCTATGTGAATCAATTCAATTACTAAAACCAAGTTACTCAAAATTAAGTGATTTTATTAAATTAAACTATAGAGAAATTATTGGTTATTTCTCTGATATTGATTTATTTAACAGACTACTGAAAAAGTCTGAAAGAAGCTGCATCTTTAATTGTAAAAGAGAAATCGATAAAATAAGAGATACGGGGATAAAAAAGGAAATACCTTATTATTTCCCTCTAGATTTTTATGCATTTTATCTTAAAACAACTAAATTTGATATGCCTTGTAGAATTGAATTTTTCATGGATGAACAAGATTCTATTGAAAAAGCTTCTGAAAAAGCAGATTTAATTTCTTCAATTTTACTTCCAATATCGGGCTTAAATGAACACTACGGGTTACCTATTCCTCAAATTGAAGCGCATAAACGTGCTGTTTTTAAACAACATGAAGTTAATCTTCTTTTAAATAATCTTACTAGGAATTTACACTTGGACGGTATATCGCTTTTAGAAAAACGAAGAAATCGAAGACCTTTTTAACCAGGGATGTATTGTAATCGGTTTAGTATTATATCTTCAAAGAATATATGGGTTTTTTCTAATTTTTCATGCTTAAATCCAAGATTTATAATTTGAGTTTCTAGTTCATCTAATTTGCATCTATTAGAACTAATAAAATAGATGTAATGGGCTTTATTTAAATTTAGGAAATTCTTGACATCTTTAAGAAAATCAATTATTATTTCAATCCCTTTGAGACCTCCATCCCAACTATGATCAATTTTCTTTTTAGGTAATTGTTCTTCAATTTTAGGTAAAGAGGGTAAATAAGGGGGATTAAAAATAATGATATTAAATGTTGATCTCAAGGATTTAGGGAAAGAAAGAAAAAGGTCTGATTGTAAATAGATAATTTTGCTGCTGCTTTGATTTAACCTTTCATTATTTTTAGCACATTTAATTGATTCTTTCAGAATATCAGAAGCAAATATTCTAGGATTGAAATTTGAATTAAGGGATTTAAAATGCTGTAAGAAAATAGCGATAATACCCGTTCCGGTACCCATATCTAATATGGTGTCAATATCTTCTAATTTAATCCTATCAAAAAAAGTATTATCAATATTTCTTCTAAAGTAATCAATCAATAAATATGAGTCATCTGAGGGATAGTATACATTTTCAAAGTCGCATTGAATTAAAGGATCGGGTATGTTTTTAATTGTAATCGAAACCTCTGTAATGTTAGGTCAGGTTGAAAAAATTTTGCTTAATTCAACAAATTCATCGATTTTGTAATTGAATAATTTCTCATTTTCAAAGTTGTTTTGTTGTAACAATTTTCGGATTTTTTCTTTGGTAAAAGTTTTATTCTTGTTAACTTTGAAAAAAAGATGTAAAGCATTCACAATGTTTTTATTTTTATATGGCATAATGCCCGCAATGAGCTTTAAATACAATTTTATTGATTCTTGCTCATGCAAACTAGGATCTAAATTTTCCTTAGGAATAAGTTTGATAAGAGCAAGGTCTATTTTTGGAATTGGATAAAAACTAGCTCGGGGGATTACATATTTAGATATTGGTTTCATAAAAGTATTTAACCCAATACTAATTCTGGATAAATTTTTGTAATTTTGTGACAAAAATAATCTTACAGCTATACTATTTTCAATGGTTAATATCCCTTGAGGGGGATTTTTTTTATAAAATATGGTTTCTAAAATAGGTCCAGTTATCTTGTAGGGAATATTAGATACAACTTTAGTATGAAGAGGTATTTCAGCTTTTAAGATATCATCGGGAATAATTTCAATGTTATTATGAATTGAGTATTTTTCTTCAAGATATTTGCTAAGAACAGGATCAACTTCAACGGCATATACTTTCTTGGCTTTTTCTACTAATAAATCTGTAAGACTACCGAATCCTGGTCCGATTTCTAAGACAACGTCCTCGCGGGAAATGTCGGATAAGTTAATAATTTTGTGTATAATATTTGTATCAATTATAAAATTTTGACCAAGATGTTTTTTTGGTTTGAAATCCAATTGATTAAATATTCGTTGCAGAGCTTTAAAATCCATCTTATTTATTCATATTTTTGAGTTTTACTGAAAAGGTAATATTTTACATCTCGTTGGAGTTCTTTAATAACTCTTTGAGCAATAAGTTTTGCGGGGTTTGAAATGCTTGTTCTATCCGCAATGTCTTGAAATGTTACAAATTTTTGCCGATCTCTTGCTTCAAGAATCTCCCACATATGTTTTTGGCCTATTCCGGGCAATAATTTTAAAGCATGCATCCGAGGGGTAATTGAGGGAGAGTTATTAAAGAAGTTGATAAATTCCTCCTCGAAGTCTAAAACTTCTTTTTCCAGAATTGGTTGAATTAAAGCTTTTGACGTGCTAGTTAAGTCATTAAAATCAATCTTCTTCACGACTTCTCCTAATTCGTGTTCGTTTATAAATTCCTCATAAGTTTTTTTCTCTTGGACTCGAATAGAAGAATTTTTGTTCATTTTAACTTCATAAAGAACAAAATCCGGAAAGGTAAGAACCTGGGCTAGCGGAGATTTTGACCAACTGGGTCTATCTTCTTCGGGATGGCCATGGAAAAGAAGATCTAAGACTACAATTTCCCGAAATTTTTTTATAAATTGCTTTTTCTTTTTGGGACCACTTTGATAACCTCTTCTCCGAGGAGGACCTCTGTATCGATCTCTTCTTTCCATTATTACTAATAACTCTAATTTTTACTTTTCCGAAATACATTTCAAAAATTTTATTTTTATAAACTACCTAATGAGTTGGAGTGCTCATTAGACTTAAAACAACATAGATTTATAAATTCTTCGATCAAAACTAAGAGGATTTAATTTCTTCTATTTCTTGGATGATAATTTCAAGTTGCTTATCATTGAAGGTTTTGCCAGTAAATGATTTTTCTAATATTATACGAAGCTCTGGAACTGTTTGTGGATCAATATTTACGATATTAATCGCGTAAATTTCTTCAATCTCGTATTTCTTTTGTAGAAAGTCTGTGATTTTTTTTGCTTTTTTAACATCTGTTTTCGCAAATCGATTCACATAATTATATGTAATTTCTTGAAAATGCGACATTCCCTCCTCTTTATCGATTTCTTCCATTTGTTCCTTTACATATTCCATTATTTCTTTCACTTCAGGGATTGAAACCGCTCTTTCGTCTTTTTTTCTTCCAGACATAATCATTCCTATATTGATTTCTATTTTATTTTACAGAAACAGGATTTAATCTAAGGTGTTCTTTACCAACTATAAGAGTCTTGGTTGAATTTCCTAATTTTACCTCTACTAAATAACAACGGCCCCTTTGGCCTGTAACTGTACCCGTGCGCCCGTGATATCTACGATTTGGCATCCCTCGTTTATGTTGTGAGGGATCAGTTATAATATCTACCTTATCATTGACATCATAATCAATTAAATATTTCTCGATTGAACCTAAGCCTCTATCGCGAACATTTTTCCTGTGTTTCTGTCTAGTTTTTTTTCTATAACCGCGGTGTTTTACGATAGTCAACCAGCTCGTGTTTTTAATTGGTACTATGAATATAAATCAATTTATTTAGTAGAAATATGTATAATAGTTTATTTATTTTTTGATTTTATGGAATTGAATTAATTTCTATCAACTTTAGATTAAGATTTCTAAAACATCTAATTCTTTACACAATAGAGGCATTTTAAAAACCTCTGAAAAAGAGGGAGAAGTTCTTCCATTATCACCGTTAATTAGTTCCTTTATATAGGTTCCTCCTTGAGTTTGGATTTTAAATTCAAATAAATTGGGTTTAACATACTTACCGTCTATTTTATAAACCAATTTTCCTCTAATTTTGTCAGCACGACGATGTGAAACCCTATTCGGGGTTCTTTGGTGTATTTCTTGATCCTCAATGCTAGATTTTAACTCACGTAATTTTACGTTAAATTCTTCTTTGGATAGCTTACCATCAGACAGTACTAATGACTTATAGACTTTTCTAGTATTCTTTGCTTCGGATTTAAGGTTAATCACCTCTTTTTTATTGCTATATCTGAGATTCTGAATCCTAACTCTCTTCTTATTTCCTTTATTAGTTTTGCTTTCTATCTTTAATAAATCTAATTTACGAATTTTAGGATTTCTTAATTCGAGGATGAATGGTCTCCCTCGTCCGAGCATCCTCACATCTATGTCTTCTCTTCCTGCACCATGAAATTTAGAATCCGTAGCATGAGATTCTTTCATAAATTCTGGATTAACTAGTTCTTCCACACTTATTAAATATTGTTTTCCCGTAAAATTACATAATTCACATCCTTTTCCCATGCATTTTTGGCAGTACCAATGAGTTTGGGGGATTCCTCTCATTAATTTATTGTATCTCCCGAAGATAAACAGAGATTTTATTGTGAGCTTGATATTAAATGAGTCATAACCAATGTGGTAAATTATTAACAAGTCAGGATTATTGAATTCAGGAGGTTTATTAAGCTTATAAGTTAATGATTTACCCACTACGCGATTAAAATGGCTTTTGAAAGATTCAGCTTCTATTAATCCAAATTCTGATTTAAACCTATCTTCCCGGTTTATTATTTGAGATTCTGGGGTTGAACCAATTAGAAAATTATTGAATTCAATTTCTGCAAGGAAAGCAACACCTTCTTTTCCATAGGGTTCAATATCTAAAAATATATTATTACATAAATAGCAAGGTTGGTCAATATTAGCTATCTTAAATTCTATTCCTTCAATTTTTAAAACACTTTGAGCAGGTAAAAATTTTGCCTTCTCTGCTAATAATTTTAAATTGATAATTGATGTTTCTTGTTCTTGATTATTGTTTGATAAAAATGCTCTATGATTTTCCATAGTTAACGAAAGTAATAAGGACTCTCCCCTCTTCTGATTTGTTGTTTGTGAAGCAAGTAGGGAAAACATCCGACCTAAACAATGAGAACAGATATAATATTTATCATAGATTTGTAAAATTTTGTCAAAAATCATTTATAATTGAATGTAGTAAATCATTGATTTAGTATTTTATTGATTTTGCCCCAAAATGCATTTATAAAATTGGTAGAAGTAAAATTTATTTTGAGATATAGAACTTAGGCTAATACGGTTTTTCTAATTTTTTAATAATAACCTATTTAATCTTCTTCCTGATCCCAGCCTAGATCCTTAAGTACACTTCCTAAAGTGCTGGACTCCTTCTCCAGGACATATTCCGTATCGTATTCAGAAGCAGAAGTTTCTATATCAAAATCAGGTGGAGCCAATTCTTCTAAGGAGGGTAATTCAGGTTGTTCTTCTATTTGTGAACTTTGATCAGAAGTTATTTCATCCTCAATTTCCATTGGAGTGTAATCATCTAATGCAATAGGAGGAACCTCATCATCATAAACTTTAAATTGTGTTTGAGATTTAACAGAGGTACTTTCTTCTGCTTGAGGAGGAGCAATATCTACTGTTTCTTTCACTTCATGTTCAATGCTAAGTCCGATGGATTTAGGAATAGAAACAACATTACTCTCTACCTCGGATTCTAGTTCTTCAAAAGATTCTCCTTGTTTTTCCCAGTCATCCAAGAATCCTAATAAATCATCTAGGGCTGCCTTATCTTGTTCAACTGAAGGTTTTTTTATGGTTGCAGCCTCTTCCTCCATTTTTTGTCTCTCAATTTTCTCCAGTTCTGACGTCTCTAAAGAAAGCATCATTTCTGTTTCTTGATCCCCAGAAATTAATCTATTTAGCTTTCTTGCCAATTCTCGTAAATACCCTAAATAAAATCCTATTCGAACAACAGCTCTTAATCCACCAAATACGATATATTCATCATTGATAGCAACTAATATACAATACCCAGATGAATTATGTAAAATTATTTCGGTTAACGCTCCATGATCTGTAGCCTGATTTAATCTTAATCCTAAATCAATCAAAGCTGTACTAGACGCGGATGTTGCATCTGCATCTAAATCTGAAGAAGTGGCTGTCGCTTCTTTCATGCCTACTCGAGATAAGACTGCTAAATTTTCTAAATCAGTTTTATCCTCTTCATCTTTTAATACATACATAATTTTTACTCTGATATCATCAGTAATCATCGACATATGTTAATCCTCTATAAGATAATTTGATTTAAACAAGATTTTATTTTAAGATTTAATAATAAATAGAAAGACTATTTTAATATATTTTTTCTTTATTCTATTTTAGATACTCATCTAGATTCATTTGAGTAGTGGAAGATTGCTCTAGTTTTTCGAAAGTATAATCTGATAAATTCGTAATAATGTTTTTAATTTCAATAACTACCTCATCCGAAGTCAGATCATTGGTGTTTATTGGAAAAATTTTGGTCTTGGTTGATAAGAATTGTTTATAATAAGATACAATGGTGAGTAGATAGTTTTTATCATCTTCATTCCACTCTTTTCTCATTTTATCGAGTGAACCTCTTTGTGTTATTCTCTTTAATATAGTATCTGCTTCGGCAGTTAAATAGATAATATAATCCTCCTTCCATTTAATAGAATTATATGTGTCTAAAATTAGAGCAAAATCTTTCTCTTTTAAATTTAAACTCTTAGAATAAACTAAAACACATAAAGGTGTTCTATCTAATATTATTATTCTTCCGTTGTAATTATTATCAAAATTTACAATATTTTGATTTCTCTTAATGAGTTGTTGAAGAAAATGAATTTCACTTCGAAAACCAATCTGTTTATCAGAAGATCCAAATGGAAAGGGGGGTTTTTTTACATATCGTTCGGGAAAAAATTTAAACTTATTATTATCCTTTAGTATTTTCTTAAGAAGATTGAAGACAGTTGTTTTACCAATCCCATGAACACCAGCAATACTGAGGACCAGATTATCTTTAGAACCCTTATTTCTATAAAATGTTTTACTCAATCTTCTTACTCCTACTTAACCTACATTTCCCGTATTAAAATAAATGTAGTAATTAAAAAATATACTAGAGATTATTGATTTTTCAATAATTTAAAATTTTATATTAAGAAGGAAATGTAAGATTTAGATTAAAAAAGGATTAGAATAATCGGCAGAATGCTATACAAAACACTCGCTATTAGGGTGCTATAAATATTACCATTAGATACCTCCCATATTATTCCTAAAATTACAAATCCCAAGAAATTCAAGAGAAAGAATGTTGGATTTGGATAAATCAACACCATGAAAACCGAATAAACTAATGCAACTATAAGAATTACATAAATTTCATTACGAAATCTCTGTTTCAATGCATTATGCAAAACGCCTCGGTACACAATTTCAAGTGAAGCTGCTCCAAGAGCGATTAAAATTACAAGTAAAATTACCCAGATGAGATCAGCATTTTGTATAACCTGGTTTTGTAAAATTAAATCTACTTCCATACCAAAAAAATCTAATCCTATGTCTGCTAAAGAGCTTATCAAAGTATTATAAAGAAGGTTTAATAATAATAAACTAAAAGCCCCTACTAAACCAATAACCACCGCTTTAAGAACCTTCTTAGGATCCCTTTCAAATCCTAGTTTAGTATAACTGTGATTCTTAGATATTACATAATATATGGGATAGATAGCAATTAAAACTTCAGGAATTTGGCTTATTATAAACATTTGAATCGTTTGGTCAATAGAATCACCGTCTCCTTGAAAAACTAAAAAGAAATAGATAAGAAAAAAGGATATTATATAAATATACACACATGTACTGAAGACATTTATACCTTCCTTTAAATTCCATTCATCCTTTTTAAGGATAAAGTTTTGTTCAGGCCGCAATTTTTTATTTGTAAATATAAATGCAGGTTTTTTTTTGATTGCAACTTTTTGAGCCTCTGGAATTTTTTCTAAAGCTGCGTTACATATAGGACATTGATCTAAGATTGTTGAGGTGATAACTGACCCACAACCAGGGCATTTTCGTGATATATCGACCTTTTTCATGGTATCAGGTTTAGGAGTAATATGTTGTTTTGCTTGTTGTTCACCTTCTTTTAGTTTTACAACTAATTTACCACAGTTTGGGCAATAAGTTTTATTTTTTGCGACGTCAACACCACAATATACACAGTATTTAATTTTTTTTGTGTTTTCTCGAGACATTTTTTATCAGTTGCATTAAAATTTAATTATCACTGAACTATAGTTCAAATCTATGTTAAAATTATATTTGGTTTAATATATAAACTAGGTATTAAATAATTTATGTTTATATTTTTAACTTTAATTAATAATTAAAATCAATTGAGATTTTATGAATTGTAAGGAGAGGGTTAGAAGAGCTTTTCACTTCGAGAAACCTGACCGTGTTCCGATGTCTTGCATTAATTTAAAAACGGATTTTTTTCCAATTACTCAATTTCAACCTCGAACGTGGCAAACAAAAATAATATTATGGCACAAAGAGATGCAACTTTAAAGTGGGGAAAATAATATTATGAAAGAATAATTGAATAGATACATAGATAGTATTAAAGACATGAAGTTTTAGTATGAAATTAGTATGCTAAAAAAAATGTTTAAAAAACGGATAAAAGAACTTCTGTTGCATGGTTTGTCAGGCATTTAGATCAGTGGAGTGATATAATAAATGATTTAATTACAGTGAATAAATAACATTATTCATTATTGCTCTCATTTATTTTTTTTATATTCTTTTTTGAGATAGTTGATAACTCCATTAAAAGTAAACTATGATATAACGAGATAGAATCATAATATCCATCACTTCTGTCAGATTCTCCATAGTATACCAATGCCATCTGAGCATTAAGGGCCGCTCGCATAAGTAATTCTATTCCCTTATAAATAAGGTTTGGACTCCACGTTTTGTTATGTGGGTTTGACCACCACGTAGGACAAGAATAGATCCCACGATTATAAAAATATCTAGCAGTGTTATAGTAATTTTCAACCTCCCAGTCTGTTTTTATATCGATCTTGTCAGCTAAATTCATTAGGTTATTAAGACTTTTCATGAGTTTCCAATAATATTTATGTATTTTATTTTCAGGATGTTTCCATAATGGATAAGGAATCCCTGCCTGAATATCTTCATAAGTTGTACTCCAACTTGATTCAAGTGGAATTATTTTTTTACTGCTTAATGGAAAGTGCTGATCCAATTCTGAAATAAAAAAAGTTTGAATATTTTCTTCATTATTAATCTGATCTAAGACTTTTTTTAAGAAGGTTTTCTCATAATTTTTGATATGATGTCCAAACGTCTCCCCATCCATAGCCGTTATGATGAACTTATCAATTTCAATGTTAGACTTTGACTTTGAAACTTCTATTGGTTGAAATATCTCTTTAATAGTATTCACATATTCATTTGCTGAGATATTCTTAAAAGATATTTTATTACTTAGGATATCATCTCTAAAAAATAACTGAAGACCATTAGGAGAAGTATAGATCTTGTTATATGACCACTCCTCAGGACAGGCAATACCACTCACAACAACCCATTTATATCCTAATTGACGAATATATTTAGCAACTCTTCCAGAAATAGCCAATTCTGGGGGGAAAAACCCTTTCCTTTCCCATCTGCCAAATTCTCTTCGATTGACTTCTTCATTCATCTGGATTTGATATTGTACTTCTTTTTCAGGTATTAAGGGAAGGATAGGATGATATTTAGCAGTCCCAACAATTTCAATTTTACTTTCAGATACTAAGTTCTTTAATAAATCCATAGTATCTGATAAGCCAAATTCATACAATAGCTCAATCAGCACACCACTTATATTTAAGCTAAATTTGACATCCTCAAATTCTTCAAATAAGGTAAATAAAGGTTTGTAACATTCTTTATCTATTAATTTTAAGATACTAAGCTCTTGTGATGGTGGCTGATAAATATGGATCAAAGGAGCCCAGAATGTTGTCATAGTTCTTGTTTAGTATTAATTTGCTATATAATAATTCAATAAAGAATGAATTTTTAAAACTATGTACTATTTGTTAACATTATCTATATGGTTTTCGCGTGATAAACATGAGTGAGATAAAATTTGGTCAGCAACTATATTTTTTACATTCTTATGATTTTTTTCGAAAAAAGGTTATTGCTGCAAGTAAAGAAAATTGGGATTCTTTATGGCTTCCCGATCACCTATCTGGTATGGGTGGTACCTTAGTTGACGATTATTTAAGTCCTTGGGCATTATTTGGGGCAATGGCAGAATTAGTTAAAGATAAATCTTTTGGAACTGCAGTGACAGATCCTCATAGAATACATCCTGCGGTCCTAGCACAGTTGTGCACTTCTATTAACCACCTTACTGAAGGAAATTTAATATTGGGGATAGGAGCAGGAGAAGCGATGAATTTAAAGGCATATGGCATAGCGTCCGACCGTGCTCTTTCCAAAATGAGGGAATCTATTAACTACATGAAGTCATTCTGGAATGAAGGAAAAAATGTCTCATTTAAGGGGCAACACTACAATGCTAAAAATGCGAATTTACTACCTAAACCAGTGTCAGATATTCCGATATGGATAGGAGCAAACTCACCAAAAACATTAAAGCTGACTGGTGAAATTGCTGATGGGTGGGCGCCTGTTGGAATTGATTCCAAAACCTATACCACTAAAAAACAACAAATTGTTAATGCAATGAATGATGTGGGAAGGGATTTGGATAAATTTTCATTTGGTGTATTTCAATTTACCTTTATCAATGATGATCCAAATAAAATCAATCAGAGGATACAAGGAAATAAATATGAAATGCTTACAAATCCTCAAAGAATAAAGGAATTAGGATATTGGAAAGAGGAATATGAAGAAATTTATCTAGAAGCTACCGGGCATAAAAGTGAAGAGCTTAATATTCTAAAAATTGATAGAGATGATGTTATAAGTTTCGATATGAGAAAATTACAGCCTTTAGTGGAGGATATTCCAGATGATCTAATACGTGAGAGTGTAATGATTGGAACAAAAGAAGATATTATAAAAAGAATTAGAATATATATCGAAGCGGGTGCTAATCATTTTATATTTTCTTCTACTAATGGTGCTTCAAGTAAAAATGCTCCATTTACTTACTGGGATGCTTCAAGAATAATTAGTGAGGAAATAATTCCCTTATTCAAAGAAGGGAATGTTTAAAAAATTAATCCTATTCTTTTTATTTTTCAATTATCGTCTCTTTTATAGGTGTTCCGAAATGCGTTGCTCCGGGACCAATGTGAACTAAAACCTCATCACCGATCTTAATATCAACTACCGATACCGCTTTACCATTTCCTCCTACTAAGCGAATTGTCTCGGCGTTTTGACAAATACAGCTTAATTTTATTTTAATATCATCTCTGACACATTCCAATTCAAATCTTAACATTGGCCGTGTTTCAATTTTTACTCTTCCTACTGATACAATTCTGACATCACCTTTATTAGAAACTGCTAGTACTCTGTCCCCACCTTTCAATTCACTCAGATATTTAGTACGATATATTGCGTCTGGATTATCATCAGGTACCAATATATAAGCAGAAACGTCTCCAGCATTAACTCTGAACGGTCTAGATGCTACAAATTGTGTTTCGAATGTTTCAGAATGAACGAGACAAAATCCTGCGGCAGTAGAACCCACCAGAAGCCCCTCTCCTATACTAAGAAGTGACGTAGTATCTACACAAACTCTTTCTGCTTCAGGGATAGTTTCAATAGTAATTACTTTTGCTTTTAAAAGTTCAATTTGAAAAGAGGGGTGTATAAGGTTTTTTAGCTGAATTATATCATTCACATTTTTCGGTGTTAAAAGTACTCCATCCACACCAATTTCTAAAGTTTTTAACATTAATTCAGCTTCATCAACGTCACTTACTGCAGCAATTAAATCAGTATCGGACTTGTGCATTTCAGCGATAATATTCTCAAATGGGATAATCTTCCAGTCTTTTGCGGATACAATTATAAAATCAACTTGTTTCGTTCTGGAAAGGTCTATTACTTCTTTCTCGTCATCCTTTGATTTTAATTCTTTAAAAAATCCAATAGAATGTTTTGAAAATTTTATATCAGTTAGTAATTCTTTTAGCTCCTCTCTATTATCAGTTATGTAGAAATTCGCGGGAAGATCAAGATCTTTTGAATAGAGGTTAATTCGTTCAATCTTTTTAAACTCAGAAAATGTATTATTTGATATTAAAAAATTCAGAATGTCTTTATTAAATGCCTCTTGAACGAATTCTTTAAAATTATCTTGCTTCTTTTCGAAATTTAAGATGATTTTTTTCATGACAAGAAAATCGTAGACTTTGGACTATGAAAGTTTTTTTATAGAAATTATTTTATTATAATGTATTAGTTTATTATTAAATTTTTAAATTAGTAGTTCATATTATTCATAATATAGTAAATTATTATAAATACTACTAAATAGTGTAGAACTAAAATGGGTCTGAAAAAGAAGCTATTTCCACGTAAAGGAAAAGAGAAAGATGATTTGATTTCTAAGGCTAAGGGACACATACACAGATTAAATGTTATAAATAGGAATTACAGTAAACGAGCTGAAATAAGTCGTAAAAATGCGAAGATTGCATTAAAGCGTGGTGAAAAAGGTCGAGCAAAAAATTATCTCATTCAATATAAATCATATAATGCGAAAGTTGATAGAACAACTAACATTAGAGGTAAGATAGAGCGTCAAATTCAAGCAATTGAAGAGGGACAACTAATCTCTGCAACTGGAGACATTTTTAGTGGGATACGCGATGAATTAGAATACATAGCCACTAAAGCCTCTCCTGCTAAAGTTGCGGAAATTGCTGAAGATTCTGAAGCTTATGTCGCAGAAATAGAGGAAGCAGCAGATATTTTAGCGGGTGATCCGGAAATTGATCTTGCAATTGATGTAACAGATGAACTAAATCAATTAGAAACAGAGATGTTGCTCGATCAGGGTGGAACTATGCCAGAAGCCCCCTCAGATGACTTGCAGTATATCCCTGAATACGGAGAAGAATTTGAAGAAGAAGTTGGAGTTAAATCTAAAGAAAAACTTCAGGATGAGATTGAAAAACTTCGTAAAGAACTACAAAGTTAACCTTTTCTCATAAAGATTTTTTATTTTTTGCTAATTATCGTCAAATTTTTTAAAGAGCATAGAGAGTTGTAAATTATTTTTGGGAAAGGGTTTTTTAACCTATTTTATAATTCTTTTCAAAGCAAGTACCATGTTTTTTACTTTTCTAAGAGTAATCTCGTAAGCGAAATTCTCATCATCAAACATGTTTTTAATAGCATTGAAGCCACAATCGGGTTTAATGATTAAATTTTCCTTACCGTATTGTTTAAAAGCTTTTCGAATATAAGCTTCAAGAGAGTCTATTCCTTCAACATAATCATTGATTTCATATCCTTCTACTGGCAAAAACTTAGATTTAACTGTTCCTAAAGCTAATATTTTATCATTATTTGTAAGATGCTCTTTTTGAAAAATATCAAAATTTTCCTCGTTTGTTCTAAATTCATGGTCTAATATGTTCACGTTAGTTTGAAGGAGTATATCACGGCATTTAGGACTAATTCTGCCACACACATGAATCGATGATAAAGATTTAATTTCTGAAATGGATTTATTTAGAATTTCTAAAATGAAATCTTCAGAATGAAATAATACTTTTCTTCCTATTAAAACACCCAAAAGAGGTTCATCCATAGAAATTATATCTATACCCATTTTATTATACTCTTTTCCTACTTGTTTCATAATTTCTGCTAATTTTTCTACAATCCAATCCACCATTATTGCTCTAGGTTCTGTAAAGATTCTGGCTTTTAATCCCTTCGCTACATCACCTTTCAAGATTATTTCAGCAGCTAAAGTTATTGGTCCGGTTAAACAGGCTTTAGTTCCCTTAACTTGTTTTAACAGTTCTGGGTGTTTGTCAAAAAAATTTTTAATGAATTTTCCATATTCTAAAGCTATTGGGTTTTTCGGGATTTTGAAGTCATCTGATAAATAAAATTTGTTGTTAATTTCTTCTAAGGGGGAAATTTCTTCTGTCAATGGGGATAAAAATTGAGAAATCATAGAATTTAATTGAGGATAACATGGAAAATCGATACCAATTTGAATTAAATCATTAAAAATCCTTTCCATATTTTCAGTGCAATGGCTTAAAGGCCAACTTCCTACAATAGAAGTAGAGGGACTTTCCATATTATCTAAAACACTTATAAGAATATAAACTTAGATTACGATTAAAATGCAAAATCTGCATAAATTATGCGCGAATAAAGATCTAAGTATAGAATCCTTTATTATCAAAACTCCTACTATTTTGTTTAAGAGATTCTAGTTCTTCTAAACGTTGCTGCAATTTTTGAATTTTATTCTCGATGAGATAAACTTCCTTATTTAAGTTTCTGTATGCTTTGAAGTATTCTGATTCTGATATTGAACCATCATCAAATTTTTTTTCAAGTTTTTTTAATGTTGCTTTAAGACTGTACCTATCTCTTTCTAATTCGAGCATTTTTTCTTGTTTTTCTCGATCTAATTTAAATAATTTTCTCTTATGATTATAAGAATGTTGTATTAGGGTGTTATTTGGATCAAATAAATCAGATAGGTGATTTCTGTTAAATTCTTGGAAATTATTATTTTCATTTAATGAATTTGGGTTAATTTGATTTGGAAATTGAGCATAGTAGCCTTGGGGGTAATTTAAATTTCTTTGCTGAAGTTCTCTTTGATTAACATCTAGAATTTCCCCATAATTGTTGGTAATTTCTTGAGGATTATAATTTTGAAATCTATTTGGGTTAATGAAGTTTTGTTGAAAAAATTTACTAGGTTGGGAGTTAGGCTTTTGATATTGATTTAAGGAGTTAAAGTAGTCATTTGATCCTGGGGGAATTTGATTTGGAGCAACAGGTGAAGTATATTGAAGATGTTGAGGATTTTGATTTTGTAAGATCGGTTGATTAACTCTAAATTGCCCTGAATTTGGTTGTTGATATGGAAACCCATGATTATTTACTTGGGTCATTGAACTTTGAATCTGGTTTAAAGGTGTATTAACCCCTTGGGGAAATATTTGATTATATTGGTTAACTTGTTGAGAACTATTATTATATTGGCATTTTAAGCTAAAAAATGAATTAATGCATTCTTCGATGAAATTTTCTAATTCAGTTAAATCGATATTAACTCTTTGAAGGTTATTTGCTGACTTACTATCAAAAACTGTAGATTCATCAAAAGTTCTTGCCAGAAGAATATATTCTATAACTCTAGAAAGAGAATTAGCAGGTAATGTAAATTCATATTTTCCATACTCAAACTCAATGTATAATTTTTTGAAGACTTTTCCTTTTTCTTTGATCCTTATTAAATCTTGAACAGGAGCCTTAAAGATAAGTGCTTGTTTTTTCTTTCTCATACCATATTCATGAACAAAAGATAAGTCTAAATTAGTAATAAATAAAATTCCTCTATCTTTTTTATATTTATCATCTGTGTCCAGACCATTTGCTAGTTTAGCATAGATTGCATAAACAGGCTTTTCTCTATCAGCTAGATTTATTAATTTCTTATATGTTGAAAAATAATGACTGATTTTATCTATGAAATTAAGATTAGTTTCAAAAGAAGCTATACTATCTTTAAACGTTTTCACATTATTAGATATAAAATCATTGATAGAATTATAACTCCTTAAAAGATTCTCAAAGATACCCTCTATAATAGTTATATTTGAATTTGGTTGAGCATAAATATCAAAAAAATATTCTTTATATAAAACAATTTGATGAAAGTGTGCATTAACTTTATCAAATAATGTATTTTGCACATAAGCAAACAATTTAAAAAGAGCTAATAGATCTGATTCCATTTTTGGAAAATGATAGCATCTAATAGGGGGATCTCTTGCCTTTTTTAAGTCTGTTTGAAGAACAAGTAACTCATCTAAAGCTTCCCTCAGGGGGCTTATAAATAATCGAGAATTTTTAATCAATTCTAAGAATTCTTTTTCTAAATCTTCCTTTTTTTCATATATATTAATAATTTTATGAGATCCACATTTTGGACATGATTTTAGTGGTTGATGTATCTTTATTATGTTTTCATGACCGCAATCTTTACATACTTTCTTCTTTTCTGAATCAAAAATTTCTATATTTTTTGAATTACAATCTTGACATACATAGAAGTCAACTTTTTTTTCGTGTAAACAGTCAGAACAACAATTAGCACCGCATTCTTCACAATAGTAAGACAACTGAACATACCTTTGACAAAATCGGCAAATTTGATCTGACATTATTAAAATTTAAACCCAACCAATAAATTCAAAATTCTTAACAAATCACTTTACAAACCTAGTACAAAATCCAAAAATAAAAAAAGAAAATGTTATCTATGTATCATGTAATATCCAGATATAAGAAATAGGAGTCATAAATTAGAAACTGTATTCTTGAATTATCCATATGGATCAGCGAAAACATCGTGCCATGGTAAATTTCTACCTCGTTCCATCAAATTATAATTGTAGATTAAAACAGAATCTTTATTATTGTATCCCCAATTTTGAAAAATACAAAAAATGATTAATCCAACCTTGATAATTATTTATTAATTGTAAGCATTTAAGAGGTTGTTACTTATAAAATAACAGAAATTTAAAATAATTAATCTTAAAACACAGTAAAAGGTCTTTTTAGTTATTTTATTATTTTAATTTTTTGTCCAAGAGCTTGCCCAGGAACTCCTGCTTTTTTAAAGTGGGATCTTACAGCACCACTATTACCGTGAGCTCGCGTAATTTTACCTTTTAATTCCTTGCCGGATGAACTTATCCAAACTACGGTTCTACCAATAAGCCGATTTGCATCTTTTCTGTTTTTGATATTCGAGAAAACTAATATGCAGTGTTTCTGGTGGACTGTATGGCGTCCTCTTTTATAATTTGAAATAACTCCTTCCATACCTAAAAGATCTAACTTACTCTGAGACATCTGAATAATCAATGAATATTTTGTTGTAATATATTAAAAGAAGAAATACTCTTAAACTATTAAGTTTTATTAAAAAAAGGATTTTAGAACCATTTAGCTAATCAACTTTTCAGACCGTTCCCATGCTTCTTGGTTAAGGGATATAATTTTATTAAGAGTTTCTTTTTCTGAGATATCATTTTCTTTAGCTAAAATTTCATTAATCTTCAGGATTAAATTATTTTCAACACTTCTTAGTAAATTACGATAAGCGTCCCTTTCGGGATTCTCTTTATTAGGTTTTGAGATAAATGGCTTAATTTTTTCCAAATGTCTGTTCCAAAACCAGTTAGAGTCGATTTCAGAATATGATTCTGATTCGAGAGTTTTTTGATCTTCAATTGGAAATGCATAGGGTTTAAAAATACTTAAACATGTTAAGCTGCTTCCAGTAAACCAATGAATAGATTTTTTATTTTCTTTTCGAATATGAGATACCTGAGAACTAGTTGTTATATCCTTCCTTTTGTGTCTACATATGTTTTCCCCATGCTCTCTAAGAAAACTCATCATTAAAGTGGGAGTTATTTCTCCCTTTTTTTTTTTTAATTGACCTTTAGAACATTCAATATAATCTGGGAAAGGATGTACTGATGCAAATGTAGAAGCAAAATCAAAGTCATTATCATCTTTACAATAATTTTGCTCTATCGCATGTTGAATAATACCATCCCTTCTTAAATCACCTTTTCCTCTAATAGAAATGTTATTGGATATTGATCGGTAATCTTTTACTTTCTCCAATATCCACCACTCTCCTGCTGTTTCCAATACGTAAGCTTCATTAGAATCTGCGATTATAAATGAATTATGATAATTTCCACCATCTTGAAAGTGAGGTCCACCTTGACCGAATTTCTCAATTAATTCAATTATTATATTCATTGAATTCTTTGCAGTTTTACCCCGTTCAAGACCTAATCTTAAAAGATCCATTCCTATTAATCCTACATCTTTTAATGGTTCCCTCGTTGCTAGAGCCTCATTTCCAATTACAACACCGTACTCATTAGCCCCCATTTCAGCCCCCCATATCCAATAAGGTTTTGAAAGAATAACAGCGTTAGTTTCAGAAACTTGTGGTATCGATATATAAGTACATTCTAGATCCTCCCCTTTTGAATATTTTTTAAGAGGATTGTAAGTAATTAATTGAGCTTCTGAAATCTTTCTATCAGAATTTTTACCAATAATAACACTTTTATCTAAAGTAGCAGTTCCAAGTGCTACATATGTGTCACACATAATGTTTAACTATTTTCTTTAGTTTTTACATTTCTTTTATTTGATCATTAAAATTACCTTATAAATATTTAAAATTAGAAGAAATCACTATGCTCGCCAAATGCCAATATCTTCTTCAAATCCTAATTTTTCAGTAATGGTTTTTTCTCCATTACAAACATCTACTAGTTTTTTCCATAACGAATCTGAAACCTCTTCTATTGATTTACCATTCGTTATAATTTGACTTGCATCTATATCGATGTTGTTTGCCATATAATCACATGTTTTCGGGTTTCCACAGATTTTAATTACTGGTGCTATTGGGCTTCCAAATGGCGTCCCACGACCAGTTGTAAAAACAATTATATTAGCCCCCGCTGCAGCAAGAGCAGTCATGGACACAACGTCTAATCCGGGTTCTACTAGTAACCATAATCCTTTTCCTTTTGGTTTTTCCGCATATTGAATAACACCCTGTATGGTAGCTTTTCCCCCTTTAGCAATATTCCCTAATGATTTCTCTTCAGGTGTACTTAGACCACCCTCTACATTTCCAGGAGACCGGTTTTCAAATTTTCTTCCTTTAAAAAGGCTAATAATTTCTTTAGCAACTTCTTCATTTATTGCCCTTTTACTTAACAAATGTTCTGCTCCAGCCCATTCTGCCATTTCTGGAAGGATACTTGTTCCTCCTAAGTTTACTACCTTATCAGATACAATCCCAAGTGATGGATTTGCAGCAATACCCGATGTAGAATCGCTCCCACCGCACTCTAAACCTAAAGTAATGTGCGAAAAATCAAAGAATTCTCGTTTTATCTCCGTTGCTTCTTTATCAAATTTTTTGCAAATACTTACACCTTTCTCAATTGCGCCTATAGTACCGCCTTTAACGTCCTGTATATTAAAGGAATCCACTGGTTTATTTGATTCTTTTATTTTATCAGCCAAACGATTGCTAAAAAGAGTTTCACATCCCAATCCAATAACAAGAGCCCCATAAACATTTGGATTACTTGCAAGACCAGCTAAAATATTAAACGTATTTGAATAACTTATTGCCCATTGACCACATCCATAAGGATGCGTAATTGCTATTGCATTATCTATTTTTTCAGCAACTCTCCGAACTACGGTATTCGCACAAACCACTGAAGATACAACCATTATTTTATTACGAATACCAACTGAACCATTAGAACGGGGATATCCTAAAAATCCTTCATCCATCCTTTTTCACCTCTAAATAAGTACTTTTAATATTATGAATATGAATCCAATCACCCTCGTCTATATTTTCGGTTGCAATTCCTATAATTTCACCATACTTTACTATATAATCCTCATTTTTGATATTGTTGATGGCAAATTTATGGCCTAATGGAATTCTATGATGGATTTTTAAAAACTTATCTGTAAGATTTATTTTTGTACCTTGAGGAATATCCTCAAGAGCGGTGGCACAATTATCCTTTGAATCAATTATAATATATTTGTTTTTCATTATTATCCTTCATTATTTCTTCTTTATTTTTAATTTAAAATATAATAAGAAAAATATAAGATATTTCTAGTCCGATTTTTATTCATAGAGTATATGTGTTTTCTAAAGAGCTGCTATAGCATCGATTTCAATCAATCCCCCCGGAAGAGGACAAGCAGCTTCTACAGTTGTTCTTGCGGGGAATTTTTCTTGTACTCCATTTTGTATAAAAAATTCCTTATAAATTATATTCACTTCTTTAAAATCTGACATATTTTTAAGATAAATGGTTGTTTTGACGATATCAGAAACTCTTGCTCCGGCAACCTCTAAAATGTTTTTAATTTTTCCTAACGCTGTTAATGTTTGCTCTTTAACTCCTTCCGCTTCAGGATCCATAACCTGCCCTGAAATAAAAATAAGATTTCCTGCTTTAATACCAAGATTATAGGGTCCCGCTTTTGGAGCCCCTGTGTCTATCACTTCTATATCGACCATACTATATAACACCCCTTCTTTTTCCAATAATTTACTAATTATTTGCTTTGTAATAAATTAAATTTATTAGGTTTTATTATTTCCATCAAAATATTTATTTTTTGTTATATTTCAATCAAATAATGGAATTTTAATTAAGTTTTAATAAAATTCTTTTTTTAAAGTTTTAGATTACATTGTCTTGCATTTATTGTGATCTTTTGTTTTAAACGGAGTTTAAAAAAGATTTGAAACATGGTGAGTGGCCTAAAAGAAAATATTTGGATATTTACATTTGAATATGCGGGAATCATTAAAGTAGGGGGTTTAGGAGAAGTACCTGCTAATCAAGCAAGAAATCTTGCTGAACATTTTAAAATTACGGTCTTTATTCCATCCCATGGTCAACTAGATATCCTCCAAAAGAAGCAAGTGTGGGAAAAATTACCTTTCAATTGCGTTGGACAGATTAATCCCCTTAGTTTTGGAGCTAATGGCTCCGAAAGTAATTATAATATTGGATTTTATAAATCTTGCATTGATGATGTAAATATCATATTATTAACAGGAGAAAATCAGTTTACAAGGAGATTTTTGGATGATCCTTCAGTTTATGATCCAGATACGCTTAGTGGAAAGATCTGTTTATTTAGTATCGGAATGCGATGCTATATTGAATACATTATTGATAATAGAAGAAAAGATCTACCCTCCATAGTACATCTACATGACTATCATGTGGTTATACCTTTTATCGGAATTAAACAAGTCTTATTCAAAAATGGTCTCGATGTTCATTCGTTAATTACAATCCATTTATTAACATGGCCCCGATATGATTTCAATTTTTACAATTGGTGCGGTATTAATCAAACCCCGATTAAAATACTTCGTAAAGAGGGTTATAGGTTATCGTCTTTTAGTGAGATTTTCGAGTTATGTCAATCTAATGAAATGGGTCAAATACCAACGGTAGAAAAGATTGGTGCTGTTGTTTGTGATATAGTTACTACTGTAAGTCAATCCTATCTTATATCAGATATAATCCCAAACTGTGGAAATGACTTAATAGAATTTAAATCCGATTTTATTTGGGATGGGTGTGATTGGAATTACTATGAAATTTATCAAGAAGTTGTAGATAAGCATGGAGAAGATATAAGAGGGATATTCGATATTATCCCCGATAAGAAAATTACTTCAGATCATTTGAAACGATACCTATTAACTCATAAAATCGCTCATTTAGATAAAAGTCCCCTTATTCGGTCTGAAAAAATTCTTAATGCTATAAATAACATTTCAAATGGTAATCAATTCATTAAGAATGGTAATATAAGAGCATTTGATGATTCAGGTCCTTTAGTTATTACTACGGGGAGGATTTCACATCAAAAAGGTTTTGAAACCATTTTTGAAGCAATTCCTGAAGTAATTAAAAAAATCCCGAATGCAAAATTCCTTTTTCTAATTTTACCAACTGATTATAGTTTAGCTGAAATTACATCTTATGCTCAAATTGTAGAGAAGTATCCCAATAACCTTCGTATAATATTTGGAGTCGCTAAGGATATTTTTCATTTAGCACATATTTCTGCTGATGTTTATTGTGCACTTTCAAGGTGGGAACCTTTTGGCATTATAGCTTTAGAGGCAATGTCATCAAAGCTCCCTATTATTGCTACACGAGTAGGGGGATTTCAAGAAACGATAATAGATATCAGAAACTTTTCGGAAATTGGTACGGGTATATTAATTGAAAAAGACAATCCCTCCCAATTTGCTGATGCCTTAGTTTCCTTATTCCTTTTATCCGAAATATCAAAAAAAGCAATAGAAAAAGACTCTATTTATGAACAGAAAACTCTTAATATGGTTAATCAAATTCCTGATGATATTCTTAAATCATTGGTCTTATTAGATGCAAATTTTTACCAAAAAATTAAAGAAAATTGTTATAAACGAGTAGAAAAAAACTTTCGATGGAAAATAGTCTCACAAAAGTTATTTAAGCTCTATTCTAAAATACTAGAGATCTAACCATACAAATATTAACTCCAAAATTTGCCTAAATTCTGAATTAGAGCTTGGGGTTTATCGGGAATAATTTCTAGTTCTTCTCTAAGCCATTCGGAAATCCATTTATACTTTGTTTTAAAACGGCTATCCATAAAAATTATAGCTCCTTTATCAGTAATCTTTCTTATTGGACGACCAGAAGCTTGGTTAGCTCTTTGAATAGCAGGATAAAGGTAGGCAAAATTCCATCCTTGTTTTTTAAATACTTTGTCATAATATTTTATTTTTGCTTCAACTCGAGGTGAAGGTAAATGATAAGGAAATCCTGCGATTACTACAGAATTCATATAATCTCCAGGATAATCTTCTCCTTCGGAATTTCTTCCCCCGCACACCCCAAGTAATACCGCACCACCATTAGATGCTAAAGCTTTAAATTCCTCTATCATTGCATTATTTTGTGAAGATGATAACCCCGGTTCTTCCATGAGTAGTTTCTTGTTGTTACTTTTTGCAATATTACTAATTCCATTTGTAAAGAGTCCCCTGAGAATTTGATAGGAGGCACAAAAAATACCAACATTGGCAGGAGTGCAACTTAATACTTCATTAATTTTACCAATCATTTTTTTGAACATAAAAGGAGTCCTATTTTCTCTTTTTGTATCAACGCCTTCAGTTATAACTACTTTGATATTTTTCTTTTGGAAAGGGGAGTCAGTTATGATTCCCCTATAACTCTTACCACTCTCATTCAATCCCATTAAATTATTATAGATATATGGATTCACTGTTCCAGAAAGGCTTAAGGAGGTATATACTGATTTTAAAATTGGAATTACAATTTCTCTTGGATCTAATGCAACAATTTCAACGGAAATCGATTTTCTCCCTTTCCTTTCTATATTATTAAAACAATAAAAATAGTTATCCAAATTGAAGGTCTTCAACCATTTGGTCCAAAAATCAGAAAGAGATCCTAAATAATCTCTAGAAATCTGACCATTAGCTAACTTTTCTTCATGAATGGCAACACTAAATTCTTGAATATCTTGAATTAAGTTCTTAAACTCATTTAAATCTCTAAAATTTAGTTTTTCAATAATATATTTGAGATATTTAGTGGGATCTAGTTCTTCTTCCCCAAGATTTGAATTAAGTTTTTTATCATTTAATAGATCTAGAATAAGTGAAGTAAATTCTTGCATGATATTGGGGGCCCTATACATTTCAAGATCTTTTAAACAAAGTCTTAATAGATAAGGTGTTAATCTATCTGAATTAACCTCTGTTGCTATATCGATTACATTATGACACTCGTCAAGAATTAGAATACAATCATTGAGTTCCTGATCAATAAGTTGTAGAAACACATTTTTAATATCTGGATTGAAGATCCATTGATAATTACATATAATTACCTTCACATCTTTCAATAGAAATTTACTCAAGAAATATGGACAAAAACTTTTATCCCTACAAAAACTAATTAGTTCTTCGGCATCAATTGGTTTATTAAATAATTCTGGATCAAGTGAAATAGCACTATCAAGTTCTCCTTTTTTCTTTAATAAATTTGAGAAATAACGGCAATTTCTATTTTGTCTTAAGTCTTTACAAACAGACATTGATTCCTTAGGGTTTAATTTTAGTGTTAACAATGTTTCATTTAAACACATCTCGTTTCTCCCTCTAATTGATAATCCATTTAATTTGTCAGAATGGTTGTTTTTCACCATAACTTGAGAAATTTTAGTTAATTCTTTTATAATTCTCCGGTTTTGTGTATGGGTGCGACAGCAATATATAATCTTTAGATTCTTTTCATAGGCTAATGGAAGTAGTCCGCTTAAAGCGATAACAGTCTTACCAGTACCATTGGGTGCTACTAGTAAAATATTCTTCTTTAGTTTTGAATCTAATTCAATTTGCTTAATAATTCTTTCTTGATCTTTTCGAAATTTGTCATACGGAAAAAGGGTTAAGTAATTTATTTTTGTACACCAACATTCTGATTAACTAAGTCTTATAAAAATTAGTTTTTTTATTTTTTATATTGCCAAAGAGTATTACAATTTTATTAATTGTTGATATTAATCATGTAATACAGGCTTTCTAGCAGCAATAACTGCATCTAAGCGTTTTATTGGAGTATTGTGAGGTGAATTTCTTACTTTTTCAGGATCAGATTCAGCTTCATTATAGATTTTTTCCATTATTTCAACGAAATAATCTAATGAAACTTTTGACTCAGTCTCAGTAGGTTCAATCATTATGGCTCCTTGTACAACGAGAGGAAAATAAATAGTGGGAGCATATATTCCAAAGTCGAGAATTCTTTTAGCAATATCTTCAGTTGTAACGTTATTAGGCATATTTCGGTCAGAAATTATAAACTCATGTTGACAGATTCGATTAAAGGGTAGGAAATATTTCTTCTTTAATAATACTCGTAGATAATTGGCATTTAAAACAGCCATTTGACCTACTCTTTTTAGACCTTCAGATCCTAATGCTAAAATATAGGCGTAAGCTCGAACTATAATTCCAAAATTACCCCAAAAAGCCTTAATTCGGCCAATTGATTTATTATTAGACTGCCTACAAACCAAACCATTTTCAGTAGAAATAATACATGGTTCAGGAAGATATGGACTTAGGTCATTTATTACACCAATGGGACCTGATCCTGGACCACCACCTCCATGAGGTGTTGCGAACGTTTTATGTAAATTAAGATGCACAATATCAAATCCCATATCTCTAGGACGACATATGCCTAACATTGGATTTAGATTTGCTCCGTCATAATAGCATAAACCCCCATTATCGTGAACAACCTTAGTAATAACCTTAATTTGTCTGTCAAAAACACCAAGAGTATTAGGATTTGTTAACATTATTCCCGCAACATCACCATCCTTCATAGCATATTCTAAATGGTCAATTGGAACTTCTCCTTGGTCATTTGATTTTAGTTCGATGATCGAAAAACCCGCCATTCTTGCTGATGCAGGATTAGTCCCGTGAGCGGAATCAGGGATAATTATTTTATCTTTAATAATTCCCTTATCTTCAAAATACTTTTTCATAATTAATAATCCTACTAATTCTCCATGAGCACCTGCGGCGGGTTGAAGAGTAAATCCGTCCATTCCCGTTATTTCTCCTAACAATTTTGATATATTATGCAATACTTCGATGGAGCCTTGATTTTCATCTTGTAAAGGATGAATTTGACTGTATCCCGGCATTCTTTCAATAGTTTCACTAATTTTTGGGTTATATTTCATCGTACATGAGCCTAATGGATAAATCCCCGTATCTACACCATAGTTTTTATTACTTAAATTCACGAAATGACGAACAATTTCAATTTCTGGAACATTTGGAATAGATATATCATTTCTTTGAAGAGATTTGGGAATAATTTCATTTAGATCTGTACTGTCAATATCCATTTTTGGAACATAATTATATAGCTCTTCCTCGATTCCTTTTTCAAAGATTAATTTTATATTAGATGTCATTACTTTTCTCCCTCCTTTGTATTAGTTATTGCTTCTTGAGCTGCTTGTAAAAAATTTTCAATTGATTCTCTAGAATTCATTTCAGTTACGCACACTAAAGCAATATTTTTCATTTTGGGATAGTATTTTGATATATTAAGAGGCGGAAGTAAGTTTCTTTGCTTACATTGATAAATAAGTAAATCAACATTAAGACAACTAAGTAAAAATTCATTGTATGTGGGTTTAGTATTTAAGATTTTATAACCCGGAATTTTACTCAATTCAGATTTAAGATAATGAGCTTTTTGAAAATTTTGAGATGCAATCTCTTTTAGGCCAGTTTTTCCCATTGATAGTAAATACACTAACGCGGCAAGTGAGCATAGTGCTTGATTTGTGCATATATTTGAACTAGCTTTTTCACGTCGAATGTGTTGTTCCCGAGCTTGTAAGGTTAAGATGAATCCTTCTCGTGTCCCGTTAATCTCTTTGGTTTTTCCAATTAACCTTCCGGGTATTTTTCTTAAGAATTTCTTTTTAGCGGTAAAGATTCCTAATCCTGGTCCCCCGAATGATGGACTTATACCAAAAGATTGTCCTTCTGCTACAAAGATATCAACATCTGTCAATCCTGGTGGATTAATAACTCCAAGGCAAGTGGGATCAGTCATTGCTTGGATAAGCAAACAATTTGGTGCTTTTTTTCTGACTTTTTCTACTAAATCTGATACGTCTTCAACATCTCCAAAGAAATTAGGACTCTGGAATAGAAATGCTGCCACGTTTTCATTTAATCGTTTCATTATTTTATCTTCAGACACTTCTTCAAAAGCAATATCTTGACCCCAACAATAAGTTTTAACAACCTCAACATATTCAGGGTGAATTCCTTCCAGCATTAAAATGGTTTGTTTGTTTGTAATTAATGTTGCCATAATAGCAGCTTCAGCAAGAGCGGTAGAGCCATCATACATACTAGCATTAGCTATATCCATTTGAGTAAGTTTTGATATTATCGTTTGGTATTCATAAATAGCTTGTAAATATCCCTGACTAGCTTCAGCTTGATAAGGAGTATAAGAGGTATAGAACTCAGATCTAGAGATAACAAAATTAACAACAGAGGGGATATAATGAAAGTAACATCCAGCGCCAATGAAAGCACTAGAATAGGTTTTATTACGTTTTGAAATTTTTTCCATGTGTCTAAGAAGATCAGGTTCAGATAATCCTTGGGGTAGATTTAATTTTTCTTTTATCAAATCATTAGGGATATCCTGGAATAATTCATCTATATCATTTACCCCAATTACGCTTAACATTTCAGCTATAGTTTTTTTATCATGAGGTACAAAATCCACTTAATTTCTCAACTCAAGTTTATAATAACAACAATTAACAAATAAAGAAAAAAAAATATTATTGTTCTTCTGATTTAACAAATTCTTTATATTTTTCTACAGATATAAGTTCATCAATTTCACTTGCATGTGAAATATTAATCTTTATCATCCAACCGTCCCCAAAGGGAGATGAATTAACAAGCTCTGGGTTTTCAGCAAGTTTTTCATTTACCTCAACGATTTCTCCTGATAATGGCATTATTATATCCCCTACAGCTTTTACTGACTCTATTTCACCAGCATGACTTTCTTTCTCTAATACCATCCCTATTTCGGGAAGTTCCACAAAAACAATATCTCCCAATTGATGCTGGGCATAATCCGTTATACCAACTGTAGCAATACTATTCTGAAGCTCTACCCACTCATGAGTCATTGTATAATTTATATCACTAGGAAATTTATAACTCATTATATTTCACTTTTTCTCTTAGATATTTTCTCACTTATACATTCCGATAAAATGGTGTCTCAACAATTTTCCCCTTTAAAAATTTTCCTCGGATCTCGATTTCTATTTCAGTTCCAACATTTTTATGTTGTGTTTTTACCAATCCAAGGCCAATTGTTTTTTTGAGGGTAGGTGAAAAACCTCCAGATGTTACATATCCAATCTCTTCTCCATCTTTGAAAATATTATAATTTTCTCTAATAATTCCCTTATCTATTAAATCGAGACCAACTAGAATTCTTTTTGTGCCCTTAGATTTCTGTTTCATAAGAATTTCTTTACCAATATAATCTATACCTTCCTTAGGTTTTACTAACCAACTTAATCCTGCTTCAATTGGAGTTATTGAATCATTTATTTCATGGCCATATAAAGAATAACACGCTTCTAACCTTAACGAATCTCTTGCTCCTAAACCAGCAGGTTTTGCTCCAGTGCTCACCAAACTATCCCAAATTTCTTCTGAATAACTAATATCAAACGAAATTTCAAACCCTTTTTCTCCAGTATAACCCGTTCTAGCTATAAATATTGGGATATTATTAAGATTACAATGCCTAAAATAGAATCTTTTAATATTAGATAATTCAATATCCACAAGGGGTTGGAGAAGATCATCAGTTTTAGGCCCTTGAAATGCTAAACGCCCACGTTCGGAAGAAAGATTTTGAACTTTCACATCTTGTTCCATAATATGCTGATTTAGCCATTGAAAATCCTTCTCAATATTTCCAGCATTGACGATCATTCTAAAGAGATCTTCCTTCTCTTCATAATACATTAAATCATCAACCACGGTCCCATTTTTGTAACACATGCAAGAATATTGACCCTTTGATAGCTCCAATAGTTTTAAATCGTTTATCATGATATATTGGAGAAACGAGATTATATCCCTGCCTTTAAGCAAAAATTCACCCATGTGTGATACATCAAATATTCCCGCATTAGACCGAACAGCTTCATGTTCCTTAATAATACTCTCATATTGAACGGGCATTAACCATCCAGAAAATTCTACCATGCGACCACCGAGTTTACGATGAATATCGTAAAGGGGTGTTTTTTTACCTTTGAGTTTTTCACTTTTCACTTTTTCTACACCATCTTAACACGATTAAATGTGCAAGAGGTATGTTGTAGAATAAAATAGTGTGAGAAATTTAAATTTTTAGTGTTAAGAACAAGAGATAAGTATAGGTTAACCTAATTCTGATTTACTTAATAGCAAGGAGTAGATCATTCAAAACATATAATCATAAAAGTTTAATTATTAAGATTGCTTTTAATTAAAAAATGAGTGAAGATAGTGATAAGTTTTATCTAACAATAAGAGATCTTATTAATGAAACTGTAATTCGGGATATAGTTATATTTAGTTTTCTGTTTCTATTAGTAATTACTCAAGTATGGGAGAATATCACCCTCTTACTATTTCCGCTTATAACATTAGGATTTTCAATATTTTTTAGAATTATTAATATAAACAAATGGAGAACCAAATTTGACAATCCTTCTGTTGTATATAATCCGCTCGGATTAGAAAAAAGGCATGCTAATCGATTATTTTTCTCTGCGCTCTTTCAACTGATTCTAATTTTCTGGTTAGGCGCGGAATCTCTTTATAATCCCCATATAATAGATAGATATTTCCCTTATTTTAACTGGTTGTTTATTTTTTTATATACCTTTGGATTTTTTTGGATCTTCATTGATCTATGGGAAAATACTAAATTAGAAATCATTTTCGGTGGAAATGATAAAAAACCTATTAAAGATCATGAATCTGTGATTTCCTATCTAAAAATTAAACATTTTAAATTAATTTTAATTACCAATTTGTTAATATTTCTTGTCTTAAACATTGTAAATTCTATTTTAATCCTCACTTTAGATCAAGATCCTCTTCTTGGGGTTCAACTAAATCTGCCTGGAACTGGAAGTGCGGGTTCAGATCCATTAGTTGTTTCTTTTTTACTATATCTAATTTTCATAATTTCGCCAGCTACTGCTGGAATTTCCTTATTTTTTAATAATCGGGAGGTTAATCTTTTTAATAAAAAAGATTTAGATAATGTTCTTAAACCATTGCCCAAGGATACTCAAATGGTTATTCTTGAAAATCTTAAAGTTCTCAATAATAAAATAAGAAATCAATTAAATATTGAATAAAAATTTATAAAACCCTTGTACATATTAATATTAATACTCTTTTAACTTGAGTAAGAACTGGATAATGTCTACGCAAAAAATGCTTTTCAAAGTTGTTATAGTTGGTGATGGGGGTGTGGGTAAATCTACAATGGTTCAAAGATTAACAACAGGACAGTTTATTCCACAGAAAATCACTATTGGAACCGATCTAGCGACTTATGATGTTGATGTAGACGATACTCCCAGCAGATTACAAATCTGGGATTTTGCGGGTGAAAGACGTTTTCGGCTCTTCTTACCGAATTATGCCAGAGGAGCGCGTGGATGTATTATTTGTTATGACATTACAAGACGTACTAGTTTTGATAGTTTAACTGAATGGTATGATATTGTTAACGAAAATGCTAGTAATCCTGCTTTTATCCTAGTTGGAGAAAAGCTTGACTTGGCTGACGTACGGAGAAGTGTAGAGACAGAACAAGCAGAAGAATTCAAAGAGAAATTTAAATTGGATTATTTTTTTGAAACATCATCTAAAAGTGGTGAAAATAACAGACTAATTTTTGAAACTTTAACTCGTCTAATTCTTGAAAAACAAAAAGCTGAAAAAGAAAAGTAAAAAGAAATAGAAATAAAAAATAGTTTATTCTTCAAGAATATCTTTTAACTCATCGATGCTAAGATCTAAATATTTTGCGGTGATTAAATCTTTTCCAAGAAGAGTTAAGAAATTCTTTTTGCGTTTCTTGTTGAGAAATTTCTTCATTTCTGATAAATCTGGATTTGGGTCAGTAATTTCGATTAATTTCTTCTTCACAGCAGCATCGACAACTTTTTGACCAGCTTCAGTTCGAATTATTAGAAAAGCTTCGCCAGAACCTTTAGGAGCACCCCACGGTGAATAGGAAATATCAGAAAATTCACCAGAAAAGTCGGTACAATATTTACAACCTGTCATTCCACCTGAGGAACAAGCAAAAGCGATAGTTAATGACGTTCTCTCTGCTCCAGTATTGAAATCACTAGTAAGAATTTTAGCTAATCCTTGTAAATGACATGGATTTGCAATTATTCCGATATCACGTTTGTAATCCTTATAAGCTTGACCAATACCTGTAATTAGAGGTCCTGCATTATCCATGGTTGCTTTAGGTATGTACTTCTTGGCATCTTTTGCACTATCTACTACAACAGGAAATGCTACAGGTGGTTTTTTACTTTTTGGTTCACTTAAGACCATATGCTTAACTACTCCTGATTCAAAGGCGGCTAAAGTAAGATTATATAAAATATCATCTTTGCTGCCGGATTTTACTTGGACTATGTCATTATAAACTCCTACTGATAAATCAATACGAGTTTTTCCAAATAATTTTTGCTCAATTTCCGATATTGGTAAAAAACTTCTTGGACATGCATTATAACAAAGTCCTACCGTTTCAGCACATTCATCCACCACATAAGCTTCTCCAGTTTCTTGGTTAAAATCCATGTGTGGACAAAATGCATTGCAACTTCCACAATGGATGCATAATCCAGAGTAAATTACTTCATTCTCGAGATCTTGGCTTGATTTTTCAATTTTCATTTGATTTAACCAAACATTATTTTCCATTTAGTGTGAAAATTCACACTAATACTAAAACTAAATTTTTAAGATATTTATTATTTATTTTATTTTTTTTGAAATGCTCCTGTAGAAGAAAATTGGATTAAATTGAGTGAAAGAAAAGAGAAAGAGACTTTGTATAAAAGAATTTAAATTAATAATTTCTTATAAAATACTAACATTCATCATCAGAATCTTCTAATAAGCGAGAACATGTTTCATCTAACTTCTTAATTATGTGGTCTCGGTCTTTCCATGTAATCCAAGTATTTCCTGACTTTTCAAAATGAAATCCATCATAATTTTCTTTTATCTTGGCCAAAGTTTTTTTGATAAAACTCCAAGAGAAGCCCGTGTCTTCCACAACTTTCGCAATTGCTATAGGGTGGTTCTCTTCAAGATTAGAATTGAAATATTCTATTATTTTCTCTAATCCCGTTTTGATTCCTTTTTCTGTTTTAGCCATAATAAAGAATTATACTAATTTACTCCAAATATTATAAATTAAATTTATTTAAAAAATCATTATGCTATAATTTATGAGTTGTCATCCATATCAGAGGTGTCAATTTCCCCTTCTTTATGCATAACTATTGAATGTATCCCAAAAATTAGGATAAAAATTATGAACATCCATAATAGAAATATTTGTAATCCAAATTGTAGCCTTACATAATCAATACCAACTCTTAATCCGGGGATCTCTGGAATAATTTTGAAAAATTGGGCAATTAATTTCAATAAAATTACTAACAAAGATATGGTTTCAGCTGTTAGTATCTTGAATTTTGTTTCTAAATATTCCACCTTATCGAATATTGAACCGATAATATAAATGAATAAAACGAGGTCAAATATAAAGAAATACCATGCAAAGCTTAATGTATCTGGGAATAAAATACCCGCAATAATGTCTATAAAAATATAGAGAATATAGAAAAAAGTTAATAGGAAAAATAAAGTCACATATGCTGCTAATCTCTTTGTAATCAATACTCTCACTAATACAATAATTATTAATATAAAATCAATCCAAAATATAATTCTAAAGACATTTGCACTTCTTAGTGCTGCACCTGGAGTTAACCTACGCATTACATTCCATGTCAAGATAAAACCTGATAAAGCAATTATTCCAAATATTATAAATTCTATCGGTCTAGTGAATCCTCTTGATTTTTCGTCATTGTAGAAAAAGTTATCGACTTTTATTGATGAATCCATACATAATTTAAAAGCAAAAAACGCTGTAAGCAATTGATTTCCAATTAAAAGAGGGAAGTATAAAGATTTAAGAACACCTTTAAAAATTATGATAAGTGGTATTGAAACAAAAAATATGATGATAATATAAACATAACTCATATTTTCAATTTGTTTAAAGAAAGAAATAAAAAATAAGAGGAGTGTAAATCCCATTAAAATACCAATAAAGAAGAAAAGAAATAGATAATATCCTTGAACCGTAAAAATAGTATAACCAAATAATATTAAAACCCAAGCTGCGATAAACAAACCCATAATCAATACATAAATAGGTTTTTTAATGAAGATCTTAAGACCATTTATAAAAGACATTCTGACTGCTACTCCTTTTTTTAATAAAGTTATGAAAAGTTTTATTAAAGCTTTATGGAAACCTTATCATTTTCTCATTTTAATAAAGCCACCAGATTTCATTAAGTTGCAGGGTTTCAAATAGTTAATACCAGTGTTTTCTACAAATTCTTCTAACAATCGTGTCCATCTTTCATAGTTCCTTTTTCCAGGGCCAAAAGGTCCGGGTAGGTTCATTCCCGTCATCATCGAATCATCTATTAATTTATAACTCGAGACGATCCTATCTTCAAGAAGTCTACAACCCTCATTTAATTGAATAGCCATGAATAAGTCAATATTAAACAGTCCTGCTTTTTCATTTTTCTTAAAATTAGGGTTCCCTTCTTTCCAATCAAACAAACCTTTCCCTGTTTTTAAGCCAAGATGCCCATTCTTGACTAAGCTTGTTAACGTTTTTCCCGGAGCAAATTCAGGTGAAAGCTCTTCTGCCAAATAGCTGAGAGCGTTATACACTGTATCGAGGCCGAGATGATCTAATTTTGCAAACGGTCCAATTTCAGCAAAAGATTCTGTATCAGCATCAATTTTTTCTAAAGGTATTCCTTTCTTTCTCGAAAATTCAAGAAGCCAGTTTAAATAAATAGATGTTGCTCCCGTTATGCGGTTTACAATAAAACCTGGACTCTCCTTTTGGAGAATAGGTAAAAATCGTTTTCCTTGAAGTGCTGGAAACCTTTGACAAACAGCTTTAGCAACTTCTACGGTATCTTCGGATGTTTTTTTCCCTTTAATGATTTCAATTAACCGTAATACAACTATGGGTGTGAAGAAGTGGCATCCAATGACTTTATGAGGTTTATTTGATGCTGACGCTATCTCAGAAATGCTCATTGTAGACGTATTTGTAGCTAAAATAGCATGTTCAGGAGAGAATTCTCCTAATTTCTTAAAAAGCGCTTTTTTAAGCTTCATAACTTCGGGAATTGCTTCAATTATAAAGTCTGCATTATAAATGGCTTTTTCTAAGTTAACCTCTTTAACCAGGCTATTCATTAAATTAGAGGTAGTATATCCTTCATTTAATATTCCTTTAGATTCAAGCTTTTTCAAGCCAGTTTTAATTTTTTTCTCAGCATTATTAATGATATCTGCAGATAAATCATTCAAAATAACAGTTTTAAAACCCCCCATAAGAGCAACTTGAGCAATCTCATGGCCCATAATCCCCGTACCGATTATAGCAATAGTGCTGATGTCATCGATATTAACCATAAACGTTCACTTCCTTTACGGGCATAAATTTTTTAAAATTATTAAGAAAATTTTAAAATTAAACTCATTCCTAAATAATTGTAAAGATATACCAGGATAACAACATAGTTCCTATACCCAAAAAGATCGAGATAGGTAACCCAGGTAAAATTTTATTTCTTTTTAAACCTGCTATCGTTATTCCTGTCCCAATTATAATAGCTATAGAGGTTAAAATCATAATTATTACATTATTTGTCTGAACGAGAGCGCTGGACGTAAGCATACTATAGAAGGCTAAGTCACCAATGCCAATTTCTAGTTTAGAAGTATCATATGTATATTCTCCAGTCTGTAATCTTTCTTTTAACTCTTCTTCAGAATAAATGTTGCTTTCTTCTCCTGGTTCAGAAACCAAATCAATTAATTGCTTTATGGGACCATGTTTATATAAAACAGCAAACATATCCCATAAGGAAATTCCTATTAATATGGCTATAGTAGTCCAAAGAGGCATTAAAACTCCCATAGAAGCCCCAATAAGCAACCCAATATACAATACTATAAAATTTTTAATTTTTATTGATTGTGAAGTAAAATATTTATAGATTATAACACCCGTAAATACTGCTGTAAAAAAGATAAGTTCTACGTCAAGTAAAATATATAATATAGGATAACTCGAAATTAATATAAATAATATAACTTCTCCAAAAAACCAGGTTTGAAAAAATGTTACCATCCCAAACCCTATTCCAAAGATATACATCAAAGCCCCGACACCTTTTTTTTTAATGATATAAATAATAATAAAAGCCGAGAAAGCAGCTATTACAGTATATATTAATCCATTGATTATCCCCCCAATTGCTCCATACTCACTTTCTGAAAAATATCCCCCGTCTACTTGAACACCTGCCTGAATATATGTTAAATACGCTAAGATACCTGCAATTACTACAACTAAAATTATTGGAACAGGATATAATTTTCTTTTAATTCGATATGTTGGAAAGAAGTGAGGAATCACGTCTTTTTTAACAATTCTGGCATCCTCTTCCATTTCATTTGAACCAGATTTTAGTTCTTCACTTCCATTATCCGTTATTTCAAAATGCTGTGAATCTTCTCCCATAATTCTAAGTTAAATTTTCAATCCTAAATCAAATAATTTATTTTATAATATAATTTATGATTTAAATACCTATTATTAATGAAGGCAAACTCATTATAGTTCAAGATAATGGTTAATTTAGATAAATTATAATTAATTATTGACATTAGATGGCTAAATTTCAAAAATATGAACAAAAGATACGAAAGTATAAGGAAAAATTAAAAAAGCTTGTAACTAGAATAGGGATTTCTTATTCTGAGGAGTTTGATTTAGTAGACGAGGAGCTTAAAAAACTAATATTGCCATGCCATTTAGGGGTTATGTTCTATACAGATTTTGATACTAATCTGTTTAAACAAATTAAATCACTGCTAAATCAAGTTTTTGACTCCTTCTTTTTTGGTATCAATAATTTAGGACAATTTCATTTTGGAAAAGCCCTTTTTTCTAAAGGTATTAAAAAAGAGCATAAAGAAATGAGAAAAATCAATGATAAGATATCTACGCACCCCACAAATAAATTTTATCAGGAACTAATAAATATAAGAACAAAAGAAAAACTAGGAATTATAATATTACTTACGGATCTTCCTATCTACTCGAGTAGTGACGATAATATAGTATTTATGTTTGGCGAAACGCATTTAAAACATAGATGTAGTGTTGTATCTACACTTAAATTGAAAGAGGAATTTTACGATAGAGTGAGAGATGATAAACTTTTTGAACAGAGAGTGTTAAAGGAAATCATTCATGAAATAGGGCATATTTTAATTGGATCCCCCCACTGTGAGGAGAATTCCTGTGTAATGAAATTTTCTAAAGCTGTTGAACAAATAGATAATAAACCGTATAGTTTATGTAGAGAGTGTAATTTAAAATTGGATAAGATTAGGGATAAACTTAATTTCTAAGAAATAATATAATTTAAAAATTAACAATAGGTAATTTATGTATAAATTCTTTTACTAAACGAACCCTCTCGTTCCTTTCTTTATTATAATATCTAAGCGGGTAAAGCTCATTAATCATAAATTTGTATAATTCAACCCAAGTTTTTGCTACATTACTCATTCTATAATTTTGTGCAACCCTTTTAGCATTTTTACCCATTTCCAAGCGTAAATCATCATTTTTAAATAAATGTATAACTTTTTGCTTAAAATCTTCTAAATCTGTACTTAAATAGCCAGTTTCTCCATGTCTAATTACGTCCGAAATTCCAATGCTATTAGAACCTATGCACGGGGTTCCTTGTGCCATACTTTCTAATAGGACTAATCCTTCCGCTTCTATCCATGACCATAGGCAAGATACATCGGCTGTATTAAAAAGTCTTAGCAAATCGTGGAAAGGTACTCGTCCGAGGTAAGAAACAAATTCTTTATAGTGTTTTTTCTTGATAATCTTTTGAACATGAGAAGTAGATGGTCCGTCACTGCCTACTAAGACAAGATGTGAATCAGGGTACTCGTTATGAATTTTTTTAAATATTTTGATTATACTTAACTGGTGTTTTTCTGGTGAAAGTCTTGAAGCATAAAGAAGAATTTTTTTGTTGTCCAAATCATACTTATCCCGAATTCCATTTTTTTTTACATCAACGAAATATTTATCAGGAATTCCGTTTGAAAGGCAAACAATAGGTTCTTTAAATCTCCGTTTCCTCAGTAAGTCTTTTTTTGATTTAGTTGGTACTGATACAAGATCATATTTATCCAAGATATGCCTTTCATATCTCCAAACCCAATCCATTTTAGAAAGAAGTTTACCTATTACCGGAATATATTGGGATGTATAGAAAGAAAGAGGAGAGTTATGAGTACCAGCCATCGGTATTCCAATATACTTTGACCAGTTTATTGCCATACTCCCAAATGTCGCGTGTGTATGAATATGAGCTACATCTAAATAATCATGTTGGCAAAAAAAATATTTATGAAGAGGAAAGCTTAATACTAATCCTGTTTTTGGTGCTATTTTAGCACCGAAAAAATTGTGAAGGCATAAGTTCTTTGGTATATCCTTTGGCTTTTGAATTCCAGGAGCATAAACATGTACAGTATGACCTGTATGTTTTACGATTGCTTCGGATAAGAATCGCACGGCATGTGCAGTACCATTAGTTTGACTATACATACTAGTAAAAAATCCAATATCAAGCGTTTGTTTTACCATATTGCTTCAGAAATGGGAGATCGATCAGTTAAAGAATTTTCCTTTATATATACTTTAATTAAATCCTCATTTATTTATTAAACTGATTATTAAAAAAAACTCCAATTTTTAATAAAATCCCAAACCTTTTCCTACTAAAAAAACTCTTCAATCTAGAGCCTTACTTTATTCATTTAGGAAGTATATTTCCACTTATTTAATTCAATCGAAAGTCTTTTTTAAGTTTATTCACCATAATCCTACAATTTTGTGTATGATATGAGGATTATAAATAGTAATTAGAGCAAGAAATGATCCTTCTAATTTCAAAAATAAATTTGCTCAAAGGTGAAAATAGAAAAATTTTTTTGATTAAAAATATAAATTATATTTATGGATTCAAAGGAAGAAAAAAAAATTGTAGAAGATATCTTGAATAAGAGAAGATTATCATATTCAATCGAAATCTTAGATGTCCAAGGAGATAAATATACGGTTCGAAATAATTTTGGCTCTACGACTATATATATAAAAAAGAATGATAATTATTACTTAGAAGAGGAATTAGAATAAGATATCCGTTAATTTTGGACTGTAATATTAAGATAATTTAATAAATCATAGAGCAGTATGGCTCTTATATTTATTATTTGATAAATAACTATGATTAATAATTTCTATTAGTTAAGAATTTAAGACACAAATTTTATAGATAAATTAACTATCAAGAATTTTTTACAATTTCTAGTTGATTGAATATTAGAAGAAGAAGAGTAGGGCCAGAGAATACTGAAGATAAATTTATTGAAAAGTTTCGAGCAGTGCTTAATGATAATAATTCACTTTCAATATTCAATAAGAAAAAGCGATCTATCTGTATAGTTCGGAGAGATCTGGCTAAATCATATGAAATCACAGTAGAGGCTTCAGAAGCACCTTTATTAAATAAAATGTTAAGCGAGCAGGAGCCATATGAGAGTTCTATGGCGGATGTAAAGATTCTAGAGGAGGAAGTATTTCCCATAAACGAGGCTTTTCAAAAAGTTTTTGGGATGGATAAGGAATTTAAATTGAATGCTATTAAACTCGCAATTGGGGGTAATTATAATGATTATGTTACCATTGAGCAAAATGATTTAGTTCGTTTTGATGTAAAACCTACTCTTACGGGATTAAATAGATTTATTACAGAAAACAAAGAAAGTATTCTCGGATTTTTAGATTGTGAGTATATCAGTGAAGAAGGAAATGTGATTTACCTCAATTGTAGTAAAAAGAATGTCTCTGATAAGATTTTTTCAATAAAGTTATTAATTCTTGCATCTATGCAACAAAGAGGGTTTTTCCTTCAACAAGAACACAAATATTATGGTCTTCAGCTTTACGTTGTTATAGAATCAAGAAAAGCTAATGATCCAAAATTACTTGAGTTTCTAAAGGAATTAGATATTGACTGGGAATTGATATACTTTAGAAGGAAATTAGCAATTCATGACTGGATTGAAATAGAATGTGAAAAAGACTCTGAAAATCTTAAGGGTTTTCTACGTGCAAAATATGAAACCCTAAATTATTTTGATGTAAATAATATTATTCGTTTAATTGTTAAGAATCAACTTCCGTTTAAAGTAGCTTATAAAATGGCTTCGTTATTATTTGAAATGAAAAACGAAAGAGCTTCCCGGCTTCATGATCCTAATTTCCAAGAGAATAATTATAAAGAAGATCAAAATCAACAAGATGAATATTCAATCACCCTTAAGAAAGCGGAAATTGCCGCTGCTGCAAAGATTGCCTGTGCATATTTAGGAATACACCAGGAAATAAATTTTGATAGGGATATTTCGGTAAGTGAGATATTAAAATATCAAGAAGAACTTACTAACATGTAATCTTTTTTACTAAAAATAAAAAATATATAGTAGTAGAATTATCTGATTCTCTTTTTGTTTAATATAAACCATAGGACTTCTTCAGTAATTCATGATTTATTTTTCCAACAGTTATACTTCTACCAGTTCTGATATTTGTTAAGGTATATGTAGCTGGAGCAAATAGACCTGGATCAATATCATAAAAGTTATAATTAGCCTCTTTAAATGTTTCAATAAAGGGTTTTCCATAACTAGAAGACGTATTAGCTGGACCTTCTTTAAGAAGAGCAAATAATTCTTCTTCTTTTTCTTTTTCAGCATCGATAGTATAATATGTCATCCCTGCTGCGCTAATTGAATCGTTAGTACGCCCCATTGCACCTAGATCGTCCTTTGCGATAGGAGCAATAGTGGTTGTTCCGTACCCATCTCTAATTAATTCTATTGGGAATTTAATCTCATGCAATTTATGAACTCCTGTTTCAACGATTCTTGCTGCTACTTGAATAGATCCTGTTAAACAAGCAGTTGGAGCACAAACAGCATATGTTTGATTGGTCTCAACTCCGCATTTATCAGCAATAATATTCATGACTTCTTCGTTTGGTAATTTAGCTGTTTCAAAAACAATAACTGCGCAATCAGAACTATCTGTGTATTCAATTTCATCAAAGATCTTTTCCCCCCTGCTTTTAGCTCGAGCTGGTCCTGAACCCAATGACTGGAAAACAACTTTTTTTTTCAATTCACCATTTTTTTCTACTTCTTTTTTCAACTTCACATTCCATCCTGCCAATTGAGAAGCCATACATGAAATCAAGGGCTCTGAAGTGTGAACCGTAAGACTTGGAATAAAATGCCCATCTAAATTATAATGAGAAAATATTATAGTGCCAAGTCCGCCCATACATATCTCCCCAACTAGTTTACCTCCCTCCCATGAAGATTTTGTCATATCTAGAATCGTAGAATCATTAGCTAATTTGACAATATTAGCGCCATAGATTTCTTTATTGTTGATTATTGTATCTGCAATATTTCTGGCAAGTTCATTAATTTTTATATGATGCATTTATTTTCACGTTAGTAAAATTAATTTTTTTAATTGAGTATTTATTATAATTTTGATATCTTATTATAATGTAGTTTTAATTTTGAATTTATGAATATCTAATTACTTAAAAAAATGGACAAAAATAAAGAAAAATTAACGAAATTACTTGATGATCTTAACAAGGCTAAAATCTACTTTTTTGATAAAATTAAAACCATGGATTCTCCCATTAACATATATACTCATCTTGATGCTGATGGGTTAAGTTCAGGTGCAATCCTTGGTAAAGCTCTATATCGGGAGAAAATTCCCTTTCAAATTTCTGTACTCAGACAATTAGAAAAAGAAGAAATTACAAAAATATCAGAAAAAGTTGAAAAATATAAAAATTTTTTAATCTTTTCGGATTTTGGGAGTGGACAATATTCAGAATTACACAAAAAATTAGTTCAGGAAAAGAATTTTGACTCTTTTTTAATATTAGACCACCACATACCTCAAAATATTTCTAATAAGGAAGAAATCAAAGAAATCGGCGAAATCCATGAAAAAACTTTAAATTGGCACATTAATCCTTATTTTTATGGAATTGATGGTAGTACTGAAATTTCAGGTGCAGGATTATGTTATTATTTTGCTAAATGTTTGAATCAAGAAAATATGGATTTGTCACCTATTGCAATCATTGGAGCAATAGGTGATATTCAAAATCAAGGAGAAAACAAATCGTTTCTAGGACTCAACGCTTTAATCTTGGAAGATGCATGTAATTTAGGTTTAGTAGAAGTTGTAAATGATTTGAATTTTCCCAGTTTGAAACCTTTAAATGAGGCTATTGCTTATTCAACAGATTTTAATTTGCCGGGATTATCTAAGGATGCGAATAGAACTTTAATTTTTCTTAAAACTCAAGGGATTTTAATGGAAAATTCGGAAGGTAGAGTAAAAACATTAAATGAATTGAATCAAGATGAGAAGCAAAAAATATCCTCGGCAATTATAGAATATGCTTCTATAAAATTAGACTTAGAACCTAATAAGATAATTAAAAAATTAATTGCTAATCGATATTTGTTAAAAAAAGAATCTATCAACTCAGAGCTTCATGATGCTAAAGATTTTTCTAACCTTTTGAACGCATGTGGTCGAACTCACAATTCTTCTTTAGGAATTGCCATCGCGATGGGAGATAGAAAAGAGATTTATCAACAGTCAAAAAAAATTCAAAATGATTATAGAAAATCTCTAGTTGAGAGTCTCTCTTGGATTCAAGATAATGAGAAAATTCAACAAAAGGATTCAATTCAATATTTTTTTGGGGAAGATAAAATTCCCGAAAGTATAATCGGAACTATTTCTTCTATGCTAATTTTCGGAAATATTAAAGGTATAGATAAGTCAAAACCAATATTTGGTCTAGCTAAAAGAACTGATGAAGAAGTATATAAAGTTTCAGGAAGAGCTCATGAAAAAATAGTTAATCAAGGGGTTAATCTCTCTGAAGCTATTAAAGATGCATGTAAACAAACAAATTTAGATGTATTAGGAGGAGGACATCCTCCTGCAGCAGGCACTAAGATCCCTGTTGATAAAATCGAATTATTTCTAGAAAACTGTAATATAGTTATTAGAAATCAATTACAAAAAAATTAAATCTGCTAATTTATTGAACTTAGTTTAAATTTGGTAAATTTCTCCCGTTTCAGGAGCAACTGAATTATAATGCTTATTAACTAATTCACCAGCTAAACTTGTTGTTGATTTATTATCCCCGTGAATGCAAAATATATCGCTGCTAGAATCTTTTTTAAACTGTAAATTTTCAATATAATTGTGAATATGAAAATTATCTGAATGACTTGAAAAATCAAAATGATTATAATCACATTGAGCTTTAATCCTCAAATCAAATTTGGGTCTATTTTTTCGAGATTCTTTAAATTCAAAAATTCCATTATCTAGTAATCCTCTTCCGGGAGATCCCTCCACTTGATACCCTACTAAATAAATTGCTGATGAAGGATCATTAATTATTGATTGCACATATTCTATAGCGGCACCTCCTTTAAGCATCCCCGAAGGAGATATAATTACACCCTTAGATTCTTTAACTTTTGCTCTAGTCTTAGCCCTGGATACAAACTGTGCTTTTTTCACAGCATTTCTAAGCATCTTTATATTTTTAATAAAATCTGGATAATCTAAACATAACATAGATATTTTTCTTGCGAGTCCATCAATAAATATTTTCCCTTTAAAATTATATTTCTCCAAAATTAATAGTGCTTCTTGCGAACGAGCTACCCCAAAAGCGGGAATTAGAACAGTTCCTCCATTATCAGTTATATTCACTACTTTTTCTATAAATTCTTTCTCAAGTTGTTCTCTTGGAGGATGTTCTCGGAGAGCATATGTAGATTCCATAATCAGAGTATCTATTTCGGGGATATCAAGATAATTAGCAGATTGAACTAAATTGGTATTTTGTGTGTTTATATCACCAGAATACAATATTTTTTTACCATCCACGTCTAATAAAATTGAAACACTTCCAGGAATATGGCCTGCATTAATGAATGTTATAAAAAAATCATCATCAATTTTATGTCGAATTCCATTTTTGAGGAAATATGAATGTTGTTTTAAAGAATCTAATTCTCTGTACCCAAATGGATATGGGTATTTTGATATTTTCAACGTGTCCTTAATTAAGATTTCAGTTAAGGCTAAAGAGATGGAATTTGTGAAGAATGGAACATTTTTAGTTTTATATAATAAAGGTAGACCGCCTGAATGATCAACATGACAATGGGTTAGAGCAACCGCTTTTAAATTGTCTATGTTTGCCGTGCTAGGTAGTCTTTCTTCTCCACGAAACCGAATCCCATAATCCAACATGCATTTTGCACCATTTTTGGATTCTACTAGTACCGCACTTCTTCCGACTTCTCTACAAGCCCCGAGAAAAGAAATAGTCACCATATTTGAAAGTCTCTAAGAATATTTTTAGCTTCGAATATATTTTGAAACTGTTTAAAAAATAATAACTTTTTTAAATTAAACTACCTAAAAGTAGAAAAGTTATTTTATTTTTCTAATGGTATTTATGAGTAAGACGATAACATTGTTGATATTTTTTTCAAAGATTTCTAAGATTTCTTCCCAAGTAACGGGAGCCTCGTCGTCTTTCCAGCAGTCATAATCAGTGCTTAAACCTACAGCAGCATAAGGGATACCCGCTTCATTTGCTAAAATAGTTTCAGAAGCAATACTCATATTAATCACATCTGCGCCCCATATCCTAAACATCTCTGATTCTGCCCTTGTTGAAAATCTTGGACCTTCAATAGTAACAACAGTTCCTTTCTCATGATATTTAAGATTAAGTTCTCTCGCGGTTTCAATAAAGATATTTCTTAATTCTTCTGAATAGGGATATGCCATGGGGGTATGTTTCATATCTCCTGGGGTAAATTCTTCATAAAAAGATACTTTTCTGAGTCTAGTGAAGTCAATAAATTGGTCAAGAATAACGAAATCACCTCTACCAATTTGCTCTCTCAAGCTTCCACATGCGGTTGTAGCTAAAATATGAGTACAACCTTGATCTTTTAATGCTTGTATATTAGCTCTATAATTTACTTGTGTAGGAGGTATAGTATGTTCTCTTCCGTGTCTTGCGATGAGTACTACATCTTTTTCATGAATTTTTCCAATTTTTAGAGGAGAGGTAGGTTCTCCATATGCTGTTTTAACTTTTATATCTTTAGCATTCTTTAAAATATCCGGGTTATCCAATCCCGAACCACCAATTATTCCTATTTTTACTATAATATTCACCATTTAGAGTTTTTTTAAATAATAATACTTGAAATTTAATAAATTATTTTCAATTCTGCAATTTTGAAGAATTCAGATTTATTCCATTAAATATGAATTTTTAATATAAGATGAAATACTAAAACAATATAAAACTAAAATTTTGCTATAGTTATCATGGAAAAAACTAAAGTTCTTATTCTTGGTTCTCTAGCTTTTGATTATATAATGGGGTTTAAGGAAAATTTTATAAATGCAGTGTCTATTGATCATGATAAAGAAGAATACCAAAGTACAGTAACAGCAGATAGTCGACATCAATTTTTCGGAGGAACTGCAGGGAACATTGCTTATAATTTAGGACTCTTAAGTATAGCTAGAGTTTCTTTATTTGGATCGGTTGGAAATGATTTTGAGAGATTGGGATATAAAGATCATATAAATAAATTTAACAATATAGACCTAATGGTTGAAGAATATGATAATCTTTTCACAGCCGCGTGTTATATTGTTAATGATATAAAAGCTAATCAAATGATCATTTTTCATGGAGGGGCTTTAGACAAATGTAAAGATCTTGATCTAAGTGAAAAAATTACTCAACCAAATGAGTACGTATTTGCAATTAATTCAACACAGAGTGTCGAAGCCATGACTAATTTCTCTATTCAACTATTTGATTTGGGTATACCTTCCATATTTGATCCCGGTCAAGTGACCCCGTTATTTCAAAAGGAGAGTTTATTAAAAATACTCAAAAGATCTGATATTTTAATTGGAAATAATCATGAAATAAATCAAATAAAGGAGAAATCTGATTTGGATGAAGAATCGATCCTAGGATATGTCAGAGCAATTATAATAACTAAGGGTTCTGAGGGATCTCAATTACTCTATAAAGATGAACGAAATAAGATGTTTAACATGAAAATTCCTATTGCTTCTCCGATAGAAGTCAAAGATACAACAGGAGCAGGAGATGGATATCGTGCGGGAATTTTGACAGGATTAACACTCAATATGACTTTGATAGATTCTTGTCGACTAGGAGCGATTGTTGGTTCATTTGTGGTTGAAACAAGTGGTGCTCAAACTCAACAGTATAACATAGAACAAGTGAAACAAAGATTTTTTACTACTTTTGGTTATACTCCAGGGGAATTGGAAAAAATATAAAAAAATATCATTACTCTTTTTTAATTAAGCATTTTATTCTTCTACGGGAATCTCAATTAAGGAAATGACATTATAATTACTTAATTTCTCTCGACCATGTAAGCTCCCCGTTAATTCAATCACAAATGCCACACCCACTACGTCCCCACCTGCTTTTTCAACTAATTTACATGCAGCTTTTGCTGTACCCCCAGTTGCAAGCAAATCATCAAAAACTAATACTCTGTCTCCTTTTTCTATAGCATCACTGTGCATTTCAATGGTATCTGTTCCGTATTCAAGTTCATATGTTTCACTTATAGTCTCAGCAGGCAGCTTTCCAGGTTTTCGAATCAATATAAATCCCGCACCTAACTGATATGCTATCACGCCACCCCAAATATACCCTCTTGCTTCAATAGCAGTGACTTTAGTTATTCCTTTATCTTTAAACTGATCGATTATTTGATCACATGATTCTTTAAAAGGTTCATGAATTTTAGCCAGAGTAGTAATATCTTTGAATTGTATGCCCTCTATTGGAAAATTAGGGACATTACGTATGTATTTTAATAGATCCATTTTTATGTTAATCCCTTTTAATATTATTTTGTTAATTGTATTTAGTTAAATTAAAAATTATATTTAATTGAATCGTCACAATATCATTTTCTTTTAAACTTAATTCTCTTTTTAAGAATTAGAAAAAATTAAATAAACAAAAAATTATAAAGATTATATAAAATCAATTAATTTAAGAGTAAATAATATTAAGGAATTGATTTTTTAGTTAAATTCTAAAAATTGTATAGGTTACAATAAATTTTAGAGGAATCAGACATGAAAGTCTTGCTTTTTGGCCCCGCTGGTGCTGGTAAAACAAGTTTAATGAGAACTACTTGCTTAGGATATAACTTTATGAAAGTTCTTAATTTGAAGCCTACAAAAGGAGTCTCTAGAGAAAACTTTATATTTCGAGGGATTTTGGAGTTATCAATTTGGGATTTAGGCGGCCAAGAAAGATATTTAGAACGGTACTTTTCTGAATCCCAACGAGAACTCATTTTTTCTGAAGTTACTGCGGCAGTATTCATGGTGGATTCTGCAATTATAGATGCAGAAGTTAGGGATATTTTTGATAATTTTCTAAAATATTTATTCGAATTCTCTCCTGAGATTGATCAAGCTTATGTTTTATTGAATAAAATTGATTTACAGGAATCTAAGGAAGATGAGTTCTATGAAATATTATCTAAAAATTTAAATGGTGAATTTAAGGATAAAATTTCGTTCACACCAGTTTCTGTTAAGGAGGGAAGTGCTCAACATAGGTTGATTGAAATTTTAGATTATGAGATCCAGAAAAGTACATTATCTTTGCAGCGATTGGGAAAAGTACGTCATTTACTAGATGAGTTAAAACTTACTACATTATCAGAGTTTTTATTATTCAACCAACCTGATGGTTTACTAATTACATCAACTTTAGGTAAATTTGAATCAAAACCTTTGCAATTTATGAAATTTGAGATTGGAACTTTGGATTCGAATATCTATAATTTATACCAACAAATTATGGAACTTCAAAATATATCGAATCTTTCACCATTAAAGTTGTCAACGGTAGTATATGAATCAGAAGACTGTTGGATAATAGTAAAGGAAGTTATCAATGGAGCGGTTTTAATGGCTGTTACAAGAGGTAAACAACCAGAAATATTCTCAGGAGTATTAAGTGCTTTAAACGGAGAAATTTTCAATAATCTACAAATATATCTTAAATCTTCTGAGTTTTAATTATTTCAATTTATAAAAGTAGAGATAAAAAAATTAGTTTTAAAACTATATATTTTCTGGGGGGTATAGTTATTGTTCTTTATCAAATAATCCTATTTTTGTAAGAAATTGTTGTTTAGCGTGATGGGGTCTTCTTATAACGGTATCATTGCTTTTTTCGATTTCTCTTGCTTCATCACACATTTTTGCAGCTGTTCTCATCATCTCATGCGCAGCGGCGAGTAATGGTATATAATCGGATCGCTCTTTAAGTTGAAAACAAGCTTTTCCGGTTACTTTTGAAACAGAAGCAGCTAATTCAAATGCTGCAATCGCTTTTGCTCTGGCGTATGCGTTGGAAAATTTAGCAATATTAGTTGCCATAGTTGAGTCTACAATTACTTGAGGTAAAATAGGTATTCTACCATCTAACATTTCCATAATTACCTTATTTAATTCGTCTGCAATAACTTGAAGAGCACCCGTTATAGCAAGGACTTTTAATAAGTCTGAATTGAAAATACTCATTTCAACTGGATCTAAAAAAGGTCTACGTGCTCCGATCATACTATCGCAATTTACTAAAATATAACCCATATTTTTTTCTTTAATTTCCTCAACAGCTTTTTTAGCAGGTGCATCAGAAATAACAATAGTTGGAATTGTTCCTGCCATTTCTCTTGTCGCTTTTGGTCCTGGTAACGCTGCGTTTGGACTTGACATTATTATCAAGTCGGGACTCCATTTTAGTAAATCCTCCATAGTTTTTGTGCACATCTCGGGTGGATGCATTTTTGCACCAGAAGTAATTTCATAGACATTAATTCTCGTAGACTCGGCACGCTCATCAATTAAAAAAGCAAGTAATAAAGAAGATCCAATCGTTCCATTCTTTAAAATTCCAATCTTAAGTATTTTTTCGCTCATTTTTCTTATATCTCTGTAATTTAATTTTAATTTGAAATTATAATTCCTTACAATTTTTCAAGGTTTTTATTTTTTTTTTAAAATTTTATATAAAATAGAACTCTATTACTCATACGATAATTAAAAATTTTATTATTAAATAATCAAATAGAAGGAGTATGAATAAAAATGGAATTAAATGGTGTAGAAATTGAAGATACATTCGCGGAAGCGTTTGGTGGGTTCTTTACTCGCATTTTAATCACAGCTAAGAACGAGAAATGGGCGAAAATTGCGGCTTTAGTATCAACAGGTTATGGGACATCGACAATTCATTGTGATGCTGAAGCTGGTATTGATGTTTTTGTTTCCCCTGATAAAACTCCAGATAAACGTCCTGGGGTTATTATTATGTATTTCAAAACCAAAAAAGATCAAGTAAGTAATGTTGTAATGAATCGGTTAGGACAATGTGTCTTGACATGCCCAACAACAGCATGTTACGACGCATTGGATGGATCATTAGACCCTGTGAAAGAATTTGAAATAAAAATTGGAGCTAACCTGAAATTTTTTGGGGATGGATATCAAGAAAAAGTTGAGGGTAAATTTCCGTTTGAGGCATGGTCAATTCCAGTGATGGAAGGAGAATTCATCGTTCAGAGTATAGCAAAAGTTGGAAAAGGAATAGCTGGGGGAAATTTCTTGATAATCGGGAAAAATCAAGATGCTGCTCTTGAAGCAGCTGAAAAGGCAATAGACGCGATCAAAGATGTACCTAATGTAATTGCTCCTTTTCCAGGGGGGATAGCACGATCTGGATCAAAAGTAGGATCAAAATACAGTTTTTTAAATGCATCTACAAATGATCCCCTTTGTCCTACTCTAAAAGACAAAATAGAAAATTCAAATTTACAGGAAGGAGATAACTGTGTTTATGAGATTATTTTGGATGGAGCAACTGAAGAATCGATAAAAACTGCGATGAAATTGGGAATTCAAGCAGCAGTAAAAGTTCCAGGTGTAAATCGAATTTCTGCAGGTAATTTTGGGGGAAAATTAGGGAAATTTCAATACCGACTTTATGATGTTTTAGATTAAGAAATTGATAAATTAGAAATTAAGTAAATAAGTAGAAGGAAAATTTTAATATTTATAATTTTCTTTTAATTTTTCGTTTAGGAACATCCTCTTCTTCTTTTTTTGGTGTTACCTCTTCGATTTTTTCCTTTTCTTGTATTTCTTCAGGTTGCTCTTCTTTTTCTTCTTTTCTTTTTATTATTTTTTTAGAAGAAATAGCTTTCTTTTTGGATGATCTGGTTTTAGGATCACCCATTTTTAGCTTATAGTGTCTCGAGGCAATCCCAATACTTACAAGAATCCCTATTATAAGCCCTATAATGAAAATTATCCACGGTAGGTAAGTGCTTAATGTATCGGGAATAATTGTTATTGCTTGAGGTGCCATATCATAATCATCAATAAGGCTTGTAGTTGCTCTATCATCATCAATAACATAAATGTACACATACCAGACACCGGTAATTAATTCTTCGGTCCGTATTTTTATTTCTGTATCAATACCGTTATAATCTTTTGTCATATTATACCATTCATTATTTTCATCTAAAAGAGCCACTTTGATATAAGCTACTCCTTCAACATCTGATACATTAAAAGAAAAGATCAAATTATTTCCATATGATATTGATAATCCTTGATCCGAAGACAATCCGTTAATTTCATAACTGTGAATTTCGGGTAGATTATTGGTTACAGTAAGAGATGTTGTGAATGAATCAATTCCTCCAGATTGATCTTCTGCGGTAATGATTAATTTATATTTGCCAAGAGCTCTTCCAGCAGGTATCGAAAAGACTTTAGAAAAGTTATTTTCTGTATTATGGTCAATGTTAATTGTAGTAACAAGGTTTCCAAGAGGGTCTTCGATGTCCATATCAACATCGAGATTTTGGGGGAGATCTTCTATATCAGTTATATTCAATGTAATCTCACAATCTTCAGCCCTTTTCACGCTTGTTGGTGAAATTATGATCGAGGCGATATCGATAATCGGTTCTGAATTCAAAACTTGAAATGGGAAATAAGCTGCAGCTTTTCTTCCAGAAATTTCATCTGTCATATTTAGTTTTATATAAAAAGTCTGATCTACAAAGGAATGAAAGGTCTCGTTGTTAATGTTATAAGTAACCTGAACTGCATTGTGTTCAAAGTTAGTCATATTTCCCTGTTCAGATTCAATTGTGCTATTGACAATTGTAACATTCCATCCAAACTGGTAAGAACCAAAATTATTAACAGTTAATTCTGCGTATAAATCATTCCCAATATAATATTCAGTACTATTAGTAACTGCCATGTAATTAGTAACTATGGTAAAATTTGTAAAGGTTGTGTGTGCGTTTAGAAGTGTGTGAGTAATATTATAGATTAGAAAACTTACATTCTGAAAGCCTAAAGGTGCATTATACTTTGGTTGAAATTCATAAGAATACTCATTAGTAGATGTTTGTTGCATGCCGTAGTCAATAATAGAACCATTAGAAAACTCTATTTGAATAAGAGTATGATCCACATCATATCCGAAAGTATCAATAGAAAAATTTACAGATTCAAATAGTCGATATATGGTTGTGGCATTTTGATCAATTGCAATATAGGATAAGGGTGGTCCATCTGAAACCTTTGGGTTATATGGTTGAAAAAAATCATCTAAATTATTATTGCTTGTTGAATAATCGCTGTTTTGAATTAAATAAACACTTAGGGAAACATTAAGTACGATAAAAAGAATTAGTGCTACGTAGAAATGCCTTTTAGTTCTCATTAATCTCATCTTCTCAATTTATTATGTTTTATTTGTTTATTTAGGAAGTACAGAATTATTCCAATGGGTACGATACAAGGTAATAAATAAAATATGACTAAATTAAATGTAGAGAGTTCTATTTTGACTTTAAAATAAAATCTTGCTATTTCTTCATTTTCACTATCCTCTAGAATTATCTCATATACTTTTACCCCAAATTCGTATGGATTGTTTGTAGGAATAATTCGTTTTACAATTCTATTTTCCCCCGGGATGAGCTCATCGATATTCGATTGTACAATTTTTCCGTTAAGAATTAAAGAAAATCCCTCTGGATCTCCTAGATTACTTTTAATATTACTAATAAAATAGGCCGGTGCTCCTTGTGAAATCTCGACTGGAAATGAAACACTAAGAATTTCAAATTTGGGTATAATTTCGATGAATAGTATATCAGTATAATAGAGAGTTGTATTTTGTAAAACATTCATTTCAATTTTAATTGTATCGTTTACAATGTTTTCAAGAGTTTGTAGAGAATAAGAAACAGATCTAATCTCATTTTCATCTAGAGTCTCCTCTTGGATAAATGGTTCAATCGATGGTTCAGTTATTCCCGTAAAACTTACGTTTAAGGATTGTGTAGCGTTAGGTAAAAAATTGATTAGATCTAGATACACGTGGATATTTTCTCCAGATACAACCAGACTTTGGTATATTAAATGTTCATAATCAAACGAATACCCAATTTCTATAAATTTCTTTACTTCTAAATATAATAAATTACCTTGATAAATTTTAAAAACAATTTCACTAGGACCAGGAATAGCTCCGGGTCTAGCAGTAAGATTAAAGTCAATATATGTAAATTCATCTAATTCGGGATTTGCTGTGAAATTTACTTCTTGAGCCGTAAAATTGACAATATCTTTCCCCTCTAAAGAGGTCATCAAAGTTAAGTTATCATTACGAGTATAATTAATGGGCAGAGACACATTTACGATTGGTCCTTGATATAATAAACTGACCAAACCCTCAATTGTCTCATTAATTAAACCACCAAATACATTAAATCGTTTTAGAGTGTTTCCTACACTAAAATATGATTTATTTGCCCAGATATATATGTAATACCCATCTTCTATTGGCAAAGTGTCTTCTATAGTATGTATAAGTGTATGTGAATCATCTGGATTATTAATCTGATGTTCAAATTGATATAAGAATGTTCCATTTTGATACTTAAAAAGATAATTTATATCCGCATCAGTTATATTATATCTTGTAGTGAATGGAAGATAAGTTTCTGTTGTAAGATTATAATAAGTTTCTGTTTTTTCAAATGCATACACTGATGTTAAATTCATAGTGTCTTGATTAAAAACAAAATTAGGAATAGTTGCTGTTAAATTATAATTAGCATCTAATAATGTGCTACTATACGTTTCAGAGGCTTCCAGATAGGCATCAAAGAGCTTTAAATTTGAGTTGAAATTCTTACTGTTGTCTGTTAGGGAAAAATCATAAGCATTGTTTATAATATCATATAAATCGTTTTCAAATGTATCGTAAAGTTCAATAGCTCTATTATAGTATGTTATATTTCCCGTAAGTTGGAAGAATCTTAAACAAGCTTTCATCATTAGAGCATTTGCATTAAGATCATAATCAAAATCAATTATATTCCAATTAGGTTGAGATACATTATGATATAGTTTGTCAATATTATTCCATAAGTTATTATCTAAACTATTGTAAAGTTGAGTTGCTTTTAATAAGAATGATGAATCGTTTTCTTTCCCGGATCCGACCCAAAACTCTAATAGAGATATAATCCCTAAGGCGTTTACATCTAAATGATAATATTTTTGTCCTGGCCCTGAAGTAGCCCAATTTCTATCCGCGTTGTGATAAAATGCCCTATCTGTTGCATCCCACATATTATTTGTTTTGGATACCGCATACATTGTTTTATTTGCTAAGTCATAAGCTCTACCCTTTATAACTCCGCTTAAACCAAGCTGATCATATGTGCGATGAATCAGGAGATTTGCTAGAATGGCATAAAAATTACTTTTCGAATATTTACTACTAATAGTTGAATTCGAATTCATAAATCCATCATTAGTTTCATCCCAAAAATCAGTAGAATTTATAAGGTAAAACATTTCTTCTATTGAATCTTTTGGATGCTTACCGTCTATTAAAATGTCGTCTATACCATCTCCGATATTTTCAATTAATAGAAAAATTGGCAATACATTATCTATTAAATATCTATTATCATTCTTCACTTGACCTGTGGAATTATCAATTGATTTTACAAAACCATAATTATACTGACCATTCCCATCTTCATACCACAATGGTGTTGATTTCAACTTTAAATAGGTATCAAAAGTTTCAGTTGGGCTAAGTTCCGATTGCAGCAATGAATAATACATCTGTAAATTATCTTCTGAATAAATTGTGTCATCTATGATTATCCCACTTGAATCTCCCTCCCGATAATAGAGAGGAATATCTAAATCTAAACTTGATTCAAACTTATTTATAAAAAAATTACGCAATGCATCAAAATTTGTAATAAAAGGATTTTGAAGCATGGATATATCCGTGGCAGTTTCTAGATTATTATTGTCATAATTAAATAAATTATCATCCACCTCATTGATCCTATCACTAGAATAATTATCGTGATTTGAAGGGTTATAAAAATTTAAAAAACTAAGACCAAACATCAATATAAAGAAAATAGAGAATATAACTGTTGAATATTTTCTATTTAGCCTTCTTTTCTTTCCCATAGTAAAGAAATTAAAAAAACTCATTTCAGATTAAACAAGACGTATATTTTAATTAATAGTTTAATTTTTAAATTATATTTTTAAAAAATCCTTCTCTTTAAAATTTTTTCTGAAAGGATCAAAAAGATCAGAATATTAAGCAAAAATATATGGATTTATTCTCATTGTTTCATTTTTATTATTTCTGAAAGATCTGAAATATCAATCCGAGATTGGTCCATCGAATCTCGATCTCTAAGGGTAGCTTTTTTATCTTCTAAAGACTCATAGTCTATAGTAACACACCATTTTGTACCTATCTCATCCTGTCTTCGATATCTTTTACCTATAGATCCAGCAGAATCATAAAAAGAGCCTATTCGATTTTCTAATAACTCTCTGTGGACCTTCAATGACAAGATTTTGATATCCTCTTTATTCCGAACAAGCGGAAATACTGCTACCGTATTTGGTGCCAATCTTGAATTCAATTTTAATATAATTCTTCCCTGATCAACATTAAAAGTAGTTTCGAGTAAACAATATAAAATTCTATCAATACCAAAGGCAATCTCAAGAACTTGAGGTGTTTCCTTGACATTTGAATCAGAACTCATTTGCACTTCAAAATTCTGCTTCGAATATTCAGCATGCCGTTTCAAATCATAATCAGTTCTATCATGGATACCACATATCTCAACCCACCCAAATTGTCTTGTTTTAATTTCTAAATCCCACGCATCGTCGGCATAATGAGCTCTTTCATTAATTGAGTGTTGTCTAAATCTAATTAATTCTTGTGGAATATCCAAAATTGTTGTTAAGTAATGCGCCACGTATAGGCAATAGGCGTAAGCAGGTTTTTTAAGAGTCTTATTTGTTATAGCTGTATCAAGAGAAATAAGTTTAGGCTTATTTATTCCTTTTTCTTGAAGTTTCCAGTCTAATAGGGGTAGTTTGATATTTTTCACTTCTTCATAATCCTCAAACTGCATTTCCTGTTCTTTACTGATAAACATTTGTAGTTCGAATTGGTCGAAAGATCTCATTCGTAGAACCCCTTGTCTAGGTGAGATCTCATTTCTATAAGCTTTACCAAATTGGTAGACTTTAATAGGATATTGTCTTCGTGCATCTTGATCCAATCGATTGAAGAGTAAATATGTTGTAGTAGCTGTTTCAGGTCGTAAATATGCTGTTACATTGTTTCCTACAGATGTTTTAAGCATCAAATTATATTCTTCAATATTTTGGAAAGGATTACCGCATTTAGGACAAGTTAATTCATGTTTTTTAATTAAATTCTCCATTTCCTCAAATGATAAACCATCAATCATAAGATTTGGAAGGTTTTCTTGAAGAAATTTATCTGCCCGATACATTGTATTGCATTTATTACATCTGATTACAGGATCAATAAATCTTTCTAAGTGCCCCGAAGCTTCCCAAACGATACTTGGTAAGACCGTTGGGCACTCAACCTCCCCAAAACCAAAATAACGACATTCCTGTCTAAATAGATCTAACACATTATTCTTTAGAGCCATCCCTGCCGGACCGTATGAATAAAATCCTGCAAATCCACCATAAATTTCGGGGGATGGCCCCCAAATGAACCCACGACGTTTTACTAATGAGTTAAACGTCTCAATGCTATTCTCGATTTTCATATAGATTTTTAAAGTAATTGATAATATTTGTATTTGATTAAAATCAAAATTAAAATAAATTTTTATACAACTAAAAGATAATAATATTATTTAAAATGATTAAAATGAATGATATATTATGTTGTTTCAAGATACTTTTCAATATTTTGGGTTTTGGGACGCTCTCGAATTAGGGTTATATTTTATAATCGTCGGGTATTTCTTTCTATTGTTTTTCTACTTCCTATTCATAAGGTTTCGAACAACAAAAAAAATATACTGGCTATTCTTTAGTTTGTTCTTTTTGTGTTTTGGGATTGCGAGAGTATTTTTCATAATATATTATTTCTTCGGCCCAGAATTATTTGATGTAGGTAATGGGGCGGAAGTAGTAGAATTTTTAATGATTAACTATCGATTAGCAACATTTTTTACCTGGGTTGGTACTGCTTGTGCTGTTGGGGTGTTGGGAATATTATTATTTCCTCCAGATACTCAGATTGAAAAAAACAAAGATAAAAGTAAATCTGTTGAAGATTGGTTCAGAAATAAAAATAACATTAAATTACTAGTTCGTTTAGCCCTAGTTATCGTTCCTGTTGTTATAGGAATTCTTTCATTATCGTTATCTGAACTGCTTTTTATGGATCCAGATTTTCCAAGCCAATATGGTATATCCCCTAATATTATCACTGTGAAAATTGGTTCATGGGAATATCCTCTCGGGAGATTATTGTTTAATTTCATTTTTATGCCGTTATTCTTAGCATTAATTCCATTTATCTTTGTATATCTTGCCTGGAAAACTTTTGGAGTATTAAGAAAATCTTATGCTTTAAACGCTATTGGGTTCCTTTTGTATTTCATAGGAGGAAGGATATTACAGGGCGCACTTGACGTAGCAGATTTACCTCATGTTAAGGCGATATTACCAACATTATTAATATTGTTAGCACTCCTCATATTGGTAATGGCTAATAACTATGAACAACTCAAATAATCTCATAAGGATAAATTCTCCTATTTTTCTTACTTAAAGACAAATCTATAATAATTGAGCACCTAGTTTTTTATTATTTTCTAAAAAAAGATTAAAATTTTAAAACCGAATCACTATAAATTTAATATATTTAGATTTATTTTTTAATAAAACAATTTATAAAGTAGGAGAATATTCTTGTCTGTACACGGTAACCAATATTTATTACCTCTTTTTATAGATAAAAATACAAAGCGTTCTTTTATTCAAGGAAATGATGAATTAGCACTTGCATTTTATCTTTTAACGAAAGAATTAGGTATAAACGAAAAAATTGTTTCCTTTTCAAGACTTCTTTGGCCTATATTAAGTATCCAAGGAGTTATTGCTACTCATATTATGCTGGATGGATTAGGTCTTTTTAGAAAGAGTGATAAGTTTTCAAACCCTCCCCGTCAGCCCTTAGTTGGTCATATTCTACGAAATGTTGAAAATAGAACAAAATTAGAAGAATTAAATAAGTTAATTGAAATTTTAACTTATAAAGATACAGAAGCAGAAGAATTAGGAGAGGGAGAAGAGTCTGAATATCATTCACTCAAGCTGGATGGTTTAATAAATCCAGAATTTCTTCAAACATTAACAAAAATAATCCCCTTGACAGATTACAAACCTATTATTGATTATACTGTGTTAGATCATAGTATTACTACGGAAAATGCATTAACTATTGCAGAGAATTATCGGAATATAATCAATACAATGAAGGGAAACGCTTATAGATGGAATACTCAGGTGGAATTAATAGAAAAGGAAGTTACTAAATGGTTAGTAGATTTAAATGTACAGCTGAAGGATCTTGATACTAGATATTCAAGCCAAATCAATAAAGCATCTTCGACGATAGATCCCTCTCAAATTGATCATAAAAGAAAATTGGAGCAAGATAAGATAGATCAATGGAATGTAGAAGAGAAAAAAAAAATAATTGAGGGCATGTCAACATTGTTTAAAACATCTGAGAGAAATCTTGAGGAGATACTTAAAAAGAATAAATTTTTCGTTAATAGCGATACTCTTAAGAGTAGAGTTTTCACAGATATTTTACCTCATTTCCAGAATCATTTTAATTATTTAAAAGCCGAAGGAGAGAATTTTTTAAAATCACTTGAAGTTCTACAACAAAGATTTATTGAACTGAAAGAGAGGGCTAATCAAATAGATCAAGAAGCTAATAGTAAACTAGAAGAATTTAGAGAATCACAGGATGTAAAATTAAAAGATAGAGACAAATTATTATCTGAATTTGGGATCGAAAAAGAAGAAAAAATTGCGGAGTTAAAAACACAATCAGAAAGGATTGAAACTATATTTACCAATATAAAGGAAATAATACGAATTAAACATAATGCATGTCATCAAGAAGCCCAAGAGTTAATTAAGTGGTCATTGACGGATACTCAATCAGAATTGTTTTCAAGACCGATTCAATGGATTTATATGCCTATATATGTAATGTTTATTGAAAAAGAAACAGAAGAATATATGAATATTTTATTTCCGGGGTATGTCACAAACGATCCAAACAATATTTATGTAAATATATCAGATCCCATGATGAAATTAAAAAACTCTTTAGGTGAAATCATTGAAGATAATATGGCAGTAAGATCTAATTTTGAATTCTCATCTGAAAGAAAAAATTTGATAAAAGACGTTAATCTCAAGAAGAAAATACAACTTGGTATCTCAAAATTAAAAGAGAGTATTCTCATTACTGAAAGCATTGAAAATAAAATCCGAGAAAAATTAAATTTATTACCTTAATTCTGAAATTCTAATTTATTGATTATGTTTGGATCTAAACTAGAGCGTAGTAAAAAAGTTGATCTTAAAAAGAGAAGAATTAGAGCGTTATTTCTCTCAATAGAAAAGAAAAAAAAACATAAGGATATTGTTGATGAGAAAGTAGAAGAACTCTATAAAGATGGGATGGTTTATATCCAAATGAAACTTTCGGTTAAAGATATCACCAAAGAGTTTGAAGAGGAGTTAAAACAAAAAGTAGAACACAATATCCTTAAAGCAAAAATTCGACAGGCGAAAAAGGAAGATCTAGAGAGTCTTAAAAACATTTATAATCGAGCTTGGTTAACGAGTAATACTCCCTTTCGTCCTATAACAAAAACTGATCTGTCAACTATTCTTGAACATCCAGAAACTGTTTTTCTTATAGCAAAAGTTTACGGTATTGATGCAGCTTTCGTTCTGCTTGATTTTGAGGGAGAACAAAATGAATATGCAATAATTGCAGCGTTAGCAGTAATCCCCAGATTCCAAAGAAGGGGTTTAGGTAAAATATTAGGTGCTTATATATGGAATTTTATAAAGGAAAATTATAATAATGTGAAAGAAATTAGAGCAGAAGTATATAGAGATAATTTACGTTCATATGCATTCATGAATGGTATTGGATTTGAAGAATACGAGAGAAAAGTGTACAAAAAAGAAGATTTTGAAATTAATTAAGGATTAATCATTCTGTAAAGACTTAATTTTCCCTTCGATTATCCTCAGGCTATCTTCATCTTCAAGTTCAAAATAATAAACTCGTGCTTTTTCATAATGTTCTAGCGCAATATCAGAACTTCTTTTACTAATATAAATGTCTCCCAATTTATCGTGTATGTCTGCAAGTTCTTTTGTATAACGGAGATTTTCATAAATATCTAAAGCTTCGTGTAAAATCTTTATTGCTGTTGACTTATCGTCAATATTTAGATAATTTTCACTGATTTTAATTTTGATTTGAGCGCATTTCTTATTATTTCCGAATTTATAGTAAATTTCGCAAGAAAGGTTATAATATTCATTACTTTTTTCAGTTTCCCCTTTTGTATTATATAATTCAGCTAAATTTTCTATTACTTGTCCTTCATTAATATTTTCGCCAATTTCGAATATTCTGACAGCTTCAAGGCTTTTAACAAAGTAATTTTCAGCAAAATCAAGATTATTCCACATTAAATTTATTCTTCCAAGGTATAGGTAACATTCCCATTCCAATTTCGCCCTAATAAAAACGGAAAGACTATTATCGACCCTTTCTATTAATTGTAAGGCCATTTTAAGCTCCTCACTTGCTAAATCGTAGTCCGTTCCTATATAGTAATATAGTTTGCCATATTTTATTTTAGTTGCGATTATTCCATAACCATCTTCTTCTTGCTCGAAAAATTCAAAATTCCGGGCTAAAATTCTCTTAATTCGATCATAATCCTTAAGTAAGTAAAGAACTTCGACTAAATTGCTTGAAGTTTTTACTTCTTCATAAATTAGATTTTCTTGTTTAGATATATCAAGAGCTTCTTGATAAAATTTGTAAGAATGTTCTAAATCTTTAATTGAATAATAAATATTTCCTAAATTATTTAGAACTTTGATAACTTTTTGGTTGTCATTTACCTCTTTAAGAATTTCAAGAGATCTATTAAAATGATAAATAGCTTGATCAAAATATCCTGTGTCTTCTTGCATTAGTCCAATTTCATTATGACAAATTGCTACATTAAATAAATCATCTTCCTCTTCAAAATTTCTTAAGGCTAATTCAAGATTTCTTAAAGCATTAGGTAAATCTCTTTTTTTGTAATATAAACTCGATTTCTCTAGTAGCAATGATCCTGGTATAGGATCCCCTAAAATTTCATTTCTTTCTAAGACTTCATCAATTTCCTGTATTTTCCGATCTATTTCATCATCTTTTATGATTGTCTCCTCATATATTTCATCTTGCTCATCCACATCAAAAGAAAAAGGGTCAGATTCACTAGATTCAAGATTAACGTTTTTATCTACGGATTTCTCTAAATTTGAAATTAAAGGTTTGTTGCAATTTGGGCAATAAGGATGGTTATCTTCAATTAATTGGCTACAGTAAGGGCAAATTTTCATAGATATTAAAATTTTAAATTTTTTTTCTAAAATAGCTTTATTAAAAAATGAAAATTAGCTTATTTATAATTAATTAAAAGAAATATCATTAAAGCCATTATCTTAAATGAAGATAAATCCTTCCGGAGTATCCAGTATTATTGAATGATTCATAATTTAGGGATTTTCTTCACAAAAAGCTAATATAGATAATTTTTGTAATATTTCTTCAGAATTTCATATGTAACTTTGTATCTTGAAAGAATTATAAAATCATACAAAAACTTTTTACTGATCAATTTTTTTTAACATGAAAAGAGTACTAAGCAGTGAATAATTTTGGACACAAAACTTTTCAAGAGAACTTATCCTTATATCTGTAATAAATGTGGGGAATTTGCACACACAAAACAAGAATACTGTGATAAATGTGGAGCTGCAGATTCTCTCAGAAAAGCAGAAAAAGTAGATTATAAAAATTATAATAAATAAGTTTTTGAAATAACAGGTTGTAAAGTCTCTCTCTATGAGTCATCTGAGCTTGTAATTAAATAAGAACTTAAAGAAGTTATTGTCTGATTTAAATGTTTATTTTCTAAATCTTTCTTCTTTAAAATAATGCTATACTTACTATTATTATATCAAAAATATTTAGAACTATGCTTATGAAATTGGATGATCAAATCATATTTAAATCCGAAAAAGGAGTATTTCAGATAATTTTTAATAGAGACGCGAAAAGGAATGCTCTCACAAGAGTTATGTATGATGGACTTGCTGAAGGAATAGAAAGAGCCGAAATTGATCCAAAAATTAGGGTTATTTTAATCTATGGTAATGGAAAATGTTTTTGCGCAGGAAATGATTTAAAAGATTTTCAAGATCTGGATCCTGGACCAAGAACCCAGCCAACTAGAAGTTGGATAGATTTACTTTTAAAATCTAGGAAACCGATACTAGCTGCTGTGCACGGATATGCAATTGGGGTGGGAGTTACTATGCTATTACATTTTGATTTAGTATATGCTGCTGAGGGTACTAGGTTTCAATTTCCATTTGTTAATTTAGGATTAATCCCTGAGATTGGATCCACATTTCTACTACCAGAATTAATTGGACGTCAACGAGCGGCGGAATTATTTTTCTTTGGAGATTGGTTTAGTGCTGAAGAAGCTCAAGAAATTGGAATGGTAAACAAAATCTATCCAGAAAATGCCCTTATAAGTGAAGTAATTCTTTTAGCTGAAAGGTTAGCAGAAAAACCTCCAGAGGCTTTACGACAAATAAAAGCGTATATTAAAAAATACTATGCGGGGATTCTTGAAAAACTAATGCCTGCTGAAATGACTGAATTTTTAAGACGACAGAGATCTCCTGAAGCTCAGGAAGCTTTTAAAGCATTTTTTGAAAAAAGAAAACCTGATTTTTCAAAGTTTTCATGAAATCCTATTTCCTGCTTTCATCAATCCCTTCTAATTCATCTGTAATCTGTTTATCATTTAACCCAAGTGACTGAAGTAAGATACGTAACTGAGCTTTAGCATTCTCTGCATTAATTTTGTTTGCTAAATACAAAGCTTTAATGAATTGATTTTTTGCTTCCTTTATTTCTCCTAAATGAAACAAAGATTCTCCAACATAGCCTAATCCTTTAATAATTAATTCAGCAATGTTAGAATCAATTGCATTGTTAGTACCTTTTTTAAAATATCGTAAAGCTTCCCTCATATTATTATTTCTCTTTTCAAGTATTCCTAAGTTATAATACGAAGTAATGATTCCTTTAGCGTCTTCTAATTCTCTAAAAGCTTTTAATGTTTTCATATACAATTCAAAAACAACGTCCCATTTTTCATCCTTTTCATGAATGAATATAAGGTTTCCTAGACAATCTAATAAGTTGTAAATATCATTATTATCGGAACATAAAGCACTACAATCAAAAAAAATGTCACAGGCTTCATCCAATTTGTTTAATTTTATCAAATTTGCGCCAATTCCCTTTAAGCATATAATTTGCTCTTGATTTTGCATTAAGTCTTCAGATATCTCGTATGCTTTTTCATAATAATCTATAGATTTTAGATAATCACCCATTTTAAAAAATAATGTCCCTAATATCCCGTAAACACTAGCTTGTCCTAATCTATCTTTTTGCAATTCAAAATGTTTTAGACATATCAAGTAATTCTTTTCTGAGTCAATATAACGTTCTAACTGAAGCTGTATCAAAGCGATATCACTTAATTCTTTCATATAGATAGAATTCTTACTAATTTTTTCTAGCTCTTCTAAATTTCCTTGCTTTTCCTTTAGTAGACGTTCCAATTCTTCTTTACTATATTCTGACTCGTCTTTAATCATTATGTCTTGTATTTCTAGTAATTCTTTGATCTAATTTAATTAGAGAATATCTTCTAAAATTTCTACTGCGTTTTTAACATACTGGAGACAATTTTTCTCAAATAATTCATTTTGACTATAAAATTGCTTACCTTCAGTTGTACCTATGTCACAACCAAGTAATTCTCTACAAATAACAGAATCATGGATATCTGTAAATCGACGAGAAAATTCTTGTATTAACTGATAAGTCTTTTCTTTCAATTTTATATCATCTTTAATTCCCATACCATGTTTTAATCCAATAACCATATAGGCTCCAGACACGACACCACAAGTTCTACCAAAACCAGCCATTCCCCCTCCAAAACCTGTGGCTAGTTTTAGAGCAGTATTTTTATCTAATCCATATTGAACACAAAATGGTCCAAGTATTGATTGAGCGCAGTTATATTTATCCTTAAAATAAGAAATAGCTTCTTCTACTTTTGACATTTCAATTAGCTCCTTTTTGTTTCATAAACTAATATCTATATGTATAAGAATTATAACATTTCATATCTATTATATATCTAGAGATATGGAAGTTAAATAATAATCCGGAGAATGTATTTTTTTTGAAAGTTATTGCAAGATTATGGGAAAGTTTGGATGATAAAAAAGTTAAATGTCATGTATGTGCTAATGAATGTGTTATATTTTCAGGTAAAGTAGGTATTTGTCGAACAAGAAAGAATTTCGATGGAAAATTATATACTCTAATTTATGGTTCCCATATATCTTCAGGTAGTTTGGATCCTATAGAAAAAAAACCGCTCTACAATTTCTGGCCAGGGGCTACAGCTTACTCTATTGCATCTATTGGATGTTCTTTTAAATGTCAAAATTGTCAAAATTGGTCAATTTCACAAGCAAATCCCAGAGATAATGGAAAGAATGGATTTTATGATCAAGATGGATTAAATGGACGGGGAATGTCATTGGTTGAGATGACTCCTGAACAGTTGGTAAACAAGGTTGTTAAGAGTGGGGCAAGGACCTTAGCATACACTTATAATGAACCTTTGATTTGGCACGAATGGGTATTGGATACGGCACGGTTACTTAAAGAAAAAGAAATCAAAACAATTTTGGTCACAAATGGCTACTCCACTCCAGAAGCTTCCAAAGAACTAGTAGATGTAGGGATTGATGCTGCTAATATTGACATTAAAGCAATGTCAGATGAATTTTATAAAAAAATATGTGGTGTTAAGTCTGTTCAACCGGTTCTAAATACCACGGAATACTTTAAAAGGAATGGTATGCATGTCGAAATTACAAATTTAATCATTCCCGATTTGAATGATAGTAAACAAGATATTGAGAAATTGTGTAATTGGATTGTAGAGAACTTAGGAAAAGATACCCCAACTCATTTTTCTGCGTATCATCCTGATTTTAAAGCACCTTCTGAGAAAAGAACACCTTTCAAAACTCTTAACATGGCGTATAATATTGCAAAAGAAAAAGGATTGTATTTTCCCTATATAGGAAATATAAACCATGAACAAGGAGGTAACACATATTGTCCTAATTGTGGATATTTGTTATTTGAGAGAAGAGGATATACATTTAAGAAAATAGATGTTACTGAAGATAAGAAATGCCCAAATTGTGCATATGATTTGAAAAATGATATTATTGGGAAAATTAATCAAAATTCCTCTCATAGATTTAGCTTCTTCTAACAATTAAAAAAATTAAAAAAAAATTTGTATTAGAATACCCCTGAAATTGAGACTCCTATTACCACTAATAGAAATCCTTGAAGTAAGCAAAAAACCGCAAGAATAACGGCTAAAGGAGGCCATGAAAGTGCCTTAGAAACCGCCATAAAACCCGCTGTATAAAATTTCGCTGTAAGGGCTATAATTGCAAATATGATTATAAATATTATTGACAGCAAGATTTTTGGATCTATAAATGCCGCAATTACATCTATTACAGTTTGTGGAATGAGAAGAGCTAATAAAATTACTACAAGAGTTGCGGCTAACATCCCCACTATACTAGCAAGAGGAAGATCGTTTGCCGGTTTTACAAATGTTAGAATTCCAAATACGATTAACAAAATAGAGGTAAAAAGATTACGACTACCAGGTGGTGGTTCAAAGGCTCTATATGCTACACTGGGAGGAATATCAAACATTAATCCAGATACTCCCGAAACAATGCATAGTAAACCAACGATAAATCCAATATATGTTAATCCTTTCAGAAATTTAGTCATATCGAAATCCCAGTCTTCCACTTTTCTCTTTTTAAATGATTTCCTCCTCTTAGTTTCATATACGGCATAAAGTAACCATATAATTCCTAAAAGTAACATGAAAAAACCACCTAATTCTCCTAAGGGTATCAAAAGGTTTTCCTTAAAATCCCAAGCAAAAATCACTTTATATCACTTTTTAATTTAATTTTGGATATGTTACTATAATGAATATATAAAACAATATATATTAAAAATATATAGTCCAATATTTAAAAAAAAAAAACAGATGTAAATATTTAGGTGAATGAAACTGTTTTTTCCACATATTTAATGTAAGCAGTTATTTCATGCTTCTTCTTATCTTCATCCCAGCTGTATTCCGTAGCCATTATATTAGCAACCGTTGTAGCCGCTTCTTTTGCACTTTTATGACTAATCCAGAGTGACATCTCTGTTCGACGGCAAAAAAGATCACTTAAATGTTGTGTTAATTCGTACCTCAAACAATATATTATCTCAGCTTTAATAAAATAATTATCATCAATGATTTTTTCTTTATATGATTCATTTTCCTTTATAATTTCAAGAATTTTTAAAGCCCCCTTTCCATACTGTTGATAAATATGATCAGCTACATTTTTTTCCAAGTTTATACCTGAATTTTTCAAGTGTTCATGCCAATCTTGTGTATCCAAGGAAATTAAATACTTTTGTTTTGAAAAATTATTCTCCCTACCGATATTCGGAAATAACTCTGTTTCCTCAATTTTTTTAAATAAATCTTCAGCCATACTCCTAAATGCAGTTAGTTTTCCTCCTGTTATCGTTAACAAGCCATCATTTGAGAAAAAGATTGTATGTTTTCGGGAGATTTGACTCTCAGATTTACCTTTTTGCATAACTAAGGGTCTGATCCCTGCATATGTAGATAAAATCTTATCATAATCTAGATCCGCATTAGGAAAATAATGTTTCACTGAATTTAATAAGTAATCCGCATCATCCTTGTTACAGAATGGATTTTCCAGATCACCCTTATAATCTGTATCAGTTGTTCCTATTATCGTAAAATTTTCGTTTCGAGGAAGGACAAAAAAAACTCTCTCATCAGAAATAGAGCGGATTATTGTAGCCATATTATTTTTAACATGTTCTCTTTTAAATTGTAGATGAACCCCTTTAGTAGGACGAATTAATGGTTTGGGTATATCTTCAGGATAATTTTCTAATAATTCATCAGTCCAAATTCCTGTAGCATTTACCACCAAAGTCCCCTTTATTTCAAAATCAGATCCTTTTTCCAAATCTGTACACTTTACACCTTGAATATTACCCTTTTCCTTAAGATAGCCAGTCACTTTACAGTAATTAATTGCATCTGCGTCTCTAATAATAGCTTCTTTTAAAGTCTCAATTGTTAATCTTGCATCATCAACATTGTTATCATAATAGACTGCACCACCATTATTACCTTCTCTAATGAACTCTGGTTCCATCTCATAAATTTTTTCAGGGGAATACCATTTATGTTTTCTATAATTTTTGAAATCAGACTTATCTTCACCTAAGAAATCATAAATTTTACAAGCACCAGTTATATCTCGCTTTTTATACTTTCCACCCTCAATTGCAACAAAAAGGAAAGGTATCGGTCTTACTAGATGTGGGATATGTGTTCTCATCCAATTTCTTTCTGTTGTAGATTCTCGGACTATATCCATCTCCCCAAGTCCGAGATATCTTATACCTCCATGAGCTAGCTTCGAACTTCTTGAGGATGTTCCAGCAGCAAAATCTTGTTTATCTACAACAGCAACTTTCAGTCCTCTAATAGAAGCTTCTCGTGCTACTCCCGATCCTGTAATTCCCGCACCAATTACAATAATATCATAATGAGTCTCTCGAAGTCTTTTGAGTATTTCATTGCGGTTTTTATAATTCCAACATTGATCAAATAATTTCTCTTCTATCATAGTCATTAATATCAAAATTGTAAAGTGATTATTTTGTAATTAAACTTACTTTAATCAACTATATTAAATGAGTTCTATTGTATTTTCTGATGTTAAATTCAATTTTTCATTCCATGTACTAATTAGTATAACGTAATTTTTAGCTATAAGATAAGTTTATAAAAAAGTTCTTTTACTAATTTAAAGTCTTAATACGCTAATTATTATCAATAAAGGTTGTTAGCAAAAATGTCGATGAAGAAGATATTAATTGTTGATGATGCTACCTACGTAAGAAATAGACTTAAAAAAATAATAGATAAGATTAAATTTGCTGAAGTCGTAGGAGAAGCCTCAAATGGAGAAGATGCTGTTTCCTTATATAAAGATCTAAAACCAGATTTAGTAACTATGGATCTAGTAATGCCTAATTATGATGGACTTCAAGCAATTGACGCCATAATGAAAATTGATAAATCTGCAAAGATTGTGGTTGTTAGTGCGATGGGCCAAGAACTCTCAGTTGCTGAGGCTATGGAGAAAGGAGCAAAAGAATATATTACAAAACCTTTTAAAGATGATGAAGTTTCTAAGATAGTTGAACATATTTTAAAAAATTAAATTCAAAAATTTTCTACTTTTCTATAGCACTATAATTTTAATGCTCGAATTCGCTAATTAGGTTCTTTTATTTTGTATTCAGCAGTTTTTGGAAGATTAATGGCATTGAATAAACGTCATAGTAATTATGTTCAATGCATTCTTTAACTAATCCAATGTATCTTCCGGGGTTTGCTTGATACTTTTTATAACACAATGGAACCATTGAACTCGGAAGCTCATTTTCTCTCCTCATATCAAGAAGTTCTTCTTCAATGTTCGTAAGAGTAAACCTTTCAAACATTCCTTTGAGTCTTTTTCGAGCTATGTGATAAAGATCTATATGATGAAATTGAGTATTATTTACCTCATAAGGGATATCTTCTTTTGAGATCATGGGATTTTCATCAAAGTAATAGAGGAAACGATTTGCTATGTAAGGGATATCAAAACGTTTTCCATTATAAGAAACGAAACACTTAAAATGAGGAAGAATTTCCGTTCTCAAGTGTTCACAGATTGCGATTTCCTCTTCAAGGCTCCGAGCAAAAAATAAATGAATCTCGTATTTCGTATTTCTAAAAAAACCAATCCCTAAAATAATTATTGCGTTGTTAAATAAACCTAAGGTTTCAATATCAAGAAAGAGTAGATCTTCTACCTCAAAACAGAAGCTTACATCTAAATCGTCAATGTATTTATTATTTTTCAAGGCATTAAAATCCTTTTGATCAATTAACTTTAAAAGAGAGTTAGCAGAAGTACTATACTTTAAATTTAAAAACCTTAAATCTTTTAATGTTCTTATACCTCTACCTTTTAACCTATTTTCTACAAATTCTCCAATGTAATGAACTGTTTTGAGGTTATAAAGCAGCTTTTTTCTAGTTTGATGTAGCTTCAAGCTACAAGGAAAATCATCTTCTTCCCATATTAATTCCATGAACGTTCCCATGGCGTTTGCTCTTATCTGATGATTTTCTTGATATATTTCCTCTAATTTCATACCGCGATATTGTTCCACCAAATCAGTGACATCAAAAGTTAGAGAGTTGTGAGAAGCCATTATCTATAATAATTAGGATATAGTATTTAATAATTTATTCTCTTAAGGTTTATAATAAAACTAAAATCCATTAGAAATAAATAATTTAAAGAAAAAAGTAAATCTAATTAGCTTCCAAAAGATCTTCTTTAATAGTCTATTTTAGGAATAATATCCTCACCCTCTCTTCTGGTAGGTTTATGTTTAAAGAATCGACGAGATTCACTATCCTCTAAAACATAATTAGATCCCCCTCCATGAAGCATACAATAAGGATCTAACAATCCTATTTCATTGGCATATTGTCGAGTGAACCCCCGTCCACCTAAGGTTCTGAAACAATGAATAGCACTTTCAAATCCTAATTCAGTTGAACTGATTTTTAATCCCATTGCATTAGCAGCCATTAATTTGGAACCTCCTAGTTCTGGGTGTTCATCCATCTGTCTTGCATATTGGATTAAAGCTGAAAGCATTAAATTTAATTCACGAATTTTTTGAGAGATCGGAAAACGAATTACCTGATATTGGTGTAATCTTTTATCAAATTGCATACGTTGGAGTGCATATGCATGAGAATAAAGGAGTTTTTTCATGGCGTCTCCTAGTGCTTCAGCACTAATAACTAATCTTTCTTCAGTTAATTGGTGAAATGCTATATCAAGTCCATGACCATGAAGCATATTTTCCTTAGGAAGTTCAACTCTATCAAAACTTAAACGACTTACAAACGCATCTGTCATCCCATAAGTTCTTACTCTAGTACTCCTAAAGTTTTTCAATTTCTGATGATTTGTATCAACAACCACAGCACCTAATTGTCCGTTATCTAACCTTCCATATAAAACTATGAAATCTGCAATCATCCCGTTTGTAATAAAAAGTTTCTTGCCCTTTGCAATTAACTTATTACCTCTTTCATGTAATCTCATTTCCATTCTAAAGATATCTGAACCTGCATTAAATTCAGTCATAGCTGAAGCTCCAATTTGACCGTTTTTAGCCACTGGGTGTAAGAATCTCTCTTTTTGAATCTCATCAGAAGCATAACTTACAGGATTGCAATAAAGAGTTCCACCTGATAATCTTCCCATTTCTATACTGTAGTTCCCAGCTATGTATTTTTCACTATATTCACTCCATCGACCACCACATATTGCGAAAGCTATGAGGGCATTTCGAGTTATTCTCCCAACTTCATAATTCTCAGTGTTAAGTATGGTTGAATAATATCCATTTTCCGCTAACTTTTTCATTATATTAACTACAATTTCTTTTTTCTGCTCTTGAGTTGGTTCCTCAACGAAATAATTTAGGTCCTCCAATTTTCTTAATTCAGGATCAAGTTCTTTCTCCATAAAATCATATAGATCTGCTAAGAATTCCTTCTCTTTAGCATTTAATATAGGATTGCTTAATAAATCCAACTCTGGAACGTATCGTTGGATCTGGATTTTCTCAAACTCACTTATTCTGGTATCCATAATATATCATTCGATTATCTGTAATTTTGAAAATTATACTTTATTATTTGAACATGAATTTAAAATTAACATTATCCATAAATGGTACATTGTTTAAAAAATAGATTTGATTTAGAGTCTTTATTCATACAAGAACTATATTCAGAGATTCTCTTTTTATCTGAAATAGGATTTTATTCCCACTAGAATTCAACTGTTTTAATTAGAAATCTTTTAATCAAAATAAAACATAACAATAAAATATTAAATTTATTAGAAAACAAAATTCTAAATTTACACATAAATCGAAATTCTAAGAAGTGAAAACAATATGATTAAATTTAGCGAAAAACAATTAAAAATACCAAAATTAATGCGACCTGTGTACTTAGCTACGGTGGGAATGTCAAAATTTGATAGAGCCTTTCCAGAGACTCGAACAGAAGAACTATGTGTTGATGCATTAACAGCAGCAGCGGATTTTGTCAAAATGACTCCAAGCGAATTAAAACAATATATTCATACTTGTTATTATGGCCATTTTGCTGATCATTTTGGAGATCAACTACTTGGGGAAGCAGTAATTCATGATAGACTCGGATTGGATCCGTTAGGAAATGTTGGTGTAAAGACAGGGGGTGCTACAGGAGGTTCTGCTATGTGGGAAGCTGTGAAAGCCGTGGCATCTGGATATAGTGATTGTACTCTGGCATTAGGATGGGAGCGGATGGATGAAGTACCAACAGATGAGGGAAACCATCTTATATCGGCTGCAGCAGATAAAGATTGGGAAACACCTCTCGGCCATATTTATACAGGATATTATGCCGTCATGGCTCAACGATACTGGAAAGTTTTTGGGAAGGAAGAAGATTCTTTTAGGGACACTATGGCAGAAATAGCAGTAAAAAATCGAGGTTATGCCAGAATGAATCCTCACGCTCAGGGACCCATGAAAATAACCATAGATGATGTAAAAAACTCTCCTATAGTTGCATTTCCTCTCCGTGCCTTAGATTGTTGTTTAATGAGTGTTGGTTCTGCTTGCGGAATAGTGTGCGATGAAAAAACCGCATATGAAATTACAGATAAACCATTGAGGATTTACATTGCAGCGGGGAGTCATACTTTAAGAGTAGCTGATCGTCGTGATATGAAAATTCCACTATTACCTAATGAAACAAAAGGTCAATATGATGATTTAGGTAAAAGATTTCCAGGAGGAGATCGATATCCAGGATTTACAAGTTTCTTAGCTGCTAGGATGTCTGCTTACTATGCTTATAATATGGCTGGTGTGAAAGATCCTAGTGAAGATCTAGATGTAGTTGAGCTTCATGATGCTTTTACTATTAGTGATATTCAAACGTATGAAGATATTGGAATAAGACCTTATGGAGATGGAAGAACATATATCGAAAGCGGAGATGCCTATGTTATAAACCCAAAAACAAAGAAACCGGGAAAACTACCTAGTAACCCATGTGGTGGATTAATAGGATGTATGCATGCTGTAGGAGCAACAGGCTTAATGCAAATAGCAGAGATTGGTTATCATATCTGGAATCGTTGGGATGAAATCCATGAACCTGAGGAGAAATGGAAAGCTTTTGGAAGAGAAAAACCTAAAGATTGGGAGAGTTTACAAGTTAAAGGAGCAAAAAGAGGTTTAGCTATAAGCCATGCAGGAGTAGGTTCCCATGTAACTTGTACTATTTTAATGGATCCAAATAATTTAATAAAGGAGGACTAATTATGGTGAAAAATGAAAATGAGAAAGGTTTTGTTGATATCATCAATGGTAGATACAAGCCAAGAGGAACATTTCACGTACCAGAAGCAAATCAACCAATTATTAACAAGGATACCGGAAAGTTAGCAGGTGTAACCAATCCACGTGATATGACCTATATACACTCTTACGGTAGTGAAGCTATATTTTTTGAATCTCTGGGGAAAGGTAAACTCATTGCTTCAAGATGTGATAATGATAAATGCGAAACAAAAGGTTCTATTTATGAGCCTTTTAGAATTTTTTGTCCTGATTGCCTGAGAAGAGCAACACCTATTGATATATCCGATAAACCTGCAACTATCCATTCTTTTATCGTAACTCATCGATCTGGGGCTTTCAACTCACTCCCACTACCAATAAAATTCATTAATGTTGAATTTGATAAAGAGGTAGTTACCATTCTTATGAGTGTTCTTGCTGTGGGGGAGCCTGAAATTGGGAATATAGTTGTCCCTATCTTTCGAACAAAAGCTCCAACGTATACAATTATGGATTTAATGTTTGTTCCAGAAGGAACGCCTGAATCAGAGTTACCTGAAGGATTTACATTCTAAAAATTTTATTTTTTTTTTATTTTTTCTATTATTCTTGATTTTATGTGATACACACTCATAGAGGATTTCATCTTATACTGGATTAAAAAGTAATTATAAAAAGTACTCTCCAGTAAAATAGCAAATTATAACAAATTATTGTAACAAATTAAAGATTTTTCGAGTCTCATCTGGTGTAGCTACTTCTCGTCCTGCTAGTTTTGTTACTTTTACTGCCCATTCTACTTGTTCCCAAGATCCTTTAGCTTTCCCCCCATCTGGCATCCTAATATTATCTTCCAATCCTACACGTATGTGTCCTCCCATTGCTGCTGCACATAATCCGGCTTTAAATTGGTCCTTTGCTACACCACATACACTCCATGATGAATCAGAGGGCATTAAATTAAGAAAACCAGCTAAATTTTGAAGAGCAAATGGGACACCACCCAAGGCTCCAAAAACAAACTGAAAATGAAGAGGATGCTCAAATAACCCTTCTTGTTTGTCAAGGAAAAGGATATTGTATAAACCACCAAAATCATAGATTTCTAATTCTGGTTTAGTTTTAGCTTCTTTCATAGCTTTAGAGAGTATTTGAATTATATGAAATGTATTCCTAAATACACCATCTGCATTTGCTACAACCTCACCTGTTTTGAAATTACCTAAGCTAAAGTTCATTGAATTAGTATTAAGTGAGGCTAATAATGGTTTAAATGTCTTCGTAGGAGCAACTCTTTGTTCAACTGTAGCACCTACAGAACTTGTTATATTTATTATTATTTCTGGTGCTTTATCATGAATAGCACTCACAACGGCTCTTATACGATCTAAATCAGGAGTAGAAAATCCCGTTGCTGGATCTCTTGCATGGATGTGTACTGTTGTAGCTCCAGCATCGAAACATTTTTTTGCTTCTTCCCCAAATTCTTCAGGTGTATAAGGAACTGCAGGATTTTGGCTTTTCATAGTCATAGAACCTGCTAATGCGGCACTTATCACTAACTTATTTGAAAGATCATTTACCATTTTTAAGTCACTTCATTATAAAATTTTAATTATCTTTCTGATAATGTTTATAATTTTAAATAGTATTTTCTCCTAAAATTTTTCTTAGATGAAACTGAATATAGTTAGCAAACTAAAATTTTTAAACAAAGATATAAAAATAAGTTTAATCCAATAATTTTTGTATTAGATTGAGAAAGAGTGAAAAAATAGATGAAATTACTTAAAGGTAAGAATGCTCTAGTTACTGGAGGAGGGCGTGGTATTGGAAGGGAAGTAGCTCTTGATTTTGCTATAAATGGAGCCAATGTAGCAGTTTGCTCCCGAACAAAAGAGCAATTAGATAATACGGTCCAAGAAATAGAGAAATTTGGGGTTAAAGGATTTGCAATACCGGTAGATCTGTCAACATTGGATGGTGTTAAGGAATGTGCAAAGCAATATTTTGAAAATTTTGATACCATTGACATATTGGTTAATAATGCAGGCTTGACGCATATGTCCTCTGTGGTTGATACTCCTATTGAATATGCTCAAAAATTGTTTAATCTCAATATTATGAGTTATTATGCTTTATCAAAGGAAGTACTACCGAAAATGATAGAGCAAAAAAGCGGAAGCATAGTAATGACGTCTTCTGTTAACGGGAATGTTTATTTTCCTCCAAAAAAAGTGGCATATTCTGCTTCCAAAGCGGCTGTGGCAGCAATGGGAAAGTGTTTGAGTGCAGAGTTAAAACCTTACGGTATTAATGTAAATGTTGTGACCCCTGCAGGAGTAGAAACTAAAATGGCAGAGGATTTAAGAGAATGGGGACAACAAATGCCGATTACTGTTCCCCCAGAATTTATTTCACCAGTTTATCTATTTCTTGTAAGTGATTTAGCGAGGAAAAAATATAAAGGGAGAGTGTTAGAAGTACATACTTTATGTGATTTTTTACCTGTCCTAAGCGAAGCAATTGGGGAAAGAGAGATTGAGTTAAAAGAGTGTAAAACAATCGCAAGTGAACATCTTAAAAAAGATCAGTTAAAAGTCTTTAAGAGAAATTCAGAATTAATTGATTTTATGCTTAAATACAAAAGATAGGCCATACTAAATCTCATTCTACATTTTTATTGTTTATTAATTCTTTTTTTAAAATTAATATTTTAAACATGTACATCATAATAATAATTATATCGAAATTTTCAATAATAAAAATGAAATATTATGACAGAAAAGTTAGTCGTTACAACTAAAGGTTTTGTAAGAGCCGATTTCTCCTTCTGGGTTGGTCTTTATATGGATAAATTCTATGATTCTCTTGAAAATAAGAAAATCATAGGAAATAAATGCACAAAGTGTGAGAAAGTATTTGTACCACCAAGAAAAATATGCGGTGAATGCAATAAAACAATACCTCTTGATAATAATTGGGTGAATTTACCAGATACAGGTACGTTGCAAAATTATACAATAACTCACTATAGAGTAAGTGATAGAACAGCTAGAAAAGCAAAAAATCCTCAGATAATTGGAATGGTTCAAATCGATGGGAGTGACACGGCAATCGTATATCGTCTTCTGAAAATAGAACCAGAAGAGGTTAAAATTGGGATGAAGGTTAAAATCGAATGGGATGAAAAACCTAAAGGAAACCCTTCTGATATTAAAGGGTTTATGAAAATGTGAGAGGTGATGAATAGAATGCAAAAAGTAGGTATTGTAGGTTATAATCAAGTAAAATTACATTCGGATGCAAACTATGGAAGATATGAAATGATTTTTGAAGCTGTAAGGGGCGCGATTGATAGTGCTGGCTTAAAGAAAAAAGATATTACCACAGCAATTTCTTGCACAAACGACTATTACGACGGGCGTACAATTTCAAACTGTTATACTGTTGAAGTTGGGGGAGGATATATGACTGATGAGAGTAAGGTAGAGATGGATGGCGCTCATGCAGTATTATATGGGTTAATGCGTATTCTTTCGGGTAATCATAAACTTGCTTTAGTATGGGGAGGAAGTATGGCATCATGTTTTCCATATCATGCGGCACGGCTATATGAAACCGACCCAACATGGGAAAGGCCAGTTGCTTATGTTAATGATATTACTGCAGCAGGATTTCAGATGAGAGCATACATGGAAAAGTATAAAGTAAACATAGAAGATGTAGCTAAAATTGCTGTTAAAAATAGAAAAAATGCTTCAAAAAATCCATTAGCATTGCAGGAAGCCCAAAATGCCAATATTACTGTTAAAGATGTATTAGAATCAGAGATATATGCTGATCCGGTAACGGAACTAATGGTTGCACAACCCTGTGATGGTGTTGCGGCATTGTTATTAGCTCCTGAAAGACAAGCGCTAAAAATAACTCCTAACCCTGTGTGGATTACGGGGGTAGGATATAGCCAAGAAACATATTATCTTGGAGATCGTGATTTAGCTAAGAGCACATCTATGGAATTAGCAGGAAAAATGGCATATGAAGCGGCAGGTATTAAAAATCCTAGAGAAGAAATTGACCTAGCAGAATTTTATGAGGCTTATGCCCATGAGGAAGTAATTTTTTCTGAATCATTAGGTTTAGCAGATGTAGGTCAAGGTACAGATTCGAATTCAGAAATTGGTGGTGATATCCCTATAAATCCTTCGGGAGGTGCTATTGGTGGTAATCCTCCATGTGCAACTGGATTAATTAGGATTATAGAAGCTGCAAAGCAATTAAGAGGAGAAGCGGATGGATACCAAGTTAAAGATGCTAAGAAGGCAATCGCTTCCGGTCAGATTGGAATGTGTGCTCAAAATAATATTGTATATATCTTGGAGGGTGAGAATTAAAAATGGGAAGACAAGTTGCAATCACTTCAGCAGGATTTAGTGAACATGCATCTAAACGCTCAGATGTTAATATCGTAGAATTAGTAAGTGAAGCTGTTAAAGATTGTTTGAAAAACGCCCCTAGTGTCGGTTTCGAAGATATAGATGCTTATGCAACTGGCAACATGCCTGGATTTGAGGGATCGAACTTACCTGAATTATGGATGACAGACTCAATCGGAGCTTTAAATAAACCTTTGATGCGGGTCACTACAGGAGGTACTACAGGAGGGTCAGTTGGCATCGCGGGATATTATTCAGTAGCTGCAGGATTACCAGGTGTTGATACGGTATTAGCAATTGCATTTGAACAACAATCTCAAGGAGATACTAGCGTTGGTCTTGCTAATGTTGCTTACGGTGAAGTTGCCCTATTGAATCATCTAGGGCTGACATACGACCAAGTAGGGAGACTTTTATCAGCAGGAGCCGCAATAGGAGTAGCTGCTTATCAAGCTACTAATTATATGCAAAAATCAAAAATCACAGAGGAAGATTTAGCGAGAGTAGTTGTGCAGAACAGACGTAATGCTGCGAAAACATGGTGGGCTCATTTAAAAATGCCAGATCTAACAATCGAACAGGTACTTGATACACCATATATCTCCTTCCCCCTAAGATACGGTATGGTATGCCCTGCTTCTGACGGAGCTTGCGCCGTTTTATTTACTACTGAAGAAAAAGCAAAAGATATGTGCGATATCCCTGCTTATGTTAATGGTGTAGCAAGTGTAGCTCATGAAACAGCAATTCTAGGGTATGCTGGAAGTGGTTCAGCACAAATTGACCCATCAGAGCAATTAGGAGCCATGAAATCTTCTGAGGTGGCTTATCGTCAGGCAGGTATTTCATTTCCAAGAAAGGAAATTGATTATGCTGAGGTATATTCACCATTTCCGAACCAAGAACTCATGTGGGTTGAAAAATTAGGTTTATTTGAAGAAACTACCGCACCACGAATGTATGAAAATGGGGTTACTGCTTTAAATGGGGAATTACCTATATGTTGTTCTGGGGGTGTCAATTCTACAAATGCAATTGGGGCTTCGGCACTTGAAAGACCAGCTGTGGCAGCACTACAAATAATGGGTAAGGCAAGTAACCAAGTTCCTAAAACAGTCCATACCGCAATAGGTCATGGGTGGGGTGGTTCACTTAATTTGTGTACTATGATGGTCATGTCAGATGAACCCAGAAGAAAATGGAGGTGAAAAAATGTCTAAACTAACTCAAAGAAAGTCTATGGACTATATTAAAAAGGATTATAAAGAGACAAGAAAAATGCCGGGAAGTTGGTACTTGTCTAATTATAAGTACAAATATAATATAACACATCTACAACCTTTCTTACAGAAATTAAAAGAAAAAAAATTAGTAGGCTTAAAATGTTCTGGATGTAATACTGTCTACTATCCTCCTAGATTTGTCTGTGGAAAATGTTTAGTAAAACCTGATAGATGGGTTGATTTAAGAGAAACGGGAAATGTTTGTACTTTTGCTGTTGCTTACTTAAAGGATCTAGAGACAGGAGAAATACAAGAGAAACCCATGGTGTTAGTTCATCATGATGGAGCAGACACAGCAAGTATAGCTTCACTTAATCCCGAAGTTGATTTTAAAGACACATATATTGGAATGCCAATTAAAGCTCATTGGACAGAAAATCCCATTGGAGGTCTAATGGACATAGAATACTATGATCTGATGGAAGATAAATCTTCAGATTTAGAGAGTTCTGAAGAGAAATGAAGTAAATCTTTTTTTTTATTTTATTGTTATTTTATTCATAATTATATCTATTCAAAACGTTCCTAATTTTATCTATGCTATATTGAATATCATCCTCATGAATTCCATAATGAGTTACAAAACGAATCTTCTTATTACTAATGGTAAACGCCAAGATACCTTCTTTTCCTAACTCAGTTAATATCTTGAAGATTTTAGGTGTTTTTAAAAATTCTAAAATGACAATATTTGTATCTGGATTATGGATTTTAATAGGATGCTCAAAAGATTTTAATCCTTCTGCAAGTAATTTAGCATTTCTATGGTCTTCTTCCAACCTTTTAATCCAATTTGGTTCAATTGCCACTAATCCAAAAGAGGCAATAATTCCTGCTTGTCTCATACCACCCCCTAGCATTTTACGGAACTTTCGAGCTTTCGATATAAACTCTTTTGAACCCGCAACTATAGAACCAACAGGGCAAGATAATCCCTTGGATAAACAAAACATTATGCTATCAACATGTTTAGTTAATTCTGTTACATCTGTGTTTAAACCCACCGCAGCATTAAAAATTCTAGCGCCATCTAAATGGAATTTCAATTCGTTCTTTTGGGCAAAATTTTTTAAATCTCTTAGGATTTCTGGCTTCAATATCGCTCCACCATGAAAATTATGTGTATTCTCAGCACTTATTAGAGTTGTTGCTGGTTCATGTATGTCTTCTTTATATCGAATTAAATCTTGAAGATGATCAATGGAGGGAACACCTCTGTTCGAAGGATATGTTCGTACCATTAATCCTCCGATACGTGCAGCACTTCCAACTTCATGCCCAACAATATGGCATTTTTCTTCTAACAAGATTTCATTCCCTGGATTTGTCTGTGAGAGAAGTGAAACCAGATTTCCTTGAGTACCTGAGGTTACTAATAGAGCTGCTTCCTTTCCTATTATTTTAGCTGCTTTTTCTTCTAATTCATTTACTGTAGGATCTTCACCAATAACATCGTCCCCAAGCTTAGAATTATTCATTGATTTTATCATATTCCACATTTCAGGAGAAGGTTTTGTCACTGTATCAGACCGAAAATCGATAATCTTCATAGTTTCTATTATAATTTTTTATGTTGTTATCTTAAATCAAATAAATAGTATAGAAAAAAAAGAAAATTAGATTAAATAATATATGTTTTTAAATCAGTTGTCAGTTATTAGAGTCAATTATTAACAGTTGGGAATTTTCGAAGGCTAGTCATCCAAACCACTTCTCAAATAGGCTAAAAATCATCCCATTTTGATAGGCTTCAAAAATAACCTTATTAATTATATACAAGAGTTCTGGTTCACCATATTTGCACCAAAGCACTAAAGACCCACTTGGTATACTAAAAATAATTTTAAGGTCATATATTTCATTATAAACGGCAAAAATTGGTCTATCTACGTATGCGGCATCAATGGCCCCGGCATCCAGGGCTGCGAATAAGGATGTGGCACTAGAGTAGATCATAAGGTTTACATTAATGATCATACCTAGAAATTCTAATTCATCTTGATTCACAGTTCCTGCTTGAACTCCGACAGTATAAGATGTAAGGTTATCTAAACTTTCTATAGTAAGCACGGAATCGTTTCTAACTACAACATCTTGACTTAAAGTAAGGTAGTCGATGGAAGGTGCAAGAATTTCAGCGCGTGGTTCTGTGTAAATCATTGCTGCTGCAATCATATCAATAGTGCTTGCATTACAGGCAGTCATTAGGGTGTCAAAAGGTATATCGGTTATAGTTAAACTAACACCAATCTCATCAGCAATCATCTGTGATAAATCTATATCGAAGCCTATTATTTCCGTAGCATTATAGTATTCAAAAGGCGGGTAGTCAGCAGTCGTTCCAACAATGAATTCACCTCGGGAGATAATTTGATCAATTAATGGCTCTGGTTCCTCCGGACATATAGGACATTCTGGGCACTCTGGACATTCTGGGCATTCTGGGCATTCTGGGCATTCTGGACAATCTGGACATTGTTTCCCTTCTATAAAGAATGCAGGCACAACCCATCCAGAAGCGAATCCGATCCCAATACAGGCAATCATTGCAATAATTCCAAGTTCTCTTCTCAAATGATTTTCAACTCAAAATATACATTTTTTTATAATTCTATTATTGAATTTTTTAGATTACTATTTGTGGTAGTAGATCTCATAAGTTAATATTTAAGAATTTCTATCTAAGGACAACAAATCCAAATTATTTCTGATGTTAAAACAATCTCAAATTTAAGGTTCTATATAAAAATATAAAGAATTAAATAATTTTTCAATACTCAAGAAATCATAATCCCGGAATTCCCGTTCGTTTATGAAGGATATCTAATCCTCGAGAAATAATCGCAATTGTAACCAAAAAGATGATAGCAACAATGATATAAGTAAATATTGATATGTATTCTTGTGAAACAATAATTTTTGCTTGACCAAAGAGTTCAGTTGCTCCAATTAGAGAAACAACAACAGTATACTTCGGTAGATAAGCCGCTTCGTTAGACCATGCAGGAATAACTCGTCGTAGAGCCTGAGGCAATATAATATGGCGGATACCGGCTAGCTTTGACATACCCAATGATTGAGCAGCCATTAATTGACCAGTACTAACAGACATCATGGCGCCACGAAGATATTCAGCTTGATATGCTGCACTATTAAGACTTAATGCTATGATACCAAAAAGAATCCGGGAATTTAAGAATACGAAAGTAATTTCTCCACCAAAAATAGTAAATTGAGTATATATATTCCAGTTCCCTAATGAGATATTCAAACCATAGTATAAGAAAAATAACTGCGCGACTAGAGGTGTTCCACGTATAATCTCAATATAACCAGTAGCAACCCGGGAAAAGATACTTCCAGCATATTGACGGAGCAGAGCAAGAAAAAGTCCTAATAAAAAACCAAACATAAGCGCCCATCCATATAACCACATCGTTGTAAGAAAACCTGCAAATAATCGGTCCCAGTATCCTGTTACGATACAATAATCTGTTTCAACCAGAAATGGAAAAGTACAAAATAGGTTGCTTAATATGATTACAACTATAATTAAAATAACAGCAATACTTGCACCCAATAATAATTTTTTTCTCTTTAACTTGCTCTCATCCGAAAGTTGTTCTACCGTCTCTTTCAATATTCCTCCTCGTCCAAAGGTTTTAAAAGTTCTTCGTGGGTTCCATATAAAACTTCAAGCTGTTTGAGAAATTTTTTTACACGTTCAGATTTAGGTGAAACAAAGAAATGTTGAGGTGTTCCACGCTCGATTACAACCCCCTCACCGAGAAATATCATTTCTGATGCAACAGCTTTGGCAAATCCCAACTCGTGAGTTACCACAATCATGGTAGTACCTGTTTTAGCGAGATCCAACATTACTTGAAGTACTTCCCCAATTAGTTCGGGATCCAATGCTGATGTAGGTTCATCAAATAATATTACCTCTGGTTCCATAGCTAAAGCTCGAGCAATACCCACTCGTTGTTGTTGACCACCAGATAGTTGAGCAGGATAGTGATCTGCCCATTTTGCCATTCTAACGCGATCTAGTGCTTCACGCGCTTTAGTTTGAGCGTCCTTTTTCGATAAACCTTTTACCCGACGAATACCAATACTCACATTATCAATAGCTTTGAGGTGGGCAAAAAGGTTAAAATGCTGGAAGACCATTCCTAATCTTGTTCTAACGGCATTAAGATTAACTCCGGGCATAGTTATATTCTCACCCCTAAGGAAAATATCTCCCCTCTCTGGAGGACTTAGCATATTTATGCATCGGAGAAGTGTACTCTTTCCAGAACCACTTGGTCCAAATATAACCTTAACTTCTCGTTCAGCCAATTCGAAAGAGACTCCTTTAAGGACTTGCAATTCATCATATGACTTCCAGATGTTATCTACGCGTATTACAGATTCCTTTATATTTAACCACCACCCATTCCTAATTCTTTAAGTTTTTTAGTTTGCCGTTCCCCAAATAATTTGGTTACAGGAAAAGTTAAGAGAAGATATAAAATCGCAAGAATACCTATTGATAATGCCCAAGTACCTTGAAAGGCACGAGAATAATCGTAAGCTACCTTAGTCATTTCAACAATACCAACGGCGTAAGCAAATGATGTGTCCTTAATGACTACTGCATATTCATTAGACCAGCTAGGTACAGCCAGACGAATAGCTTGAGGAAATATAATATGTCGAAATGTTTGATTTCCATTCATCCCTATAGCACGAGCGGCATCTGTTTGACCAGGATTCACAGAAAGTATAGCTCCACGGAATATTTGGGATTGGTAAGCACCACTTCGAAGACCAAGTGCTAAAACAATACTAGCAAGTGGTCTTTGAGAAAGTTCTATAAACCAAAATAGACCGGTAAAACCATAAGCAAAGATATAGATTAAAACTAAAATAGGAATACCTCGGAATATATTCTCATAAGTTTTTGCAATCCAACTGAGTTCAATACCGCTATAAATACGCATTAGGGCTAACGCCATGCCAATAATAAATCCAATTAATAATCCAAGGATTGTAAGAAGTAAGGTATATGGTAATCCAATCTTAAGAATATAATAAGCTATTTCGTAATTCCCTGATAAAAAAAAACTCATAACAACTGTTAAAATGAATCCTACTACTATAGATGCGATGAAAATAATAAGTTGAATAACGACTACGAACAAGAAAGAATCTCTCAAATTTTTCTCATATAAAATTATCACGATTATAGAGCCAATTAAAACATTAATTCCAGAGATAATTAGATCGATGAACACACTTTCAATACGCATGAAATTAAATGTAAGACTCCAAGGAATACTTATTACCAACCAAGATAAATTCATTATCAATGCCGTTTTGAGAGATGAATCCCACACTTTAGTATAGTGTGTGCTCTTCTTCTTGGCATACCATCTCATTACGTATATACCAATTATGAACATCACAATCTGAGTGAAATTTCTCGTGATTATAGCTTCAATTATATTGGTAAACAACATTGTTATTAATTTAATATAGAATGAAATTCTAATTTATCTTTAGAAAATTATCAATATATTATAAAAATTGTAAAAAAAAAAATTGTTTAATTATATTAATTTTCATAATTTCATATTTCTTTGGGATAATTACAGTTGGAATTAGAAAAGCATCAATTATGTTGTGATATTACCGAACCAATAATTTATTGTATCGAAGATCGATCCGGTCAGATAACTCTCATAAATGACTGTATTTATCGTATAAAGAAACTCTGGTTCACCATGTCTAGTATATAGTGCAAACGGATCTATTCCGGAGCTAAATAAGACCTCAATATCATAAATACCTTCCCAAGCAGTGAACACAGGCCCGTCAATGTAAGCAAGGTCAATATCAGTACCCGCATCTAAGGCTACCATAAGTTCGATAGCATTATCATACGAAAAAAGATTCACATTGTCAATCATTCCTAAAGCTTCTAACTCATCATACATTACAGTGGCTGTTTGAACACCAACGTGGTAAGCTGTAACATTATCAATATGGTTAATGGTGATTCCTGAATTGTTCAGAGCAATAACTACTTGGCTTACATTGATATAAGTTATTGATGCTGCAAGTTTGTCAGCACGATCCTCAGTGTAGCTTAATCCCGCTGCAAGCATATCAACTGTACCGGCTTTACAAGCAGCAATTAGAGAATCAAATGGTAAATCCACCATTGTAAGGGTCACTCCTGAACCTATCGCATCAGCAATCATTTGTGAAAGATCAATATCGAACCCTACTATTTCACCACCCGGCCACGTCTTATTTTCGAATGGTGCATAGTCAGCACTTGTCCCAACAATAAGTTCCCCTCGGCTAATGATTTTATCTAATAAAGGTGTATGTGTTGTAAAATCAGGTGAAGGTATAAACCATCCACCCAGTATTCCAACTCCTAAACCTGCAATTATGGCTATTATAGCAATTTCTCTTTTTATTTCTGGCATTAAATTTTTACCTCTTTTATTAATTTTTACTTAAATTAAATTCTATGTTATTTTTGGATAAATTCAACGAGTTATAATTCCCTAGTTCATATATAAAGATTTCTATCTATCAGTAAAAACGTTGAATTATCTATAATAATAGAAATTGTACTTTTCCCATTAAAAATTATTAGAAAGAAAATAAAAAGACCTAATTATTGCATTCCACTTCGGGAACAAAGAAAAAATCTGTAATTTGGCATTAATGTATAGTTAAAATTACCGAATTTTTAATAGAAATAAGAAATTTCCTATATTATTAGGAGGATTATTACTAATCATGGGGAAAAAACATATTCCGATTATAGTTGGAGCTGCCCAATTTACACAACGTAAAGGCACTTCTCAACCTCTTGATTCGCTCAGTTTAATAGTCAAAACAGCTCAAGATGCAATTGAAAATACAAAGACTCAAAAGATTATCGACTGTATAGATGCCATTTATATGGTAAATATCAGTTCTTGGTCATACGAAGATGCTCCGGGTGAGCTTGGTAAAAGGCTCAATATCACACCGAAAGAGAAAATATATTTACCAGATGGAGGGCAAAGTCCTCAAATGTTAATTAACCGAGCTGCAAAAACTATTGCTTCTGGACAACATCGTTGTGTCCTTGTTACAGGCGGAGAAGCAGCATATTCTACTTATAGAGTATTCAATAATATTCGTCCCGAACATTGGCCTGAGAAAAAACCTCCAGCCTATATGAATGGAGAGCATTGGGAGCGATATGATATTGAAAATAAATATGGATTGTATTGGCCATCTTTAACCTATGCAATCTTTGAAACAGCTCTAAGAGCATCATCTAAACACAGTATTAAGGAACATAGAAAATATATGGGAGAACTTTTTGAAGGGTTTTCAAAGGTTGCTTCAAAAAACCCTTTAAGTTGGACTCAAAAACAATATAGTGCTGAAGAAATTACAACTCCATCACCTGAGAATCGTCTTGTTACATACCCATATACTAAACGGATGTGTGCTAATAATCTTGTTGATCAAGCAGGAACAATTATAATTACTAATGAGGAAATTGCTGAACTCTTGAATATTGAAATAAATCAGTGGGTCTATTTAATGGGTGGAGCTGATTTAAAAAACATAAGTCAAATTTACCGTCGGCCAAGACTTGATAATTCTCCTGCAGTTAGGGAAGGTTCTCGGGTTGCTTTAAAACAGGCGGGTTTAAAATCAAGTGATATTGATAAATTTGACTTATATAGTTGTTTTCCTTCAATTGTAGAGATTTTTATAAAGGAGCTTGGAATTAAGGATGATGATCCACGTGACTTAACTGTTACTGGAGGTCTTCCATATTTTGGTACTCCTTTAAGCAATTATTCATTACATGCTGTTATCAATACTGTTGAATTAATTCGAACAAATCCTTCATTAAAAATAATGATAATAGCTAATGGGGGATACAACACTAAACAGTCTATTGGAATCTATGGGAATAAACCACCCAAAGAGGACTGGGGAACTAGAGATGACTCAAAGCTACAAGAATCAATTTTAAAACAAAGTTTACCAGACGCAGAAGTCCAAGCAAATGGTAAGTTAACAGTTGAAGGATACTCTATTATTTATGATCGAGACGGGCCAGCCAAAAGAGCAGTTCTCCTGGGGACCTTAGAAAATAAGAAACGTGCGCTAGCGATAGTAACTGAACCAGAAATGTTGTTAACATTAGAAAACCAAGAAATAGTGGGAAAAATTTTTGTGATTAAGTATAATGCCACACTTGAGCGAAATATAGCTATCTCGATGGAATAATATCACATTTTATTAAGAAAATAAGAAAATATAATCCTCTTTAAACCTAGCAAATTTCGTAAAAATAAAGCTTAAATATTAATTCTATTATAAAATTTTTGTAAGAATTTATATAATATTGCTAAAATGAAATTTTAGCAAATTTCGCTTATTAAACATAGCAATTTTTGATTGCTTATAAAAAAGAAACGAAAAGAGAGGTGTTATTTTTATTTCTCAAGATGAAATGAAAGATTTAACAAAAAGTATGGATGATAAACTTGTAAAAGGATTACGTAATAAAATGGCTGAATATGAAACCGAATTATATGACCTCAAAGCGACAATAACTAAAAAGGATGAAGAAATTAAAAAATTGGAGGATAATGATTCCAATTTAGATTCTGAGCTAGAACAAGGGAAAACCAAAATTACAGAGCTAGAAAATCTGGTTAAAGAATTAACTTCTTCAAAAGAGAGCATAAATTCTGAAGTAGGAGATTTAAAATCGCAAATTGAAGTGTTGAATAAAAAAATTGATGAGTTGAATAATTCTCTAACTGAAAAAGACTCAAAATTAGACGAACTTACAAAAGTGATTTCTGAAAGTGAAAAAATTATTGAAGAACAAAAAGCTAGTTTGAATAAAGCTGAGGGTGAATTAGCGGAGTTAAAACCAGCAGCACCAACAGAATACTCGAGTGAAGATAGATTGATTTGTCCTAGCTGCGGTGCTGTAGGGAAAGATATTAAATCTGAAGAGGATAAATCCAAAGTTTTAGGATACATCGGTCATTCTCCTATGTATGGGAAAATAAATGTTTGCAAAAAATGCGGCCAGCAGTTCTAAATTTGGCCAGCAATTCTATTTTTTAATGATTCTAAATCTAGAATTTACTTTGATTAAAAATTATTCAGTTCAATAATATTTTTAAACTTTAAAAATAGCTTTAAACAGAATAACAATTCAGGTGGTATTAAATAGGCTGTAAACATCCTAAATTCGCATTTTATAAAGATTTTCATCAGGAACAAAACTCATCATAATCAAATCGTCTCTAACCTGCCATTCTAAATTCTTATAGAAGTTAACAACCTCTAAATTATCTCTTTCTATAAATAAGTGAATTTTATGTACCCCAATTTTACGAAACCTATTAAGTAACTCATCCATTATCATTTTTCCATATCCTTTTTTTTGATGAAGTGGATCCACAGCAAGATGATGGACATACCCTCTTCTGCCATCAAATCCGCCCATTACGACAGCTATGATCTTATTCTTTAATTTGCCAATTAAGAAAAGATTAGGGTTTAAAGTAAGCATTCTCTTAATTTCCTTTTCTGAATCTGTTGATCCAACACTAATTCCTGCTTTTCTCCATAACCCAATAATATTATCATAATTTTTCAAAGTAAAATTTTCAATCTTCATTTCTTCTCACCATAAAGATCTATTTTAATTATTTATTCTAAGGGATAATCTAATGCTAAGTTTCTAATTTTTTTTCGTGCACTCACTTTCTGTTTGATAATGTTCTTGACATGATTTGAAATTTCTTTTCTTTTATTTAGATCTGACGGGATTGGTAAGGATATTTCCATTATTCGATTTCCAATTGTAGCAATTGTTCCTTGAACAAAAGTGATTGCTTGAATTTGCTTTTGCACGATTTCTACATTTAAAAGGTACAGGAGAAGGTATGAATCGATAAATTCACTATTTTCTTGTGTTTTTATTTGAAAGATGTGACTCTGAATAATAATATTCTTGTCCAATTCGGTTATATAGGCTGTTTTTCCAATTAGATTAGGGCCTCCATCTTTTACTAAAAGAATATCTCCTACCTCAATATTTTGCTTTTCTTTATATCGGTTAAATACTTCTTCGCTAGTTTTTTTGTATGAATCTAAATTAATTTCCCAATTGTTTATTTCACTAGTTCGAATAAAAGGGACGTTACCTAATCCATAAAGATGGGAACCAATTTCATCTCCTCGAGGTAAATACCCTCCTTTATTAGTGTAAAGTATTTTTTTCTCAGTTAATTCCCTAATGGAGAGAAGTTCAATTTCTTCGTTAATCGCAAGGTTCTTCAAAGTCTTTTCAACCCCAGTATAATAAACAGGGATGAACACATAATTTTTAATATGGCTGAAGTTGATTTTAAAGCATTTCTGTTCCTTTAAATAATCGAATTTTTCAGCTTCTCTTAGTCTTACATTTAAAGTGATTAAATCGTCATTTAGAATAGCATTACCTGTAGAATCTAATTGTTTGCTTCCATCTTTATTGAGTTTATATAAAATCTTACCATCTTTATCATGCCCTACGTTCTCTACAATTGCAAAATCTATTAGATAATCATTTGGAATCTTATTTAATTTCTGAAAAAGGAGGATACTTGTTTTATTACATGTATATGGTTGAAAAGCATTTTGATCTAAGGAAATTATTCCTAATATTGTGCCCTTAGAGGTTAAATACTCCCAAATATATCGATCCGAAGGATTTCCAAATATTCCTTCAGGCAAGATAATCCCTAATTTACCTCCATCTCTAAGTAATTGAACACACCTTTCAATGAACAGAACTTGAGGAGATTGTTGCTTAACCAGCTTATCTTGCATTTCCCATTTACCATTTACATTTTTCCATACATGACCTAATTGATAATCCTCTAATATATCACTATTATTGATAGGGATTTTAACTCCAAAAGGAGGATTAGTAAATATGAAATCAAATGTATCGTCTTTTATTTGATCTCTAGGTTCATCTCTAAAATTTCTTGGATCCAGTGAATCTTCGCAAAAAATTTTAGATTTTCCATTACTTAAGATATCTAAATATAATCTACTTATTTTTGCAAGAAATAAGTCTTTATCAATACCAAATAACTTGGAAACAGCATTTATTTTATCCTTTTCTGTTTCGCATTTATTCCATAATACTTCTTTACTTTCAAGAAGGAACCCTCCATGGCCACAAGCAGGATCTAAAATCAATGTTTTGGGTTCTGGATCCAAATAATTCACCATGAATTTCACAATATTTGGAGGAGTAAAAAACTGACCCGCTTCATCCTTTAAAATTTTGCTTACAAATATTTCAAAAGCGTCACTGAATATGTCTTTAGAAGATTGAAGGAGAGAGATATGCTGCAATTCGTTTACGATTAAATATACAAGATCTTTTGTTAACCTAATCTGCTCTGTTTCGTCAAGAACATCTGCATATTTTCCTCTTACTTTTTCATCGAACAGTTTTCGAATTTTTATGTATAATTCTTCTGGAGATTCCCCGTTTTTGATGCAAAATTCTACTTCTTCTTCAGGTTTTTTAGAAACTTCATCGACTAACTTACATAGCAAGAGATTTATTATTTGTTTTGAACGGGCTCTAGTATCAGTATCAGTGTACTTTAGTTTTCCATATAAGTGTTGATTAATGGTGCTGAAGATTGTTTTTAAGTTTGGAGATTTTATTAAATCTTGTTTTTTTAATCCTTCAGTTCCGTTGGTCAAGAAATCAGTGATATTTGCGGGCATTTATAGAGAGTTATTAAAATAAATGATTGTGATCATCAATACAATTTTATAAATCAATAAAATTGAAACAGTCTATTATTATTTTTTATTAATTGAAAATTAATCGGAGTATTGCTTATTTATCAATTAGAATTTACTATACACCAACTATAAAGATAATGTTCACTATATCTATGAAAATTCAGAAATTGATAAATTTTAAAATCTAAATATCGCTAATAAAACTTAATTAGTTATTGAAAGGTTACCAAGAGCTACTTAAAAATAAGGAAAACGAAAGTTCGAAAAGTATAGAAAAGAAAATCTTAACGTATACATCGAAAAGGTGATATAAAATGGCTAAAAAAGATAGTAGGGATGATTCAAAAGTTTTTATTGGCAGAAAGAAATCTTTTAATTATGTAATGGCAGCTATGGTTGTTTTAAATGACAAGCCTGTACGATTACTAGCTCGAGGGCGATCTATCTCACTAGCTGTAGACGTTGCAGAGATCCTTATGAATAAATTCGTAACGGGTGCAACTTATGGTGAAATTTTGATTAGTACAGAATCCATTACAAACACTGATGGTACAAATAATAACGTTTCTTCTATTGATATTGAAATTCTTCCCCCAAAAAGATAAACCTAAATAATACCCAAAAAATTTACAGGAGAAAATCAGGAGACTTTCTCGTTTCTTTTTTTTATTTTATTTTTTTCAACAGTTAAAATTAAATGTTAACAAAAATCATCCAGCTACTTAAAAAAGTGATATTCATCTACATCCATGATAGGTCGATACCCAATTTTTTGATATATGCTATTAGAAGTCGGATTACTCAAGTCTGTAAATAAAAAACAATATTTATTTCCCTCTTCCAATAAAAGTTTGGATGATTTTGCCACACATTCTGTTGCATATCCTTTTCTTCTAAGATGAGGTGGAGTATAAACCGCATTAACAGCAATACCATTGGGGGATTTTCCTGCCTTACGTGCCATTGAAACAGGTAATTCATTATCAAATAATAAGAAAATCCTCCCTTCATTTATATCCGTCTTAAAGTGTTTTAGTGAGCGTTCAATCATTTCGGGAGCTCTATCAGGGAGAGCTTCTAACATAAACGCCCTTCCCCACTGAAGAATAATGTTTTCATAAGTATCTGTAGCCTTGATGAATTTCTTATTACCTAAAGTATCCTCTGCTACACTCTCCAGTTTGTAAATTCTTTCATTCATTACTATTTTAGATTTAAGACCATTTCTTTTACACCATAATTTAGAAAATCTTTTTGCTCCTTCTGTAAATCCCAAAATTCCAGGAATTCCAGGTTTTACTTTGTTTAAAGCATCAATTAAAACATCAATTGTTTTTAATTCGTCTGTATAAGATAAGATCTGATTATAAGGGGGTGTTCTCAATGAGACTAGCTTAATTTCGTCGTCTATACTTACAGTACATAAAATAGGGGCTTCTTTACCGTATTTTTCGATGTTATTTTTAAGTGAATTGAGGATAGATATTTGAAGCCCATTTTCAACTTCTTTTTTTAATAAAAAAGGCAACGCTATTTCATAAAACTCATTAATATCCTTATAGAACCTTGCATCTGACCTCATTTGGGAATCTCTTCTTTCAGTGCCTCTAATTGATTTATAATTATATCCATATCAGATTTAGTTGCTGTAGTATCATTTAATTTAACTAACAAATTAACAAAGTCTTTTATGAGGGGATTTTCTAAAATTAGACACTTCTGATTTATGGTATTCACGTCTAATATAAGAGCGGATTCTATGGTTTCTCCCATACCAATTACATCTTTTAATACCAACTCGTTGTCTTCATTGTAATATAACATTACAACATCTTCCATTATTTGAGAATTATTATTTTTTCGAATTATTTTAAACTCACACATATGTTATTCTCCTTTCAATTTATTTGATTATCTTTTTAATGCGATTTAAAAGAATAATATATTTATATTAAATCTTCTTTCCTTTTATTTGAAATCTAAATTTAAACTAATTTATACACAAATAGAACGATTAGTCATGTTAGACATGAAAAGAGAAGAAATTTGCTATATATCTGCTTACGATATGGGTGTAAAGATAAAAAATCAAGAAATTTCATCTGAAGAATTAACTGAAATTATCATTGAAAGGATAGAAAAGATAAATCCAATAATTAATGTTTATTGTACTCCTACTTTTGAACTGGCTCGGGATACTGCAAGAATAGCTGATAAAGCTGTAAAGGATGGTGAGAAATTAGGGCTATTACACGGGATTCCTGCGTCTATAAAGGATGAAACAGAGACCAAGGGGATTAGAACTACATATGGTTCATTTTTATTCGAAAATAATGTCCCAAGGAATGATGAAGCTATTGTTAAAAGGATGAGGGATGCAGGTGTTGTTATTTTGGGAAAAACTAATACACCATCATTTGGATACAAGGGAGAAACCGATAATTTAATTTTTGGGGTTACTAAGAACCCTTGGAATTTAGAGAGGACTACAGGAGGGTCTAGCGGTGGTGCCGCTGGTGCTGTGGCTTCAGGCTTAGGCCCTATTGGTATCGGATCCGATGGTGGAGGTTCTATTCGGATTCCTAGTTGCTTCTGTGGACTTTATGGTCTTAAATCAACTTTTGGTCGAGTGCCACAAAGTGGTATGAAATTGATGGGCTACCTTGGAACATTTGTACATAAAGGACCTCTTGTAAGATATGTAAAAGACGCTGCGTTAGTATTGGATGTAATCGCAGGTCAAGATGATTCTGATAGGTATTCTATACCGAAACCAAATTATAGCTATGTAGAAAGGCTTGATGAGAAACCAAATAAATTAAAAATTGGATACTCTTTGGATTTGGGATTTGCAGAAGCTCTCGATCCTGAAGTTGAAAAAGCTGTTTTAAATGGAATTCAAAAGTTTGAGGGTTTCGGTTGGGAAACACAAAAGAGTAGAATTAGACTGAGGAATCCTGAATCTACATTTGCAACTATTTGGAACTCGGGATTTGCTTACACTCTTGGACCTTACTTAGAATCAGCTAAGGAAAAAATGGATCCCGGTCTTGTAGAGTTGATCAATCTTGGTCTTACGTTTTCAACTAAGGATATAAAGATAGCAGAAGTTCAAAGAGAAATGATTTATGAGGAAATCTGTAAGGTATTCAAAAACATTGATATTTTAATAACACCAACCCTAGCATGTCCTGCTTTTAAATTGGGTAAATCACAAATAAATATGGAAACAATGAACACTGATATAATTATTGATGGAAAAAATGTGTCCTCAGCGGGATGGCTTCCTTTTACTTATCCGTTTAACGCTAGTGGTCATCCTGCAGCTTCAATTCCATGTGGTTGGTCTAGTGATGGTTTACCTATTGGAATGCAAATAGTTGGAAAACGGTTTGATGAATTAACCGTTCTTCAGGTTTCAAAAGCTTTTGAAGATATCGCACCCTGGCAAGATAAAAAACCAAAATTCAACTAATTTTTTTTTTTTATTTATTCTATAATTGATGGGAAGAAACTTCTTTTAAAGAGTGTAATTTTTAGATCTGTATAATTTTAATATATATTTTCAAGGTTTAGAAAATGAATAAAGACGATATTTGCTTTATGTCTGCTTGGGAAATGAAAGAAAAAATAACTAACCAAGAACTAACCTCGCAGGAAATAACTGAAACCATTATTGAAAGAATAGAAAAGATTAATCCAATAATAAACGCATATTGCACTCCAACGTTCGATTTAGCACGAGAAATGGCAAAAGAAGCTGATGATAGGGTGAAGAAAAGAGAGAATATTCCTCTTCTAAATGGTATTCCAACTTCAATAAAAGATTTAGTTTCGGTAAAAGGAGTGAGAACTACTTATGGTTCGAGAATCTATGAACACAACATTCCCGAAGAAGATGACCTTGTTGTTACACGCTTAAAAGAAGCAGGTTGTGTAATTTTAGGAAAAACAAATACACCTGAATTCGGTTATAAGGGAGTTACTGATAACTTGATTTTCGGCGTAACCCCAAATCCATGGGATCTTGAGAAAACTGCGGGAGGTTCTAGTGGAGGTGCTGCCGCTTCAGTAGTTTGTGGAATGGGACCTTTAGCACAAGGTTCTGATGGAGGGGGTTCCATACGACACCCCGCCTGTTTTTGTGGTGCTTATGGTCTTAAACCCAGCTTTGGTAGGGTAGCAATTTATCCAAGAACTTTTCATAGCGGTCAAACTTTATCTGTCATAGGCCCTATTGTAAGATATGTTTCGGATGCGGCTTTAATGCTTGATGCTATGAAGGGACCATTTGAGGGAGATAAACATTCGTTACCAGAAGATAATATTAAATATTCTGACCATATCAATGAAAAACCAAATAAATTAAAGATTGGCTATACTACGGATCTAGGGTATGCAAAAGTCATAGATAACGAAGTTGAAAAAGCTGTAGTTAATTCAGCCCATAAGTTTGAATCATTTGGGTGGGAGGTCGAAGAAGCAAAATTTAAGGAGTTTGATCCTTCTGTCGCTTTTAGTACAATGTGGTTAATAATGTTTGGATATGAATTAAAGCCTTATTTAGAAGAATGGAAAGGTAAAATAGAACCAGGTCTAGAGCGCTGGGTTAAGGCGGGATTACAATATCCGGCTTCAAGCTTACCTAATGCTATGAGTATACGTTCTCAGTTTTATCAATCGATATTTGAAGATTTTAAAAAATATGATATCTTACTCACCCCCTCAACAGCAGTTCCCGCTTTTGAATCTACAAAACCTTATCCCTCCCAAATTAATGGGATTGACGTATCCCCTACAGCGTGGCAAGCATTTACCTTTCCTTTTAACCTTACTGGGCATCCTGCTGCTACTATCCCCTGTGGATGGACAAAAAACAACCTTCCAATTGGTTTGCAAATCGTTGGTAAGAGATTCCAAGAGTTATTAATTCTACAGGTCTCAAAAGCATTTGAGGAGATAGCTCCTTGGCAAGATAAAAGACCCAATTTATAAATAGGGATCATTTTAATTTTCTTTCTAACTTCTATTTTTTCAACTCTTTTTTTGGTTAAACTTAATAAAAACAATTTTTTTAAATTGTCCTTAATAATTCTAAGTATAGTAATTTTACAACTAAATAATTTTACAACTTATAGCTAAAAATAAGAATAGAGGAAATTGAGTAAAATGGCACGTCCGTATCAAAAAGCAAATATACCAGGCCCTGAAATGGGCGTTTCTGTTTCAGATCCTGTTGTAATGGCGAATTTTCTGAAAAGTCCAATGAAAAAAGTTTTGGTTATTGGTGCTGAATCTTTAAATTGGGAACTCAATGGTAAAAAACTTGCTGATTATTTGATTGAAATCGCAGGAAAAATCAATTGTCATGTAGTCACTACTGGTCATGCATATAGCTATGTGAAAGACAAAATTACCGATGGATCTTTGTACGATATGTCCTTAATTAATCTTACAAATCGTTTATGTGATAAAGACTGGGAAGGACTGGACGGAGAGGGACAATATTCAATGGCAATATTCGGTGGTCACTTAGTATTTTATGTCTCTCAAACGTTATCGCGTATTAAAAACTTTACCAACTGGGTAAAAACAATTGATTTAGATAAATACTCACATCCAAACGCTAGATTTAGCTTACCAAATTTTAGCGATGATGATTGGAAAGAATTTTTAGAAAGTTTAATTGAAAAGCTATAAATAAAAAAAACATATTAAAAAATAAAATGAGGAGATTTATGAAATGAGTTTTTCTGATTTACCTTTCGATGTAGGACCCGTGTATGAAGGAGAAAGAATTCGTGGAAACCAGATGTATGTTGAGCTTGGAGGCCCAAAAATAGAGAAGCACTTTGAACTCGTACGTGTGAAACCTGAAAAAGAAATTGAAGATGGGAAAATCACACTTATTGGTCCCGATCTTAAAGACATGAAAGAAGGGGAACGCTATCCTATAGGGATTCTGGTAGAAGTATCAGGACCTGAGCTTGAGGAGGATCTCGAGGCCGTATTTGAGCGCAGAGTTCATGAGTTCTGCAATTTTGTAAACGGCATAATGCACTTGAATCAAAGATATACTAATTGGATGCGAATTTCAAAGGCAGCTTATAAAAAAGGCTTTAATACTCTTGAATTACTTGGAACTGTTCTAATTCGTCTTTACAAAGCTGAATTGCCTATAATTAAGAAAGCACAAGTTACTATCATAACCGATCCTAAAAAGATTGAAGAACCTTATGACTTTGCTTTAGGTATCTATAATAAGAGGGATGAAAGAGCAAGGACTATTAATGATGAAGATGTCGACATGTATTACGGGTGCGTACTTTGCCAATCATTCGCACCAACACATGCATGCTGCATTACACCAAATCGTATGAGTTTATGTGGTTCTATTTCATGGTTCGATGCTAGAGCAGCAGCCCGTGTTGATCCTAAGGGTCCTCTCTTCGAAATAGAACCCGGAGAGGCTTTAAACATAGAAGCAGGTGAGTTCACTGGCATCAATGAAATGATTAAAAAACGTTCATTGGGAGAAATCAATAGAATTTATCTATATAGCGGAATGGAATTCCCTCACACTTCCTGCGGATGTTTTGAAGCGATAGATTTTCTTATCCCTGAAACGGGAGTAGGACATGGTATTATCGATAGAAACCATGATGGTGTTGCTCTAAATGGATTACCTTTCTCAGCGATGGCAATATGATTTCCGTTTCGGGAATTATGACAACATCAAACTGGGGGAGGAAAGCAAATGCCTGGCTTTAATGGCATCAGCATCCAATATATAGTCAGCCCAAAGTTCCAGCAGTATGACGCCTTCCAAGCAGGATTAAAAAGTGGAATTGATTTAGTAGTGTGGATGGGGAAAACAGTTAAAGATCGCGTATATGATCTTCTCCCAGAAGGGATTAGGGATAAAATTGCAACTGAAGAAGAAGTTCCTGATTTAAATGATCTACCCGCATGGTTAGAAAAAGTTCAGCATCCCGTTATAGAAACGGAAGAATATAAAGCTGCTGTTGGTGGAATGGAAGAGGAAGAAGAAGAATGGGAAGAAGAAGGTGCGATGGTTCCAATGGGAACTGTTGGTATGACTATTCCTGGAGTAGGTGGCGGTGGCGGATTCAAAATAATTCTAAAGAACTGTAAGATCCACGCAGAGAGCATAATTATTAAGAAAATAGAACCAAGACGTAAGAAGAAATAATTATTAAATTTAATTTTTTTTACCTTTCTTTTATTTGTATAATTGAGAATCAAATCTGATTTTTATTGGGATAATAATATTTGATCATCTACAATTTCAATCTCGACAAAAAATCGACATTAATTAATTCCTAACTCGTTTTAGAAAAGTGTTGTTCTATCGGCACGAATTATTATTACTAGGCTAATATTTAAAAGCGTAAATTTCGTTGTATATAAAGATCACCCAACAAGAATATATTGTTATCGCGATTTGTATTAAAACCCTATTGGAGTTAATATGCTAATTCGAGAAGCTGGTATCATCTTCAATGGAATTCCTGTCATATTTGCTAGTTATCATAGAGCGAGTAAGGAAAAAACAGATCTAATATGTTCAAGTGGGCTTATGAGTGGACTCTTAACCTTTGCCGAATGCTTGATGGCACCAATAGAATATTTTGAAAGCAGCAAATATACCATAGTTTTTAAGAAAGGTATAATGGAAGATTTTTATGGGAGGAAGCAAGATATTCTTTCTTTTATGGTTATAGATAAAGATGATAGACTAGAGAAATATTTAAATCGAACAATCAAACCTCTTTTGGACAAATTGCTTACTAAATTCGTTGCAGAATATAATGGGTGTAAAGTAACGGAAGTAGCTAAATTCGAGCCATTCAGAAAGACTATCGACAAAATTTTTGGAACTGGAACTCAAACTTTAGAGGAAAAAGTCGTTTCTCTTTTATTGTAATTATAAAATCTTTAGTTTGAGGGAAAAAGGAAGTTCTTAGTTAATGCGAGAGAAAAATATTTCTCTAACTTTATTAAATAAAGGCTTATTCTCATCAAGATAATTCACATCAAATACTTGAGATCTTGCCCCAATAGGATAGTATGCCAAAATTACTGAATCGTACAGATTATCTTTCATTTTATTGAAGCCTACATCGTACCCAACTACATTAAAGCCTTTTTCAATCGCAAGAGCCATGGAGTTGACTCCATTTTTGGTAGTGGGGATTTTCCATAAAATAATTCTCCATTTACGATAGGTTTTTAATATATTATCTATTGATTTTTCCTGAGCAGAACCATATAAACTCACTAAGCCATTATAGTAATCCTTAGAAACACCGTACATTTCGTAACCCTTATCTTTATTCCCCCTTTCAAGAATTACATTATCATCTTTCATCCTTTTGCATTGATTCTTGACGTGATTATAGAAAAATAGGAAATCTTCATCATCTAGTAAATGTACTTCATTTTTTCTTATTCTCCATAAGTTTTTAAAAATGAGAGAATAAAGGAATGCAGCTTCTTCTTGTTTTGGAGGAAATGGATTGTTATCATTAACTTTAAACCTTCTTTTATCACCAAAATTTATATAGGCGGGAATTAACCCATAATCTATTGCACCAGCATTTTGGTTAAGCTTTTGTGCTCTTACTTCAGGTCCCCGAACTTCTGTATCAATTTTTAAAATTTCTTTAAATTGGGGCATTTTTGTAATGGATAAAAGCCCTGCTGCACCAATTTTTGTGGTAACTCCTTTTCCCTGAAATTTTTTCCTTGTCATACCTTTACTGCTATGGGCAATATATCTCTTTTTTTCTATTAAGCCCACGCCAGCAATTTCTTTATTATCTATTAGTTCTCCAATAAGCCAATAATTATCATTGTTCATTAATTCTTGTTTAAGGTAATTTGGTTCATACACCAAGGGATTAATATATTTATACCCGTATATTTCTTTAAAAATCATAGAAATAGTGTTGGCATCATTAGGATTTCCAAATCTTAAACCATATTCCTCGCCATTTCTAGCAACGAATTTTTGGAAATAAATACTTTCCTCTTGGAGAAATAACTCTTTTCTACTGATAGCTGCCAACCTAATCTCCTTACCTTGAACAAAAATCTAAAAGGTTAAGTAATAGTTTTCTAAAGCATTTAAAAGGTTTTCTTTTTTTCGCGTGAAAAAAGGGAATTTAAGGTATAGAATTGAAGATAAATATGTTATAAAACTAAAGAGGTTGTGCCCAGAAAACAATATTATGTTATGCATTCTAAGGTTTTAATTTAGAACCTATCCCATAATACATCAATGAGACCCAGAATATTACGGAAATTCCCAAAACACTAATTAGTGATCTAGATATATTTAGAAAGCCCTCATTTTCTGGAAAACTATGAGTTAATAAATTTAAGATATCAACAGGATATAAATTAAAGATAGCTAAACCCAAGGAACCTATTAAATAGTAAAACCATTTCTTCTTTAATTCTTTTGTGGTAAAACTGGAGTATATTTTGAAAGAAGTATAAAATATTGGGATCATTGCTAGGCCAGTTATTATCAGAACTAAATATATGAAAAAAATAGGATCCCATTGTGTATATCCTGAAGCATGAACAGTTACAAATTCAAATGGGTAGATCAATATTAACATTCCAAAGAAAAGGAAAATACCATATAAAATAATGAATCTATTTTGGCGTTTAACTGAGAATATGATTGAAGATTCTAGAATTATCATATTTACAATCACAATAAAAATTAACCCAAAATTTACAAAGAATACAGATAAAAAATGAAGAAAAACGACAACATGATCAATACTTGTGGTAGCAACTCTAATTCCGGCATAAATCATATTTAATATTAACCCAATCACCGTACTGATAAAAAAACCACTAAAAATTATATTTAACCGTTGTTTCTTTCGTCGTAATATACGATTAGCGAGGAGTGAAAAATAGATAACAATTATCCCTTGAACAACATAAACTAGTATGACTCTAGTTATTGTAGTATCGATCTGAAATAAAGCGATTTTTTTCCACCAAAAAGAGAATAATTAATTCTTATATGGTTAAAGTTATATTAATAATTAATTAAAATCCCTTTTAAATTGATTAATAACTCGAATTGATTAATAAATAAATCTAGAGAAATGTCAATTCCTCATTTTAAACTTAATTTTTTTAATCTTTGAGTTATATTCCATTTTTTCAAGAGTATTGCGACATTAGAAGGTACGAGGTGCTCCCATTTCTCACCGGATATCATGGCTTCACGAATATCACTCGAACTGAGTCCCTTTTTTTCTAAAGGAACTTCCCAAAGTACATGAATCTTTAATCCCAACGACTGAAAGTATTCTTTCTTTTGTCTGCCCCAATCATCATATATCGTTAGGAAAAATATTGCATCTAATGGAACATAATAATGAATAAGTTCTGGTACGTTTATAGGGAAGGGGACTATGGAAAATTCTGATAAACTTAAATTCTGTTCCAATAGGGCCGCTTGTGTCATCACATAACGTTCATAATATGTTAATGGATTTGCAAGAGGCTTACTTCTGTGTGGATTAGCATCTGAATCTCTAGTTAGAGAGGGATCAGGATTTGTGATGCCGACTACTAAATATTTACATAAATTTTTGCCTGCCATTAAATATTTTATATGATCATTATGAAGCACCTGAAACCGTCCATGAATTACACCAATATCATATTTAACTTCTCCCATTTCCTTTTTCACCTTGACTTATTTATTGATCTAGTAAACTGAATAATTAAAAAAAAAATAATAATTTTGTTTAATCACTTATTTTTTAGACTTTTATTCCTTAAAAGCTGTCGATCATAAATACATATATTTTAACTAAAAATTATTTTGAATGATATTTATGATTATTGAGAACTATTTCAAAAATAAATTTGAAAATTTTAAGATTCCAGACAGGGAATACAAAAAATCCGTTAAATTTATTCATGCTAGTGATATACACCTTGGGGCAGCTCAATATCGAAATGAATTTAGATCAAATGATTTTGTTCAGGCATTTCAAGAAATATTGGAATTAGCAATTACAAACTATGCTGATTTTATTATTTTAGGAGGTGATGTGTTTACTTCCTTAGAAGCATTACCTGGTATGCTAACCAAGATTGTTAATATGCTGAAGGATTTCATGGATTTTACCCAAAGGTCAATATTAATTATAGCAATCGAGGGTAATCATGATATTCGGAAATTCTCAAGAGGAGTGAGGTTTGATAGACGAGGCCAATCTTGGTTAAAACTATTGAATAGTTTAGGATTGATTTGTCTGCTTGACACTAATTTGAAGGCATCCTCAGAAGAAATATTCAATCCATATAATTTTAAGACAAGAAGGGGTGGAAAAATCCAAATTAAAAATGTAGTTGTGTATGGTTCTGGATATCTCGGTGAAAAACCAATTCAACAGCTTTCTAAAATTAGAAAAGCAATAATCAAGGAAACGGGGTTATTTAATGTTTTATTGTTACATCTTGGGATTGAAGGACAAATGGAAAATGTTCCTGGTATTAATTTGGAGGATATCCAACCTTTAAAACATAGAATAGATTATTTAGCTTTAGGGCATTTTCATAAGCAATATATACTCGAAGATTGGATTTATAATCCCGGATCTTCAGAAGCGGCATCTGTTATGGACAGTTCATATAAAAGAGGAGTTTTTATGGTAGAAATTTCAAAAAAGCTTGAAACTTTTGTCAAATATGTTACAATTTTTCGTCTAAACAACCGAAGATATGTTTGGAAAACAGTAAACTTGAACTTTGAAGTTAGAAAAAAAGATAAACTGGAGTTTATTATTATTGATAAATTACGTAATTCCCTAAGCAATATAGATGTAAAAATTCACCCCTCTAATCCTCGAATGCCCTTATTATATTTGGTTATCAAGGGAATAAAACCGTCATATAAAATTAACGAAAAAGATTTAAGGGATAAAATTTGTGAGAATTTACCTATTTTGGATGTTAAAGTTTACCAGAAATTCAGTGAATCTCTAAAAACGTTAGATCAATACATAGTAGCATAATAATTCTAACTAAAAAAAATCATCAATATATCTAAAATTTATTAGGAAGTTCAATACAAATAGATATTATGAAAATTCGATCTTTCATAAAGAATAATAAATTTTTTACGATCTTCTCATTTGCTTTCTTTATATGGTTTGTTTTCCTCATAATCTTATCTATTATAAATGACAGAACTGTAATCTTCTATGATGCTCTTGGTCAAGTTGATGTTTCTTCAGAATATTCAAGCAATTATCCCTTGTTGAGATATTTTATCGAACCTTTGTATGTTATTGGTTATATTTTAGAGTATGAATTTACTTGGATGTTTCTATTTTTAATGTTTTATCCAATTGTAAGAGGAATCTATTTGTATTTAAAAAAGAAGGGGAGATTCAACTCGGATAAATATAAATTTATTACCCATTATATCACAGATATCATTTCCTTTTCATTTAAGATACTATCCCTAGCTATCTTAATAGTTGGAATCTATATTCTCATCGGATTTTCATTGCAAGGTTATTTTTTTATAAGTAGATATTTTATGGTACCCATTCAATTAGCTATTCGCATTGGTATGGTTTTAATAGCCATTAAAATGGTCTACAGTATAATTCAATTATTTTATCCAAAATTAAGGCCAAAGAGTACTATTAAATTCTTAAATCGAAAGCTAAGGAATATTCCAGATAAGGCACGGCGTATTAACCGAGAAATCGTCCTATATGTTGGAATAGGCACATTACTTCTTAGTAGTAACATCCTCTTAATTTCTACACCCTTTCCCCCCCATGAAATAGAATCGATTGTACCACTTGAAGATGACGAATTTCTATTAGACTTCCACGTACACACCACCTATTCAGATGGATGGCTTACAGTTGAGGAGAGAATTAAATGGTATATAAAGCAAGGTATTTCAGGTGCAGTTTTTACAGATCATGATAATTTAAGAGGTGCAAAGTTAGCTCAGAGATATGTTGATGATAACGGGTTAGATTTTAAAGTTTTAATCGGAGAAGAATGGACGGATAATGCTAATGATCTCCACATGAATTATTATGGTATATTAGAAGAGATTGTGCCACTTCAATCATATACTCCTGGAGGACCTATAGCGATGAATGCATCAGATACTATAACCTATGTAAAAGCAAATGGAGGATATATTACGGTTAATCATTATAACTATGATCCAAATCCAAGTGGAGGATATGGGGTCCCCTATACCTTGGATCAATTTAGAGATTGGGGTGTCGATGGTTTTGAAATTGTGAATGGTGGTAGCTATGGAGGGAAATATCAGCAAATAAGAGATTATTGTCTATCACACAACTTAACCTGCATGGGAGGTTCAGATATTCATACAAATGAAGACATTAACACATTTATCAAGTTAAAGCTAGTCGATCCTACTAATTTTACTATTCCCAACATTTTTGAAACTCTAAAAAACAATACTCACCAAGTTATCGCGATTAATCTCAATCCAGAAATAATCGATTTCCCAGGTGAATTGAATGATATGGGATTTTATGTATTAGAAAGTTATTTTAATTATTTATTCAATTTAGATACGTTTCAGGCTTTATCATGGATGATCTGGTCAGGACTGATATATATAATCTTTTGTTTTAGTTATAGAAAGTTAAAAAATGTAGATCTAAAGCAAATTAAAGATAAATTAGCAAATCTAAAAAAGTAGGAAATTGGAATACATTCAAAATATAGGATTAAATATAATAACCCGTGTTATCCTCTTTATATTTGTCTTTTTCGTCGTCCTTATCATCATCATCATCTCTCCCTAGAAACTTCTTATAAAAGAATTTGAGCATCTCTTTTTCATCCCCATTGAAATCTTTTAAATCTCGAGGATCAAGTTTAATTATACCACCTTTTTTAAATGGTATCACCTTACTGCGTATATCTCTCTCTCTTTCTGCTTGTTTCTTTGCATTAATTGATAATTCTTTTTTCATTAATTCCTTTAACTCATCTGCGACTAGGTTTTCTAAGTATTCGGGTTCAAAATCCATAAGGTTCTCTGATCCATATTTTAAATTTATCTTTTTCAGTGCTTTAATTTTTTTGAATTCTGCAATTTGGTTAATATCATCTAAGTTGAGCATACTCACAATATTTAACCAATCCAGTTTAATAGTCCAGAGAAAATTGCCTTCTTCTTCGGTCATATTCTTCGATCAGTTTTCGTATATTTTTAAGAGTATTTGTATAAAAATAAAGTTTATTTAAATACACTTATGTAGTTATGGAAAGGTGAACCTAATAAATTTATTTATTTTAACCTATAATTTAAAATATCAAAAATATTTTGATCTAAAGGTGCTTAGATGGCTGTTTTCTAAGAGATTTTTAATTACCAAAAATAGTTTTTAAGAGATCGTTTAAAATCTTTTATAGAAGTATTATCTATTTCACCAAATTTGTAATGTCCACTTGGAATTTTTTTCTTTCCAAATACATGTTTTTTTAATGCAAGTTCATAATCATTTATACACATACTATTCTCTTCTGCGAATTTTATCTCACCAAAATGTTTCAAAAAGTCGGGACTTTCAATACTCATTTTTTATTATCACCTAACGTCAAATTTTGTTTTGTTCAATCGAAGATTTATTTAGTTAAAGATTTATCTATATTTAAATAAGAAGGATAATCTTATATTTAAACATTTTCATATGATTCAACCTCGCATTTAGTTTTAGTTTTTGATATTATTTTCAGAGAATACGTCGAAGAATGATAAAATTAACAAATTTCTTTTTCATTTTTGATAAAATTATTATCGATCTTAAACTAACCCCAAGATAGATACAAATATAAACTAATCTTTCAAATTATTATTGAAGTTATTATCTTATTATGAAGTATTAGTAGGTTTTGAGTAAAATGAACAGACAAATTGATGATAAAAAATATTTGAATTATTTATTACAATCCTTAAATGTTGACGATTTAAAGCAGATCTGTCGAGACTTCGAGATAAAAGGATATTCAAAATTAAAGAAATCTGACTTAGTAGAATTTATTCTTGATTCTTTATCTGAGGAAGAATTAGAGGATTTAATTTTACAGAAAGAATTAGAGATTATATCAGATGAGATAAATCTTGCATTTAAGAAAGTTAATGGGGAAGATAGAGAAAGCATTTCTGAAATCAAAATTATAAATCCTAAAAACCACGAAATGGAAATTACTTTTAAAGGATTTAATTGGGATGTTAGCTCCTATTTATCCATCACCCCCAAGAATATAAACGATCCAGAAAGGGATTGTGACTGTCGAATTGGTTCGAACATGGGATTATGTAGTCATTTTTGGATTGGATTTATCCTTTCTTTAAAGGAGGGGTTTTTAAAACTTAATGATTGGACATTAACAAAATTACCGGAGGATTTTGAGGATCGTGTTAAATCGATTAAAATGACAACCGCAGATACCGGTGATAAACAAGCTAAAGGTACGGGTAAAATTACTTTAGTAGATGAGAGTTCTGATAGCGTTGAATTAATGAAATTCCTAAATAATAGTGTCACAATATATGAAGGTAAGATAGAAGAAATTACTCAAAGAGAATCAGAATTTCAAGGGAATATAACCATTTTTTATCATATTACATTAAAAGATATTAGGCTTGGTCCAAGAATATATCGGAAGGGTGATTTTCGGGAAGAAGATATTGTAAACATTGAAATATTAAAAATTAGAATTAGTGAGAAAATACAGAGTGAGAATAAGCTAAATGTAAAGGATAAGATTAGTGTAAATGGTAAGCTTGAGAAAGATAATTTTTGGGGGATAATAGTAAAGAATATTAGAAAAATTCAAAAGCTATGATCCGGAGAGTGTCAAAGATTTTATTAACCATTTTTCCTTCTCTAATTTGCTTCTATTCTTTATTTTAGGAAGTTTATACTTTTAATTATTGGGGAATTGGTTTGATTGGTACGGGAAATCTCACTTCTGATCTTATGAAGGGAAAAATATGTATGATTACTGGAGCTAATTCAGGGGTAGGAAAAGCTACAGCTACTGGTTTGGCAAAAATGGGAGCTACAATAGTGATGGTATGCCGTAACCAAGAAAGAGGAGAACAAGCATTGGATGAAATCAAGAGAGACTCTAATAATGAATTGGTTTATTTAATGCTAGCTGATTTATCTTCACAAAAAGCTATTCATCAACTTGTAAAAGATTTTAAAGAAAAATATAAATCTTTACATGTGCTAATTAATAACGCTGGTGTCAATCTTAGTAGGGTTAAGTTGACAGAAGATGGAATTGAAACAACGTTAGCAGTAAATTATTTAGCTCCCTTTTTATTATGCAATTTATTATTTGATACACTTAAGGAAAGTCAACCTGCAAGAATAGTGAATGTGGCCTCAAGTGTACAAGCCAAATCGATTGATTTCGATAATCTTAATGGAGAAAAGCATTACAGCCAAATGAAAGCATATTCAATCTCAAAATTAGCTTTAATACTATTTACTTATGAATTTGCTAGAAGATTTGATGGTAATGAGGTAAGCATTAATAGTCTTCATCCTGGATATGTAAGAACAAATATGATTCGTAACTTTAGGAAATTTGTTAAATATTTTTTTCCATTTATTAGCTTGTTTGTAATAGGTCCGAAAAGAGGTGCTAAAACATCTATTTATTGTGCCTCTTCTCCTGATGTCGAGGGTGTGAGTGGAAAGTACTATAAAAAAAGAAAAGAAGCAAAGTCGGGTAAAATCTCTTATAATGAGGACCTAGCTAAACAACTCTGGGAAATAAGTACAAAATTAACAAATTTGAAGTCTTAAAAATCAAATTAATGAAGAAACCTGACTCTTAATTCTACTTTAAACACATTTTTGCTATAAAGCTTCCTAAAAAAAGGTTTATAATCGAAAGATGTAGAATAATTAATTAAAACATATTATTTAAAATCGTTGAAGAGAATGGAAAAAATAAGTTCTGGTTTCGTATCTGACGATAACATGATCTTAAGCACAGATTTCTACCAATTAACAATGTCTGCAGCTTATTTTCAATATAATCTTGAAAACAATATTAAAGAAGAAAATGATATTGCTACCTTTGAGCTTTTTGTTAGAAAATTCCCAAAAAATCGTAACTACTTAGTCTTTGCAGGTTTAGAACAGGTTGTTCAATATTTAACAAATGCTCGATTTACAGACAAGACAATAGAATTTCTAAGGAAAAAACCAGTTTTCAAAAAAATTGACCCAAGCTTTTTTGATGAGTATCTTCCTAATTTTAAATTTAAATTGGACTTGTGGGCAATGGAAGAAGGGAATTTTTTTTTCCCTAATGAGCCAATTATAAGGATTCAAGGCCCAATGATTCAAGCACAGCTAGCAGAAACATATCTCCTCAATGTAATTAATTTTCAAACTTTAGTTGCTTCAAAAGCATCAAGAATTAGAAATATTGCCCCTAATAAGGTTTTGCTTGAGTTTGGCACTAGGAGATCTCATAGCCCTCTTGCTGGTGTCTATGCTGCTAGAGCTAGTTATATTGCAGGATTTAATGGTACAAGTAATGTGATCGCAGATATTGAATTTGGAATAAACTCAACCGGTACTATGGCTCATAGTTTTATTCAAAGGTTTGATAAGGAAATTGTGAGTTTTCAAACTTATTTTAAAATTTTTGATGAAAACTCAATATTTCTAATTGATACGTATGATACTGAAAAAGGGGCTGAAAAATGTGCTCGCTTTGGAAATAAGATAAAAGGAGTGAGAATTGATTCCGGAGATCTTATAAGTCATGCAAAGAAAGTGAGAAAAATATTGGATCAACAAGGATGTGAAAAAGTTCTTATTGTAGCCAGTTCAGATTTAAATGAATTTAAAATTAAAGAGATAATAGATAAGGGTGTTCCTATTGATGCATTTGGTGTAGGAACAGAATTAGCAACTTCTCGTGATGACCCAACCATATCCGGGGTGTATAAATTAATCGAATATAATAAAATCCCAAAAATTAAAAACAGTGAAGAAAAGATAACATATCCGGGAATAAAACAGGTTTACAGGCTTTATGATGAAGATGGGTTATTCAAGCATGACTTATTAACTCTAGATAATGAACCGGCTCCAGCAGATTCAAAATCATTATTAAAACCTATTTTAAAAAGGGGAGAGTTGATTACTAAATTACCAGAACTTGATAAGATTCAACTGTTTTATACAGAAAATATTAGAAAATTGCCAGGAACATATAAAAACTTAGAAAAAATACAAATTGTCTCATTAAAGCTTTCAGAAAAACTAAGTTTGTTAACAAATTCTTTGAAAGAAAAATATCGTTAATTTTCTAAAAATTTTTTAAATCTATCCTTAATTTTGAACAATATGAAAAATTATGAATCTATAGAAGTAGAGATTGATGATTCCAACCATTTAGCAATAATTTATTTGAACAGACCTCAGCAGTTGAATGCATTTACCATTAAATACGTCGATGAACTTATTTCTGCTTTCAAGGAAATTTCAAATGATGATAAAATCCGGTGTTTAATTCTTTCTGGAAGAGGAAAAGCTTTTTGTGCAGGAGGTGATGTAAGTGAATTTCAAAAGGCAGAAAAACCTGCTGAATTCATGAATGACTTAGCAAGTCGATTACATCAAGGTATAGAAATTCTCAAGAACATGAAAATACTTACCATAGCTGCGATTAACGGTGTTTGCTTTGGAGCGGGTTTAGGTTATGCTACAGCATGTGATTTTAGAATAAGCGTTAGGAACGCAACTTTTGGTTGTGCTTTTACGAGGATCGGCTTATCTCCGGATTCTTCATCGACATTTCATCTTCCTAAGCTTGTAGGGTTAAGCATAGCAAATGAAATGCTGTTTCTAAATAGAGTTCTTAATGCTGAAGAAGCTTTACAATATAATCTAGTGAATAAAGTAGTTAACTCAGAAGTTTTTATGGAAGAAACTAAAAACTTAGCTATTGAAATAAGTCGTGGAGCACCAATAGCATTTGCTTTTACTAAAAAATTGCTTAAAGAATCATATAAAAATGATTTAGAAACACATCTAGATAGAGAGGCGGAACATATTGTTAAAACTGCTGGAACTGAAGATTTCCAAGAAGGATTAAAGGCTTTTTTTGAAAAAAGAAAACCAGATTTTACAGGAAGATAATTTTTTTTTTATTTTGCTGATTTTTTTTTATAATCATAAATCTAAAATAATACTGATTAGTTATTTTAATAATAATTAAATTTCACTAGGTGTTCTCAGCTTTAAAGGAAAGCCATTTAATACTGATAGATTAATTAGCAATGTAAAAAAAGCAATGGAACAACCAATTGGCTCTATCCATTAGATCTTAAAGATATTTTCTAAAAAATTAAAAAATTCTTATAATCCTAACAGTTTCGTTGCATTTTCTCCAAGAATTTTATTTGATTCTTCAGCAGTAAATTCAGGTATCCCCATTAACTTCATTGGGGGTGGCACTTTCATTTTTTTAATTCCTTCGATATACTCCTGAAGAGATAAAATGGGAGTAAATAAGGGCCAATCAGAACCAAATAAGATTTTTTGTATGCCACATGACATTTTAGCCTCAAATAGATTTTGAAAAAATACTAAAGGTGTATTTTTAAAAACTGGTTCCAATCCAGAAATATCGAGGTAAACATTAGGATTTTTTCTAGCGACTGCAATCGCTTCATTAACCCAGGGATCACCCATGTGAGCCATTATAATATTAATATTTGGGAAATCCACGGCAACCGTATCAACGTACATAGGTCTATTATATTTTAGATATGTTTTAGTAGGACCCAACCCTGTATGGCATAATATTGTGACACCTAAATCTTCAACTCGTTCATAAAAAGGATAAAATTGTACATCATCCGGATAAAAGCCAGTTAAAGGCCATAATTTAACTCCTTTAAAGCCAAGTTCTTCTATACATCTTTCTAGCTCTGCAATAGCTTCTTTTCCTCTTCTTGGATCGATACCAGCGAACCCTATAAGTCGATCAGGATATTCATTGATATAACCTGCAACTTTATTATTATATTCTTTATAGCTAACTTTTCCTTTGAAGAGATATTCGTAATCTAGGCCTAATATCACTGTTTTATCAATTCCGGCATCATCCATTTCTGACACTAATCTTTCTGGACCAGCATCCAATATTAAACTTAGATCGAAATTAAGTCGTTTAGCAATACCAACAAGGATAGCTCGTAAGTCTTCTGATAGATACTGTTCTTCCCAAACATGACAATGTACATCTATTATCATTTTATTCTCCTATATATATTTTAACTTATAATTTAAGTCTTTAAAAAACACTTATTTTGAATTTCAGATAATATTACTTCATTTTGAAATGTTTTAAAATTAACTATTTAAACCCTTTTAATCACTATATCCTAATTTATTAATTCTAAAAAACGAGAAATACCACATCTCAAATTTTTAAAACATTAAAATATCATATGACTCTATTAGTCGGGACGAATTTGTATTTTTCAGTTTGTATATCAAATAATATTCGGAATAATAGGAATCGTAGAAAAATATTTATAAACGAGCTCTTCTAATTTTTGTATAAATACGTGTTTAATTAAATAAACATGAAAAAAATGTTTGGTGTAAACAAAAAATGTACCACTTAAACGATGATGAATATTTAAATGAACCTTATTATCGTAAAACGATGAGTGTATGTCCTGAATGCCTTCAACCAATTGCTGCTGAAATCTATGAAGATAGTGAACAAATATGGATGAGAAAAACATGCGAAGACCATGGTGATTACAAAGATTTACTCAGTAGTTCTGCTAAATATTATAAATGGACGCATTACGCAATAAAAGATAAGAATGGAAATATTGTTTGGAAATTTGATAAAGATGGCGACACAAATCCTCCAGATTTTAAGGGAGATGACCCAAGAGGATGTCCATATAACTGTGGACTCTGTGATCAACATATTTCGACTTGCTCATTAGCTTTAATAGATTTAACAAATCGATGTAATTTTAACTGTAACTTCTGCTATGCGAATATAATGCAGTCAGGCTATTTAGTTGAGCCAACCTTAGAGGAAATCGATAAAGTAATGAAACACTTCAGAAGCAAACCTATTCCAGCAGTTGCAATTATGTTTACTGGTGGAGAACCTACTGTTAGAAAGGATTTTCCTGAAATCTGCAAAATGGCTAAAGACAATGGTTTCAAAGAGGTCATAGTTGCTACAAACGGTTATGGATTTCAACGTAAGAAAGGCGGTCTTGAGTTTACCAAGAAATGTAAAGAAATGGGCCTAGACACATTATACTTTCAATTTGATGGCATTAATGATGTGACTTACGAAAAGACCAGGGGAATTAAGAACCTAATGTCGTATAAGCAGCGTGTCATAGATAATCTTCGAAAAGCAAGACTTGATTCAGCTGTACTAGTTGCCACAATTGCTAAAGGAATCACTGACATTGAAGTCGGGAACATAATTCAATACGCTATTGATAATATTGATGTAGTGAGAGGGATCACCTTTCAACCCGTCTCATTATGTGGTCGAATAGCTTTTGAAGAACGAGAAGAACTTCGTATAACAAATGCTGATATTCTCATGGCAATTGAGAGACAAACGGGGGGAAGGATTGCTATGGAAAATTCGTGGTATCCTTTGAGTACTATCGTGGAATTCGGCAGAGTAATAGCCTATTTGGCGGATGTTGACCCTATCGAGTTTACATGCCACCCAGACTGTGGGTTTGCTTCGTACATGATAATTGACCCAGACTCGGGAGAGATGGCACCAATTATGGATTACTTCGACCCCTTGAAAGTAATAGATTTTGCTAATCGTTTTTGGGCTAAAATCAAAAATAAAGAAAAACAACCAGTAAAGCTTTTCGAGGGTTTATTAGGAGATTTTGGTAAAACACTCGATGAAGGTTTAAATTATCTTGATAAGACACAGCTTAAAGCACGATTTTTACTTGGAATACTACAGTACATGAAGAAACCAGGAAAGCTCATGGAATTATTCTCACGACTTTTAATGCGTGGTGACTGGGAAAGCATAAGTTCATTCAGTTACGGCGCGTTATTGCTATCAAGCATGCACTTCCAAGATGCATATAATATGGATCTTGAAAGAGCGAAGAGATGTATTGTACATTTCGGCGTTGCGATGCCTGATGATACAGTCAAAGAAATTTCATTCTGTACGATGAACACGATTCACAGACCAGAGATTGAAAAACTGATTGCGAAAGAGATTACTGCCAAAGTCAGGAATGAGTTTGATACCACTACAGGTCAAGAAGTAGCAGAAGTTAAACCACAAGTAGCTCGAAATGGTGGAATTAAAAAAGAAGGTGAACCTTAAATGCCAGAAGAGACTGTCGATACTGAGGATGGAATGAAAATACGTAAGTTAGTAGAGCTCAGAACATCCACTGCTAAAGAATATGAAGATGTTATGCTTAGCCGAGTAGAAGAATTCAAAGATCAAAATAAAGGCAATAGTCAATTCAACAATGTTGTCCAAAATACTCTCGTTAAAGCCTTCAGCACTATTTTAGATCTGAAATTGGAAGTAGAAAAGGCTCTTGGGGAAGATACCGTAAAGAAAGTTCATAAAACACTTGATGATATCCTGTTAACAGGATTATAATTTCTATTTTTATTTACTACTATTTTTATTATTTTTAATTATTTTTTACATTTTATTTACACTAGTTTTATTATTCTTTGAATCTAATAATAATAGAGGAAGTGAAAAATTATGAAGGATGGAACAAGATCAAGTTTTGCGTTGATTGGGGTTGGTTTGTTTTTGATAGCATTTGGTATTATGCTTTTTGCGCTTATAATAACCCAGTGGGATGCATGGGTCGTTCAATTAATGCTTTCTGGAATGGCTATAATAATAGGAATTGCTGTGGTATTAATTATCATTGGGGTTATTTTAATAGTCAAATTCATTACTTAATTCTTTCAGTTAATTTACTTGTTTTTAATGGGATTAGCTGATTTAGGGATGAAGTCTTAAATAATCATACGTTGAAATATACTTCAAGTTTTATTTTAGTAATATCTTAAAAAAAGTGATTTCATGTCTGAAAATAAAAATGAAAAGTCTACTGGAAGGTCAAAGAAGTATTTTATATACATTATTTTTATATTGATGCTTGTACAAATCCTAGACTCTTATGCAACTGTATTTCCTGGAGCAATTCCTTCTGCCATAGCAGAGAGTTTTTTAAGTGGGAAATCTGAAAACGTTCAAAATGCGATTATGGCATTTGCAACTGGTGCTGTTTCAATTGGGATGTACTTCTTATTTTTTAGTCATTACCTATCAGATAAGCTAGGAAGAAAAAAAATGCTAAGTGTAACAGTATTTGGAATGGCTCTTGCAGCATTAGGTATGTTTTTCTCTTTTAATTTTATAATGTATATGGTATTTGTGTTTTTCTTATCGTTTTTTTTTAGTAGTGATATTTGGTTGATTTATATAAATGAAGAAGTTAAGTCTAACAAACGAGCCTACTATTCAAATATTATTTTAATGGCAGGATTATTAGGGCCCATCATAATGGTGATTTCTCGTTTTATTTTTATAAAGGAAACTGGTTCTTTTTGGCAGGGTATGACAATTTTTCCGATGTTAATAGGATTCCCTCTATGCATTGTTATTTATTTCACGCTGAAAGAGACTTCAAGATATCAAATTATGAAAGAAAGTGGTTCCACTATTTCAAGATCTTTTAAAGAGGATATTGGATCAATTTTTAAAACGGAGAGTCGAAAACCATATACGTTCCTTTTATTGATAGTCTTCCTTCGGGGAATTTCAGGAATATATATAGGTTTATTTGAAAAATACATGAGTGATGTAGGAACACTAACTCAAGATCAGATTACTATGGTGTTTTTTTTAGTAATTTTGGCGGTTATTATTGCATATGCGATTAATGGATTTTTAGCAGATCGAATTGGAAGGAAGCCATTATTATATCTTTGGTCATTTATAGCTCCGGTATCAGTGCTTATATGGGTTTTTGGAGCTCATAATACCGAAAATGCGTTTTCCATTGTTTTATTAGGATATTCATTGACACATATATCCACATGGGGAGCTATTGGAATTATTAGATTAATTACAATAGAGATGCTACCAACTGATAGGAGAGGAACTGGAATTGGATTTAGGAGTCTAATTGGTGGAATTGGAGGTACGATAGGTTTACTGTTAAGTGGTGTAATCATTCTATTTGTAGGTTTAGGCACCACATTTATAATTTTTGTAATGGGACAATTTATCGTTATCCCTATAGCATACTTCTTTCTGAAAGAGACTAAAGGTGTTGAGCTCTCAGAAATCAAATAATTTTTTTTCTTTTCTTTTTTTTTTGAAAGATATATTTTTTAATCATAGTGGGTATTTATTTACTGAAATCTATTTTTATAAAGTTTAAAGAGGGAAATCTCAAATGGTTAGTGATGGAATCAAAAGAATTACAGAAATGATTCGACAAAACAGTAAAGTTACTGCAAAACGAAGAATAGAAGAAAGTCGTACTGGTTTTGGACAATTGGCAGGTTTTTTTCAAGTTGCAAAGGATGTGAAAATTGATAATGTAGATGTAAGCGGTGTGTCTGCCGTATGGATAAGTACCCCTGAAGCTGTAGAGGAAAACGTCGTCTTATATTTTCATGGGGGTGGTTATGTGTACGGCTCAATCAATACACATAAAGAGTTCATGTCAAGAATTTCTCGAGTTTCAAACTCACGAGTTTTATTAATAGATTATCGTCGAGCACCTGAAAATCCTTTTCCTGCCGCTTTAGAAGACGCTATTACTGCTTACAAGTGGTTGATAGATAGTGAGGGAATTAAACCTGAAAATCTAATAATAGGTGGTGAATCCGCAGGGGGTGGTTTAACACTAGCAACACTTTTAAAATTACGTGATACGGGTATCTCATTACCTGCTGCAGCACTTGTACTTTCACCATGGGCAGATTTAGATATGACGGGAGAGACAATTCGAACAAAAGCCAGAGTCGATCCGCTTGCGAATCCAAGTGACTTGTTTTTCTTAGCTTCTTTATACGTTGGGGAAGATGATCCTAAGAATCCTTATATATCACCATTATATGGTGATCTCAAGGGTTTACCTCCTATGATAATACAAGTAGGAAGTGCAGAAATTTTGCTAAGCGATGCGGAACGAATTGCAGAAAAAGCGAAAGCTGCCGATGTTGACGTTATTTTAGATATCTGGGAAGATATGATTCATATGTTTCAGATGTTTGCTTTGTGGTCACCAGAGGGTCAAAAAGCAACGGAGAAATTAGGAAAGTTTATACAAAAGCACCTAAGAAAAGAGGTTCAACTAATTTAATAATATAATTTTTTTTTATATCTTCTTAATACTAAATTTTCCATAACATATTTTTAAAATACCATTTTACTAAAAGATATCATGGTATATGACATAGTATTATTGCCTGTAACAATTCTCTTTATTTTAAGTGGTTTAGGCTTGTTCTACTATGCGATTAAACTTAACCAGAAATTTCCTCTTGAGCATAATTTTGCGAATAGTATTACGACTTTTTTCCTTTGGGTTATAGCAGGTTTGATATATCCCTTCTATTTATCTATACATAATCTAAATTTCAAGCTATTTCAAATACTCTCCATATTTTGTATTTGTATATTTACACCTTTTTTGGTTTTCTTAATCTTATTTTACCAACACCATGTGGTGTCAAGAAAAAATCCCGATATTAGGAAAAGGAGAGATCTTAACAACTTTCTAAAAAATTTTGATATGAAAGAAGATGATTCACTACAACAGGATTCTAATAAGATTAAAACAGATCTACACCGGAAAGCTTTACATTTATTTCCCGCAGGGATAATTATTATATTGTGGATTTTCGCGGTGTATATATGGGACGTTCTGTGGAATGTTGATGAGGTATGGCA
>JAGXNO010000059.1 GCA_019894975.1 Promethearchaeota archaeon | reverse complement strand
ACATATATTAAATATTATAAAATTATTTAACACCATTATTTATCACATATTCTTTTTCATCATCTTTTTTTCATAGATTTACCTGCTTCTGACAATCTTTTAGGCATTGTCTTTTTATGCAAAACATAGTTTACTATAAACAAGCCTACAATCCAAAGGATTAACATAAAAACATTAAAGTAAGAGGTAAAAAAATTGCTTCTGTTTACACAAAATCTTAATAAGTCTGTGAGAAATGTAACAGGTGATATAAAAGAAATAAATATTAAACTTGGTGATGAATTTTGCAGAGGAATGAAAATCCCACTAATGAAAAGTAAAGGGAACTTAACAAGATTCACGATTATCATCACATTAGAAGTCATATCTGTAGGATTAGCGGCAATTAATAGACCCAATAAAGATCCTAAGAAGGACATAAGACCAATCCCTAAAAACATTAAAAATATTACTAGAAGTGACTCAAAAGCAATAGAGAACATCAGCATAAATATTATAGATATAAGTGAAGTAATTATTAGTGAATAGAGAGTCGAAGCAAATAGTATCCCCAATAAAATTTCATTTAATGATATTGGAGAAGATAGGATTCTTTCTAATGATTTTTCACGAGTTTCAATTGGTAACACAACAGGACTAATTGCTGTCGCTGTGAAAAAAGAGGTCATGGCTATAATCCCAATAAATACTTGATCTAAAGAGATATCTCTGCCAATAACCCAAGAAAGTGACATAAAGAAAGGAAACATTAAACCAAAAATTAAGACGGGTCCTTTTTTAATGTAAAGAAAGAAATTTTTCATACATAAGATCCAAATTCTATTTAGGCTATTTCTAATCATTTTTTTCATCCTCCTTTTTTACAAATACATCTTCCTTTATTAAATGAAGGAATACTTCTTCTAAGGATGTTTCTCTTACTTTAAGATCGGAAATCTTTATGTTCCTTTCCTTAGAGACATTATATAACGTAGATATATCTTTTAAGGTATTATAGCTAGAAAATAGATAATATCCGTTTTTTTCCTTCGTAATACTAAACATATCTAACAGGAAATGTTCTTGTTCGACGGGTATATCGCCAGCAATTTTAAAAAGAATTGTAGAAGTTGATTTAAATTGTTCTCGAAGGGTATTAGGGTTCTCGTCAGCAATAATTTTTCCTCTATTCATAATCAGAATTCTATCACAAATATTTTGTGCTTCTCGCATGTCATGAGTAGTAATTAGAATTGTTTTTCCTTCCTTTTTTAACTGAAGAATTTGAGTTCTCATTAACTTAACAGAGAGTGGATCTAAGCCACCTGTAGGTTCGTCAAGAATGAGAATAGGAGGTTCATGAAGTAACGCGAGACAAAAATTTAAGCGTTGTTTCAATCCTTTGGATAATGTTTTTGTTTTAGAATAGATCTTTTCAATCAGATTAAATTGAGTTAAAAGTATTTTCGAGCGCGTTTCAACCTTCTCTTTTGAAATTCCATATATTCCGCCTGAAAATTTGAGATTCTGCCAGACACTATAATCCGAAAAAGCATTACTGATTTCTGGAACGATTCCAAATTTTTTTTTATATTTCCTTGGATTTTTTGTTATATCCTTTCCAAAGATTTCTATTTTTGCGTTCTTTTCTAATTGAAAAACACCTGTTAATAATCGAATTGTCGTTGTTTTACCAGCTCCATTAGGACCAAGAATACCAACAATTTCTCCTTGATTAATTTTAAATGAAACATCATCTACCGCAAAAAGGTCTCCAAATTCTTTAACTAAGTTTGAAGCATTAATTGCAACAGAGTTTGTATTCAAATTCTGATTTTGAGTAATCTTCATCACATTCTTTATTATAACCTTATTAATATCATTAAAAATAATAAAATTATAATTTTTACTATTTTTCCTTGAATTCCAAGCTTAATGTTAAATATGCAATGTGGAATTTCTTAAAGCAGCATTTAAGATAAAAATTTCCTAACTATAGTGATATTTTTTACAAATAAAACCATTACTTTATTGAATGAATGTACCTGCAATTGTCCTGATTTTAATTTTATTTGCAATTTTGATGGCTTTTTTTTCTCAAAATAAGATCGATTATTTTCCAATTGCTTTAATCATAGGTGCGATTGCGATAGTTTTTATGCGCATTAATGGCCTTAAACCGGAAGAAATTCTTGGATTTATCAATTTTAACACTCTGATCTTCATATTTGCCATACAGATAATAATCTATTTTGCGACTGAGAATCATGTACTAGAATATCTTGCGATTAAAGTGATTCATATAACTAAGGGGAATAATCGATTATTCTTTTATATGATTTGCGTGTTTACAGGTATAATAGTTGCGTTTATCGAGGATTTAACCTTATCATTGATATTAGTTCCCTTGATCTTCAGAACGTGTCGAATATTAAAGATACCTGCTGGCACTTACATGATGGGAATGACAATTACTATTAATATAGGCGCCATACTTACTCCAATATCGAGCTTAAAAAATTTAATTATCGGTGAAGAGTTTGGTTGGGGTTTCATTCAATATCTCAGTAATATGGGTATTTTATTTATAATCACCTTAGGAACAACCATTTTTTTGATGGATAAGTTTATATTGAAAAATGAGGAAAAGCCAACTGAAGAAAACAAGAACATTTTATTATCAGTATTAGATCCTAGGATTTTAATTGAGGATAAAAAATATTTTGTAATGACAGTTATCATTATTCTAGCCACCTTCGGGTTAATGATTATATTAAATGCCCCTGGCCTAATAGCAATAATAGCTGCTGCTATTCTTCTTCTTATTCATTCTAAGAAGTCTAATTTTTCAGATGTGAAGAATGAAATCACGTGGAAAATCCTCATAATATTCGCAATTTTATTCATTCTTTCAAATTCATTAACAACCTTTGGATTTTCAGAGTTGATCTCCACAGGTTTGGCAGATTTAACAAATGATAACATTTATCTCGCAGTATTAATAACATTAGGTCTTTCCTCTCTCTTGTCAGCATTTCTAGCAGGGACACCCGTTACCATCATTCTTCTCCCAATAATTGCGAGCTTTATAGGAGAGGGTTTTTTTCCTAACCCTATTATTATAGCTTTCATTAGTGGAGTCAATATGGCCGGTAATTTCTTGCCACAAGGGTCTGCATGTGATATTCTCACCCTTTCCATGGCAAAAAAATATGAGGTGGTGAATCTAGATTACAGACGTCTACTAAAAAATGGAGCACTTTTCGCAATGATTCACTTTCTAATTATCTTGGGATATACTATGCTTTACACTTTAATCCTGGGTTAAAAAAGAAATCTTAATCAGATTTTTGTTTTTCCATTACCTAACATGCATTGTGTAAGTTCTAAGAAAGCTTTTTCGACATTTTCACCTGTTTTAGCTGATGTTTCCATGTAAAAACAATTTTCACTTTTTGCGTAATTTTCAACCTCAGATTTCTCAATAATTCGCCCAATTTCAGGAATTAAATCAATTTTATTCCCAATTATAACTTTAGGTATTTCTTTATCCATTATATTACGCATTTCTGAAAGCCAAGTTTTCATACTTGAAAACGTATGTTGTCTTGAAAGATCAAACAAAATCAATGCCCCTGCTGCACCGTCATAGAAGCTACGATGTAAAAATTTAAATCTTTCTTGGCCTCCAATATCCCAAATATGGAGCTTGACAGATTTTGATGGTTGATATTCAATAATCTTAGTTAAAAAGTCGACCCCTATAGTCATTTTATATCTTAAAACAAATTCGTCATGTACAAATCGGTTTAGCAAACTCGTTTTTCCAACCGCACTAGGACCGACAATTATTACTTTATGAGTCTCCATATCAAACGAACATTAGTTTTTTCCTTACATCTATAATCATTCATTTTCTTTTTATATTTAATCAAAAGTGAAAAATGTCAAAAATTAGTTTCTATTAAGAATATTGAATTATCTTGAGCTTTTTAAAAAAAAACTAAATAGATTTATTTAATTGATTTTTGATGGATATCCTAATTAATAATTTTTCTTGGTAATACAGATAAAGTAATGAAGGAAAAAGATAAAAAAGTCAAGAATAAATACAACGTCGATACTGGTTTTTCTGTAGATGGGCTTCCTTATGCTCGAATTGGTAATCATCCCAACATTTTATTCAATTTAGAAGCATTATCATTTAAAAATGAACCGTCTTCAGGAATTGCGTTAAGATTGTTCATTAAATTTGCTCAAGCATTTACAGATGAATATACTGTATACCTTGTAGGACGTAAACAGAATGTACCAGAGAGTTATACATTTGAGGATATGGCAGATGACTATGCGAAAATGATACGTCGGGAATTTAAAGAACCTGTTATTATAATGGGTGTGTCCACAGGAGGCCAAATCGCTCAATATTTAGCTGCTAATCATCCCGATATTGTTCAAAAGCTGATAATCATTTCGACGGCATATCGAGTAAGTGAAAAAGGGGCAGAAATCGAAAACCAAGTAGCGGAGTACTTTAAACAAGAAAAGTATGGAAAAGCTTTCGCAACAATGTTAGATTTGATTTGGTCTTCAAGAATTGCGAGAAGTATTGCTAAGTTTTTAACTCGAATATTCGGAAAAATGGTTATGGGGAAGATAGAATATCCAAATGACCTCTTAACAGAAATTCGAGGTGATATCGAAATGAATTTTAAGGACAGATTAAAAGAGATTCAGGCACCAACCTTAGTACTGAGTGGAGAATCAGATATTGAGTATACTGCTGATCTTGTTCGCGAAACTGCTGAAAGTATCCCGAATGCCAAATTAATACTCTATAAAGATTATGGACATAATCTGAGTATGGCAAACCGGAAGCAACTTCAAAAGGATATATTAGAATTTTTAAAAAGCTGAATTTTTAAGATAGTGTTGTACCCGTTTTATTTCGATGAGCTCCAATTCTTCTAACACATTCAGAAAAGCTACGATAAAGATTCATCCTTTGGTCATACAATGCACAGGTTTTATAAATAATGGGATTCTTAAGATATAATTCATGATTGGGGGGATACCAGAGTTTTTCGTTTATTAAGACCTGCTTAAAATCTTCGATTCCAATAACTTCTTTAAGATCTTGCTTATTTAACATGATTATTAGAGGAATTTCTTTTATTAATGCCCCTTTTGCTACACTTTTCAACTCTTTCAAGGATTCGGTATTATCTTCGAAAAAACGGGTTTGAGAGTCGACAGTGAAGATCACTCCATCTGTTCCTGTAAAAATCTTCGTTCTTAAAGGAGAAAATCGTTTTTGACCCGCCACCGTGTATACATGATAAAATATTTTTCCTTGTTTTTCCTGGTTTTTTGGTATGAATGTACCTCTATCAAAATATAACGTAGCTCCGCTTGCCATTGAAATTTTAGTCAGGTTCCCAGAAGGTAACATGTCTTTTTCGCTTTCATTTGTTAATCTGTAAAGCGAATCCACAATTGTTGTTTTTCCTGATGCCGCCATCCCCCAATAGAGGATCTTTATATATACTTTACCATTTTCTGTGATTTGAACCATGCTATACCACCAAATAAACTTCAGATTATAAAAAATATAAATGAAGGGATCAAATTTTTAATTTGTAAATTCGTTTATTAGTTTGCATATTTTTTGCGAATTTCTCGTAGAAAAAACAAATGGTCTACCCTCTAGCAAGATTATTTTTACTGCTTCTCCGAAATCTGTGCTATAAGCCCATGAACCATCCCAACCCAATCGAATCCCTATTCCTCCATATCTTCTAAAGTTGGTTTTTGTTTCTTCACATCCAGTTATTTTTTGTACTGGGATTTTTTTGTGGTTGAATATCCCATAATCTACCTCAATCTGATGTCTGGTAATGAAAATCCTGAGTCCTCTGAAATTCCTATATAAAAGCAATATAAAAAGACTCACAGCGCCAAATATTATGCCAATAAACATCAAATCTTCGGGCATGAAAGTTATAACTATAATAACGATGGAAATTATCAATATAAATACAATTAGCATTACACTTCTTACAACTCCACCAGCGGGAACCCATTCTTCATATACAATCTCTTCATTCCTATGCGTCTTTTTTCTCATTCAATATCCTAATCGCCAAAATAATTTTGTATCTTATACCATGTTAACTATAACCTATATGAGATATAAATTTTTTTACTTAGGAGTTTTCTATTAATAACACCCATTATAACTACCTATGGGAAAGTAGCATAATTATGTTGTTGTAAACTGATTACTTAAGGCTAGGAGACTAATTATACGGGCCATGGTCTCTCTGGGATAAAGCTGGAGGAGGAAACTATCAGGTATCAAAAAATGGTACACTTCATGTAGATTGGACTAACGCATTATCTTAAGAAAGGGATTTTGTTGATAAAATTCTCAATAGGGTTATATGATAATACATATTAATAAAAAGAGTTTTATATGTAAATCCCCATTAATGAGTTAATTTCAATAAAAAAATTTGGTATGATATTATGGAAGTACAAATAGGAAAAATGATATTGTATGGGGCACTCAGTGCACTCTTTTACATCGTAGTACCATTAGTTCTGTTCGAAGTTCTTCAGGTATATAATATTATGACGTTTAGTGCAGCATTTAAAACTGCAATTATAATATTTGGAATTATTGGAGTTGTCATTTCAATGGCAAGACACTTATTTCCCAAAGATACTCCAGCAAATCGTTTAGTAGCTTTTGGGGCTGTTATTTACTCTGGTATTTACTTGTTTTATATGTTTGGAGGATTCACTCCTGGTGTCGCTTTAGGAACTTATAGAATTGACCTTCCAATGATACAGGTGCTTTTAGGTTTACAACTAATTGCGTGGCTCTTATTAGCATCATCAGGAATCAGAGCCTTACAGTATTTAGTTGAAGCCTTAGAACTTCGTAATAAGAAAGAATACAATGTAAACATGAGAAAACAATTTAAACTCAGCATGCTGTTTAAAATCTTTGGGACTATAATGGGTTTAGGTATAGCAGGATACTTTGGATCATTAGTGTATAGTGGAATGAATCTTGGGTTTGACGTTCATGATACATTTTATCCTAATTATGACTGGAAAGGAACTCCTTCAACTGCTGATGACACTTTTAATATTACAATGACGTTTGATGTAGACAATCAAGGAATTTATGCAATTTATGATCTTACAATGAATTTTTATATCTATAATGCATCAGCTGACCCTAGTGTCAAAATTGGGGAGAGCTTAAACAGCGATTATGGTACAATTCACTCCTTTAGTTCACAGCCAAATAACAATATTACTGTGGATATTGATAATTCTTTTCTTGCAGCACTAAATGCTTCGGCTGCTACATTGGAATTTAAAATATCCTTTTCAACGTTATATGCGGGAATTTTTATAGATTTAAATATTTCCTTTGAAGTTCCATGGACTCCTTAAAATTAAGAATTAATAACTCTTTTTCCTCTTTTTTTTATGATTAAGTTGTAAGTGAATTAAACTTTTTTTCTTTTCATGAAATAGATCAAAGATAATATAGCTACGGTTGTGAAAAGCAAGAAATAATTCCCAAATGGAATAGCTTCTCCACCGTTACCTGGTATGCGATTATCTATAACTGCTGTTAGGTACCAATCTGCACCGTTTCCCGCACCGAATATAGAAACATCTCTATAGCTATTAATTGCTGGTCCAGAGAAAATATCTAGTATTTCAATGCTCCCATTGAACGCTTTGATTGCAGACCAATTTGATGAAATAGTAAATTGAATATAATTATACACATTAATTCTTGCATCGAAACTATCAATAATTTCGTTGATAGAAGCATTCCAGATAACTAAATCGGGTTCAGGAATCTCATAATTGGTATTTGCTTTCAAATCTGTTTTGGTGTAATTAACTTGTGCCCTAGTGATATTACAAGCTACATCCCACCAGTCTGCCGATAATTCAAACTCTATATTCCCACTGGGATTTGTATATTTTTTGGTACTTACCCAAGATCCCTGATTTTCATCATCATTATCATTTACGATAGTATTGTTTATTCTTAAATTAATTTCTGAGGGAGTAGGCGTATTATCTAAAATTATAAAATCCAGTTTTAAGCCCAGATCATTAGAAGTGAGTTCTGGGAAGGAACCAAAATCTCTCCAAATGACACTATCGTAGACTCCATTACTTCCATAGTGCCAATATCCTTGCTGGCTAGATTGGCACCAAACTTTTATGAAGAAAGTATTATTATAGGTATTTTCTATATTGAGTTGAAAATGCCAATTTGTAATGTCTTCCCAACCCATGGTTGAATGGTTAATATTGTATAAAGTCTTTGATGTTGGAGCAATAGATGTGTTATATTTAACATAACCATCTGAGAGCGTAGCGTTATACACATCTAAAAAGAAATCTTGATCTCCTGTTGAATCTTCACTTATCAATACTGAGACATTTTCAAGATAACAACTTCCTTTGACTTGAAATGATGCATATCGTGGAAATATTAACAACTCATGTTTATTAACTTGAATTTCCTCATCTTCAATTATCAAAGTCTTATTTGGAGCATAAATATCTTCTATTAAAAATTCAGTATAACTTGAATTAAAGGTAACTTCAGTTGGACATGGTAAAATAACGGTATTTGATTCAGTGAAGTTAACAAGTTCAATAGTAGCAGTGCTTAAATAAGATTGGTGTAGTGTAACATTTACATCTTCTCCTACTTCTGATGTTTGAAGTGCAATTTTGAAACTCTTTAAATTTAGATCGTTGTTCTTTACCTCATTTATTAAATGGTTAGGGTTAGCATTTATCAAGATGAACAGGAAAACCAGCATAAAACTTATTCTAATTGGTTTAGATTTCAAATTATCTCACAGATTTTCACGATTAATTGGATTATTAATATATTTGACATCGCACTATTTAAAATATTATTCAATTATCAAAAATCCAGTGTTCATAATTTCTCTTTAATAATTTAAAATATCATTAAGGGGTTGTTTTTTAATACAAGAGATAAGTTTAGTTGTGCAAGTGATCAATAAAATTGAAAATTCTTCAGGAGCAAAAGGAGTTTCACGTTTCAGTAAAAGATGTTGTTGTCGCCTCATCTGATAGAAGATCCTATACTTCTGCGATACCATTACGTATTCGAGGCTCAAAAGGAACTGAAGTACATCAAACATTCCAAGAAAGTCGAAAGAAAACCGAAAAATCCTTTCAACGCGAGGTCCTGGTAAAACTTCAAACAGAAGTTCGAGGGTGGAGTTTTATCATTTCGGGACGTGCTGATATCATCTATGAGAAGAAAGGAACCTTAATTATAGAAGAAATTAAGTCAATTTCTAATCTTGAAGATTTTTCACTTGAATCTCAAAGTGCTGAAGAGTATCGTTTGCAGTTGTTGCTGTATGGGCACTATTTTCTCCAATTACAGAAAACCATTCAGTGTCGGCTCGTACTAATTGATATCTATACCGAAAAATCCAAAATTATCGATGTTCCACCTCAAGATCTCTCTGCTTATATTGAAAAACAATGTGGGATTATTTTAACCTCTTGGGAACGAGAACAAAAATTGAAAGCAGAGCAAAGAAATCGAGCAAAAACATTAGTATTCCCCTTTGAGAAATACCGTCCTCATCAACAAGAGATCGTTCAAATGACTTTCCAATCCATTCAAAAACGAGAACGGTTAATGGTCTTGGCTCCGTCAGGATTAGGGAAGACCGTTGGAACTTTATATCCTGCCCTAGAATATGCTTTAAAGAAAAATAAGCGAGTTTTCGTTATTACTTCTAAAACCACTCAACAGCATATCTATCGGGAGACCTTACGAATATTTTCTAAAAAGAAAGCGAAATTTAATTCGATTATACTCACCGCAAAGGAAAAAATGTGTATAAATAGTGCGTTTATCTGTGAGAAATCAGTATGTCCATACCTCAATAATTATGAGAAAGTATCAATAGATAAGATCGTTTCCGAAATTCTCACTAAGCAGGTTATTGATGCTCGATATATTCGTAAAATAGCAAAAACTCATACTGTCTGCCCCTTTGAAATTTCTCTGGATTGTTCACTCCATTGTGATGTAATCGTGGGGGATTATAATTATGTATTTCATCCATTTATTAAACTCAAACGATTTTTTGACCAACCTTATAATGATATCATATTGATTGTGGATGAGGCTCACAATCTTCCCTTCCGAGCGATGACCTATTATTCTCCAGAAATAACCCTGAAGTCTCTCACTGATACTACTCAATACTTACAATCATTACATATACCAAAATCTATTGAGAAGAATGGTCTTACCATTTACGATCAACTTACACACTATATCATGGATTTAATCAACCAATATCCCGAGGCGGGAATTAAAAAACCAGTTTTAGTAAAATTTGATAAGAAATTTTTCCGAGAAATGACGAAAAATTGTGATCAATTTATTATCTCTTATGTTAAATCATTTACTTCACAACAAGGATTTCAACCTGGAGGGAAGAATAAAGTCATAGAATTTGCGTTAAACTTACGTCAGTTCTCCACAATCTTAAAAGAAAGTGATTCTCCGGAGTATAGTGAATTACTTTATATAAAAGAAGGAAAAATCAAACTATTATGCAAATCAGCAGCACCAAAACTCGAAAAACAAATTAAGGGATTTCATTCAGTAATCATACAATCAGCAACACTATTCCCAATGGAGTATTTCCAAAAAATGGTTGGATTTCCCACCTCAGCTAATAAAATACAATTTAACTCCCCGTTTTCCCAACAAAATCGATTATATCTACTTTTGCCCAATTATTCTACAAGATATGATGACCGTCAGGAATCTTATGATCAAATCGCTAGAACAATTTGTAATGCAGTGAATATAAGAAGAGGTAATTATTTAGCGTTTTTCCCTTCATTTGCTTATCTTAAAGCTGTACAACGTGAAATCGAAACTAAACCTCTCTCAATTGAACTCATAGTGCAAGAACGTAAAATGAGTGAAAGCAAACGTAGAACATATTTAAAAAAAATGAAAAATTCTGATAAAAATTATCTTTTACTGGCAGTACACGGGGGAATTTTTAGCGAAGGAGTTGATTTTATAGGAGATATGGCAATTGGGGCTTTTATAATTGGACCAGGACTACCCTCATTCTCAATGGAGCAAGAGTTAATGAAAAAGTATTTTGAATTCAAGTGGAAAAAAGGATTTGAATATGCTTATCGGAATCCTGGAATGATGAAAGTGATTCAGGCTGCGGGACGTATTTTTCGCACAACTACTGATCGTGGGTTTGTTATGTTAATTGGGCATCGATTTAGCACGCGTTATTATAATAGCGTTCTACCAGATGATTGGGAAATTGAACAACCCGTAAATCTCTTTAAACGTCTTGAAACTTTTTGGATGACTCAAAGTTCCACTCCAATTGAGAAAAAACAGGGGGAACAGTTAGCAAAAAAATATCCAAAGACTGCAGATTTGTTTGATTTCATGGAAAAATTATAATTTATATCCTATTTCTTAATCTTTAAAACTCCCATCGTATCTATGTCCACCTGTTCTACCATGTATGGGCTTAATTTTCGAATGGCAAAAACGAAAACAGGGATTAAGCATAAGATGATATAAATTGAAATTATAAAAGGAGCGGTGTCAGTTAAAGTATCCCATAGAAGTCCCCCAATTAATGGACCAATAACTCTACCTAACCTATCAACCCACATATGCAAACCAAAAATCTTTCCTCTATGTTTTATTGATACTCGGCTCATAATTGCTTGTATAAGGTACCCATTTGATTCTAATGAGATATAAAGTAATATTAGAATGACTGCAAAATCAATAGATGTAAAAGCACCGATTAGCAACCAAATCATTAGAGCCTTGAATATATTTAAAATAATTACACTTATGGTAGGTGAAATTCGGTCAAAATATTTACCCAATTTTGGTGCAACTAACTGTGAAAGGACCTGTGCGGGAAAATAGACAATCATTACAATGATTGGTACAATATTCTCAGAAAAGTTAGGTAAAAGATTGTTGATTAAGTAAGCCGAGATAAACATTGAATATATTGTCCCGGCCATTGAAGTGACAAGTATCACTATGATAATTGCGGAGAAACCTGCAAGAAACGATTTATTTAATTTCTTATTAATTTTTTCAGGTATTTCAAGGATTTCAACCGTAGTCACGGTTTCTTCACCACTGATAACTCCATTGCTTATAAAGCTTTTTACTTGTAAGTTCGAATCATCTAAAGACGCACAATATTTTTCATAGGTGAGATCTTCATCTACTCTCACATGAAAACGATATCCTGCTATTAAATTAAGTACCGCAAATATTAATATTGGACTATACATTAATGGGATATTATTTGGCATGAAAATACTTACTGACGCAAAGATAGGAATACTGATAAAAGCTCCTACCAAAAATCCATATCCAATCATTTTACCCCTACCCGTTGCTAACGCTTGGGTTCTATTCTCTTTACAGGATTTTTCCGAGATTAAGGAAAAAAAGGGTGGCCAAAAGAATCCTACAAGTAAACCCTGACAGAACGTGCCTACACCAAATAGAGTTAAATCTTTAATAACCAGTGAGATCCAATATATTGAGTAAGATAGAGTTCGACCCAGTGAACCAATTAAAACAAGGCGTTTCTTAGATGTATGATCAGTTAGATATGCAATTAAAGGCATTGAAATTAGCCTTGCAAAAGGTTGTAATGCCATGATTATTCCAAAAACAACTCCCGTCTCTCCAAAATAGAAGAGGACTACGTAAGTTTTTATAAACATGAAAAAAATGAAACCTAATCCATTCCAAAACGTAATCCGAATCATGGAATTAAAATCGGGAGTAGTTTTTATTAATCTAGATGATGTTTGAGTGTTAGATTCGGAGTTAGGGGGGCACAAATTTATTACACTTCTGTAATTATTTAAATTCTTTAACTATTTGATAGAGAGAAAAGAGTAACACATCTTTTAAACTTCAATTTTTATTATTTCTGTTTTTTCGCTCTGTTCAATTATGATCACCTTACTAGTCAAGAAATTTTTGTATTTCGATTGAATATCCATTAGGATCTTTAAAGAAAAAGTGGTAAATGTTAAATTTTTGGTTAGTCTTGGGTTTTTCTGGAATATCAATACCGTGTTGACTTATCTTTTCATATACCTCGTCAACCTCCTCTGTAACAAAAGTTATAATTGGACTTTTTTCTTCATAAATAACTGACATATGTAAGCAAAAACCAATTTTACTTTGGTTATTTACATTGAAGATTAAACACTCACCTTGATCTTTGTATACAGTCAAACCAAGGACATTTTGATAAAAATCAGAAGTAATTTTGAGATCTTTAGTTCCTAGAAATGTAACAAACTCCTTAAACATCATAAAAATAGTAAATCGATATATTAAAATGTTGATATTTATCAGATTTAATTCAAATTCTCTTAAAAATGAGGGATTTTAGATTTTGGAAAAACCTCTTAAAGGATAAAAATAAAAAAATAAGAATTTTCGTTTTCGTCTGATCTTATAGCGGTAAATCAATAATTTTATTAGAATAACTACTTTTTTAAACTAGATGAGTCTAAAAATCTTAGGTGTATCAGGCAGCCCTGTACCTAATAGTAACACGGATCGAGCAATTAAAGCCATCCTTAAGGCCAGTAAGCTTGAATCTGAATTTGTGAAACTCAGTGATATCACTGTAAGACCATGTCGAGCATGTAAGCGCTGTGTTGAGGATAATATATGTAAACAAGAAGATGACTTTCCTGCTCTTGCCAGTAAAGTCCGTGAAGCGAGTGCACTTGTGATAGGAGCATATTGTTCTTATAATTCACTTGATGCCCACACAAAAGCTTTTTTGGAACGTTTATGGTCAATGCGACACCAAAAAAATCTCAATGAAGGTAAACAAGTTGTCATCGTAGTAAGTGGTGTTTTACCAATGACTTCCAAACCAGTGAGTCAAATAATTGCGCATCATATGAGAATGGAAAACATGAAGGTTATCGAGACGATACTAATTAGAGGGAACGTTCCATGTCTTACTTGTGGAAGAGGAAGCGAGTGTAAAATGAGTGGTGCTCCGGTATTATTCGGGAAAGGTACGAAAGCTTCAAGTGACCTTTGCATTCGAGTTGAAGACCAAGTGGATGTTCAAAAACAAATTAATCAAATAGGTGAGGTGCTTCATGACCATCTTTTCGATAAAAAAAATAAAACATAACATATTTTAAACTAAGATTTATGCTAAGTCAGGAAAAATTACTTGAGGATGGGAAACTCCATATTTTTCTTGTGGGTTCTGGGGGCCCGTTTAACAATGAGAAAAGAGTTGCTTCAAGTATCGCTGTAATTGCTAACGGAGAATTTATTCTTTTTGATGTCGGACCGGGCACATATCGAAATGTCGATTTAATGAGGCTTCCCGTAGCACGATTAAGTTGTATTTTTCTTACCCACTTTCATTCAGATCACATCGGGGACCTGGGTGAAGCCAATATGATGTCATGGACGAGTGGAAGATCAAAATCATTAGAAGTATATGGACCTAAGGGTGTAGATAAGGTTGTTAATGGATTTAAAATGGCTTACGAATTTGATACAGGGTATAGAATTGCCCACCATGGAGAAGAAATTGTACCTTCTGAAGCAGGGGTGCCTATAAGTAAAACTATAACAATACAGGACCATAATGAGAAAGAATTGTGCTTTGATAGAAATGGAGTGAAAATATATGCATTTGAGGTTGATCATTCTCCCGTAAATCCCGCTGTTGGATATAGAATAGAATATGAAGGTTTAGTTGTTGCAATAACAGGTGACACGATTAAAACCGATAACCTTGTGAAACACTGTACAAATGCAGATATTTTATTCAGCGAAGCAATTTCTTTTGATTTATTAAATAATATGATAACATTAGCAGAAAAATTAAATCCAAGGGTAGCTAAAATTCTAACAGACATTCAGAACTATCATATGAATCCTGTTTCAGCTGCAAAACTTGCGAAAGAAGCACAGGTTAAAAAGCTTGTTTTCGTTCACATTACTCCTCCCTTATTAAATAAGAATGTTGAAACTATTTATTTAAAAGGGATTTCTGATGTGTTCGATGGAGAAGTGATTTTGGGTGAAGACCGCATGAAATTTATTCTTGAGCCAAATTAGTCAAAGAAGAATTCTTACAGTGGCAAAATTGTTTAAAACCTGAAAGATTAGTTCATAATAAAGGAGCAACTTTTACGATTAGACTTCCTAAAAAAGTGGAACTTACCTAAAAGCAATAATATCCTTATTTGTTTATCACCAAGAAATGTATTTAATTTTTATATTTAGCTTAATTCTCTTTTAACTAAAATATTATAGATATTCAATCAGATTCTATAATGCAAAAATAAATATATAAAAAGAGGTCATAAAATATGAGTGATGAGTCGGAAGGTATTAAAGCGTTCAAAGCAGCACCGGGAGCTAGCACTACTACTGCTGTTGCCGCAGCAGCAGCATTACTTGGTGCCGATCTCGTAGTTGTTGCACTTGCTTGGGATCATCCTCCTTCTGAGGGAGGTATTGTCACAATTACCTTTTTAATGATGATTTCTTTCGTAGCTTTTATAAATGTATTACACCAAATGATGAGGTTTGATTATATTATAACAATTTTAAATGTGAAAGAGAAAGAAAATAAAGATGTGGGAAAAGAATATAAAGAAATACACCAAATATCAAAGGGAGTTCGCGTATTGCATGTTTCCGGTTTACTCTTTACAACTATTGCGTTTTGGATTATCAGTTATAAATACTTGGTGAGTATAAATGGGTACTACATCGTTATTTTGCTTCTTCCCTTTATTCTATTCTTTCTGTACTGGTTACCAAAAATAATTGGTGTTGAAAAAGAGGTGGGACTTCTTTCTATCGAATCTTTGATACAGTTTTTGATCCAAGTTTTATTTCTCGTTCTACTTTGCTTAGATTTCTTTAAAATAATAACAATTCCCTGATTAACGTTTTACACCGGTAATCAAATTATTTTTTATTTATCCTTGCTTAACTGTTCAGAAATACCATAAGACTAAGAATGAAATAGAATAATTGAAAGGGTGTGACCATGATTCTTTCGATTATTCCTCTATACTTACCTGCAGCAAAAATACTTGAGATAACTACTCCAATTAATGATAGAATGGCCGAAATAAGTGAAAATACGGCAAAACCACACCATGCAGGTACGGACTGTAATCGAATCCAAAGTGCTACCATCCCAGTAATAGCTAATAATCCCATTATGACTACAAGGGTTATATGCATCTTTCCTTTATAAGTTGTGAATTCACCTCCCTCATCAAGAGGAAAGAAAAGAGCAATCAGTATTCCCAATATGGAACTAATCAGAAGAACGACCGGTCCAACAATGGAACCTCCCCCATCAGTGATACCTTCGTGTAATCCAATGAAAAATACAAACAATAAAACACTCTCAGTTATCACGAATGATTGTGCTAAGCGCCTATTAGGAGCACCAACGGCAAACAGTGAACTAATATCATCTCTTATATGATTATAATCCGAATCTAAGCTTCCCACAATAATCCACATCGCAGTATAGATGATGGGACTAAGCATTCCACAAATTGCTAAAATCTGAAGAACTGTCATATATGTTGTAATAATGCAAAAACATTTTATAATTTTATGAGTTAATTATATTCATTAGAACCAAATAATTTAACAAAAAAATTTTAGAATAAATGAGTAGATTAGCATGAAAAAATGGACAGCATTTATTATTGGAGTAATTTTTGTTGTTATTTTTATAATAACAATGTTTGTAATACCTCCATTATTAGATTGGAATGAGCCCACTATCTTAAGTTGGCAAGATTTTTTAGATTCTATTAGCACAGCAGAAGGCTTGACAATTGGTCTCGTTTCACAGTTTATACCTGTTATTTGTGTTACAATCGGAGCTATATTTCTTCTTATATTTCTGATTAAACTAATTCGAGGTAAAGATTAACTAAATAATAATTTTTTTTTCTTTATTTTAAATTCATTGAAAAAATCTAAATATAATTAGATCAAATTGCTTTCCCAAATCTCAACCAAAGAGAAAAAAATTGGGAATTTTAGGTATTAATTCCTATCCAATTTAGTGTAAAAAAGTGAATTATATCTGCCATTTTGGGTTAATTTTTTATTTTACGTTTTTATGATTTCAATACTTAGTTTCCCTTCTTTCTCTTTAATGATTATACACTCCCAATTTTTATTTGTTTCCGTATTAGAGAACATTCTCTTATTAGAGCACCAATCTTTACTATTTTTAACTAATAAAATTTTGAAAAAAAGTGTATTAAAAAATGTCAAAATCAGAAAATACAGCCCATACAAACAAAGAAATAATATTTGGTTCTGATAATCCGAATGCTATTGAAGTCAAAGATTTGAGGAAGACATACACGGGCAAGAAAGTCATCGAGGAAGTTAAGGCTGTCGACGGAATATCGTTTTCAATAAACAAGGGCGAGATTTTTGGTCTTTTAGGTCCAAACGGAGCAGGAAAAACGACTACCATAAATATTTTGTGTGGTTTGATAAATCAAACTGAAGGAGAGGCTTTTGTAGGAGGTTATAATGTAAAGAAAAATCTTAGCAAGATCAAAGAATTAATTGGTGTGTGCCCCCAACAAGCGGCAGTTTATCAATATCTAAATGCTAAGGAAAATATTGAGCTTTTTGGGAACTTACACCTCATGAAAAGAGAGAAAATAAAAGAAAGGATGGAGAGATTCCTTGATTTATTGGGT
>JAGXNO010000058.1 GCA_019894975.1 Promethearchaeota archaeon | reverse complement strand
AGTGAAAGCAATCCCCCCACTCTGTGATATAAAAGCAATTTGCCCACTATTTTTCATATCCCCGATATCTTCTAAACCTTCAAAATATTCTGAATCTTTTTCATTACTATTGCTAGTTGCCCTCTGCATTTCCCTCATTGGCATTAAAAAGGTGAGTTTTGATTTTGGTGCGAATATGCCCATACAATTTGGACCGAGGATACGTATTCCGCATTTTGAAGCAACACTGATTAGCTCCTCTTCAAGTCTTTTTCCTTTCTTATCAAATTCAGAGTCTAATTCAGAAAATCCGCTACTAAATATGTGTGCGAAAGAAATTCCCTTTTTCCCACTTTCTTCAATAATTGAAGGGGTTAAGTGAGCGGGTACGGCTACTATCGCAAGATCAACAGGTGGATCGTTTGGTATTGAAGAAACAGAATTATAAAACTTATATCCCATTAATTCCTCACCTGTATATTTTGGGTTTACAAGGTATATTGGATTCGGAAATTGAGCAGATTTCAATGCAAAAACATATTGAGTTGCTCCCATTGGATTTAATTTTGAAACACCAATTATAACTATCGCACGTGGATTAAAAAGTCGTTCAAACGGTATATTTTCTCTAGTCAATGGAAGATTTTTAGAGGATATTTTACATTCACCTTTCTATATTCCAAGATTTTCGATTTATGGGCTCTTTATAGTTGATAAATAAATACTAATTATACTATCTAGAACATATTAAATAATTAGAACCTTGTTTTTCTTACAATCCAATTTCTCATTTACGAGGAGAATAAGTAAAGAGATTTATTTCTATTGAGCCTATCAAAGATTAAGAAAGTAAAATATTATCCCTAAGCTGTGATAAAAACTGTCTCTCCCAAAAAAATTAATAAATTACTTGAGGAATATTCAACTAAAAATAGAATTAATGAGTACATCGATGAGAAAAAACTAGAAAACGTTAATGAGACGATTGAAGTTATCATTAATATCTTAGAATTAATTAAGGAATTTATAAAAACTCCAGAAACGAATATGATACGATCCTTATTCGATACTAAAGAAGATCTTATTAGTGAACTTGAAGATCACATCTTAAAATTAAAGAATGAGGATTTTTCTAAAATCAAAGATTTAATTATTCTTTTTGCTCCTACATCTGATTTACAAGAAATTTCATTAGATAGTGGATGGGTTAAACTATTTCTAATTATTTCTGAGAAATTTGATTGTGTTATAAAAGATTTGATTGAAAAATTTAAATTAAAAGCCATTTTCAAAAGAAATTATTAGGGGGATCTGCATTTCATTTTAGTCCGAATGGGCTAAAAATACCAGCTGATCCATTATATAACCCCAGGAATCTGAATGTCCATCAATTTTATCAGCAGGTGGATTTTCCAAACTGAATCGGATATATGCTATTTGCCCGAAATGATGAACCGCGTGCATAGATGTCCTGTAAATTTTCCATGCAAGAGTTCCTCTTCTCCTTAAATTTTGAAAATTTTCCCCTTCCCACTCTGGAATTCTTAGATTCAGATCTTCATCATCTGCATTATCTATTAATTCGACTATTTTTGACTTATGTTTTGTAAAACCATTAACTAAATCATCAAAACTGATTTTTTTCGAATAATATTCAAATGATCCACCTTTTACCATGTTATACCAATATGCCTCCGAATTCAGAAGATGTCTTAGATAACTCTCAATTGATCTTCCTTTGGTATTTTCTGGAACCCATTTTACTTCATTTTCTTTTAAACCTTCCAGCATGCGATTTCCATAAAGTCTAATAGTTTTCACGACTTCTGTTAATTCCTTTTTTGTAGTTTTTCTTACCATTTTTTTACACCATCATATATAAATTTAAAGAGATAAAATATGTTTTATGGATCTATTTCAAGTATCTCAGTTATATCTTTCCCATCTCTAAAAATATAATTAGCTTTATCCATCATATCTGGAATTTCAATTTGTTGGGGACATTTCTCTAAACATTCTCCACATTGGGTGCAAAGTGTAGCAGCACCCTCAACCTGTTCTCCTCCTTCTCGTCTTCTATTTAAATCTTCCGGGGTTTTAGCCATTTGATTGTATCCCATCCGAGCTCTGTCTCCCCAATATGCGATTTCATTGAGTACTCCTAATATACTAGGGATTGAAACACCGTTCGGACATGGTATACAATACCCACATCTAGTACATGAAACTACTACATAATTATTAAAGGCATCCCTTAAAGCTGCGATAATTTTTAATTCCGGATCAGTTAATGAGTTGATCCCTGAATTATTGGCCGATTCGACATTTTCCACAACTTATTGCATAGTGCTCATGCCGCTTAAAACAACAGAAACATGTTTCTGGTTCCATAAAAACTGTAGTGCCCAATCAGCCATAGTCTTCTGTTTACTGGAATTATTCAATACATTTTTTATCAACGGTTTTGATTCTAAATCATCATTAGGAATTGCTAATTTTCCTCCTCGAATGGGTTCCATAATGATAACCGCAATATCTTTTTCCCCAGCGTAGTCTAAACCTTTTATACCTGCTTGATAATTTATATCTAAATAATTCAACTGTATTTGACAGCAATCCCATTGGTATGAATCAACGATCTCTTTGAAGACATCGTAGCTATCGTGAAATGAGAAACCTATGTATTTAAAAAGTCCATTATCTCTCGCATTTTCCATGTTTTTAATTAAATTCAAATCTTTTATTTTCTTAAATCGCGGTTTATTAAGCCCGTGAAATAAATATATGTCTGGATTGGTTTGTAATCTATCTATTTGCCTTTTAAGATATCTTTCAAAGTGATTCGGTCTCCTAATTAACCAAATTGGTAATTTCGTGGTTAAATGAATTTTCTCTCGATACCCATTCTGTAATGCTTTTCCTACGATCACCTCACTTCGACCTCCATGATATGGATAAGCTGTATCAATGTAATTTACGCCATGATTTATCGCATAACGAATCATTTGAATTGATTCCTCTTCCTTTATTTGAAAATCTTTATCAACAGGGAAACGCATTGCTCCAAAACCCAAAGCAGAAACGTCCCATCCCAAAGAACCCATTTTTCGATATTTCATCATAAAGAAAAAACCTTTTCATCACTAAATCTCATTAATATCAAGTAATATGATATCAATTAATAAAAATATGTTGTTTAAAAAAAACGAGTTAATTATCATTTACAACCTACTTTTAATATTATTAGGTTTTGTTAACTATCTATATTCAATAATTTCCACTAATCTTTCTATTTCATGGAAGAAGGATCTAATAATATTATCAAACATCATATCCCGCATCTTTCAACATTTGTCTATGATCAAATGCTATTTCCTTTGTCTTCAGTTCTCTTAATGAAATTAATTTAACGCGTTGAGTATCTTCACCCTTATTTAGTTTAGAGAAATCTTCGCACCTGCATTTAAAAACGGTTGATTTTATGTCATCTCTAGGATCTCTCCCTTTTTTATCATACTCTCCGACTTTTCTCTCAATTTCTATCTCTAAATTTGTTTCTTCTCTAACTTCACGTATCACAGCATCTTTTGGTTTCTCTCCTCTCTCCCTCTCTATAAATCCTCCAGGAAGGGCATACATTCCCTGATATGGGGGAAACATACGTTCAATTACTACAACATTACCCTTCCCATCCTCGATTAAAGCATCAACAGCTTCACCCCTTTCTGTTTGCTTTAAATTTCTTGCTTTTCCCCAAAACCTTAATAAAGAAATACCGAATAATAAAACGATGACAAAAAACGTAATAAAATACAAAAGCCTTGTTAACAAATGTTCCTCTGCTAAATCAAATGCATTATTTATAAATAACAATGTGATATCTGCAAGAACTCCTAAACTAAAAAGAGTACCTAAAAGCGTTAATGTCTTTTCTCTCATCTCACTGCGTCTTTCCTTTCCTTTCACGTATAATTCTTTCAGCGAATCTTCTATTAGAACGAATTTAGAATCGACTCTTTTAAAAATATCTTTTAACCTGAATTCCTCTATTAGATGACTCATTACTTTAGTATAATGCTGACGTCTATTCCAATCTAATTCTTTATAAATTACACTTAAATTTGTTTGAATATTTCCTTTTAAAAGCCTAAGCTGTTTGATTTTTTCTTCTAATCTTCCTAAACTCATAAAAATCCCAACCCGTTTTTTAAATAGCACATCAAGGGATTCATTAATTGACATTAGTGCATACTGTATGGCTCTAATTTCTGCTGCGGGTTCTAGGACACTCCCTACCATATATCTATCAAAATGTTTATCATAATTTTCTTCCTCCATGTAAATAAATCCTGAATTTCTAGAAAGATAATGCAATTCTGAAGTACGATTTGATAAATTGTGAGCTACTCTGTCATTAAAAAGCTCAACCGAATAATCTTCCCAACTACCAGAATATATCTCTGTCCAATATCCAAGACTTCTTTTGTACTCGTTTATCTTTTCCTCAGTCCAGGATATTTTACTTGGATGAGATTTATTTGTAATTACTATGTCAAATATGTTGCTTTCGTAGTCAACCAAAATAAATTGATTATCTTCCTCTTTGCAGAATTCTTTTATTACTTTTCTTGCTATTATCGGCATTTGCTGTATTAAAAGGGGTTTTATAGATTCTTTTTCACTCCCTAACTTATTATAATCTACTTTGAATTCAAAATATCCCAATGAGTCATAAATTATAGGTACGGGTTTAATACCTCTAGTAAAATCTCGTTTTTCATCTGTAAAAGAAAAACCACTAAAAACAGGTACCCATTTACATTCAATAGATATAATTTGACCCATTTTAATTAACATTCTTTTATTTTCTTCAACATCAGGCAATCGTTCCAAATATTCAAAGTCAGATTTTTTCTCTTCAGTTTCTACACTTTTAGAATCTTTTTTTTCAGAGTCTTTAAGATTGCTTAATCTACCTTTTATCAGATCTAGCAAAGTCTTTATTTTTTGATCTCTAACTTCCTCATTGACTTCCATTGAGTTTAAAAATGCACTTATATACCAATATTCTTTCTTGTGATGGAATTGTACAGTAGGGTTCATAAAATTCACTTTAAGTCTGTTGATAAAATTCTAATTTGATATAATATATAACCATTTCTAATTCTAACAAAACTAAGTTTTTCAGAGAAGTTTATATGAATATCACACTCTGAATTTACCTTTCATACAATTCTATTTTCAATGATTTACTCAATTTTATTATAAATTTTTCGCTCTCAGAGGATTTAAAAATACAAACTATATTTTTATATTTATAAACTCCCCTAAAATAGTGTTTTAAATGGGATCTGATATAGTTTTTATTCCTCGATTTGAATTGTTGGTTTGTCCCTTTTTCGATAAATTTGAGCTTCCAAAATTACAATTTTTATGTAAGATTCCTGATTGTAAGGAATGTACAGAATATAGTGATTTTTTGAGGAAGTTAAAGTCGAGAATTCTTTATTAAATTATATTTAAGTTAAAGATAAGTATAATCTCTTCTAGTTCGTGATGGATAAAATAATTATATTATCTAGTATAATTAATTTTAATTGAGTCAACATTTTATAAAGAGATCATTAAAACATGGAAGGTAATAATCCAAAAATCTTAACAATTTCTGATATTCATTTAGGTTCCTTGGATAGTGAAAAAGATCAATTAATTCAGTTTTTAAAAAGAATACTCAAAGGAGATTTCGGAAATGAGTTAAGAGCTCTTTTAATATTAGGAGATTTCATTGATTTATGTACGGATCTCCCTAGAATTCTTTTAAAAAGGGAGAAAATCCAAGAAATCTTAACCCTCCTACTGGAAATTAAAAGGAAAGTAAAACTTATTTTTGTTCTTGGAAATCATGAAATTCCTGTTACGGGAGATTATGATGAGAAATTTGAGCGTCGAAAAGAAAAATATTTGAGGAGGTTTAAGAATAGTGATTTCAGTGAATTGTTTGCTAATGAAATTTACTGTCAGTATTTACTATTAAAAAAGGTGAATAATGAGGATATGCTGTTATTATTTAACACACGAGATCAAATTGAGGATAATCCAGTTCATAAGATTAGAATTGATGGACTAGAATTAGAGGAAGATTACCGATGTTTCATGACTCATGGATATCAATTTGATGGTGACGTATATCGCTTTTTTGTAGGACAAATATGGAAATCCTTAATATCTAATCACAAATTTGAAATAAAAGAGACATATGACTATTTTTGGAATGAAGTAATCAAGAATAGCAGAAAAATTAAACCTATTACTTATAATATGATGATTGAAGAATTAGCTGACTTAAAAAATGTTTCTCTCGAATCACAAAAAACCCTTTTTTCAGAACTAAGTACCTTAGAATTTAATCTAATTAAGGTAAACATGCGCGTAATGAAAAAATGGGAACATGCCAGTAAACCTGATTATTATTTCGGTGAGATAAAAAGATTCTTAGAGGACGAAGAGCATGATTTATCACAAATAAATCATCTAGTATATGGGCATTCTCATCATAAGGAAGTGTATAATGGAACGGTAAATGGACATCCAATTCAGATCATAAATGATGGCTCATGGCAACATACGAAACCATCCTATGCAGAAATTTTTAAGAAGGGTAAAATTTGTTTAAAAACTCATGAAGTTTAATCGTTCTCAGAGATTAATCATAGTTTTGGATCAATGCCATTTTTAACGAATGTTCACAATTTATAAGTTCCAACTTTTATTTTAAATTATTAGTCTTAAAGTTTATTAAAGAAAGGGATTTAGATTTTAATAATGACAGCACAAGATAAACCAATATTTAAGGTTAATAATGAAGATAAACCTATTTATATTTTTAAAATCGTAATATTGGGGCAAGAACGCGTAGGAAAGACATGTATTGCCAAGCGTTTATGTTTTAATACATTTGAAGTTGATACTACACAAACTCTTGGAATTGAGTTCTACACATACGACCTACCCATAACTGTAGGTGGAGACAATACTTTCGTTAGAATTAGTATTTGGGATTTTGGAGGTCGGGAACAGTTTAAAAAATTATTCCCCTATTATATTAATGGTGCTAACGGTATATTTATGGTATTTAGTTTAGTAGATCTTCAAACACTATTAAGATTAGATTGGTGGTATGAAAGATTGGGTGAACATAATCATGGCACTACTCCTAGAATGTTTATTGGCACAAAAAAAGATCTTGTTGAAAACGTTGATGATAAAACTCGAGTAGATAAATTAGTAATCGACAGATTCATGACTCGACATGCAGAGAGTGATTTTTATAAGACCTCAGCGAAAGATAACGTTAATATAGAGAAAATTTTTAGAGACTTAGTTGTTAAGATTTTAGAGAAGAATAAATTAGATTACGATAAACTTGAGTAAGTATCTAAAATTAAATAAGAATTAGAAGCACTCCAAAAATTGTTAGCATAACACCAATAAAGCCATATTTAGATATAGTTTCCTTATTAATTAAATATGTAAGTGGTAATGCAAACAAAGGAGCTGCACTTGCAATTAACGCTACTACATCTGCCCCTGCTACGTGTACAGACTCAGTATATAGATATGATCCAAGTGAAGTTCCTATAATAGAAGCACCTAATAATAATCCTAATGTTTTAATAGATTTTTTTTGTTTAGCATTTGAATCCTGATCTTTTTTTAAATAATTCTCCCTCCCCACCATTGAACCCAAAATCAATAAAGCAAATGGGAATCGGATAACATTTCCAATAATAGAACTAAGTTCTTGTGCTTGAATAATTTGGTCTATTTTAATAGTGGCAAATTCAATCATAACAGCACCAACAGCCCATCCAAAAGCCGCTGTAAAACAATAAATTATTGATTTAACAATATTCCTGCTAAGAATTTCTGAAAATCTTATTTTTGAGGTATTAGGTTTTGGATTATTTTCCATTTCCTTTGTGTTTTCAGCATTTGCTTTAGATTTTCCAATTATAGTGATTCCAACACCAATTAGTAGCATTGAGAGAAGCAAATTTAATTTGAAAGCACGATCGAGAAAAATTAAAGATAAAATGAAAGTAAATAGTGGAAAAGTCATTGAAATTGCAAGAGCTATTGTAGTTCCTAGTTCTTTTTGAGCGGAAAAATAAGCGGTATCCCCCATTACTTGACCAAATACGAAACTTAAAATCAAAATTAACCATAATTCCCATGGGATTTGGAAAATGAGGTTAAATCGATTTAAAAAGATAGCTAGGAGGATGAATGTTAATGTACCTACTGCGGTCCGAAAAAAGTTGATAAACGTAGGGCTAGCTTCATGCTCTGTTTTACGGAATAGTACACTAGAAACAACAAATGTAAGCACCGCTAAAATAGCAATAATTTCCCCTAACATTTTGAATATAAATTAAAGAGTGCCTAAATTGTTTATTATTCCTTTCCCATATAAATAAATTCGAGGATTTAAATTACAATCTATTTCTTTTTAAAACCTTCAATCTTCTTCCCATATTCGTAAAGCTTTAAATATGATTTAGCTGCGGCTTCAAGAGAGGGATAAACAAGAAAATTGTCTTTAAGTAGCATATCAACAAAGACCTTGCGAGATTCGCTTGGATATTGATGTAAAATGATAATCACCGTTTTGTTTTGGTTTTCCACATAATCCCTAATTTCTAATAGGTTTTCATAATAACCTTTAAAGCGTTTACCTTCTATGTTTTTCCAAGCGTCTGTTTCTATTATTACAAGGCTAATATCTTCATCTACAGCGGCCTTAGTCACATCTACAAGTTCTTTTTGATATGTTACAAAAGGTAGATCTAATGGATTAGCTAAACTTCCTACACGGATCGGATAGATATTCGTAAGCTTTTCTAACGTTTCACCCTTGAATTGAGGAACTTCAAGTCCCATTTCTATCATTGTATCTGTTGCTAAAATTCCAAATCCTCCTGACCATAATATAATTAGAGTTCTCTTGTTTCTAGGAAATTCAACTTCTTTTTTAAGCTTCTTAAAACGATTAAAATATGATGAAAATAAGTATACGATATCAATTAATTCATCCAATGAGGAAGGGATCTCAATTAAAGATGTTTGTCTATATACTGCCTTCCAAATGTTCTTATTGGTCGCCATAGATCCTGTGTGTGATAACACAGCAGTTTGACCTCTTTCAGTTTTCCCTCCTCTCATAAATAATACTGGTTTTTTCATATTTTTCAAAACTTCCAATAATCTTTTCCCCTCATTCTTATGAATTGGTGAAATTCCTTCAAAGTAGACACAAATTACATCTGTATCTTTATCTTCGTTTAAATAGTGTAATACCTCAGAAATTTGAATATCAACACAATTCCCAATGCTAACTCCAATTGAAAATCGAAGGTGATATCTTCGAGATCCAAATTTGATAATTTTCGAATGTAAATCACCAGATTGGAAGATTAAGCCAATATTTCCAAGCTCTTCAGGAAATGAAGAATAATAAGCAGCATTTCCACGTGGACTATAAATTCCCATACAATTCGGGCCGATACTCCTTGTATTTTTATAGTTATCTAAAATACGTTTTAATTCTTGTTCGATTTCACTACCAGTTTGATCAAATTCACCTGTTCCTGCTGTGAATATGTGTATAAAATTCACCTTCTTTTTTGAAAGAACTTCCTGAAGAGTTTCAACTAGAAGATCTCTTCTAATGGATAATATTAAAAGGTCTATATGATCTATGGGAATTTCTTCTAATGACTTATAGCATCTTAACCCCAGGAAACTCTCTTCTCTCGGAGATATTAAATATAAGTTATCAAGGTCAAATCCCTGTCGTTTAAATCCTTTTACCATAGGCTCAATTGCTCCACCTACTCTTAATATGACTACATTTTTTGGATTGAATAATAATTCTAAAGGGTGTATGTTATCATTTGATTCCAACATTTTCCTCAGCTTTTAGTATTATTTTTGATTCACAATTATAACAAAAAATTGGTGTTGAATTAAATTCTGTACCACATTTTGGGCATTTTGATTTTATCTTGTTAATTATAATATTTAGATTTTCTATTTGCTCTTCTGTTTTTACTTTCATTATTTTTTTTAAAATTAAAGAGACCCCTATGGATACCATTATAATTAGCATTCCCAGTAATAATGAATGTAAGAAATGCTGTAAGAAATTTGAATCAAAATAGTTTCTTGAATTGTTATATAGAAACGCGAATACAAAGAAGTTAGGAAAAAAGAAGGTCATTAGGTTCATAGAATAGGCTTTTTTAAGATTATTGTGGAAAAAAATAGGAATTAATGAGGTTATAAACCAAATAAAATAGATAAAAAACATCCCAGGTAAATTATCAAACAAAACATAGTTTGCTATGAATTGGATGATTCTTTTCTGTGATACAGTGACTGTGCTATCAAATGTAATACTAAATTGATAGCCAGAATAAAATAGAAATAAGCTTAGAATCAAAATCTGAATAATAAATAGAATAATTTTGCTTCTAAAAAAATCAATTAACTTCATTTCTATATAATTAAATTATATCCAAAAATTAAACTCTTTTAAATCTAATCTCACAGAAAAGGATAAAATTTTTATTATTTGCTATCTTAATTTACTTACAGTGGAAGACTCACTATCTTATTTTTTAAAATTAGCAAATCATCATCAATATAGAGGACGTTTTCTCTTATGACGTACCCTTATTCATCAAATTATATGTGTTTAATAATTAATACCGAGGTAAATACTAAATGAGTTATACTTTTTCTCGAACTAAAATGATTGAAAAAATCAAATTTGGACTCTTGAGTCCAGATGAAATACGAAAAATGTCAGCTGCTCGTATTATAACAGCCGATACGTATGATGAGGATGGATTACCAATCCCGAGCGGTCTTATGGATCAAAGGCTCGGTACTATTGAGCCCGGTCAAAGATGCCAAACTTGTGGTAATTTAGTATCAAATTGCATGGGTCATTTCGGTCATATTGAATTAGCACGCCCCGTTATTCATGTAGGCTATGCAAAAAAAGTTTTAAAAGTGTTGCGTAGTATTTGCCCTGATTGCTCCCGTTTAATGCTCACTGAAGAAGAAAAAGATACGTTCAGACAAGAACAAATAAAGCATAGAAAAGTATTCTTCGAGGGTGATGAAGAAGCTTCAAAAATTGTATTTAAACGTGCAAGGAAGGCTAAAAGTTGTCCTTATTGTACTGCAAAGAAGAAAAAAATTATTATTGAGAAACCTACCACATTTTATGAAGAAGAAGAAGGAAAAGGTTCTCGTAGAATAACTCCTATTGAGATTTTGGAACGACTCAAAAAAATGAGCGATGTTGATCTTAGAATTTTAGGGATAGCTCCTGAAAATGCTAGACTTGAATGGGTAATTTTTACCGTACTTCCTATCCCTCCAGTATGTGCTAGGCCCTCAATTACGTTGGATAGCGGTATCCGGTCTGAAGATGATTTAACTCATAAACTTGTGGATGTTATCAGAATTAATCAAAGATTAAGAGAGAATATAGATGCTGGGGCGCCTCATTTAATCGTTGAAGATCTTTGGGAATTATTACAGTATCATATTACCACATATCTTGATAACCAAGTTTCTGGAATACCTCCTGCGAGACATCGTTCTGGGAGAGCCCTGAGAACACTAACTCAAAGATTAAAAGGTAAAGAAGGAAGGTTTCGAAGCAATTTAAGTGGTAAAAGAGTAGATTTTTCTGCAAGAAGTGTAATTTCACCAAATCCCTATATCAGCATTAATGATGTAGGTGTACCTATACAGATAGCTAAAATTTTAACCATCCCTACTAATGTTAACGATTGGAATATTGAAGAAATGAAACAAATGGTTTTAAATGGTCCATTCAGACATCCGGGAGCAAATTACATCATACGGAATGATCGTAGAAGAATAGACCTACGTTACGTTAAAAACCGTAAAATTATATCCGATATGTTGGCGCCAGGATTTACTGTTGAGCGTCATTTGGCCGAGGGAGACTTAGTGTTATTTAATCGTCAACCTTCGCTACATAGAATGTCAATAATGTCACATGAAGTAAAAATAATGGATGGCCGAACCTTCAGATTAAATTTAACAGTATGCCCCCCATATAATGCTGATTTCGATGGGGATGAAATGAATTTACATGTTCCTCAAAGTGAAGAAGCTCGTACCGAAGCTGAACTACTTCTTAAAGTACAAGAACATATTTTATCACCTCGTTTAGGTGCCCCCATTTTAGGGGGAATTCAAGATTTTATATCAAGTGTTTTTCAATTTACAAGCAAGGATTCTCTCTATACTAAAAAGGAAGCATTAAATCTATTTTATATTGGAGGAATATTTGACAATACTCCTGAGTTTAGATTAGAACAATTAGATCCTATAACAACAGATCCAGAACCCCTATATTCTGGAAAAGATATTTTTAGCAGCTTATTTCCTGACGATTTAAACTTAAAAGTAAAATCTAAGTTTTGCAAGAAGTGTGATGTATGCGAAGAAGAAAATTGTGCTTATGATGCTTACGTAGTAATTAAGAATGGGAGACTTATAACGGGCACTATAGATGAAAATTCTTTTGGTGATATGAAGCCTAATAGTATTCTGGCTCGAATTATTAAGGATCATGGGAATGCGCGCGGTAGACAGTTTTTAGATAGTGCTACAAAAATGCTGTTATATGTTATCAGGAAAAATGGTATGACTATGGGATTGGATGAGGTTTATGTGCATGGTCATGCATATGAAAATATAGAAAACATATTAAAAGAAGCTAATGATGAATCTGAAAAACTTATAAAAGCATTTCTTGAAAATGATACAACTGTTCTGAAAAGAGCTCCTGGGCGTTCAATGAGAGAGACTTTAGAATTAAGAATACGGCAAGTATTAGCAGAAGCTCGAAAACAGGCCGAAGAATCCGCAGCTGATTTTATTGGAGATGAAGCACATTCAGTTATTATGACAAAATCTGGGGCAAGAGGGAATATCTTAAACTTAGGGCAGATGTCTGCTGTTGTAGGACAACAAGCTATAAGAGGTGAAAGAATTAATAGAGGTTATAGTAGTAGAACCTTACCACATTTTAAAGTGAATGATCTTTCACCTAAATCTAGAGGTTTTGTGTCATCGTCTTACCGAAATGGATTAAAACCAGTAGAGTTCTTCTTCCATGCTATGGGTGGAAGGGAAGGTCTTGTGGATACAGCTGTAAGGACATCAACCAGTGGATATATGCAGAGGAGATTAGTTAATGCGTTACAGGATATGGTTGTAGAAAATGATGGAACTGTTAGAAATTCTGATAAGAATATAATACAATTTAGATTTGGTGATGATGGTATTGACCCGATGCATACGGATCATGGTTCAGCAGTAAATTTAGATGTATTATTATTAAAAGCAAAAGCTCTTGATGTAGAACATATCCGTGAAGAAATCGAAGAAGAAACTACCACTCGAAAAACTAGCACTAAGGCAAAGAAAACTGTTGAAGTGAAACCTAAAAAATCCGTGAGCCCAAAAGCGAAACCAGAACCTAAAAAGGAAAAAGAAACTGTAGATGAAGATTCATTAAGTAAGCAGTTTGAAGATGAATTCGGAAAAAAGGCTATATGGAGAGGTAAAGAAACAAAAGCTTATTTAGATTGGAAGAAGGAAAAATTAGGATAAGATTAAAAACAGAAAGATATAGATTTGTAAAAAAAGTATAAGGATAATAAAAAATGGCAAAAGTAACTCAAGATTATATCGAAGATCAATTAGAAATATTGAAAGATGATGGAATTCCTGATGATCTAATCAAAAAAATTAGAGATAAAATCAAGAATGAGGAACTAGAAGAGGTACAACTAGAATATCTTTTAAATAAAATTTATATAAATTATCATAATGCGCTTGTAGAAACATCAGAACCAGTTGGAACTGTTGCAGCACAATCAATTGGTGAACCTGGAACCCAAATGACGCTTAGAACCTTTCATTATGCAGGAGTTGAAGAATTCAGTGTAACTCAAGGATTACCACGCTTAATTGAAATAGTTGATGCCCGACGTTTCCCTTCTACACCCGCTATGGAAGTTTACTTAACTGAAGGATTTAGAGAGACAGAAGATAGAGCAATACTAGTTCATAACCGTATAGAACAAATACGTATAGAACAAATAACTTCTGATGTGGACTTAGATTTTGTGAATTGGAAAATTGTAGTAAATATAATTCCTGATCTCTGTGAAAAGAAAGGAATAGATATTAATGAAATTCCAGAAATTTTGAAACGTTATAAGAAAAAAGGGACTATTAAACGTGAAGGAAATTCAATCATAATAGATCCAGGAATAGAAGATCTTCAGAGCCTTCAAAAATTAAGAGAAAAAATACTTAAAAAAGTAGTTAAAGGAATTAGAGGTGTTAAAAGAGGACTACTAACTCCTTCAGATGATGGTGAAGAATGGATTATTAAAACTGAGGGAACTAATTTGCAAGGTGTAATACAAATCGAGGGAGTGGATGATACTCGATCTGTTTCAAATCATATCCATGAAATAGAAAAATTATATGGAATAGAAGCAGCACGTCTGATGATAATACTCGAAGCCCAAAAAGTTCTTGAGCAACAGGGATTAGATGTAGATTCAAGACATCTCCTTATTCTAGCAGATTTGATGTGTCATTCTGGAACAATTCAATCGATTGGAAGACATGGAATTTCTGGCTCAAAATCAAGCGTTTTTGCTCGAGCGGCTTTTGAAGTAACTGTTAATCAATTACTGGACGCAGGGCTTTACGGAGAAGAAGAACGTTTAAAAGGTATTCCAGAGAACGTTATCGTGGGGCAGATTTCACCAATTGGGTCGGGGAGAGTGAATGTGATGTTTGATCTTGATGCTAATCTGGAAATCTTAAACCAGAAGAAAAAGAAAAACCTCCTTTTGAAATAATAAAATACACGAAAAAATTAAAAAACGAAAAAACTTAATTTATTATTATTACTAATTATATGGACACGATTTGAAAATATCATGGCAAAAAAGAAAATTGATACCGTTACAGATAAAGTTGATTTATCGCGTAAGAAAAAGAAAGAATTTGATGTTGATTCGAATATTAGAGTAACCTATAAAACTGGTAAAGTTATATATGGAAAAAATAGCGTATTGAAATATCTAAGAAATGACGCCTTTAAGATGATTATTATAGCTAATAATTGTCCAGCAGAGTTAGTAAACCAACTAAATCATTATATTTCTCTTATGAAGGATAAAATATTTATTCATAGGTATAAAGGTTCTAGTTGGGAATTAGGATTAACCTGCGCGAAACCGTATATGATATCCGTGATAGGTATTATAAATGAAGGAGATTCAGACATTCTGTCCTTGAGGACAAAACTAACTTAATTATATTTCGTAAATGGTACCTATGCTAAGAAAAAATATTAAAATCGATAGGGCGGCAATGGACCTTATCTCGTTATTTAATAACATCTCTGGTGCTATTATAAAAGATTGCTTGACTTTTAAAAATCTTGATGATAGTTCCGAAGCTATTGTCTTCCTTGTAAAGGAGCAAGATGTAGGAAAAGCAATTGGAAAAGCAGGTGAACATGTTAAAGATTTAAAATCAAAGCTCAATAAAAAAATTGATGTAATTGCTTTTTCAGAAGATCTTAATACATTTATTCAAAATATACTTCAAACTACTAAAAATTCCATTTTAGTTCAAGATATTGAAGTAAAGGAAAGCAGGAATCTAAAGAAAACAGTCATAATAACAGTAAGACCTCAAGATCGTGGAAAAGCGATTGGGAAAGAAGGTTCCATGATAAGAAAAATTAAAGCACTTGTCTTAAGGTATTTTGAAGTTGATAATGTAATAATTAATACGAAAAATATATAATCGATCTTTATTCGTCAAAACACTTTTCATCTTTTATTCCCTATATTCTTTTAATTACTCTATTCACTATTATTAAAAGAAATAATTACTTATTTTTAATAATAACTGAAAATAAAAGTGATTGAAATTACATCATCAAAGTTATATGATGAACAAGCATCTATTAATCATGTCAAAGCATTAGCTTTTAGACGACATGCATCAACTGAAGGAGAAACGAAATGTCTCAATTATATCATTCAGGAATTAAAGAAAGAAGATATTAATCCTACAACTGAGACATTTGAATGGGCTAACATATTTACAATAACATTAAAGTTAATATTTACCTTTCTTTTTGCTTATATATTTATCTACCAAATAATTATGTTATTTCCAAGCATTACCTGGATTATTTTGATACTTGATATATTATTTTTTGTGATAGTTTTCTTTGTAGTAAAATTCCTCTTTGATAGTATTCAATTAAGGTTCATAGGTAAGAACAAAGAAGCAAAAAATCTAATTTTATCTTTTCAATGTAAAGATCCCTTTCCTAAAAGACCTGTGATAATCTTTTCCGCTCATCACGATACTGCTTCTCAGCGGTATCCAATGAAAATGATAAAGATTTTATATAAATACGGAGCATTACTAATTCTCACCTATTTAATCTTAACTTTTATCGTTTCAATCTGGTCTCTCCTAGTTATATTTTCAATAGCTCAAATTAACACATTTTATTATAACTTTAGGAACATAATTTTTGTCATTGGACTTATTATTCTAATTTTGAATCTCATATTGCTTGCAAATAAAAAATCTAATAAATCGATCGGTTCAATTGATAATGCCAGCGGAGTAGCAATACTAATAGAATTAGCTAAATTGATAAAAAAAAATCCCTTAAATAGAACTGATGTGATCTTTCTTTGGTGTGGAGCAGAAGAAAGGGGTTTATGGGGGTCAAGACAATACTGTAACCAACATTTCGAAGAATTAATTCATGAATATGATTTGGATAAATCCTATAACATTAATATTGATATGGTTGGAACATATATAGGGCTCTTAGATAAAATAGGGTTGTTTAAAAAAAAGGATTTAAATAAAAATCTCAATAGTGTTTTAGAAGCATCAGCTAATCGACAAAAAATACCTATCAAGAAAGAATCAGTAAAAATCGGAGCAGGTTCTAGTGATCACCAAATTTTTCGGGCTTATGCAAAAAAATATGAAAATAGTGGTTTTCAAGTCAGTCTCTTTAGCACAGAAGATGATGTAAAGTATATTCATTCAAAACAGGATACTCCTGAGAAGTGTTCAGCTGAAAAGCTTAATGATTGTATTGAAATTTGCTATAACGTAATAAAAAGTCTTGATCTGAGAGTAGAATAAAATTAACCTTTTTTTTTTGAGAAGAGTCAAAAATTCGTAAGAAATTAAACTATATACATAAATTTTAATTTCTATCATGTATTTTTTCTCAATATAAATAAATTAAATTTGGTGTTAAAAGAAGTGCCAAAAGGACTTTACGCAGCAAGAAAATTAAAAGCAAATCGGAAAAAATTTCAATGGTCAAAGACTAAATATAAGAGAAGAAAACTCAAACTCAAACAGAAAGTAGACCCCTTAGAAGGGAGCCCCCAAGCATTAGGTATTGTACTTCAAAAGGTTGGTAGGGAGAGTAAACAGCCTAATTCGGCAATTCGGAAATGTGTACGTATCCAACTCAAGAAAAATGGTAAAGGTGTAACCGCATTCTTACCAGGTGATGGAGCATTAAATTTTATTGAAGAGCATGATAGAGTAATAGTTGAAGGAATCGGGGGCGCAAAAGGGAGAAGTATAGGTGACCTTCCTGGTGTTCGATACAGGGTAGTAAAAGTAAATGGTGTGAGTTTAGAAGCATTACTTAGCGGGAAAAAGGAAAAACCACTCCGATAATCAATGAGGTAAAGAATTATGAGCAAAACAAAGAATGAAGTAAAACTCTTTAATAGATGGTCATTTGAAAACATCGAAATTAGGGATAGAACCTTAGAAAATTATATTAATTTAAAACCTATCATAGTCCCTCATTCAGCGGGGAGACATGAGCATAGAAGGTTTTGGAAATCTTCAAAGGTCTCTGTAATCGAGCGATTTATTAATAGATTACTAGCTCCTGGATTTATTGGTAGTAGAATCAGAGGTCGTAAAAGTTCCTTTAATTCTGGAAAAAAATTTAAATTATTAAGAGCTCTAAAGGATGCTTTTGTATTAATTGAATTAACAAGCGGAGAAAATCCTATTCAAGTTATCACAGATGCTATAGTTAATACCGCTCCAAGAGAAGAAACGACGAAGATAGCTATGGGTGGGATTTCTTATGCTTCTGCGGTCGATATCGCACCCCAACGCCGAGTTGACTTAGGTCTTAAATATATTGTCCAAGCTATTGGTGCTCGCTCTCACGCAAATGAAAAAACATTCGCAGAAAACGTGGCACAAGAATTATTATTAGCTTCTCGAAATAG
>JAGXNO010000057.1 GCA_019894975.1 Promethearchaeota archaeon | reverse complement strand
ATTCAATTTATATTCAAAGGGAAAGTTTTACCGGACCAATTAAAGTTTGCAAAAATTGGAATTCATCCTAAAAAGGATGTAATCACGGTTATGGCTACACAAGCAGGCGGGATCTAAATAATAAATATATTTTTTAATACTTATTTTTATTTTTTCTTTCAATTAGTAAGCTTTTCCACTATTTCAGTTCAATTTTTAAAGGATTAAGAAATTAAATAATTACATAAAACTATTAAAAAGGGATTAATATGAAAATTGGGGGAATTATTGATATTTCAACAGTGGATATTCCACATAAGTCTGCAATGGTAATCTTTACGGTAGGATGTAATTTCAAATGTAATTTCTGCCATAATAAGTATCTTCTACAACCTAAAGTTGGGAGAGAATATGAAATTAACGAATTGATTAATCTTATTAAAACGAATGAGTTGGTAAATGGTGTTAGCATAACTGGGGGAGAACCAACACTTCAACATGATTTGCTTGAATTATGTATTGAAATTCAAAAAGTTGGCAAATACTTAAGCATCGATACCAACGGTTCAAGACCTGAAGTAATCAAAAAACTTACACCATATATCAATAGGATTGCTTTAGATTTAAAAGGGCCCTTGGAACCAGAAAAACTTAAAAATATTACGGGTGTTAATGTAGATCTTAAAAAAATCAAGGAAACTATTGAGTTTCTAAATAAACACCAAGATATAGACTTTGAAATACGCACTACCTATATAGAGAGCTTATTAAATTCAGAGGATATTAATGATATTATTGACCTGCTAAGAAATATGGGATTTAAAGGTAGTTTTGTGCTTCAACAATATCAATTTTCTGAAGGTGTAGGTGAAGAATTTAAGCAGATTTTTTCCAAACCAGAACATGATCTGCTTGTAAACCTAGTAAAACCTTATAAAGAATTAGATTTACCTTTTAGTATTTTTTTAAGAGATGAAATTGTAGGATATTCCATTATTGATAAAATATTTGATTAAGATGAGGAAAAAAAAGAAGAAAAATAATGGCATGATAATTTTATTTAATTTCCTCCCCGAAAATTAGAGTTTTAATCAATTTAGTGAGAAAATCTTTTCCCATTATCTGAATCCCGTCTGAAATGAATTTCGTTTTTTCTATTTCATGATTAGGATATTGGGATATTAAACTTTTAAGTTTATTATAATCTGGACCGAAAGTCTTCCTGAAAACAGTCTTTACATCTGGGATATTCTCAATAATTTCTTCTAATTGTTCTGAATATTCTTTAAGAAGTAAATTATTGCTCTTTAGATCGATAAATTTACTACTTAAATCATTTAAAATTTTCCACTTTTGTATAAGAAGAAAAGGGAGAACATAGAGTTTGATATTTTCTTGAGAGATGATAAACTTAATCCAAATTAATAAAAAGTGTATAAAAGATTTAAAAAAAGTTTAATATTTTTTATTGAATTTAGAGATTAAAGCGGGGCAGTAATCATTTCTCCTTTTTCTTTTGGTTTTTTCTTTTCAAAAGGTACTTTTGATAAGTTTTTAATAAAGAGCAGGATGAATTGTTTTCCACTTAATTGAATTCCTTTCTTTATAAACTCATCTTTTTCAATTTGCTCATTTAAATATTGATGCATGATTTCTTTAATTTCCTTAATTTCTGCACCAAGATTTTCTCTTAAAAACTCCTCGAGATTCTCTATTTGATCAATGTATGATTCGATTTTCTCTGAATACTCTCTTAATAATTCGGTGACCGTTTTTAGTGTATAGAATTTATTATCAAGATCGCTTAAAATTTCATTTATCATCCATTCTTTATTTCCCATAACTCTAAGGTATATCTTACTTTTGTATTCTTCGACTTTTTGAATTGTGGCAGATAATCCGATTTCCTGTTTTTCAAATTTATCTTCTGCGCAAAATTTTAGATATATTAATTGCGTTTCATTTGATTTTTCGTTAAAGTTAGTTTCTTCAGATTCAATTGGTTTCTTGAGAGATCCAAAATTATTTTTTTCTAAGATTGATACGAGTTGTGTCTGCAAATCATTAACAGGAATATCGCTTTCAATTATCAAATCTTTTTTAATCATTGGCGCTATTTGTTCATCGAAGTAATCTTGGGAAACCGATTTTGGAATTAGATAATTGCAGAACTCTCTTGAAGAAGGTATCTCTAATTTTTTAAGTATCATTTGGTATATCCCTTCTATAGAATCATACACTTCACTAGTATTAAATTGCACACCTAATTTTGTTGTTAATAAAGGAGGAATATCATTTGGATTATTGAAAATCGGGATAACCTTTTTATCTAATTTCAAAGCAGAACGCCATTCCATTTTAACAGGTTCAGAAGTGAGGGAATTTTGCGTACAGAATAAAAGGAATGTAGAGCAGAGTTTTAGATTGTCATCCATATATTCATAAATATCGTCATGCATATCGGATTCCCAATAGAGTATATCATCTATCTCTGAATATTGGATTAAAATATCTGTTATCAATGAGATTTGAAATAAATCAGAGTCTTTAGTCGCATAACTTATGAAAATTAAATTTTTCCCTTCAGCTAATTCCGGTGAGGCTAGGCCCTTTTTCTTTTTCAGTTTAACCCATTCTGTCTTTCTTCGCTTTTTTCTTCTATGTTGCGTATATGTAATAGTACTCACGATTCCTAAACAGAGAGCTACAGCACCTATAATAATATATAAAATAAAATTATCTGGGGCACCTGGTAAATCTTTATATACATCTACATATACAATAGTTTCTTTATCAACAGCATCTATAATATAAAAAGCAATTGTTACTATTCCTTCACCCAGGGCATCCCAAATTGATTGGTTAATAGTAACTACAGTACCATTAAAAGGAATTTTTGTTACACCTCCGTCCAAGCTATAATAGCTTTCTTTTATACCAGAAGCATCTTGAATATCAAGAGTAATTGTAGGAGCTTCACTTCCGAATGTTGTTGTTTCCATCGGCTCTATATCAACTTGTGGGGGAGACACATCTCTTATGATAGACACATATCTGCGATAAATATTTCCTTGAGAATCATTAGCATAAAATGTAATATTAACGACTCCTTCTGGTAAGTTATCCCAAGCAATTAGATCTATTGATTCATTTATGGTAAAGAAGTGCTTTTCTGATCCAGAATTCAAGGTATACCAAGAATCAACTATTGGATCTAGAATCTCAACATTAAATACGGGAGGCATTTCTGTAAAAATATCATTTTCATTAGGAGAGTTTATTGTATAGTGAATATTTATACCCCAGTCTGGAATTTGTAAACTACCAGTTTGTAGAGAATCAGGATAGATTAAATTCGCATTTGGAATTAAAACCTTAGTTCCATCTGAATGCCATTGACACATAATACCGGAGGCATAACCTTCGGTACCATAACCCTCACCATGAAATACAGCATGGGAGGATGTATAGGCAAATTTTCCCGATATTCCTGGAAATGGATTGGAAACATTTATCTTTTCTAAACTTTCAACAATCTTTGAAGCACTCAGGGATTGTGAATCTAGAGTAGCATTTTCCAGCAAGTAAATACTGTCATAAGCACTCGCAGCAGCAAAAAATGGTTCATGACCATATTCATTTACGAAATTATTCCAAAAAGGTATTGATCGCGATGTTCGTGATATATTAAAAATACCTTGATAGCTAACTTCATATTTGCATCCTTGATTAGTATCACTCCAATATGAATCTAATGCGGTATACACATTACTACTAAATAATAAACTCCTTGGTTTGGTTTCTCCATAAGCTTCACTTATCAATGGGAGATTATCCAAAGCACGGGATCCCACAAAAGTTAACTGTGCTCCTGCATTATCAATTTCGTAAAAGTAGTCTTTGAAATTATCTTTTGTAGTACTTTGATTGAATAGAATCTCTTTTACAATTTCTAATCCATACATAGGGAGATAATTAGTTTTTGCCCAATCAAAAAATTGGGGCCATAAACCTTGATTATCATGGAGAATTGCGATTTTATTAACCGACCTACTTAAAGTAATGGATAATAATGAAGTGAGATAAATATGAAAAGTTATGAATTCTCTTGCTATTTCTGTATTGTTATGCATATGACTAAAGAAATACTTATACCGAGTATAATTATCCAAGACATTCTGGGTGAAATTGTCAACAGAACTAGTTGTTGGAAGAAATGGTATTTGAGCATCCATAATTGGTTCAAGATACGCTGATATAAAATCATATCTTAATCCTCCTATGATAAAATTAGGATTATATGTTGAAATTAAATTTGTCGCAGCATCAATCCCTTTAGAAATATCAAGATTTTGTTCCGCTTCAAACGTATTTTGTGAAATAAGACCTATATAGAATATACTACCATTTATTAAAACCCCACCAGCTTCATTAATTTCTTTTGCTGCAAGAAATGCACCTTCCCAAGCATGTTCACAGGAAATATGACTCGGATCCCCTAAAATCCCTACTTTAATTATTTGATCCGAAGGTACGTAGTCCTCAATACTGGGAACTATATATCTATCATATAGTGGAAAATTATCTTGGGTCCCTGAAGGTCCTGGGATAGTATATGGGGTATCACCAATACCGTCATTATCCTCATCAACACCATCATAATCACTCCAGTAATTACCTATCAGTCCATTGTCCCAATCAGTGATAAGTCCACTATCGTAAGCATTGACATTGTTCCAAATTATTGTATTATTAAAGATTATTAAAGCTCCCGACATGTTATTAACATTATTCAAAATAATACCATATTGATTGTTATTGCTTATAAAATTAGCAGAAATTTCATTGTTAATTGAAATCTTATCTAATGATATTCCGAAACTATTATTTGAGCAATTGTTTCCAACAATTTTAGAATTACTCACATTATTAAATTCAATTCCCGCTCCTGCTGAATTAAATATTGTACAATTTCTAATTTCAATATAGACATCTGAATTTTCAATTAAAATACCACTTTGGGATCTATTCCCACCGTCTATAACTAAATCTCTAATTATGTAAGGATCAATAGAAGTGCCCGAACCAGTACATTTCCCTAATGCCTTTAAGTAATCCCATTCTTGATTTCCATTTAAATAAATTTTCCCTGGGAATAATGTACTATTTTGCGATACTTCATAAAAACTAACCCCATCAAATGAATTTGATTGATATCCAAGAGCATAATCATAATATGCATCAAAGTTGCGATTAATACCTAAGAACGCCCATGGCATACTCTCTTCAACGAGATACCTTTGGATTTCATTATAAATTGCTTCTCTAGCGGTAGGATTAGTTTCAATTAGCCCATTATCAATAAGATTTTGAAGGTATGGATCATTAACTTGAGCAAAGTTTGTAGAATATATAGATTCATTATGAAAAAAAAAATTCATTAAGTCAAATGGATCATAATTATCAGCTCCCCAACCAAAGAACCAAAGGCCGAGTTCATCAGGGTTACTCTCTCCAGCTATTAAGAATTCTATCCAAGTTCTAACTGTTTCCTTGAGATCAATGCCGATCTTCGATAAATTATTCATTAAAAAGGCATTTATTATAGGATTTCTTTGTCTCAGAGAGATTAAATTAAGATCTATAGGCGCACCAAATGCGTCTGTAGCAAATGTAGCGGATGTCCATTGCGTTTCGTTGGTTCCAGGATAGTTAACATCCCATCCAACACCAAAACCCATGGATTGCATTACACTCCGGGCATATGATATATCAAATGTAGCTACATTATTTGTATTATTAGCAAAAAGTACACTATCCGGAATTGGAGTACGTAATCTATTATACTCCCCTTGCCATAATTCATCGAGAATTTGCGAGTAATTAATTGCAAATGAAATTGTCTCTCTCCAAGTTTTATTGAGGAGTTTATTATTCATTTCAATAAAATACATAGTGCTACCATTTCCAACATTTATTACGTTAATATTAGGATCTGCTTCCAAGATACTCAGCTTATCGAAATCGGGAGCACTTATCAAGTCAACTTCACCTGATAATAATGCTTGAACCGGATCAGAAACAATTGAAAATGTTAGTAATTCTATTTTTGCTTTTCCTCTCCAATAATCATCAAATGCATGAAATCTTACTTCAATACCGGAGAGATATTCATCGTATACAAATGGTCCTGTCCCGGTAAGATCTCCAGTAAGAGTGCTTATATAACCAGTTGCATTAGTCGAGTTAGGTGATAAGATATTAGAACCAGAAAAGCATAATAAACTTGGAAATGCTGAAAAAGGTTTATTTAACACAAATCTTATTGTATACTCATCAACAATCTCTGTTCTATTAATATAAGGAGTTGTATCAGGCCAACGATAAACCGAATCAATTCTACTCAATCCTGTACTCGCTGGTAATGTCCCCGTTATATTCATTAAATAAGCAAGTCTATCGAAAGAAAACTTAACGGCAGTTGCATTAAATTTAGTGCCATCGTGGAAAGTTACGTTAGATCTAAGAGAAAGTGTATACCATGCATCTGTAGCATTTATAAGCCAAGTACCCGTTTCATTTGCTAAGTTTGGGGTAATGTCTATATTAGGATTACTCAAATTATCGTGAAATAATCCTTCACATATTTGTTCAATTACGTCAAAAGAATTTTGTTCCCAAGCATAATGAGGATCGAGATAGTCAGGCCCAAATTGAGTACCATAAATGAATTTAAACATTTGATCTGTTTGATTGCTAGAATTTAGATATATCTCATTAAATGAATGATCGTCTATGGTTTGCTTATCAAATTCTTTTAAAAGGGTTGGAATATTAATTGATAAAATTATTATTAAAATAATTGATAATCGTAGGATTTTTTTTAAGGTTAAACTCTTCTTTAAATTTCTTGAATTAATTTTAAAATTTACCTTCTTGGTTAGGTACCTTTTAATTTTGAGCTTCATATTAACCATCTAAAATTCTTAAAAAATTTTTAAACAGTTTTGTCATAAATTGGATTATTAATTAAATATGAACTATGATTTAATTGTTTAAAAAGATTTACAATTCTAACTATTCACAATATGAAATGATTAATACTGTAGTATTAAAAATTTAAGAGATGCTTTAATTGATCTTTTTTATTGATTTAGTCTCTATTTTTGATCTCATGGCATAGAAAACACCTATTCCAATTAAAACTATAATCACTTGAATGAGGATAATTAACCAATCAAAAGTAAATAATAGTGCAATACAAATAATAGATCCTAATAATGCAATTATGGGTACTCCTTTATAGCTCGGTTTTAATTCAAACGGTCTTTCTAAATCTGGTTTCTTTCTTCTCAAAACAATTAAGCTTATATTAACTAAAAAGAAATTTATAAGCACCCCAAAAACAGTAGCATGTGCAATCAGTGAAATGTCTCCAAAGAAAATAGGGATTAAAGTGAATCCAGCAGTTAAGAGAACTGCAATTATTGGCGTTCTATACTTTGGTGAGATTCTACTTAAACTTTCGGGAAGGGCTTTATCACGTGCCATACCGTACATCATTCGAGAGGTAACAATTAACATAATAAGAACCGTATTTGCTGTAGCAAATAAAGCTATTGACGACATTAATATACCACCACCCGGACCTAAGATTTCAGTTGCTACATCCTTTAACGGGGCATCAGATCCTTCTATTAGATTATATGGTAATATTTTTACCACCGCAATAGCAGTAAAGCAATAGATGATAGTGGTAATAATAATGGAATAAACAATCGCTTTAGGTACATTTTTCTGAGGTTCTTTAACTTCTTCTGCGATATTAGCAATATCTTCAAAACCTATATACGCAAAGAAAATTAATGCCACAGCTGAGAAAATCACCACAAAGGATGATCCTGATGGAAGTAAAAAATAATTGGGTTCTTGTTGCCCAAAAAAGCTAAGTATAATTATTATGATTAACCCTGATGCCTCTATTAATGTAAAAATGATATTGGTTCGAGTGGACGTTTTAATACCAATTAAATTTACTAAACTGAGAAGTAACACTAAGAATATAGCAAATATAATGGTAAAAATCGGTAAGGAAATTCCAATTAATTCGGAAAGGTAACCACCAAAAGCCAACGCTACTGTGGCAGCAGATAGAATTCCTGAAAAAATGATAATCCATCCCAAAAGAAAGGATAAATTCCGTTTTTTAAAAGCTTCTTCTGTATAAACAAACTCAGCAGCACTCTTAGGATACATGGCAGAAAGTTCTGCATAAGATAATCCCGTTAACGCCCCTGTAATAGATGCTAATAGAAATGCTAACCATGAAATATTACCTGTTTTTCCAACTACTTCACCAATTAAGGCATATATTCCTGCGCCTAGTATGTTTCCTACGCCATATACAGTAAGAGCAAACAGTGAAACTCTACGCTTTAATTTAGGACTTTTTTTAACCTCTTTTACTTCTCCCATGATTTACTCCCATTTTAAATATGTATTATAATTGTTTTTTTATTTTATAAATCCTATAGTTTCCAAAAAATCTGTGTTTGGTCCTTTTATAACATAAGGTTAGAGTTTTTTAATAGCATATCATTAAAAATACAAGGTGATTACTATAACGTCAAAGAATATTTTCGATAACCAAAAATTTCTAGGAGATACCCCGGCCAAAGATTTAATCTATAAAACAGGCAACTTTAAGATAATGCGAATTTCTCTAAAAAAAGGATTATCAATCCCCGTACATCAAGGGACACATGTTGTCGTTTTCTTTGTTTTAAAAGGAAAAGGTGTTTTTACGTCTGGTTCAGGAGAAGTGGAACTAGGTGAAAATGAATATATTTCATTGGATGAAACTGAACCAAGGGGTATAAGAAGTTTGGAAGATCTTGTTGTGTTAGCTATTCGGGATTAAAACAGTAATGGGAAACCAACAGTTTACTTCAATTTTTCAGGTCTTACTATACATGGTTGTGGTAAATGTTTATGTTTCTTAACTTCATGTATTCTAATTTCTCTTCTTTTTTTTGCATCCTCAAATCGACGTTTTTCATCTTCAGTTTCTAAAATAAGCTCCGGAATTTCTCAATTCCATTTCTCAATTTCTCTTCTATACCCTATATTATTGTAGGAATAAGTTCTGGAATCGCAGATTATATATATCTGAGAGAAATGAAAGGAAGAGATGGTATGATTTTAATGGTAATTAGACCTATTTCAGTTCTAATATTTCTTGGATTCGTACCTATTCCTCCCTTTCCCATATTAGGTGGTATTTTTTCTCATATTTTGTTTATGCTATTAACAGGAGTAATCTTATATTATATTAGAGTACTTGTTGTATTTTTATCGAAATTTTATAAAAATAGTTCTTCGCTTTACCTTTTGGTTATGCTTCCATTTGTAATCTTTTATATGCGAGTCTTTTTTAGAATTATATAACATAACTAATAGGTTAAACTTGTATTATTATTTCTTAAAAAAAACATAGATGTAAACTTATGATTTCAGATAAAAATAGTAGAAGAACACTGAGATTAAAGAATAATCTGTTGATGAGTAAATACGAGTTTTGTATTGAGCGAATTCGTTATTTTACCGAGATATATAAAAGATTGCCAGATGCTTCTGAGATCATAAAACGATCCAAAGCTTTAGCTCATACTTTGGAAAATATGACGATATTTATTAGGGAAGATGAATTGCTTGTTGGGAATGAAACGAGTAAAAATTTGGGAGAAAAAATTAACCTTGATTTACACTCATATGACGGAACATTCAATAAACGAACTTCAATTAAAAGATATGCGAAAAGGAAACTGCAACCATTTTTTATAGAAGAAAACGAAATTAATGAACTTTTGGATATAGTACCTTTTTGGAAAGGAAAGGCTCTATATGGCAATATCATACCTCAAAAAATGTATGAAGAAAAATTAATCTCTGGTAAAGCAAGAATAGAGGCAGCCGCACCAAATATTGGAATAGTTAATGGCACTAACGAGGGTCATATATCTGCGGGATATGAGAAACTTCTCAAAGTTGGTTATTCGGGGATCATAAAACAGGTTGAATTACATCAATCAGAATTAATTGAAAATGAGCCTGATTTTCAAGAAAAATTTGATTTCTATGAAGCAGTAAAAATACACTATAAGGCAGCTATTCAGTTTTCTAAGAGATATTCTGACCTTGCATATGATATGGCTTTAAAGGAGAAAAACGAGGTTAGAAGCAGAGAACTTAGCAATATTGGAGATATGATGAAAAAATTTGCAATAGGAACAGCTGAATCTTTTTATGAAGCTATCCAACTAATACATTTTACTCAAAATATAATCAATATTATTTATCAGAGAAGTGTCGTTGCCTTAGGTAGGCTAGATCAAATCCTATGGCCGTATTATAAAATAGATTTAGAAAACAAGCTTATTACAAAAGAATTTGCTTTAGAATTAATTGAAGAATTAAATTTAAAATTAACATGGAACATAACTCTATTACCAACAGATTATACTACTATTGCAAATGCACTTGGGCAAAATACACAGACAATAACAATCTCTGGAGTCAATAAAGAAGGAAATGATGCAACAAATGAGCTTTCATATCTATTTCTTGAAGCCTATAAGAATATTAAAGCTTTAACCACTGATCTTTCAGTTAGAGTTCACAAAAAAACTCCAGACAGGTTCTTAAGAGAAGTATTAAAAGTTTTTCAAAGTACTTCGGGAATAGCTTTTTATAATGATGATATAATAATTCCTGCTATGAAAGAAGCAGGAAATAGCTTGGAAGATGCTCGAAACTATGCAATAATAGGATGTGTTGAACCTTCTAGCCAAGGAAATACGTTTGCTGCCACAGGTCGAATTTTTATAAATTTACCTGGTGTTCTTGAACTTACATTGAATAATGGATATTGCAACCTAACAAAACAGATAAGTGGTTTGGAAACTGGAGATCCTGTTAATTTTACCAATTATGAAGAGCTATATAATGCCTTTATCAACCAATTACGCTATAATATCGAAAAATCTGTTAAAATTGCAAAGGTTGGTGATGAAGAAACCATTAAATTCTTTCCCCAACCATTTGTTTCAGCTTTAATTGAAGGATGCATAGAAAAGGGGAGGGATTATACTGCGGGTGGAGCAAAATATAATTTTTCTTCAATCACTGCTTATGGATTTGCTACCTTAGTAGACTCATTTTATAATATAAAAAACTTGATTTATGAAGAAAAAGTGATGGCTCTTCCAGAATTCATTGAAATCTTAAATTCTAATTTTAATGGAGAAGAAGAATTAAGACAGAAACTCATTAATAAATACGATAAATGGGGAAATGATAAAGAAGAAGTTGATAAATTAGCAATCGAACTATGGGATTTATTCTGTTCAGAGGTAGTAAAACATAAATGTTCAAGAAATGGACGCTATAATCCAGGAGCTTATTCCATGGGAGTACATGTAATTGAGGGTCTATTTTCGAGAGCTTCCGCTGATGGTAGAAAAGAAACCAAACCTCTTTCAAATAGTCTTTCTCCAGTTAATAAAGTGGAAAGAAATGGTATTACGGCAGTATTAAACTCAATTGCTAAATTAAATTATGACCAAGCAACAAATGGGGTTGCGGTTAATGTCAGAATTCATCCTCAAAATCTTGAAAGTGATGAGAATATAAATAAATTCAAGCACCTTTTAAAGGGTTATTTTGATTCAGGTGGAATGCAGTTACAACCTACCGTAGTATCAACTGAAACTCTTAGAAACGCTCAGAAAAATCCTGAAAATTATAACGATCTAATTGTAAAAGTTGGTGGTTATAACGCTACATTCATAGATCTTGGCACCCCTATACAAAATGATATAATCGAAAGGTTAGAACATAATTTATGAGATAGTAATATGACTAAAACTGATACAAATAAAGAGAATTTTATAGTAGATTAAATTAATAAATTTTTTAGTTAAAATTTAACAGCAAAATACTATAGAATATAATAAAATCTTATTTATCCCCATCTAAACTTGACTAACTGTTATTTCTGTAATGAAAAGATAAATGATATACCATATAGATGTACTTTTTGCGGAATGATATTATGCAGTAAACATCGAATACCAGAGAATCATGATTGTCCCTTTGATTTAAGAAAATCCTCTGAGTTTGAAGAATCATTAAATAGTCTAAATATCCTCTATCAAGATGCTCTTGATTTTATTAATAAAGATTTAACAGTAGCTAAAATCTATGAATATGTAACAACAAATCAAATGAATAATCTAGAAGCTACTGAACTGTTAACTTACTTCATAGAAAAAAACGATGATATTAATACTCGTAGAATTAGTATCCTAGCTTTTAAAGTATTACAATTAAAGAATAATGAAGTGTTTGATACGCTTGAGAATTGTATCTTAGACAAAGATAATTCTATAGTTAAAGACACCGCAATACAAGTTATGAAACAATTATTTCCTAAAAAATCTAAGACTGTTTTGAAGTGGAGCGAAAATAATAAGAATAATTCTAGGTTAATTTGATAGAAATAGAAAAATTATAAAATAGTATCTAGTTTTTACATCTTAAAACTTCCAAGTTGAAATTTAATGAAAGTTTCTTATGATTTAGAATCAATAACTCCTCATACTGTAGCTAATACTACAGGAGAGGGTCGTGGTAATACAGGAGGTGTTGCCCTGCGCAATTTCTGTATTGCAATTGATAGCACTATGTTTGTTAAAACAGGTGAAATCTTACGTAAAAATTTGGAGAATAAATTTAGTGTTCCAGTGAAATATTTAGTAATAACTCATTATCATGGTGATCACATATTTGGGATTAAGCCATTTAAGGATGTGTGTGTTTTAAGTAGTGAAATGACTTCAAAGATAATGTTGAACAGCGAAACCAAGTCTCGTTATCAAGTTTTTATAAAAGATTTAGCAAAAGAAGGACCAATTGGCGAAGGTATTGAGTATATCGTTCCTACTCTTCTATTCACAGAAAAACTAATTATTCAAGATGAGGATTTATTTGTCGAGATTTTCCATACAGGAGGTCACACTGCAGGCTCCAGTTTCATCTCCTTTCCACATGAGAAAGTAGTTTTTGCAGGAGATTTGATATTTGAAAACACATTTCCTTATGCTGGAGATCCAACCTGCAATCCTGAACTTCTGATTGAGGCACTAGAAAAAATGAAGAATATTAAGGCAGATACCTACGTTCCAGGTCATGGACCAATTATGAAAGGAGCAGATTCATTAGAAAAACATATTAATTTTTACAAAGACTTAAGGAATATAATTAAAGATGCAATAAGTGACGATCTTGATCCTGCAAAAGTCTCTGTTCCAGATGTTTTTGGAGAACCTGACGAAGGGCGTAAAAATGTGACGGTTAATACTTGGTTAAACTTCTATAAAAACAAATAAAGATATCAATATTATTGCATTACTCAAAATTATTTATTTTTTCATTTAATATTCTTTTATTTTCGGCTATGTTATCAAAATCCACTTTTCGAATATTGGTAAGAATCCAAATCGATGCTATAACAATTAAACTTAGTACAGAACAGTAGAAGAATAATAGAGGAATACCAAGAATTTCGGCTAAAGGTCCTGAGAGAATAGTTCCAATTGGGAGAATTGAAGCAGAAATTGTACCACTAATTGATGAGACTCTTCCCATTTTATCTGGTGGGACTGTTGTTTGGTAAAATACTGCAGTTAATGAACTTGTGATTGGCAGAGTTATACCTGTTAATATCGCTCCTATGCTTATTACGAAATATAACCCTTGCGGAGCAATACCAAAGATTGCTAATCCGACCATTGCAAGTGCCATATTGATAAAAAGAACTCTAACTTTATGATCCCATTTCTTTTTAACTGAGGCAATTACTGCACCCAATACGATTCCGCCTTGAAAAAAGGTTAAAACTAATGCGTAATGTCCTGCTTTTCCACCATGAACTCCATACACATATAAAGGCATTAAGACTTTTAATGGTGCTAACAAAAAAGTAATAATCATTGACATAATAACAATAATTAAAAGCCCTGGAACTGCTTTTAAAGTTTTTACACCTATATTAAAATCTTTAAAGAATGAAGTTTTTTCTTTTTCTCCCTTAGAATTTATTGATTTTTTTGTTACCGAAGGTATTTTTATCAGAATAAGTGGTACTAACGCTATGACAAAAGTAATGATATCAACCCAAAGAATTATATGAACTGGAAATAGTAACCAGAGAAGTGAAGCTACTAATTGGGCAAAGATCTGAATTACGCCTAGAAATAGGAAACTCATAGAATTAATACGAATTAATTTTTCAGGAGGAACCATAGATGGCATAATTGCGCCAACAACGGGTGCATGGAATGCTTGAAATAAGCTTCGGACAGTCATAAAAATCACTACGGTTAAAACGACCATTAGATTGAATTGAAATAGAATCGTTCCTACAAGTGTGATTAACGCTTGTGACTAATCAACAATAAGAATAAGAGTTTTTCTGTTGAATTTATCTGCATATACCCCCGCAATTGGCATTAATATTGTTGATAAAAGAATCGTAAAAAATGAGGCAACGGCTAGTATAGTAGCACTTCCAGTTACAACTGTCAACCACCATATTAATACAAAATAAGCAACTGTTGACCCAAAAAGGGAAAGCATTTGCCCACTCCAGAAGAATAAATATTGTCGATATGTGGATTCATTTGATGTTAGTTCTATTTTTTATCCCCTGTATGCTACTCAATAATTTCAGAAATATTTGAATAAAAAAGAAGTTTACGATTTTTCAAATCATACTTGAATGTAGATGACAACAGTAAAAAAAGGTGTTAGAATTAACATTTCAAGCGGGTTCTACTGAGACATCAAGTTCAAATTCCTGATCAAAGTCAATATGCTTGAGATTGGTAAAGAAGTATGAATAAATTGCAATTGCTATTCCTATCAGTGCACAATACAAGTACAAATTAGTTAAACCAAAAATCACGCTTAAAGGTCCAGCGATAACCGCACCTAATGGAGAAATTACCATTGACATCGTAAGTATTATAGACATTACTCTTCCTATTTTATCTTTTGGAACAGCGATCTGGAAAATGGTTATCGCAATAGTGTTTATTATTGGTAAAACAAAACCAATTAAAATTGTTCCTGAAGCAATTATCGGAAAAGATCCGATAGGAGCCAATGCATATATTAAATAACCAATCTCAACAAATAGTAAACCTGTAAAAATGACCCGAATTTTATTTTTCCAAGTCTTCTTAAATGAAGGTATTAATGCGCCCACAAGCGAAGCAGCTGGGAATAACATATTAATAAATCCATATATGAGAGGGTTCCCCCCATGTGTATTCAGGATATAAAATGGCATTAATACTAAAAGCGGTTGAAGTAAAAAGTTTACAAACATAGAAATAAATAGGATCAATACCAATCCAGGGATAGTTCTAAAAACTTTAAGTCCTATTTTGAAATCTTCTATAAATGACTTTTTTTCACTCTTATTATGATTGATATGTACAGCTGGGAATTTAACTAATATTAAGGGTATTAAGGCTATGAGAAAGGTAATTACATCTACCCAAAGAATATATTTTATATCAAAAAACGTTACTAATAAACCCCCTATTGGGGCACCTATTACTTGCACAAGGCCTGAGAAGATAAAATCGAATCCATTCATTCTACTTAATTTATCTTTTGGGACCATAGATGGTGTAATTGCTGCAACTGTGGGTGAATGAAAAGCTTGGCAAACAGTTCGAAGACTAAGAAATGAGAAGATGACCCCTAAATTTATATAATCAACAATGAAAAATCCTATTAAAATAACTGTTAAAAAGGCTTGCGTTGAATCTGCAATTACAATTATTTTTTTCCTATCATATCTATCGGATAATACTCCTGCAATTGGTGTAAAAATTAATATAGGAAACATTAAGAAAAAATTTGCCCATGATAAAACTATAAGGCTTCCCGTTTCAAGAGTAATCCATACAATTATAACAAATTGAACAATTGAAGACCCTAATAACGAGGCTAACTGGCCCCCCCAAAAATATAAATAACTCTTTAGAGAGCTATTATCTGTTAATTCTTCCATTTTTTATCCCTTATGTTTCAATATTTTATATTCTTTTACAATTTAAAAAAAAAATTATTAATTATGGTTATTCGATCAAACTTCCAGTATTTCAGATTCTAAAGTTATATTTCCATTATACTTCACATGACGAATATTTGTGAAAAAGTACATCGAAAGTGATATAACTATAGTAGCTATCGCGCATATTAAGAATAGACTAGAAAGTCCAATTATTTCAGCTATAGGCCCTGCAATAATAGAACCGAGTGGAGAAATTACCATAGATAATGCACTATCTATAGATATAACTCTCCCGAGCTTATCCTGAGCTACGTTGGTTTGTAAGATCGTCTGATAAATTGTATTAATGATTGGTAAAGTCAAACCCATTGTCATTAGATTAATGCCTATAAAGTAAAATAATCCTTTTGGAATCAAAGCTAAGATAGCATAACCTACCCCTATGAAAGCAATGCTAAAAAAGGTTAACTCAATCTTATGTTTCCATTCTTTTTTGAGAGTTGTTAATATTGCTCCTCCAATAATTCCCATTTGTAAAAATATTGTTATCAAGGCGTATTCAAATTCCGAGCCCCCATGTATTACATTGACATAATAAGGCATAAGAGTACCTATTGGTTGTACTAGAAAGTTTATAAACATAGACATTAATAAAAGAATAATCAAACCTGGTATTGCTTTCAGAGCAGAAAATCCAACTTTAATATCTTTAATGAATCCGTTCTTTTCCTTTTCTTCAGAATTATCTCTTACAACAGGGATCCTTATAAAGATTAACGGTATAAGTGCGATAAAGAAAGTAATCACATCAACCCATAAAATCTCTTTAATTGTAAAGAATTGTAACATTAATGCTCCTAGTGCTGGACCAATAAGTTGTATAAGCCCAATAAATAGAAAGTTTATACCATTTATTCTACTTAATTTGTCTTTTGGTACCATTGACGGAGTAATTGCCGCCACTGTAGGTTGGTGAAATGCCTGACAAATGCTTCTTAGGCCTATGAACGTGAAAACAAGCCAGACATTTGCTACATTGAATATGAACAAGATGATAAGTATAAGCGTAGTATAAGCCTGTAAAGAATCCACAACCAAAATAATATTTTTACGCTTCAGCTTATCTGAGAAAACTCCTGCTATAGGCATCGCCAGTAACATAGGTAAAAAGTAAAAGAATTGGCCCAATGATAGCATCGTAAGACTCCCTGTTTCAATCTGTATCCACCATATTATTACAAAATGGACGACCATTGATCCGAGCAGTGAAAATAACTGCCCTGACCAAAAAACCATGTAATTTCTAAAACTTTTTTGTGTTGGTATTACTTCCATCTATTATCCCCTAATTTCCTAATTTGTTTTTCATTTTTTTTTGTTGGTATTATTTTTTAAAAATAAATTAGATTGTTATTTCCTCGATTTTACCATTAATTCTTTCTAGTTCACTCTTACTATCAAGATCTACCTTCCGGATCCCTGTGAAACTCCAAAATCCGAGGGTACAAAAAACACCTAGTAATCCGCCATAAAAAAATAAAGCAGGAATACCTAATAACAATGCTAAAGGGCCGGAAAGAAGCGATCCAACAGGTGATATGGCTGAAGATAATGTGTGATCGATAGAAGTCACTCTCCCAAGTTTATCAGCTGGGACCGCAGTTTGTAGAAATGTTTGATATAGCGAATTTATAATTGGTAAATTGAACCCCAATATTGCACCACCTAATCCTATAATAATAAATGAACCTGTAGGTGCTATTGCAAATATCATATATCCAATCAAAGCTATTATGATACTAATAAAAATCACTTGAATTTTATTATTCCAATTCTTTTTAAATGATGTAAATATCGCCCCAGCAATCATCCCTCCTGTAAAAAACATACTTGTAAAAGCAATATGCCCTGAACCTCCTCCGTGAGTGTCTATGATGAATAAAGCCATAAGTGAATCAACAGGTGTGATTAAGAAATTTAAAAGCATCGAGAGGACAGTCATAATAATCAATCCTGGAATTAGCCTCAATGTTTTAATTCCAAGTGTAAATTCCTTTATAAAAGAACTTTTTTCAGTAATATATTGAGTGTGATCAACTATTTTAACAGAGGGTATGGTTATCATTAATAATGGTACCAATGCAATAAAGAATGTAATAATATCGACCCAAAAAATTATGAACGGTGATAAGAAGATTAACAGCATAGCTCCTATAAATGGTGCTAAAAGCTGAACCACTCCTGTAAATAAATAGTTAACACCATTAATTCGTGATAATTTGTCTTTAGGGACCATCGTTGGAATGATAGCATTAACAGTAGGTAAATGGAATGCTTGGAATACACTTCGTAGGCTAAGGAATATAAAAATAATCCATATATTTGCTAATCCAAATTGAAAAAATAATATTAATAGAAATGTCGTAAACGCCTGTAGAGAATCTACGACTATTATAAGTTGCTTTCGATTGACTCTATCTGCAATAACTCCCGCTATAGGCATACATATGATCATCATAAGCACATATAAAAATGAAGCTCCTGCAGCCAAAATTGGATCCCTATATTCATCCGCAATCCAAAATGTTATTACAAAGAAAACTACCATTGATCCGAGTAATGAAAATAACTGCCCCGACCAAAAAAAAATATAACTTCTAAATGTCTCCCTATTCGCTGTTTCTTCCATCAAATATCCCCTAATTTCCTAATTTTTTTTGTTTTTAACTAAAAATATTTTTTTTAGATATCAATTTTCCAATTTCCTTCTTCATAAATAACATTACCATCAGCTATAATTTTCGAACCAGGTAATTTCATATCCTTTAGCATATCCCAATGAATTGGTGATTTATTTTTTGAACCATTTTCTTCAAAACCAAGCCCAAGAGCGCAATGTAAAGTACCACCCATTTTTTCATCAAACAACATGTTTTTTGTAAATTGAGTAACTCCATAAT
>JAGXNO010000056.1 GCA_019894975.1 Promethearchaeota archaeon | reverse complement strand
GGGTATAATATTCTCAAAGAAAAATATGGTGTAAAACCAATCAATACTTTTGAGCACCCCTTTGAGAAGGTAGATCTAGGAACTGGTTTTAAAACCAAATTCTGTTCAGATGCTTTAGCAGCTGATGTTGTTATCTCGATTCCAGTGCTTAAAACGCACAGTCAAGCAGTCGTGACATTAGGATTTAAAAACTTGAAGGGTCTAATTAACTATTCTTCACGAAAAAAATTCCATAGTGCTGATCCAGAAAAAGACTTGCACTATAACATCGCTCAGCTACCTAACAAACTTAAAAAAGTGTTAACAATTATTGATGGACTCTATACTCTCGAGCGTGGACCTGCTATCGATGGAAAAGCTCATAGAAAAAATATCCTAGTTGCTTCTACTGATATTTTATCTGCTGATATGGTTGGTTCTAAATTATTAGGGATAGAACCTTCTGATGTTCCTCATTTAGCCCAAGCAGCAAAAGATAGAAAAAGACCAATGGATCTTTCGGATATTGAAGTAGTTGGTGAGAAAATAGAGGATTTAGCTTCTCACCATGAATGGGATTTCATTTACAATGAAGCAGGAGATCTTCCGCTCCCATTAGAAAGAATCGGAGTAGAAGGTTTAAAATATCATAAGTACGACAGTAGTTTGTGCACATATTGCTCAGGAATTAATGGTATGTTATTACTTATTATTAAAAATGCATGGCGATCAAGGAAAGGTAAACCTTTTGATAAGGTTGAATTTCTCAATGGCAAGCTTCAGAAACCAACTCCTGGTATGAATAAAACAATTCTCATTGGGCAATGTCAGTGTAATATGAATAAAGATCATCCGGATATAAATGAAGCGATACCCGTTAAAGGCTGTCCTCCTTCTATGGAGGATGTACGACATGCTTTTAGTCAAATTGGAATTGAACTCCCTGGTGCGATGCTTGAAAACACTAATAAAGCAGGAGCGGGATTCTTTATGGCGAAATATAAAGGAAGACCTGAATTTGAAGAGTCTTTCTATCAAATTAGCTAGAGATTTTTTTTCTGTATTTTTTTCTTTTTACAAAATATTTATAAGTTTGGATATTTTAATATTAAATCAACTTTTTTTGAGGTTAGATTAATGAAAGATTATTCAGATTGGAAAATAAATTTGGATTTTGAGAATGAGGCACCAAATGTGAATCCCAATAGACCTTGGTTGAAGTTCCGGGAGCCTGATGTACCAAAATCAATTAAATTTGATCCTATTCCTATCCATGAGTTTATAAAATGGATTGCGAGACAATACCCCAACAATGTGTGTATATATCATAAACCAACTGATAAAAAATACACATACCGTGAATTAATTTATTATTCAGATAAAGTTGGGAATGCTCTATCTAAATTCGGGATTAAAAAGGGAGATTCGGTTGCAATAATGTCAGAGAATTGTGCTGAATTTATTTTTTGTTGTATTGGAATAATGGAAACGGGAGCAGTTGTTATCCCTGTAAATCCATTGTTAAAGGAATCAGATGTTTCTCATATAGTTCGAGAAACTGGAAATGTGAAAGCATTTTTTGTTCACAAAAATAATTTCAGAACAGTTAAGAGGGTTCGAAAACAAGTTGATTTTGATAATATGATTTTACTTGGAACTGAAGAGGAGAAGCCTGATACAATGACTTTCACTGAGTTGATAACTGATGTAAGCCCTAATCCTCCTGATGTAGATATAGATCCCATAAATGATATAGTGGCATTAATGTTTACAGGAGGCACTACAGGTTTGCCAAAAGGAGTAATTTGGACACATGATGGATTGCTTCACAGTGGTATAAACTTAGCTTATTCATCAGGCGACACATATGAGGAAAATGTTGGTAATGGAGTGAATTTATCCATATTACCACTATGTCATGCTATGGGCTTTGGTATATTAATAATTGCTTTATATTGGGCTAGTATGTTAGTAATGTTCCCTTTCAATCCATCTGAAGTGTTAAGGGGAATTGAATACTATAAAATTAAGTTATTTGTGGGAGTTCCAGTAATGTACCAGATGATAATAAATTCTCCGGAATTTACAGAAACAGACTTCTCTAGTCTTGAATCGGCAGGATCTGGATCAGCTGCATTAGCACCCGAATACAATAAAAAGTGGGAGGAGATTGTTGGATTTAAGGTAGGTCAAGGTTATGGCCTGACAGAATCGTCCGCATTCGCGACTTCTGCTGCCTCATGGATGCCCGAAATTAAACCTAATAGTATTGGTATACCTAATATCGAAACAGATGTAATTATAGTAGATCCTGACACTTTAGAAGAACTTAAAACTGGAGAAATAGGAGAACTTCTAGTAAATGGTCCTCAGGTAATGAAAGGATATTGGAAAAATCCAGAAGCTACTAAAAAAGATATTGTAAATGGATGGTTAAGGACAGGCGATTTAGCGAGAATGGATGAAAATGGGTATTTTTACATTGAAGGACGCACAAAAGACATGGTAAAGTATAAGGGATATAAGGTAATGGCAAGAGAGGTAGAAGAAAAACTTGTAGAACATCCTGCTATAATGGAAGCAGGAGTAATTGGTGTTCCTGATCCAAATATAGGAGAAACAATTAAAGCATATGTTGTCATAAATTCAGAATTTATAGATAAAATAACTGAAAAGGAAATTATTGAATGGGCAAAAGAAAGAATGACTGGATACAAATATCCTCGTCAAGTAGAATTTATTAATGTGTTACCTCGGACTGCTGTTGGTAAAATATTTAGAAGAAAACTGAGAGAAAAGGCACTTGAAAAGCAAGAAAAACTGAAAGCTCCTTTATAATGTATAGCAAGAACTTTCAATTTTTTTAAACTATTTTTTTATAATTACAACAATTATTTACTTTACAAATCCTTTAATATAGATTTTGTTTTATCGTAATCCTTCCAAATTCCATCAAATCGTGTTTTCATACCTGTTTCCCAACCTTCTCCGATTTCGGTAAAAATATAAAATACCTCATTTTTGATTGCCTTAAATACAACATCACCTGATTGATCGGCCGGGGTGCCTGCTTCCCATATTTTTGGAGCATTTTTAACAGCTTGTTCAAGTTCAGGATGATTTTTTGCAATTCTGTCGAAACTTGGCATATAATCTGAACCACGAAATTCTGCTGGACGATTTCTTTCGCTATTGGTAATTCTAGTATTTACAATCCCTGGGCAAAGCACGGAAACACCGATTTTAGTTCCCATTTGTAGTAAACCTGTTCGTAAGCTCTCTGAAAGTGCAACTACTCCTTGTTTAGTGATACTATAAATTCCATTTCCAGGATCTCCATACATTACTCCTGCCATTGATGAAGTATTAACAATATAACATTCGTTACCTTGCTGAAGCATTATAGGAACAAAAGTTCGAATCCCATGAATCACACCCCATAAATTTACACCTATAACCCAATTCCAGTCTGACAGAACACATTCCCAAAGAAATCCCGGAGCTGCGACTCCGGCATTATTACATAGTAAATGCACTTCTCCAAATGCATCTATCGTTTCTTGAGCTAACTTTTCAATATCCTCAGCTTTTGAAACATCAATCAATACAGATATTACCTCTGTTCCTGATGACTTAAATTCTTCTTCAGTTTGTTTTAGAGCATCCTTTTCAATATCAGCCACTACTAGTTTCATACCTTCTTTTGCAGCTCTTCTGGCTATACCGAGACCAATTCCACTTGCTGCACCAGTAATAACTGCTACTTTATCCTTAAATTCTTTCAAAATTTTGATCCTCGTTTTTGTAATTTATAAGATTGAGAATTGTTAATAAAATTAAAAATTTTTTTCCAACAAAAATTAGGATAATAAGAAGATTTAAAATCTTATCACAATTTTTCTGCCATTACAAATAAATGATAGGTTTCACCCCATTTGGGCGATTCTAACACCAATCTTGACCAGATTATCTTAAATCCAGCATCTTGAACCATTTTTAAATATGAAGCTTTATCAAAACCACTCCAAAACATTTTAATTCCAGGTCCAAAAAAATCTTCAACATATGACTCAGGATCATCAGTACAATGAAAAGTTAAGAGAACAATCCCATTAATTTTTAAAATACGATAAAAATTTTTTAATAATTGGTAATGCTCCTCTCTTGGGATATGAATAATAGCATAAAAAGACAAAATGCCGTTAAAGTAATCATCTGGAAAAGAGAGTGTTGTCATATCTTGACAAATTAATTGTGCTTTGGGAGCATTCTTTTTAGCTAATTTAATTTGATTTTCAGAGATATCCACACCAGTCACTTCAAAATTCTCACTCAAAATGCGAGAATACGCGCCACTACCACATCCAGCATCTAATACTCGACTATTTAAAGGTATTCTTGATGAAAATTCTGATAAAAACTTTATTTGATCCTCCCCCTTTTTATCAATTCCAAAGATTTCCTCCAAACTCCCGGCAACTTTATTATATCCTTTTCTAACTATCTCCTTCTTATTCAAATGGAATCCTGCTCTTCTTAATTAGTTTTAAAATACTGAATTGGTTGATGAATAGTCATGTTAATATTTTTGTAAGAATTAAAGTCGCAAATTTCGGTTAACCATGAATATTCTGAATTTGGTTCTAAAGGTCTCCATCGAGTATTTATTAAAGTCGAGTTTTTATTCAATCCGTAAGAAGGTATTAATACTGAAGTTAAAAATATGTTATCAAAATGAGTTAAATCATGCAAATTCATGAAATCAGTTCTTCCTTTAGATATGTAAGGAGCATAATAAGCATCGATTTCTCCTAATTGCTTTAAAGGTGTCCATTTTACATTAACATAAATACGGGGATCTCCCATGTATTTAGGTTTTTCCTCACTAGAAAAGAGAATGTTACTCTTCACTTTTAAATAACCCTTTAGAAGATTGTTATTAGTTTTAAGAACACGCGATTTAGACCGTGATTCCCCATTCCAATATTCTACTGTAGTAGTATATTCTCCATCTTCTAAAAATCCATTTCTATCAAACGCTCGATAATAGACCATGTCGCGATTATAGCTATCAACTATATAGCCATTACAATTTTCATTTGAATATGGTTGGTTTTTAAACTGAAATTCATATCCTTTTGGGCCCTTCACGCTTATTTTACTAATGGCATTTGTATTTTTTTCACCAACTAAACCAAAAAACTTAACATCGAATTTAGCTTGTTTTTCGGGATTGTTATTATCAAGATAGAACTGACTAACTCCAATTTCATCGATAGGTGGGACAGTTTCATCGATTATTTCATCATTAAAATGTGACATCTGAAATTCATTAAAGCGATGTTTATACGGAATTCCAAAAAATCGTGGAATGTTATCAAGATTCATAAAGAAATCTGGATGGATTTCGACACCAGCTTGATGAAAGGCTTTTGCGATGTTCTCAGGTTTTACAGGACACCCTTTTATTGGGATTATTTCTTTAATATCTGGATTATTTCTGTGTTTATTAACCATGCACTGACCTAGTAGTATAACCTTTTTCTTACCGGGTGTTGGATTCATTCTTTTTCCCATTATTACCTCAACGTCATCCCAAGGATCTCCTTGTGAACTATTCCAAGCATATGTGATTGCAATAGGGAGTAAACCTGTAAGTATAGAACAATAAGTGCATGTGGTATTATCATATTGACGATACGATAATCCTTTAATACCCTGTTTAGAAAGTGCGATTGGAAGCGTATGATCATCTGTATATGGGAATTGATATCTATGAGGATTACGAACGCTTTCAATTGTCTTTCCAATAACCTCTACATCTGAAAGATCTATGGGTCGATTATTTTCTTTAGCATAGTAAGACAGGTATGACACATCAGAGGGATCATATCCAAGGACCATTGATCCTACTTTATCTGCTGAAAGCATATCTGAAGAAGCAATTAAAATATTACTTCTTCTCATATTCCCATCATATCCTGGTCCTAATTCATTAGTATAAATACCATCAATAATAGGAATAACTTGAGGCAATTTCTTGGGTAAATGGTATAAGTAAAATTCTAAATCATTTTCTGTGTCTGGGGTATGGCATTTCTTCCTTGAAGGAACATCAATTAATCCCTTTAAATTTTTTAAGCTTAAACTTACTTTTGCTTGGCTATGAGTTTTAAGAACTGAAACAGAGATGATTACATCACTATTCAAAGCGTCAGAGTTAAAATTTAGCTGAATATCATTTCCTAAATCTAATTTCTCAAATGGTCTTTCCAGAACATTAATAACATTGATTCCATATTTTTTTTTAAATCTGTTATATCCTAAAGCTTCAAAAGCATGTTGAGTCGTTTTGACATCTTTAGGATTCATGGTAACACATCCCTCTCCTATAGTTATATCCTTGATTCCACGTTCTTTTAGTAAAATGATAGTATCTTCCATAATTGTTGAAGTTGTTACAACCCCATAAGGAGGATAATCTGGAATCGGTGCCCAAAAAACTATATTTGGCTTTAAGAAGATTTTTTCATCCCCTTTAAGAGTATCAAATGCCCCAGAGAGTTCCACAACTCTTCTGAGAGATTTAGTCTTTTTTCTGTACTGACCAATAGCTACTCGATGTTTTTCCATAATATTCAATTAAATATTGTATTGTAAATTAATGTGAGGTCTTTCTTCTATTTATATCTAAAATATCATAAAAGAATGATGATTAATTGAAAAAAGTAACATTCTAGGGATTATGGAATTTTTAAGGCAATATTCTGAGATAAACCATCATGAGTGTAGACTCATGCCAAACATCCAGAGTATCCTCCTTCAAAACGGGACTTTGAAAAAGCAATTGAAAGTTTAGCAGAAATACATGCGTTTTGGTGGGATAATAAAAATTTTGAAGAACTGTCTAAACACTCGATACCTCGTTACCCGATGGTAGGAAATTTTTTTAAAGTGGAGGAGAATCTTAAATGGATTAATAAACAACAAGAAAGATTTTTAGCTCATATAAAAGAGAAAATAAGCAATAAAAGAGAAAAGTTATTGAGAACAGTGTTCTCAATTTATCCTCAAATTGCAACAGAAAGATTCAAAAGAAAAAATATTACACTTGTTCATAATGACGCTCACGTCCAAAATTTCTCTTTTCCCAAAGATAGTGAAAATCAAAAATCAAAAGCGATACTATTTGATTGGGATTTTTGGGGTAGTGGTATTGGATGTCAAGATCTAGTGTCTATGATTGGGTTTTGGCAATATCCTGACTATAGACATTTAATTGAAAAAGATCTTATAAAGCACTATTTTAACCTTCTTTTAAAGTATGGTGTTAAAACCTATAGTTGGGATGAATGTTGGTACGACTACAAATTATCTGCGTTATTAAACCTTTACAGAATTATCCGTAGGTGGACTGTGAATATAAAAAACTGGTGGTTTGATTTAGAAAGGATTCTCCTCGTTATAAGAGATTTAAATTGTATGGAACTTTTAGAAAGCTAAAATTCTTCTAGCTTTTTCAACGGAGTTTTCGTTGAATTCAGACATTCTTCATAATTATAGGGAAACAAGAAGAGATTAAAAATAAGAAGGATAAGAATAAATATGAGTTCTAAAGAAAAATATAAACCAACTTGGAATTCTTTAAAAAGACATAGATCTCCAGAATGGCTCGATGATGCTAAATTTGGGATCTACTACCATTGGGGCATTTATTCTGTCCCTGCATTCGGGCCAAAAACGGCCAAAAATGGATCATGGTACGGTCATGCTATGTATCAAGAGGGAACGCCCCAATATAAACACCATACAAAAACTTACGGTCATCCTTCGGAGTTTGGATACAAGGATTTTATACCCTTATTTACAGCAGAAAAATTCGATCCCGAAGAATGGGCAAAACTCTTTAAACAAGTAGGAGCAAAATTTGCAGGACCAGTATGCATTCACCACGACGGTTTTGCAATGTGGGATAGTAAGGTGACGAAATGGAATGCTGCTCAAATGGGCCCCAAAAGAGACACTGTAGGTGAAATGGAAAAAGCAATCAGAAAACAGGGTTTGAAATTCATGGTAGCGTTTCATCATGCCGAGAACCACTGGTTTTTCCCTCACTGGAATGAGAATTATGATACATCAAATCCGGAATATTCGGGATTATATGGACCAATCCACGATGAAGATTCAAAAATTAACTTACAATGGAGATGGATTCATCAAGCTAAACCAAGTAAGGAATATCTTGATAATTGGAAAGCAAAAATAATTGAGGTTTTAGATAACTATAAACCTGATCTTATATGGTTTGACTTTGGATTGGGGAAGCTTCCTGATAAATACAAGAGAGAAACGCTTGCATATTACTTCAATAATGCTGAAGAGTGGGGAAAGGAAGTTGCCGTAACTTATAAAAATCATAATCTACCTCCTAATGTTGGAATTCTTGATTATGAGTTGGGTAGGGCTGGTAAATTAACATATTTTAAATGGATAACAGATTCATCCGTTGACGATCAAGGAGCATGGTCATATGTAAAAGATGCGGGATACAAATCAGGAGACACGCTTGTTCATAATTTAGTAGATCGCGTATCTAAAAACGGGTATCTTCTACTGAATTTTGGACCGAAAGCAAATGGTGAAATTCCTGATCCCGCCAAAAACTGCCTTCTTCAAATAGGAAAATGGCTTGAGGTTAATGGAGAAGCAATTTATAACACAACTCCATGGTTTATAGCTGGTGAGGGAAAAACAAAACTAGCTAGAGGAGGAACCTTCAGCGAATCAGCAGAAGTAAAGTACACTGCTAAGGATATCAGATTTACTGTTAAGGATAACACAATTTATGCAATTACTCTCGGATGGCCTGCTGAAGAGTTCAAAATTAAAACCTTGAGGAAATCTTATAGAAAAATTCTACGATACAGTGGAGCAATAAATTCTTATTACATAATGGATGAATCGGACATTAGATCCATTAAGATTTTAGGCGTTGATAAAGAATTGGAATGGGAACTAACGGATTTTGGTCTTAAAATAAAAACTCCAAATGAAAAACCTTGTGAACACGCATATGTTTTCAAAATTTCAAGAACTTGAGTAAGTTTTTGCATGTAAAATTGATATGTTAGCATTCTATTGCTTAATAATTAGGTATTTTTCAATGGAATTTTCATTGGAATCAGACACTGAATTTACCTTTCTTATATTTCAAGAAGTAATTTATCAGCTTTTTTTATCCATTCCTCTTCTTTTCTTTCAATTGCTAATTCTCTCCCTTTTTTCGCATATTCAATTGTTTTTTCATAATTACCTAATTCTTTATAAAATTCTGCCATTTTAACTTTGTGGAAGTCCTTTTCCATTAACTCTTCTATCATCTTTGACACAAACTACGCTTTTGATAAACCTAACATTTTCAGATTTATTTCAAATTCCTCTTTCAGAAGTAACCTGTCAAGCATACTTTTAGTGTTTTCGAACTCATCGCTAGTAATCCTTTCTCTATAGATCATTGCTATTTCTTTATCTACTGCATATGATGCTTGAGCTCTTTTATCTCTATTTATCTTTTCAGACAATTCACCGAAACCTGAATGTTTAAATGCAACTTGTACACCAGCACTATTAAGAAACATTGCTATTTGTGTGTATTGCCCAACTAGCAAGATAAACTCGAGCCTTTGATGCTCATCATATTGTTCTGAAAGCACTTCCCATGTAGCATCACTAATAAAAAAATCATTGTGGAGCTCATCTGTAGCTCGTAATATTGCAGAATCAAACGCGTTCCACCCAGGAGCCTTAGGACCTTTAAAAATCCTTATTATTTCTTCAGTAGTAATAAGTCCCAAAACTAATCCAGCACCAATATGATGAATGCATTCATACTCAGCTTGGCATAACCATCCCGTTCTAATTATAGCTAATTCTCTTTCTCTTGGGGGAATTGAGGGTATGAAGGGTTCTCGTTGAAAATATGGGAGTACTCCCGGAATTAAGTCAATGTATTTTTCTACTGTTTTACCAACATTTAGATTCATCCCGAGTAAAATTTCTAACTTCTCATCCTCAAGTTGGGAGACATCAATCTTATAAAAATCTACTGGAGCTGATACTCCAAAATGTTGTTTAAGGAGTTCTGCTCCTAATGAAAAATGAAGATTTTGTGTCTCTTCATCCATTTCACTAAATTGAAAAGGTTTTACTCTCGGTTCTGAAAGAGAGGGTCTTCTTTTAATTTCTTTTTCCATCAAGTTTATATCACATGTATATATTTTCTCTTCTTTTGGATTTCTCAATATTAAAATTGATTAATACCAATTGAAGATATCAATATTTTAAAATATTTCTATTTGGGATTCATGTGTGATGAAACCATTTATCATTAAATGGCAATAATAATTATTTTCTTTATTTAAAACCTTGACAGAAGGAATCTACATTTTTAGGTAATACTGCATGATTGTAACCCCCTTCTAACAATGCAAACCGTCTCCCATCACATAATTTCTCGGAATATTTCTTCATCAAAATCCCTATTTCGTGATAATCTTCAGGATATAATTTATTACCCCAATCTTCGATTCCCTCATCAAATCCTGCGCTAGCAACAAATATGTCAATATCTTTTAAATTTTGCATATATTGCTCAACTTCTTTAATATAATTGACATTCACACTTGAATTTGGATTTAATATCTCTACTTTAAATCCATCGCTTCTATGTTTGAGGATATTAAGATTACCGTCTCCCGTGTGAAGATCAAAATCAAGTACAAAAGCAGATTTAATTTTTCCACCTGAAAATAATTTCAATAGACTTATACTTATATTGTTAAAATAGCAAAATCCCCAACAGGAATCTGCTGAAGCATGGTGTCCCGGAGGACGGATTACAGCAAAAGTAGGATTTCCCTTGAATCCTTCTTCGGCAGCTAGAATTGATCCTCCTGCTGCTAAAGAAGCTAATTCAAACAATAATGAATTTTTCTTAATATATCTATAATGTCGCTCAGTGTGAGCTCGTAGAATATCTTCTTTTGCAGCAGGTTTCGGGGTTATAAATTCAAATTCTTTATTTTTAGATAATAATTCAATGATACCTTCTAGACGCCCAGGTTTAGCTGCGGGATCCATCGAGTAATCTGAATTATAATATCTCTCATGGAATACAATTTTCATTTACATAATTCTCCATTTGAATTAGATGATAATAAAAGAAATTGAGAAATAATATTTATTATTATTTGCCAATAATATTAGATAATATTAGTATCAAAGTTGAAAGAATGATGGTTAATACAAATAATAAGGTTATGAGTCTAAAGGACGCTATTAGTAATAATGTAAAAGATGGCGATGATTTAATACTTGGGAATTATACACTTTCGATATGCGTTGCATTAGCATCGGAAGTAATAAGACAAAAAAAGAAACACCTTACTGTTTATTCACAATCTAGTCATATTGATCTTGAATATTTAACTGGAGCGAATTGTATAGATAAGATAATCACTAATTTTATATCTGTCATTCGTGGAAACGGTAACGTGATTCGCGGAATGCAGAGTGGAGAAATTGAAGTAGAAGAATATTCAAATTTTCATTATAATGCACGGCTTCAGGCGGGGATGTATGGTTTTTCGTTCATGCCTGTGCTTGAAGGTGCTATTGATACAGATCTTTTCAGAAAAAGGACATTTATGGGGGAAAACAAATTTAAACTGATTAAGTGTCCTTATACAGGAAAAGATATTCTTACAGTACCTGCTGCAAATCCTGATGTGTGCATAGTACACGTACAAAGAGCGGACAAATATGGAAATGCCCAATACTGGGGTGCAATGGGAAGCATTCAAGCCGCTGCTCTTGCAAGTAAAAAGATTGTTGTATCATGTGAAGAGATCGTTGACCATGAAGTCATTCAGTCAAGCCCTCATTGTACAATCATTCCGGCTTATAGAACTAATGCCGTTGTCGAGACTAAATTTGGAGCACATCCAACCCCAGTAGCAGGATATTATAGAGGTGATGATTTTTTTAACGATTGGGCTTTCGGTTTAATGACATCAGATGAAAGAACAAAAAGATGGTTGGACGAATGGGTTTACGGGTGTGAAGATCATAATGCTTACATTCAGAAATATGGTGAATTTTATGGAAGCAATATGTTAAATTCTCTTAGATGTAAACCATTTTATTCAGTCCCAACAAATTATGGTGAACCTCATCCAAGTTGGGATAATAATGGTATACACACAACGTTGGGAATAAAATACGAAGAAATTGAAAAAATAATGGAAAAGGAGGGAATTTTTCATGAGTAATCGTTATTCAATTGATGAATTATTAAATATTTCAATTGCTCGAGAAATCTGTGATTATGAAAATGTTGTTATTGGCGCAGGTATTCCTGTAACTGCATGTGCCTTAGCAAAGGGATTACATGCCAAAAGTGCGATTTTAATTACGGAATCTGGCATGATAGGTTTTGATCCATTAATTCCTTTAATTGGTATTGCAGATGTAGAGGCTTGTAGAGGATTCTCTTATTCAACAGATTTGTTTTCTATTTTCGCAACTCATACATATCGTGGTTTTGTTGATTCTTGCTTCCTAGGTGTTGGGCAGGTTGATAAATTTGGAAATGTAAATTCAACAGTTATAGGAGATTATGATAATTTTGAAAGACGACTACCAGGTTCGGGAGGAGCTGCAGATTTTATTTCTTATGCTAAACGAACAATCCTAACCTTAAACAGGGGTCAATTTGTAGAAAAACTTGATTATTTAACCTCTCCAGGATATTTAGATGGGGGTGATAGCAGAGATGATTCCGGTCACTTTTTGAAAGGAAGTGGACCATGTAAACTTATTAGTAGAAAGGGTATTTTCGAGTTTGATCCCGTAAGTAAAGAGATGTTTCTTGCCCATAATCATCCTGGAATTACAGTTGAACAAATTAAAAGCGATATTCCATGGGATTTAAAAGTATCTCCAGATTTGTCAGAGACAACACCTCCCACCACAGAAGAATTAGAATTTATGAGAAGATTTAATCCATCCAAATCAATAGGATCGAGAGCGACTAGAAGCCTTATTAACAAGAAAAAATATCATTCGCTTCCAGAAAAAGGGGCAACTTTTCATAATGAATTAAGGAAGAAATTCTTTTCATAAAGTTTAACATACGTTCTCGAGTATTTAATAGTTAAAAAGAATTGAGAAATAAGATTTATTCCTATTTTATTAATCTTTTACTCAATATTTCGATCATGTCTTTAGTCATAGAAGACAGGTCATATGTAGGATTCCAACCCCATTCTTCACGAGCAAGCGAATCATCAATTGATTTAGGCCAAGAATCTGCAATCTCTTGTCTAAAATCTGGTTTGTAATCTATTTCAAAATCAGGAATATGTTTTTTAATTTCTGCAGCTATTTCACCTGCAGAGAAGCTCATCCCAGTTATATTGTAGACTCGTCTTTTCAATTTGGAATTATCTGCTTCTAACAGATCAACCATGCATTTAAGACAGTCAGGTTGATACATCATGGGTAGTACCGTATCTTCCCTCAAAAAACAAGTATATTTATTATTCTTAATTGCTTCATAAAAGATTTCTACAGCATAATCTGTCGTTCCGCCACCAGGTAAAGTCTCACTACTAATAATTCCTGGTAACCTCATTGATCTCACATCTAAATCATACTTTTTATAATAATACTCAGCTAGTAACTCTCCCGCGACTTTTGTAATGCCATACATTGTTGTTGGCTGGAGCACGGTAATGTTTGGTGTATTTTCTCTTGGAGTTGTAGGACCAAATGCAGCTATTGAACTTGGCCAGATAATTTTATCTACTTTATAGCTTCGACCTACCTCTAAAACGTTGATCAATCCGTTAATATTTATATCCCACGCCGTTTGAGGTATTTTTTCTCCCGTAGCAGATAGTATTGATGCCATATGATAAATGGTGTCAATTTCATACTCATATAGAACTTCTGAGAGTCGGTTTTTCTCTAAAGCATCCAAATATATAACCGGACCAGAATTTTTAATAACATCTGGAAGTGGAGTTTTTCTCCCAGTAGCAATTACATTACCATTTCCATATTTATTTCTTAGAAAAGGTACTAATTCACTTCCGATTTGACCTGCTGCTCCAATTACAAGAATTCTTCTCATTTTTATCAGGCTTTAACATTTCAAAATATCAGTATAAATCATAATTTACTCCATTAAATAAGGTTTATTTATTAATTTCCCACTTAATACCCTCATAAGAAAAACTAATATAGTTTTCAGAATACCAATAAATATTAATTTCTATGACTTGGTTAAAAAAAATATGGTGATATTATGAAAAGAGATCCAGTCGCGTTCCTTAAGGAGGATATGACCGAACTAAGAAATAATAACTTAGAGTGGATTATTAGATATCTGGAGGAAGGGTCTAAACCTCATTCTACTGTTGATGGTAAAAAAGTATTAATGCTTAATACCAATAATTATCTCGGCCTTGCAACCCACCCTAAAATTATTCAAGCTGCGATAGAAGCCACAAAAAAGTATGGTGCTGGAGCAGGGGCAGTTCCCGTTATAGCAGGAAGTTTTGATTTAACAAGAGAATTTCAAGATAAATTCGCTAAATTTAAAGAAGTGGAAGCTTCAATTCTATGTCAAACCGGATTTGCTGTAAATTCAGGCTTAATCCCAATGTTGGTAGGTAAGCCAGATATTGTTGTATCAGATGAACTAAATCATGGTTCTATTATCGATGGTGTACGTTTATCTGGAGCAAAAAGAGGTATCTATAAGCATAATGATGTTGGGGATTTAGAAAAACAACTAAAGGAAGCAGAGAAAGAAGGGGTAAGACGTATCTGTATAATAACTGACGGTGTATTTTCTATGGATGGTGATATGGCACCTTTACCAGGAATTGCAAAAGTAGCAGAAGAATTTGGAGCTATGATTTTTGTTGACGATTGCCATGGGGAAGGTGTTTTGGGAGAAGGTCGAGGTATAGTTGCTCATTTTAATTTACAAGGAAAAGTTCATGTTGAAGGAGGATCAATGAGTAAAGGATTTGGAGTTTTTGGTGGTACTGTTGCCGGTTCAAAAGATTTAATTGAATTTTGTGCGAATAAAAGCAGAACTTATTTACTTAGTACCGCACACCCTCCTGGAGTTGTAGCCGCCAATATCGCTTCTATTGAAGTGGTTGAGAATGAGCCACAACATGTAAAAAACGTATGGGGCAATACAAATTACTTTAAAAAAGAAGTACAAAGTATGGGTTATGACACAGGAAATTCAGAAACGCCAATCATTCCATTAATTATTGGTGATCCCGGTAAAGCTCAAGAGCTTGCAAGAATGCTTTTTGAAGAAGAAAATGTTTATGGAACACCTATTGTATTTCCTATGGTTGCAAAAGAACTTTCTAGAATTCGTGTTCAGATGAATGCCCTACTTACCAAAGAAGATTTAAACACGGCATTAAGCGCTATAGAAAAAGTTGGAAAAAAATTAAAAATTATTTAAATCTCATTTTTATTTCATTTCTTTCTATTCTTTTCAGTCATTATATTGGTTTACAGAGTATCATTTTAACTCGTAATTTATCAAATAAACTAGTAGGTGCAGGCTTAATAATGCATACAGTATCTGCTCCACGGCCAGTCCCTCCTATACATATAATATCTTTATCAATATCTTCAATTAACCCCGCATCAACAGCCATGGTCGCAATTTCCATACAAACCTTCGTACCTTGACTAAAACCTGTGCGTAGATATTTAGCCATTATCTCAACAGGCCCCCATTGTTTGAGTGAAATTCTCATACTCCTTTCTGGACCTGCAAAAGCATGAGTACCTGTAAAAAATTTCAAACCTTTATCCTTTAGGTGAGCCATTTTTTCTTCGGGAAATTCCTGGCGCATGTTTACTCCAGCGAAATAATATGAGTGTGTTATAACTACTAAGTTAAACTTCTCCGGGTCAAACAAATCAAGTGATAACTCTGCTGTTGTTCCTGTTGTGCTTGCCATAATAATATCCCTAATAGTAAACTCTTCAGCATATTTTTTAGCGACTTTTAAAGCTTTATCGGTATTATGAGGTCCACCCTTCTCAAAATAAGTAACTATCAAATCTAAATCGGTCATATTCCATTCACATTCTGTTTATTATAACTATTTTATACATTTTTGAAATAAAGAAGATTTTATTTTTTATAACTCTACTGAAATAGTTTTAAATAGAACAAGATTTAAATAAGTTTAACTATATTTGTTAAAAATTTGCTTTAGTGTAGTGATTTTAAATGAGTGAAGAACGAAGTAGAAGACTTAAACAGAAATTACTTTTTGCTACGTCAGCATTTGGAGATCAATTAACATATCAGGCGTTTACTATCTATGTTTTTACGTTTTATTTTGCTGTTGTAGGACTGACCATGTTTGAGATATGGATCGGCTTTATTTTATGGGGTTTATGGAATATGGTAAATGATCCTCTCCTTGGTGCATTAAGCGAAAGAACCAAGCAAAAAGGTAAGTTAGGGAAGAGAAAATTCTATTTGTTAATTTCATTTATACCATTGGCTTTAATGATGATAGTCCTTTACACGGTTCCTGCAAATGTTGAGTTTGTTTATTTTATTTTTATAATTTTTACATTTGAATTCTTTTATACAATGTTTTCAGTTAATACTAATGCTGTATTTCCCGAAATGTTTCCAACTGAACAAAAAAGAGCCGGTGTAAATGTGTTTATAAAAGCCTTTACAATGATTGCTGTAATATTGGCATCCCTTATTCCTACAATCGTTATTGATCCTTTAGTTCCAACTCTTGATAAACTTGATCCAGGTTATGCAGCTGAAGTTGCTAGCATTAAATCAATGTATATTATGTCGGGGATAGTCTTGTTCTTGATTGTGTTAATTATGTCGATATTGTTTATCTTCTTTGCTGTTGAAGAAAAGGAGGAGAATGAAGCTGCGTTCGGAAAAAGGCCAGGATTTTTTGAATCTCTCAAGATTACTTTTTCAAATAAAACTTTTCTAAAGTTTACGTTAGGAAATATGCTTGTTTGGTATTGCTTTAACGTGTTGCTAACTGTATTTCCACTATTTGCCGTCTTTATTTTAGGGATTGCTGAAGGTTCTCTTATGATTGGTATAACCTTGATGATAGCGCTTCTTTCTGCAGCAATATTCCAACCTGTGCAATCTAGAATTAGAGCTAGGATCGGAACACGTAAAGGCTTAATGCTTGGATTAGGAATCTGGATTGTTACTCTATTCCCCTTAATTTTCCTATCAAATAATGCATTGAGTAGAACCTTTGCGATGTTAATATTTTTTGCAATTGGTTTTGGTTTATCAGCAGCCTTATTTTATATTGACTTAATTCATGGTGATGTCATAGATCAAGATTCATTAAAATTCGGTGTAAAACGTGCAGCAAGTTATTATGGGGTAAATGCATTTATTCATAGGTTTTCAACTATTCTTGTAATAACCACTATTTATATTATATTTTCAGGAACCGGATGGAGTGAATACGAGCCTATTATCGCTGATCCCGGATTAAGAGATCTTGGGTTAAAAGCATTAATGTTTGTATTTCCCGCAATAGCACTTGTAGGCGCGATTATTTTCTTTAAAGTTTATGATTTGCATGGGGAGAAACTTGAAAAAATGAGAAAGGAATTGGAGCAGCATCCTGAATTAAAACCAGCCTAAAATTTTATTTATATTTTTTTTTAATTTCTTTAAACTTGATTTAATTCTTAATTTATTTGCAAGGATTTTTTAAAGAACAAGGAATCCCACAAGCACATTTTCCACACATATCTGATTTACCTAAATTTGAGTAAAGTTGACCATTCCTTAAGCAAATTTCGTAACATTTATGACGGTCAAAAGAATCTATATGTAATGCATCAAAAGAACATCTATCAACACATTGTGTACAACTTCCATCCTGAAAGTAAAGGCAATAATTGTCTTCATTTCTTTCTGTAGCATCAATTATAGCCGAGGTAATTAAACTTCCCAATCTTCCGCAACATCCTTTTTCCGTTATAAGCATTTTATGTAACCCAAATTTTCCTAATCCTGCAACGTAAGCAGCATGTTTGTGTGACCAATAACTTTTTAATTTTTTTTTGTCAAAATTATGTGTGGGTGCTATTTCAACGCAATTGTACTTTTTATCTTTTAAAAAGTTAGTTAAAAACTTTGATAATTCAGTTATTACTTTATTAGTTTCGACGTAGGCTATAGCCCATTTTTCTGAAGCATTTATGCCATTAGAATTGCTAAGTACAACCCCATCATTGAACGGGATAAAGAAGCTAATTACACTGTTAGCATTTTCAAGCATTTCTTGTGGTAATTTATGATCTTCATCTACTACTTGCTTTAATTGCTGAAAAATTGGATCTTTAGCATTCGCAAATCCTAAGAGTGGGTCTCTCCATTTTGTTTGGATCGAGTGCCTTAGTTTATAATCTTCAATAAAACCTATAACCAAATCATTAATCTCATCTTGCATGGTTCTCACCTGATAAAAAATTCTTTGTATTAATTAAAGTTAATAAAAACAATTAATTTTCTTATAAAAAATATTAGAGATTATCTAGAAGAAAATGCTAAATTTTTTGACTAAAATTGAAAAAGACGCTTTATTTACTCATTTAGTTTTTGTTTTTTCATGTGTATTGATAATTTTAATACCGTTTGGTATTGAAATAGGAGTTAAGCTGTTTATTTTAGTAATTATTTACAATCTCCTGATTTTAATAGTCAGTATATGGCAAGATCATAAATCATGGCTGAATATCTGGTTATTTGTATTTCTTATCAGTATTTTTCAGATTTGGCCAGATTGGGTATTATCCGCTGAAGTTAATGTATTGGTTTTTCCAGAAGATGGTTTGTTTAAAATTGGCACAGTTTCAGGATATATGGCAGGTTTATGGGTCATTCCCCTATTTTTAATTGTGTTTATTGGCCAACGGCTTCAAGAACGCTATTCAAAAAGAATAGGTTATCTATCAGTGGTGCTAATGTCATTGTTAATTTTTGGGTTATCAGAACAATTGATGTGGATGCTTCAATCTTGGTATGCCCAGAATGTAGTATTGATCGGTCACATTGCTTTATATATTATTATACCAGAGATTATCTTAGGTTTAAGTTCGTATTATTTCTATGACACGCTCAAGGAAAGAAATTATTGGTACAAACTTCCAGCAGCTTTCATTGTAATGGTTTTATATTTAGGTAGTGCAATCTTCTTCTACTTTTTAATTGAGAGAGTGCTTTTTCCCTAAATAACTATAAAACTTTTAAATTCTCACGATAATCTTAACTATAATTATAATTATTTTAATAAGGCGAGTGTAAAAAGTGACATTATGTTTTGTCTTAATGAAAATTAAAGCAGGTTTTGTTATATCTGTTGTAAAGGAATTAAATAATATTCCAGAGGTAAAGGAAACTTTTCCGGTCACAGGAGGTATTGAT
>JAGXNO010000055.1 GCA_019894975.1 Promethearchaeota archaeon | reverse complement strand
CTCTTACATAGGTATTAAATTCTACTTCATCCAAATCTTCTTTGACCAAATCTTCTTTAGCTTCTTCCTTTACCGCAATTTTCTCATCTTTAAGGACAACTTCTGGCTCAACTTCTAGTGGTGCTCTTTCAAGCTTAATAAATTTGACAAGTTTGGGAGTATCCTCAACCTTTGGACTCGGTAGTGATGTACGATGTTCTTTGATTTGTGTAAGCCATTGAATTATCCTTGTCTCAGCCGTAATTTTCCGTTCCGCGGGGGTACCATCAAGTCCAATAGATTCAATTTTTTCAGGAGGAACCTCAAATACGAATTCGGGTCTTCTTTCAATTGATACTCCTGGAATTAACCCTTTCTCCAGGTTATGCATCATTGCCAAAAATGAACCAAATTCTCTGTTCTCTTTCATGATCAGAATCTTAGTTGATCCACCCCTTTCTTTATCTAATCTTCTTGCTATTTCTGCAGTAATATCCTTTGTTTCTTGTCGTACTTTTAAACCTACCCAAATGTAAATCGTGTTCTTTTGTTCGTCATCAACAAGATAAACATCATTTTCATCGAAGATTAGTTTCTCTAATTTAATTAATTCTCCTCTGTTATTTATTTTATATAACCGCATTAAACTCTCTCACACGAAAAATCTAATAATATAGAAATAAATACAAGCTAAGTTTAAAAATCTTTTTTAGGTAAAGAAGTTCGTTTTCCTTCCTATCGAATTCCTTAAGTTTTTTAATTGGAACTTTATTATTTTGTTAAAAAAAAATATCCTTTTTTTACAGAAAAAATGTAACAAAAATATTACAGAGTTAATAAAAATGGCAGAAACGATAGATAAATTGAAGACCGAGAATGAAGAATTAAAAAAGAGAATTTATGATTTAGAGAAAGAAAATTCTTTATTAAAAGGAAGGATCTCTAAACTAGAAGAAAAGCCATATGAACTGGAACAAATTACTCCAGTAAAACCTACACCTACCTATACTCCCGTTACATCTATGGAAACTGAAGAGATAGAAGCAATTTCAGTGACTGAATCGTTTAATGAACCTGAAGTTGAAATAGCCTTTGATATACATGCACCCGTACCTACTTTAGGAGGCGGAGATAAACCAATTATTGAGGGCTATTCACGTCGTATTTGTCCTCATTGTGATAATAATCGGCAAATGTCTATTCAAGAAAAAATTGATAAAAAAAATATTCTCATGCAATATCCACGCATATACGGGAAAAAATACGTGTGTGGGCTTTGTGGAACAAATTGGGTCGTCAAAACCGAGTAATTTTTTCAAGTCAATTATTTAATAGAAAATCCATTCTCTGGTTATGAGAATATCTTATTTCTACTCTTTTTAAAAATTTTAAACCTAGAATAATTCTATAGTTTTAATATTACCCACCATTTTAGATACTAATTCAAAAAGGTGAATAAATTATAGTTGATATCAGTAATATTAAGAACATAGCAGTAATAGGAGCGGGGATTCAAGGACATGGTATTACGCAAATTTGCTTAATGGCAGGATATGAGAAAGTTTTCATCAACGATATTTCCAAAGAGGTAATAGAGAAAGGTATTGGGTGGATGATGAATAATCCTGAGACTGGTTTAAAAAAACTTGAGTCTGACGGAAAATTAGGGCAAGGATCGACATACAAAGGACTTTTAGAAAGATTGATTAAAGAAACGGATTTAAAAAAAGCTGTTGAGAATGCTGATTTCGTTATTGAAGCTGTTCCTGAAGTAATGGAAATTAAAAAGGATGTATATAAGCTATTAGGAGAATATACGAGTAAGGACACGGTTTTAGCTAGTAACACTTCATCAATGAGTATTACAAAATTAGGTGAAGCATCAGGAAAACCTGAAAAAGTAATTGGTATGCATTTTTTTTCTCCAGTAAGAAATGAATTAATAGAAATTACCAAAGGGGATAAAACATCAAACGAAAGTATGGATATAGGTGTAGCTGTTGGTGAAACATTGCCTGCTACAGAAGGTAAGAGAGTTATAATCACCCTTGAGAAAGAAACTCCGGGACATATTGCGAATAGAGTGGTAGGGGCAATTGGACCATATTATAATTGGATATTTGATCAAGCCTTAGAAAAAAATATTCCTTTCGAGCAAATTGATGCTGATACAAATGATTTTGGAGGATTGGGCATATGTGCTATGATTGACGGAATTGGAGTTGACACTGTATATAACGTTATGAAATATTTTGAAGAGACTTTATCCCCTGATTTTGCTCCTAGTCAAACTCTTGTAAACTTGGTTGAAAGTGGTAATCTAGGGTTAAAAACAGGAAAAGGATTCTATGATTGGGTACAAGGAGCACTTCCTGAAAGAGATCTTTCAAAGAAAGCAGGTTTAGTTGACTTTGAAATCTTTTTGGCTCAGCAACTAAATGAAGGTTGTAGACTTTTAGAACAGGGAATTGTTAAAAATTATAAAGTGATTGATAAGGCGGTTAACATTGGATATCGAATGCCCGGTCCGTTTATTATGAATAAAAATAATTATGAAAAGTTGTCTAAAAAATTAGAAGAAGTGGCTGACCTCACGGGTAAAAATTACCTTAGACCATGCAAGTTAATGAAATCAGGCGAGTTCCTTAAGATGAGAAAATAACCTAATTTACATAACATGTTCGAATTTAGTTTTAAATAGCATTTTTCATTTTTAAAAGTAAGAAGCAATTTTTTTTAATAGATGAGAAACTTATGAGTGAAAAAGAAATTTTAGGTCAAGTATTTGATTTAGATAAGATGTTAGATTATCAAGAGGGTTCAGTCGTTAGCAGAACTATAATGAACAAAAATGTTGGCACAGTCACATTGTTTTCTTTCGATAAGGATGAAGGATTAAGCGAACATACAGCTCCATTTGATGCTCTTGTATATATTCTTGACGGAGAAGCTGAAATCATAATTGGAAATCAAACTCATATTGTCAAAAAAGGACAAATGATAATAATGCCTGCAAATGAACCCCATGCATTAAAAGCTTTAAAACAGTTTAAAATGATGCTGGTTATGATAAAAGCTTCAATAATAGTGAAGAAGTAACTAATTAACCCAAATTTTATATTTTTACTTTACTCTTTTTAACCTGTGGATAATGAAGAAATATCAGATGAAGAATTAGAAGAGGAACTCGACAAGGCCTTTAAGGATAGTGAAAGCAAAAGAGATGTTTTTAGTATTATAAGAAAAGAAAAAGAATCTTTAGATAATCAGGAAAAAAGAATTAAAGATAAGCTTAAACTCTAATTTTCTAAAATTATTATTAATTCTTGACTCGTTTTGCGAATACGTACAATAAAGCTAATATAAAAACAAACAATAAGGAGATTAGTAATATCGAAAAATATATTCCCGTTATCCCAAACAAGTCTGACATCGGGGCTAAAGTATAAGGAACTAAAGCAATCCCTATAAAATATCCCGCAGTGAGTAATCCCGCTAAAGCACCTCGCCTTTCTGGTGAAAGTATTTGACTATAATAAGTTAAAGCCGGAAATAAAATTCCTCCCGCAAGACCTGCAAATATCCAACCTATTGCTAAAAATACAAATACGTCCTCTTGAGTAATGTCTCCAATAGTAAGGATAATCGTCAAGGAAATAAACAGCAAAATAGAACCAATAATAATAGGAATCAGAATACCTTTTTTCTTAATTGTGATGCCTGTTAAAAAACCAGTTATCGCAGCTCCTATACCTGCTAAACCCAATATTAATCCAACCACACTTTCATCAATGATTGGAGAGAGTCCTGAGAGTATCTTAGATGTCCAAATATTTATTGCTAAGTATGTGTGTGATAATAAAAATGCTGAGAATACCATCATTACAACTACAACACGACGAATTTCTACAGAGAGTTGTGAAAATAGAAGCTGAATTCCTGACTCCTTGGGAACTTTTTGAGGTGGTCTTTTTGCAGATATAATGTAGATAAACCCAAAAATTGTAATGAGAATAAATAGTATATATATTGAGCGCCATCCTATGTTTATCATTTGGGAAGCAATTAGAGGTCCTATTCCTACTCCGAGATTAGCACTCGCTCCGAGGTATCCCATTTTTTTTGGTATATCTGGGGGATTCGTGATATCTGTCATTAAAGAAATCAATACAGGATTAATAAAACCAAATCCTATTCCCCCTAATACATTCGCTATAATATATAATTCCAAAGATATAGATAGGGTTGCAATTAACATCGCAATGCCAAACAAAATCAAACCAATGAATAATACGGGGAATCTTCCTTTTATATCTGAAATCGCTCCAGAAAAAAGTTGAGTAATAGCAAAGGGAAACATAAACGCGGGAATTGCAACTTGTATTGCACTAATAGATACACTAAATTCTTCAGAAAGCGTATGGAATAAGACCAGTATAACATTTCCAGTTAACGGACCGAAAAAGAAAAGTAAATAGATTACTAAGTGCAAAAATTTGTGAGATTCACTACGACCGATTGTAGACTCCTCAATATTAGATGAAGACATGATTTGATTATTATCTTTTAATTTATTTAAAGTATTTTCTTATATATTTAATAGAGAAGAGGGTAATCATTGAAATAGAATTGTTAACAATCCACTTCAATCGGTATTTCTCTTATTGGTAAAATAATCTTAATATTCTCATTTCTAAAAATTTTTTCAAATGCTTCAGGATAATTCGTATGTATTGGAATTAGATATTCTGGGTTTATTTCATTGACAAATCTAATTAGATCATGAACTTTAGCATGACCAGAAGAATGAATTCTATAGGAAGGAATACCTTTTTCAAATAATTCATTTGAAATTTTATTCTTGTAGAATCTATAGTCCTCCGCATAGGGATCAACATTAGAACAGATGAATGCTCCCCTCAAATTTGGGGGTAAATAGTTTTTTATCTTATTATAGTCCCAATTTGATGCAAAATAGAGAAAAAACTTCCCTTCAAGGGTTTTTAAATCATCTATGCTTATTCTCCGTGGCGTCATTTCACTTTTTCCTAATAATTCATTTAAACTCTTTTTCCATGGTAATTTAGTATCGTCTTGGGAAAGAATTAAAATATCTTTATCAGCTTCTATATTTGGGTCTTTCATGGTATCATAAACCGCTTTCATATTAAGACGGTTATAGAAATACGCATCTTTTTCAGTAATAATAAATTTCCAACCAAATTTTTTTGCTATATTTACATAAGTTCTAAACCTATCCCAATTCACTCTATCATAGTGAACAAGAAAATAATCAAATAGCATATAGTTAAATAACTTTCTTAAGTGTTGTTTTACTGTTCTCTCAGATTCTATCGCTCCTTTATTTATATGTGTACCCTCGCAAATTAGATATTTTATATTATTTCTTTTTTCCTCACTTAATTCTCTAGCTTTTCGAATTAAATCTGCTGTCATTAATTGGAGAGGTCCATGCATTCGAAAATCTCCCGAATACACTATAATTCCTGCAGATGTGCATATAATGAAACCATAAGCCGCAGGGATAGAATGATCCACATGAACGGGAAAAATTTCCATTCCCTTGATATTAATGGTATTACCAGTTCTAAAACGAGTCCACTGTAATCCATAGAGAAAATTTTCAAATTTGGGAGGCATACATAATGATGATGCTTTTATTATCCTTTTAGTTACTACTCCTGCATAAATTGAAATATTACGGTTTACAAAAGAAAGCCCTTGGTAATGATCCCTATGGGGGTGTGAAATTAAAATCCCATCAAGATTCGATGGGGGATCTACCTTATTTTCACAATCTCTCACTTTCTCGCGGAACTTGTATTTATTATGATCATAAATAAAATGTTTCGAATATAAATTCTGAATTGGGAGGTCTTCGTCTCGAGGTAGTATATGATTATTAACTAACTGCTCAACCTTAGTTGGATCAGGATTTTTGGCTTTTAAATGTGAAAATTCACTCGAATTTATACCAAAATCGATAAACACCTTCACATCATATACGTTATCCTCTAATAGAACCTTGTTTCCCCCTACTTTATTTACGCCCCCATAAAGTGTTAATTTAACAGAAGATCCCACTTAATTTCATCTCTTTTTGTCTTTCTTGGTTAAAAGAATTTTGAAATCATCAATTTCAAAATTACTTAGTAAATAGCATGAACCATGCAATAATATAATAATTTTAGTTATTTCATAAAATTGTTAAAAAGTAGATAAATAAACCCATCATATTCAAATTCAAGATGAATTATTTACTTATTATAGGTAAGATCTAAATTATAATTAATTTTATCAAGAAAAATTAGTAGACAATGACTTCTATAACAGTGTACGATGGAGCTAAAACAATTGGTGGAAATAAAATCTACATTAATGAAAATGGGAATGGTCTTTTTCTAGATTTTGGGTTGAACTTTAAAAAATATGGACTTTATTTTCAAGAATTTTTATCTTCTCGGGGAAACCGAGGAATCCATGATCTCTTACATCTCAATTTAATCCCAAAACTTAATATATATCGAAAAGACTTAATCCCTTCGGATACAGATATTTCTAAATTCCCAAAATTAGATATCAAGGCAATTTTACTTAGTCATGCACATATGGATCACTTTGGGAATATTGGTTTATTAAATCCTCAATATCCTGTAATTTTATCTCCCTCAACTCTAATGTTACTTAAAGGGATGTTAGATTGTTCTGGTTCTATGCTTGGATCTGACGTGGCATACTATTCACTTAAACACCAAAAAAAGGATGGAAGACTCCTAGAAACTGAAAAAAATAGAGATATCGGGAGGAATTTTATTTGCACAAAAGAAATCTCTGAAGAATTCGTTGATTTTTTCAAAGCCCGCGTAAAAAAAAGAGCTACGTTTGAAGAGGGCAATATTACGCTATTGAAAGATTATCCTCTTGATTTTAAAATAACTGGTTATGACATGGATCATTCAATATTTGGTGCAACAGCTTATTTGATATCAGGGGAGACCACTATCGCCTACACGGGGGATTTTCGGTTGCATGGGAGCAAGGGAAAGTATAGTGAGAGATTTATTAATGAAGCTAAAAATGTACCCGTCTTGATTATTGAAGGTACAAGAACTGTAAAGGAAGACATTAGTGAATCTGAGGATATAGTTTATGAAAATTGTCGCAGGACTGCGGAAATCGCAAAGGGACTTATTATTGCTGATTTTTCTGCTAGAAACTTTGAAAGACTTGAAACATTCCAAAAAATTGCAGAAAAAGTGGGAAGGTCACTTGTTATTCCCTCTAAAGATGGATATTTGCTTAACGCACTCGAAAAGGCTGATGGGAAAGATAGAATAAAGGATCTTTGCATATTCAGAGGACTTAAATCAACTAGGAGAAATTGGGAATCACTTCTTCTACAAGACAAACCCCATATTCATAATGTAGACCCAAAAGAGATTTCAAATGATCCTGAGAAATATATATTATGTTTTTCATTTTTTGATATGAAAAACTTATTAGACATTAAACCTCCCTCAGGAACATATATTTATTCTTCAAGTGAAGCTTTTGAAGAAGAATCCGAATTTGATTTTGTAAGGTTGAAAAATTGGCTTAAATATTTTAATTTTAAAATTTATGGATTTGATATTGTTGAAGAAGATGGTAAAGAAAAGCCAATTTTTACCAAAGGTTTTCATGCTTCAGGACACGCTTCTAAAAAAGATTTAACTTGGGCAATCGATAAGATTGATCCTGAGATTATAATCCCTGTTCATACTGATAATCCAGAATGGTTTAAAGAGAATTTTGATAATATAGTATTATTGGAAGATGGACAAACTCATAAATTTTAAAATATTGCTCTTTATACCTATCCTTACTAACTCACATTAACCATCAGTATTGTTTTAAAAGCCGAAATCACTCCTCTTTCAAATAACTACACTAGTTTAAAATTGTATAAGATGAATGTTAAAATATGATAATTACATAAATTAATTCAAAAATTATAGTTAGGATCTAAAATGACAAAAAATAAAATTAGACCTGGAGTATATGTTTATCCTATGCCTGTTTCAATTATCGGAACAATAGTGAAAGGAAAACCCACATTTATGGCATTAGCGTGGATAAACGTAGTTGAATATAAACCACCATTAATTGCCATATCTTCATTTGAATCTCACTATACAAATTTGGGGATAAAAGAAAATCAAACTTTTAGTGTTAATATTCCCTCGGAAGGAATGGTGGAAGTTGCAGATTATGTGGGGGTTGTATCAGGGAAGGAAATAGATAAATCGGAAGTGTTTGAAGTCTTTTATGGGGAATTGAAAACAGCACCGATGATACAACATGCTCCAATAAATTTGGAATGTAAGGTTGTAAAAAGCATTAATACGACTGAATTTTCTGAAGCAGAAAGGGGACACGAAATCTTTATAGGAAAAGTTGTTGGCGCATATGCTGATGAATATTATCTTACTAATGGAATACCAGATATAACCAAAGTAAAACCATTCATATTTTCAATAGATAATAAATATTGGAAAATTGGAGAATTCCTCGGTAGTGCTTTTAGCATAGGAAAAACTTATAAAAAAGAATAAGGATTAAAGGGTGAAAAATCATTTCAGAAGAATTTAAAGGATTTACAAACGAAGATTTGTTAGAAGCTCTTACGGAACAAAGGGAAATCGGTAATAAGTATAAAATTAATAATTTTAACTTATTTGCCAGACTTTTTTGTACTATCTCTGAAGAAGTTATCACAAGATTTGGAGAAGAAGGGAAAAAAGCAATAGTCGCATCAGTAAAGCAATTTGGGAAGAGAAGGGGTAAAGAAATTGCAGAACTTGTAAAATCTAAAGGGAAATCGTTAACACTCAAGAATTTCATGGTATATAGCACCTTCGATTCAGCTGATACAGCAAAATACAAGATGAATATTAGAGATGGAAATGTTGAAGTAGTAATTCGCAGTTGTATTTTTTGTGAGGGATGTGAAGATTGGGGTAAAAAGGAATTTGGAAAGATTTATTGTGAGTATATCGATGAGGCTATTATGGAAGGATATAATCCAGATATAAAATTTGAATTAGCATCATCTCTTACTCATGGAGACAAACATTGTATTCAGCGTTATATGGTAAAAAGTTAATTTTTTTTTTATATAATATATTTTTGATGGTTAATTTTTAATAGATATGGAACCTACTATACTGTATGACAGAAGCAGATTATTATGAAACTGTTAGACAAAAATTAGTGCTTAAATAAAAAATTAAAAAAAAGGGAATATGTAAGACTTAAAATAATCAAAAGAAGTAGTTTAGAACACCTTTACTGCATATTTTTTATCTTGCCAAATTCCTAATTCTTATTAATACTCTTATTACTTATTTTTACTAATAAATTAAATTATTAATAAAACGATTTACGGCCACGTGTGTTCACTCGAGGTCCTTTTTGTGTAACTTTAACACCAGTCGCCTGAGGTCCCTTCTCACCCTCTGTGATCTCGTATTCCACGATGTCTCCTTCATAGATAATCTTAAAATCATCACCTTCTCCACCTATTGCAGAATAGTGGATGAAAACATCAGCGGAACCATCATCAGGGGTTATAAACCCGAAGCCTTTCTTACTATTAAACCACTTAACGGTACCTTTGGTCATTTATAAAACCTTATTGCATTCATTAAAATTGGTGCATCTTTAAATGCCCCAATCAAGAATAGTAATTCAAGAATCGTAATATAGTTTTCTAAAAATGAGTCTTTGTTAGTTTCAATCTAAAGCAAAAAGATTTATAAAAAAGACATTGGGTTGTCAAGAACTGATAATAGAGATGGTATTAAGAATATGCCATAAACCAATCGAAGACTGATGGAAGATTTTCGATTATTCGGTATTTGATTTCTTTATGTAAAGCCACAATGAAAATGTCTTTAAGTTTTCTTACTTCTTGGTAAACTTCTTCTTTCCTGATTTCCTTGAGATTATTCTTTTCATCAATATCTATATAAAATAAAAAATAATCATCCACATTCGCATATTCTTCGCCCCAACAATATTCAATCTCTCCTTGTAATCGTGATATAAACTTATTAAGGGTTAGATCCAGTGATATCCAACCATCGATAGAAACACTCTCATCCTTAAACAATACAAAAAAGTTTGCCGTTATTTCGGAAGGCTCAAAATTTTCCATTATTTTCTTAGAATCAGGCATTTTTAAAAAATCTGGTATTATTATTTATTCTAGCACACACTTATTAGAAAAAATTTAGTATTATTTGTATGAAAACAAAAAAAAGTTAAAAATACAATCTATTAAGTAATATAGGGATCTAAAATTTTATTTTTAGAATGAACTCAAGACATATATATTAAGTTGAAACAATGAATATCAAGACTAATTTCTTTAAAATCTGTATTGTGGGTGATTTCGGAGTAGGAAAAAGTACTCTTTTGCATCATTATTTAGAGAGAAGATTTGTCTCTGATGTTCAATCAACTATAGGATCTAATTTCTTTGTAAAACATATAAAAATTCCTAATGTTAGTAATCTAATAACTTTACAAATATGGGATTTAGCAGGGCAAGATCATTTCAAATGGGTTAGACAAGCTTTTTACAAAGGAGCTAAAGGAATGGTCTTTGTTTTTGATTTGGCTCGGGAAGAAACTTTTAATCATTTAAGTTCTTGGTTAGAAGAAGTTGAAGGTACTATTGGATATGTCCCTAGAATTTTAGTAGGCAATAAAGTAGATTTAGTTAATCCTAGCGAAAGAGTAATTCTTCAACAAGATTGTATTGATTTTGCCCATCAGATAAAGGCTAGAAGCTATGAAGAAACTAGTGCCAAATCGGGTATTGGTGTAGATAATATTTTCTATAATCTAACACTCGAAATGAATAAAAAATATAGAAGGTAGTCGTACTTTATAGATATAACTTATTTTAATTTGGATAGTAGTTAAAATGGAATACATAAAGGTGTCTGAAAATGTATATGTGATGTATCCACATCATAATAGTAATCTACCAATGAGTGCATCTAATACTGTACCTACAACTTGTATTGCACTTCCAGATGAATTAATTTTTGTTGATTGCGGCTCATACCCAGATCTTTCATCACAATTTCGTTTCGATATGGAAAAAAAGTTCCAGAGGAAAACAAATTACCTCATTCTTACTCATTTACACTGGGATCATTTTCTCGCAATGAAGGTATTTAAGGATGTTGATATAGTTGCTCCAGAACAGGGAATACCCGAATTTAATAATTTTATAACTATGATAAATAAAACCGAGGAAGACAAATGGGGTTCTTTGTTTCTCATCGATGATGACGATGTTATCAAGATTGTCAAAGAAGCGGAATTTAACGCTCCGAATATTCTTGTTAAGGAAGAATTAAAGATCGGCTCACAGGATGATGAGATAATCTATCGTGTTATAGGTGGGCACAGTATAGATTCATCACATGTATATTTCCCCTCTGAAAGAGTTTTATGTGCTGGAGACAATTTATTAGAGTGCTTCCCACAACTCCCAGGAACACCTGAAAAAACGTTAGAAATCTTTTCTTATTGGGAATCTTTGGATATTAACAAGATAATACCCGGTCATGGATATCCTATAGACAAGAAATACCTTCTCAACGTTAAAGTTTATTTTAAAGATTTAATTTCGGTATTGAAACAACTTATTATAAAGAATATTTCAAGAAAAGAGATTCTTAATCATCCTGATTTACCTAATTACTTCGCAAAAAATGATCCTAATTGGTCTGAGAGCAGTAGACCTGATTTGAATTGGTTAGAACTGCTAATTCAAGGCTGGTATCGGTATTTAAAGAGAACACAACGTAAGAAATAATTTAAACCTAAGATAGTCACGACACCCTTCTCCAAGAGTAAAAGATAAAAATTTATGGTTCTTAATTTACTAAGAATGAGAAATGAGATTCTTGAACAATTTAAAATTAAATTGTTGAATATATTCCAATTTGAGAATCAAGATTATAATTTAGGTATAATTAAACTTTTAAGCTTTAAAAGAGAGCAAATTCAGAATTTTATTGATAAATTTAAACCAATAGAGCTTTCTGAAGGCTTATCCCTGGAAATATATAATATGGTAATAACTTTCTTGTCTCAAATTTATAAAAATGGAATTCTTCATCCAAAGGGAAGCTCCAGTAGAGGATTCGCAAACCTTTATAATAATGATGGAATTTCATTCGATTGGTTAAATAAAAACCAAAATTATGTAAAATTACGAGAATCTCTAAACAAATCTGGTAAAGTTATTTCGGACGATTACTTTATCCATAAAGATTTAAAAAGGTTTCTTTTGTCAAAATTAAATAGGTTTATAAAAAATGAAATCCTAGGCAACGAGTCTCTACAAAAGCTTGAAACCGAAGAGTTACAAGAGAAAATACTAAAAACTAAAAACTTAGAAGCAATTGCAACTCAAATAATTGAAATACTGGTCCAAATTGAAGATTTTCAATTACAACTATGGAAAAAGAAAAATCTGATATTAGAGACAAATTATGTTATTTCTCTGGATATGATTGAAAAGTATGCAGGGGGAAGTTTTTTAACGGGTATAATTGATCAGATATTGAAAAATAAAGAACAAATGAAAGAATGGAATACCTTATTCGAAATCAATATTAGTGGCAATCCTGAATTAAAAAATATCGGAGAAATAACAGATTCCAATTGGAATTATCTCCCAATTGATACTAAATATTTTGACGAGGGATTTAAATGGAATTTGATTGGGGCTTTATCACAGAATAATAATTTAGATGATATTTTGGATGGAATTTTAATTAAGAGTGACAATTATCAAGCCTTAAATTTGATAATGAAAAAATGGTATGAAAAAGTAAATCTGATATATATAGATCCTCCTTTTAACACAGGAAAAAAAGAATATCTTTACAAAAACGATTATTTGGATTCTTCTTGGCTGGTGATGATGAATGATCGTTTAAACTTAGCTAAAGAGATTTTACATGAGGAAGGTAATATTTTTGTAAGAATCGATAATAATGGAAATCACTATGTCAGATTTTTATTAAATTTGGTATTTGATAAATCAAATTTCAGAAATGAAATTATTATTAATAAGACTAGAGCTAAAAAACAAAGAAAGAAACCTTTTATTCAACAAACAGAAAGTTTATTTTTCTATTCTAAGAGTAATGAATATTTCTTTAATCAATTACAGCTTCCAAGAAAAGACCCACGATGGTTTGAACTAGTAGACTTTCCTAGACCTAATGAAAATCCTAGAATTGTGTTGGGAAAGACGTATTATCCCCCTAAAAATAGAAGATGGGGTTTATCTCAAGAGAGAATTAACGATTTTGAACAACAGGGTAAAGTTAGGATAAATCAAAATAGGAAATATATTGATTGCTTTGGGAATGTTATAGAAGAAAAACCTGAATTGTATTATGACTTAGAACCGGTCAGAAATGACTGGTTAGACATACCGGGTTATTCTCAAGTTCATAAATTTTCTACTGAAAACTCAGAGCAATTATTGAAAAGAGTTATTGATAGTGGATCTAGAGAAAATGATGTTGTTTTAGATTTTTTCTTAGGCTCGGGTACAACCATAGCAACAGCTCAAAAACTCAATAGAAAGTGGATTGGTGTCGAAATTGGCTCTCAATTCGAGGATTTTATATTACCTCGAATGAAAGCAGTCTTAAAGGGTGATAAAACAGGAATTTCAAAAGCATTAAAAACCACATCTAGTGGTTTTTTTAAGTATCATTATTTAGAACAATTTGAGGATACCATAGAAAACCTAGAGTTTAATCCTCAATTGAATAAAATTTCTTTTGATTTCGATGAAATTGAAGATCCACTCGATTACAAAATAAAGATTCTTGAAAATGACCATCAAAAAACAAAAAAAGTGGATTTGATTGAAACATTTAATTACTTGGCGGGGATTTATATTGACCATATCGATACGAGTAATCATGATGGAAGAACCTACATTTTCGTGAAAGGGAAAGCCAACAAACAAAAAGTAATCGTTATCTGGCGTTCAATCATCGGATTAGATCTTGAACAAGATGAAGAAATTATTAAAAATCATCTAAATGATGGCAATTATAGTTATGTCTATATTAATGGCAAAAGCTTAATTGAAAACTCTAAGTCCATAGAGATGGAACTAAAAAAGCTAATATGGGAATAATAGAGAAGATGTTGAATAAAACAGAAACTATTTGATATAAGAAGCATTTGTCAAATTACGTATAGATTGAATGGTCTAGTATTTTGGATGCAAATGAAAATTCGTCTCATCATATTAAAACTTGGCCAATTTTCTTGCTTTCTTTTATCAGATTATTTTATACTGCAATTTTCGAAAGAGCTCTTTCAAATTACCTTTATTTAATCATAGGGATTAGAGCAAGCACATTAGGATTCATTTCTGCCGCGGGAGCTATTACATACATAATTGCCCCAATTGTTGGGCAGTTTCTTACCACAAAATATTTAGGTGTACGCGGTGCCCTCATATTAAACTCCATTTTAACTCCTATATTAACCGGTGTTCAGATATTATATCCTGAAGCATGGTTCCTAATTTTGAGTCGCGTTTTATCAGGATTAGCTATGGGATTATTTTGGCCAAATTGTCTTAATCTATTGAGCAAATGGCAAAAAGTGAATAGTATTGAAAAATCCAAAAAGAATTTTGCTGTATTTAACATAAGCTGGAATCTCGGATTTATATCTGGACTTCTTGTCGGATTTTCATGGGCACTATTCTTGGGTGATTATCTAGCAATGGTTATAGCTTGGTTACTATCATTTCTATTAATTCCTGTAAGTTTCTTCATAAAAAAAGATGGAGAGCCAGAGCGTATCAAAGAGAAAATAATATATCAAACAGAAGACCCTCTTTCTCACTTAGATATAGAAGAAGATTTAGTTATCAATTCACACACTCCTATGATAATATATCCCATTTTATTCTCCTGGCTAAGCATAATGTTTTTAGCAACCTCAAAATCAATTTTCATGTTTGGATTCCCTGTCTTCCTGAGAAATTTTTTTCCTACGAATACTCCAACGTCCCCAACATATCTTATACAATGTGGAATACAATTTACACAATTGATCGGATTAACCTGGATCAATTATATGGGTATTTATAAAAGAAAAATTGCTTCTCTACTAGGTATTGGAATGATTGGTTTAGTTGCGTTTACTATCATATTAGTAGGAAATATCTGGTACATTTCAATAATAACCGCATTTATAGGATTCTTTTTAGGATTGATCCATGGCGTAGGAATGAAAATTATGCTTGAGTATGGAACAGCAGAGAATACTTCAAAATATTCAACGATAAATGAGATTCTTATAGGCGTCGGGTTTGGGGTGACACCAATTATCTCGGGATTTGTATTTGAAATTCAGATATACGCAATGCACGGATTTTTAATTATCTTCGGAACTTTTGCCTTAATTGGGTTGATATACCTTTCACGAAATATTAAAAGATCTTAATATCTATCCTTTTAGTTATAAAAAATAATCATTAGAATTATTATTTAAAAAATCTAAAGATCCTTATCTACTCCTTTTATATTTAGGTAAGGTGTTAATATGATTCAAGATGTTATATCCGAAGATAAATCGAAAGCGTTTCTCTTTTGTAATGAAGCTATTGTTCGAGCAGCTCTCGAATCTGATGTAAAAGTCGTTGCATTCTATCCGGGATCTCCTGTTTCAGAAATTTTAGATACTTTTTATCGAATATCTAATAATTTTGATATAAAAATGGAAGTTGCAACAAATGAAAAAGTAGCACTTGAAATAGTTGCTGGTGCTTCCATGGGAGGTCAAAGATCTTTAACTGCTATGAAAAGTGTCGGGTTAAATGTTGCTTCAGATACTTTTTTCAGCTTAGGGTATACTGGAATAAATAAAGGTTGTGTTTTAGTTTTTGCAGATGACCCCTTTTGCCATTCTTCTCAAAGTGAAGAGGATGGGCGTTTTTTTGCCTCAAATGCTTATATTCCGATGCTAGAACCTTCTGATCCAGTCGAGGCTAAAGAAATGGTTAAGCATGCTTTTGAAATATCAGAAAAATTCAAAACTATTGTGCTGATAAGAACTACGACACGAATAAACCATCAGTCTACTATTGTACCTTTAGATCCTTTAAATAGAACTGTGTTTGAATCGACTAGTTTTAGGGAGGGAGAAAAAAAATACTCAACCGTTGGATCTAAAGCTCGAGAATATAAATTGATGATGCTTCAAAGAAGAGATAAGATTAAAGATGAATTCGAGAAATCTCAATTTAATTTTGTCATTGAGGGATATCCTAACTTTGGAATAATAACTTCAGGAGTATCTTATAATTATGTTTTAGAAGTGTGTGATAAACTAGACATTAGACCCCCTATTTTAAAATTAGGTACTACCTACCCTCTTCCTGAAAACCTCATTAGTAATTTTATTAAGAAGTTGAAGGGAGTTATTATAGTTGAAGAATTATCTCCATACTTAGAATTAAACGTTAAAGCACTAGCAAAAGATACCAATCCCGACATTATAATAATTGGAAAGGAATCTGGGCATTTTAGTGAAGCTTTTGAGTATAATATTCCAATAATCTTCAATGTATTTAGAGAAATTTATAATATTAAAAGTGATACAGATTACAGAACCCTTTTAGAAAATAGAAATAAATTGAAATCGATTTTACCTATAAGAATCCCTGTTTTTTGTCCTGGTTGCCCACATCGAGCAACATTTTGGGCGTTGAATAGAGCGATAGGAGGAAAATCAAATGAAATTGCCTTTATGAATGATATCGGATGCTACTCAATGCTCCTACTCAATAATGACATTTATTCTAAATTGAATCCAGATGATTTGCTCTTATCAATGGGTGCGACATTAGGTACGGGGAGCGGAGTATCGTTAGCATCTAAGGAAAAAGTAATCTCGGTCATTGGTGATAGCACCTTCTTCCATGCGGGCTTACCTGGTATGGTAAATATCTGTCATAATAACGAAGATGTTATCGTAATTGTTCTAGATAATTCAGTAACTGCCATGACAGGACAACAAACGAATCCTGGGACTCCTGTAGGAGATCCTAAGAAAAAAATTCATATTGAAAATATTCTGAAGGGGATAGGTTTTGAAGATTTAACAATAAATGATTGTTTTGATGCTAGAAATTGTATTCCTTCATTTAAGAAAGCATTGGGAGAAAAAGGTCCATCTGTTATTATATCTCGGGGACCATGCGCTCTGTGGAATGATCGAAATAAAAGAAGAAGAGGAGAAAAAATTCAACCCTACTATGTGGATAGAGATGTCTGTCGAAAGTGTCATACCTGTATGCGTGATTTCTACTGCCCCGCAATAAGTATGGAAGAAACAATGACAGAATTTACTGATGAGAACGATAAAACTTGGAAAGGATTTTCTTCACATGTATCTCCAGAATTATGTGATGGATGTGGAGTATGTTCGATTATATGTCCTTATACGAATCATGAGGAGCGGTCTGCAAAAGATGTAATTAAGCCTTATAAAACACCACGGGAGGTGCGACATGACTTATAACATAATGACCTGTGGTGTTGGTGGTCAAGGATTAATGCTAGTTTCGAATATTCTGGGACAAGCATGTGCAGAGCAAGGGTTAGAAATAAGAACCGCAGAAGTTCATGGATTAGCCCAACGTTCAGGCTCAATCTATACTCATATTCGTATAGGTGACAAAGTATACTCTCCATTAATTCCCTATGGGGAAGCAGATGTCTTGTTAGGAATGGAAGCAATAGAGGCTCTTAGATATATAGAATTTTTGAAACCTGATGGTAATATTATTCTCAACAATTACCTTTGGTATCCAGTCCAAAGCACTTTTGAACGAGTTAAGAATCCTGAAATATCTTATATTTCAATAGAAAAGATTTTAGAACAGTTAGAAAAGGTATCTAAAAATATTCATATGATAGATGCGTTAGATTTAGCACATCAAGCTGGTAATCCTCTTACATCGAATGTGGTTCTCTTAGGTGCATTGACTAATATAGATGGCTTTCCATTAAAAATAGAACAGTTAAAAGAAATAATTCCGAGAATTGTTCCAGAAAAAGCAATCGATGCTAATTTAAAAGCTCTCTTGCTAGGATTTGAAAGTAAATAATACTCAAATTATTTTCATTATTTATTCTTTTTTTTTTGAATATACCCTTCTATTCCTTTGATGCAATTTCTAATAAAATAAAGCTCTTTATTTCGCTGATTTTGATCTATTAATTCTATATTCAAAAAATATTTATCTCTTTTAATAAGCCGTTGTATCACCTGATCAAGGAAATCTGGGGCATCTCTATTCCCAAATAATTCTTGGATAACTTGAACCCAAGTTGATAGCTGTTCTTTTGCGATTCGTAAATAGAATTCGGCATCTTTCCATATTCCAAAATGACCATAACATATCATATGATTTGTTAAATTTCTATTTAACAATTTCTGGATTGATTCTAATGAAATTTCATAGTTAAATACAGGAGGAGTTGCTGGACGAGTAAAAATCCCCTCAGCAAAGGAAAGGTTCACTCCTGCTGCTTCTCCTGCAAATAGATATCTATCAAAAAGGAATGATTGATGATGAGGTGCGTGTCCTAACGTTTCAATTACTTCGATTCTACCATTTGCTACAAATTCTTGATTTATGATTCGATCCTTAGGAACAGGAGTAATTTCTCCATACAAATTTGCCACATCACCCAAAACTTTCAGACTTCCTTCCCATAGCTTTTTTGGATTGATCATATGTTTAATCCCATTGGGATGGCAGATGACTTGAGCATTAGGAAAGAATTTGATTAATTCCCCCGTTCCTCCGGCGTGATCCATGTGGATATGAGTTAATAACACATAATCTAAATCAGTCTTACTGATACCCAATGTGTCTAAGGCTTGTTTCAATGGACTTATTACTGAAGTTGGCCCTGGATCGACTACAAAGCATAAATTGTTATCTTTGTAAACCCAAGAACTCAGTAAACTTGTGAAATTTGTTCCTTTTAAGCCCAAACGGATATCATAAAGATTGGGGGCAGCATTAATAATACTCATAATAAGAAAAAAAAGCTATTAGAATTAAAATTTGATATCTTGCCCGATATTTTCTTTTAAGGCACGATCGTATACTAATTTAGCAACTGCCACATCTTGAGCACTAATTCCTACAGACTTAAAAACGGTAATGTCTGAATCTGAAGTTCGTCCTTGTTTCCTCCCCGTAATAATATCTCCAATTGAGACAATATCATCTTCTTTTATGATCCCTTCATTAATTGGAATGATATAATCCCCTGCTTCCGCTAAACATGCTTCTTTCAGTCCTGCTGCTAATAATGAAGCTCTCTTTATGGTTGTAGAATCAAGTTCACGAGCAGCTGGAGCGTGGGCCCCTATTGAAGATATATGTGTTCCCTCAGCTATTTTCTCTCCTGAAAAAAGAGGTGTTGTGCTTGTGGTTGCGGCAACAATGATGTCTGTATCTAACAAGTCATCTCCCCTTTCAGCAATCTCTACTTCAATTCCTAATTCATTTTCGATCTCTGTTTTAAATTCATTAGCGGCATTTCTATTCAAATCATACACAACACATTTCTCAAGTTTTTGATTTAAGCCCCAATAAACGCCTCCCACCTGCTTCTTTGCTTGAACTCCTGCGCTATAGATCCCTAAGACATTACAATCCTTTCTTGCTAAATGTTTTACTGATACTCCTGTTGCTGCTCCTGTTCTCATTGCTGTAATTAAACTTCCATCCATAATTCCAACGATATCTCCCGTGTTTATATCT
>JAGXNO010000054.1 GCA_019894975.1 Promethearchaeota archaeon | reverse complement strand
GACTACCAACGTTCAATCGATTTCTCAAACAATAAGCCCTTTAATAGCAACTGCTTATCTACAGTTGGGTGGAGTTTTCCTAGGATTTATATACTTAAATTCCTATCAATTAATCGGTTTCACAAATATTATTCTAGCAGTTATTCTCTTTTTAGTTGCATATATTGATGTCGAAAATCATCCTAACCTATATTCATGGGAAAAGATGTTGAAAAAAAAGAAATCATAATTCTACTAAATATTCAATAAACCTAATATATGAAGATTTCTTATCTAATTGAGTAAATTTCTATTTAATTAATGTCAGAGGAGAAATGTTTCATGGCAAAGAAAAATCTTTCTTCCAGTCAACGAATTAAATGCCCTCTTTGTAATTATGAATTCATTCCTGAAGCCTTTCATCATGAAAAAACCAATTTTGATGCGATTGAATCCAAAGGTGAACTAACGAATTTTCAGAATGAAAAACATCAAGTTGTAGTTAAACCATATTCATCGATTAAAGGCTCATGGGTAACGTATTGTCCTGAATGCGGTTTTATAATCAAGTTTGCTGCTGAAGTGGGAAAAAAGGAGATATTAGAAGATACATCCCTAATAAAGAAATGGGGTGCTTTTAAAGAATTTGGTAAGACCTATAAATATAGTTTCGTTCCTCAAGAGAAACCCTATATGGACTACTTAGATTATTTCATTAAAAAGGTTGACGATATTAATAACAAGATTAAAAATGCATTAGATGAAATAGATTTTGCAAACTGGGGCACTCCTTACCGCGAGTGGAAGAATAACAAAAATTTTGACACTTTTAAATTCTTAATCAAATTTTATTCAAACCTAGAGGATTATTGCAACGCTCAAGTTGAGGATTATAAAAATAAAGATATGGTAGAGAAAATTCTAGAGCTAAAATTGCCTGAGGATCTAGAAAGATTGATTCAGAGTATAAGAGCATTAAGGAATGTCATTGTTCATGAAACTCATGAATTAATTGATGAAGAACAAAGCACCATCGAAACTTCTTATAACAAATTTATGTTTTATTTGGTTATGAAACATTTAAAGCCTTTAGATTTAGACAAAATTGAAATTGAACCTGAATATGAATTTATTGAAATCGAAAAAATTAACCATGAGATCCAGAGTTTCTTACAATTATACCTAGGAATTATATTAGGAATTAAGGATTTTACAAATAGCTTTTTAACTCCATTGTTGAAAGATCTTGGTATTTCTATTGATACCTAACTCTCCCTATGTGATATTTCAGAATGAATAAATTCATATCTTTTTCTTAATTTTTCCAATAAAAAAATTCTCATTTTAATCACAATGAATGTTGAAAAAATCTGGAAAGAGGAAGAGTGGACTACTCATGCTAGGGCTATTATAGATAATCTTGAGAAATTTCCAAAAGATTCAAAAATAATCTTAGTTTTAAGGCATTCTCATAGGAATGAGCCAACAGTCATGGAAAAAATACACAAATTAAGATTGACACCTAAGGGTCATGCTATCGCAAAAAAATTTGGTGAAAGATTGCCTACTAACAGACCTATTAGATTATTTCACAGTAAAATCTGGAGATGCCAAGAAACGGCTGAAAATATCCATGAGGGTTTTAAAAGCATAGGTGGGAAAAGTGATCTGTTAGGAGAGCTTTCTTCTCTTTATGAGATTGGAATTGGTAATCAATCTTATGCGGATCAATTTTTAAAATTCGATTTTAGGGAAATATTGCTTCGTTGGGCTTCAGGTTTTTATCTTCCGGAAGAATGGACCCCCTTTATTGAGTACACTCAAAATGCGGCTCATCTTATTTGGAATCAACTTAAAGATGCCCCTCAGAGAGGTATAAATATTTATGTCACTCATGATTGGCATGTGATGACTTTAAAATTTGGATGGTTTGCAGTTCCTCCCGACAAAAGATGGGTATTCTTTAATGGGGGATTTGCCTTTACTCTCGAAGAGGAACATATTCTTCTATTAGATTATGGGCAATTTAAGAAATTAGATATTCCACATTGGTGGAAAAAGAAGAAATAAGTTATTTCTTGATTTTTTGTTTTTCTGCTTTGCTTTCAATAACCTGAGATTTTATCATCTCATTTTTCAAAATCTCTGCTAAAGAGCCTAGTTTATTTGCGGTTGCAGCTACTTCTTCCATTGATGCTGTTTGTTCCTCAGCTGAAGTACTTATTTCTTGGATGGATAAGTTAGATGATTTGATCTTATCTATTATAATTGCTAAAGCTAAACTAGTACTCAGTACAGCATTTTTAGATTCTTCAGCAAGTTTTCTTACTTCATCAGCGACAACAGCCAACCCTCGACCAACCTCACCAGCTCTAGCTGCTTCAATACTTGCGTTTAGAGCCAATAAGTTAGTTTGTTCTGAAATACTTACTATTAATTCAACAATATTTTTGATTTCAGCTGAAGAATCCATAACTTCAGTGCTTTCAGAGGCTACCTGTCGAGTTGAAGTAGCAATTTCTTCTGCAGCAGCATTAACTTCGCTAGCACTTGCGGATAATTCTGTTGCCATGTTAGCTACATTGATACTTGCTTCAGAACCGGCCTTAATAATCTTTTCCATACTTTCATTTACTTTTGTAATCCCTTTAGTTGTAGGGATTGCCACTGCAATACCAATAACAGTCGTTACGACCATAATTACAATAACTATAACAAATGAGAGTATCGAGTTTATCTTTGCCTGATTAATACTATTGGCAACTTTTGTTTCCATTATAGGTTCTATAGTATCTAAATAGATCCCGATTAGAGCCTCTTGGATACCAACATATTCCTTTTGATCAAAATAAGAATTAACTAACAGAAATAAAGAATCTATGTCAGTAAGAACGATTGGATAAAAATTTGTGGAGAACCAAGTACTAATATCAGACGCTATTGTCTTATTTTTACCATTTGGACTATTGATTATCTCCTGTAAGGTACTTGTAAAACTATTTCCTAAACCTACAAACTCTACTCGTAGTGAAAATCTTTCGGCATTTGTTGGGGTGTTGATATATTCATGGATTAGATTATCTTGGGTTTTGAAGTTAAGCATCACTTCTGTAGCATTAAAAATCATGCTAATGTTATTTTGAGATGAAATCAGATCGCTGATGTCTAATTCTGTATTAGTGATTTCTGTTTCTATGATAGTAAGATTAGTGCAATATGAATCCAAAAGATAAAATATTCCCGTAGATGTATCCATGGTAGAGTTATAAATACTATCAACACTTTCTATTATTTCAGATATTTCAATTCCCAAAGAAGGATTTAACTTTCTAAGATTCTCTAAATTTTCAATTGCTAAGCCATATTGTTCATTAAAATCAACAACTGCCCCTGTCGTCAGTCCATCTTCATATCGAGTAATGACCTGAAACATATTCTCCAATTGAAATTTAGCTTCATGAGTATAATTATTAGTTGCAATTTTATGGTTTGCCAAATCGTCTATAGATGAATTTAAACTATTAATTTGAATAATACTCGCAATTCCAATGGTTGCACATAAAATTATTAATAATGCAAAACCTCTTGACATTCTTTTTCTTATATTCAAGGTGGCACCTATCTTGATATTCCCTTTTCCTTTCTTTCTTGACTAATAACAAAGGTAACTATAATGTAAATCTTATAGATTGATAAACCAATGCATTAGAGAGAAACGCAGTGTTAAGCGACTCTCTTCATATGCTTCATTCTTATTCTTATTAATTAATCTATTAATTGTTTTTAAAATGCTAATGAGAATTTTTAATCCGTACTAAATAGGCAAAACATAAATTGTAGAATATTTAGTCGAGGAAAGATTATATTTGTGAAATATCACTTCAGTAATGTTGAAAGTGTAGAGAACGTATATATTTATAAAATAATGAATTAAAATAATAAATTGGTTCAAAATTAAATTAAACTTAAAGTGATCTTCATGAAAATTGTAAAAGGATTTATTGTCGACTCTAAGGATACCTACCAATTAAATACTATAAATCTTATAAAACAAGGAATAAGAAATTTTGCTAGACAAGAGATAGTTAGTAGGAAAATAGATGGGACATTGTTTCGTTATACATACAAAGATGCTTATGGTAGAATGCAGCAATTAGCCAATGGTTTAGAGTCAATCGGTGTGAAGCTAGGGGATAGGATTGGGGTATTAGCATGGAATCATTATCAACACTACGAGATCTATTTTGGGCTTCCTGGCATGGGAGCTGTGATGGTTACTTTGAATTTACGTCTTTCACCTCAAGATTTATCTTACGTAATAAATCATTCTGGAGCATCTATGATTATAGTTGATGAGGATTTAATCCCTCTAGCTGAATCAATTATGCATTTATGCAAGAAAGTAAGAGGGTATATCATTATTACAGAGAAAGATATTTCCAATATTAAAACAAGACTAAATCCTATATATGATTACGAAGATCTTTTGAAAAAATCGTCTAATTCTTATGAATGGCCTAATTTGGATGAAAACTCGGCTTACGCTGCGTGTTATACTACAGGAACAACAGGAAGACCTAAGGGTGTGTATTATTCCCATCGCTATGTTTATCTCCAAGCTTTGGCATTTACAGCTCAAATCTCTATGACTGTTGATGACACTGTCCTTCAATTAGTTCCAATGTTTCATGTGATTGGATGGTCCAAGCCACAAGCTGCAACTTATGCAGGTTCTAAGCTGGTATTCTCTGGAAAGTGGAGCCTAGATGATTTAGAAGAACTTACTCAACTAATGGTTCAAGAAAAGGTCACAGTTTCAGGGGGTGTTCCTGCAGTTTTTATGGCGATGCTTGAATTTATAAGAAAAATGGAAGAAAAGCCGGATCTTTCAAACATTCGTTTAATTTGTGGAGGTTCAGAACCACCAATTGCGTTAATGAAAGGGTTGTGGGATGAGACTGGGGGCGAAATCATACATTCTTATGGTTCTACTGAAGCTATGGCAATTACAACATTGAATTTTTTCAAACCTTGGCTTAAAAAGGAACTATCAGAAGAAGAATTATGGGAGCTTAAGAAAAAACAAGGGACGATCGTTTCGGGGCTTGATATTAGAATAATTGATGAAGAGGGAAATATTTTACCTCATGACGGTAAATCTTCTGGCGAAATCCTTTTACGAGGACTTTGGATTGCGAGAAATTATTATAATGCCCCACTCACAAAAGATAGTTTTACAAAGGATGGATTTTTTAGAAGCGGCGATGCGGGATCTCTTGATTCGGAAGGTTATTTAAAGATAACTGATAGAATAAAAGATGTAATCAAAAGTGGAGGGGAATGGATAAGCTCAATTGACATGGAAAATGTACTCGTCTCCCATCCTGGGGTTCTGGAAGCAGCGGTCGTAGGTTTACCTCACCCAAAATGGGAAGAACGCCCTTTAGCATTATTAGTATTACGTGAAGGTCATGAATCGACAACAAAAGAACAGTTTATTGAGTATCTCTCCAAGTCTTTTGCTAAGTGGCAAATACCTGACGAAATTATGTTTGTCCAATCAATCCCAAGAACGAGTGTTGGGAAATTGGATAAAAAAGTTATACGAAATAAATACAAGGCTCTCTATACCCATTAGTACAAAAGCGCATTAACTTATTTAATCTTAAAAATGGAATAAGTACCCATAGCTTTACTGACAAGAAGATCATTATTGTAAATCTCAGATTCAAGAGCACTCATCGTTTTCCCCTTATGAACAACTTTAGTCTCGCATGTAAGAATACCACTTTTAACGGGCTTAAAGTAAGTGATTTTAATTTCTACTGTAGCACAAAGTTCATCTTCTTCCAATAATGAATACAAAGCGGCGCCCATGCCCGTGTCTACGGCTGAATACATAACCCCACCATGTAAAAATCCATGAGGGTTCATTAACTTTGGTTCAACATTGATCATGCCCTTCGAATATCCTTGTTTAAGTTCTGTAAAGGTTAATCCAATTAAATCACCAAAAGGATGAAACCCGGTTGACTGTAGAGGATTTTTTTCACTCATGATAAATAGTTATATTATTCTTCCTTAATAAACCTCTTAGATGATAATTTTTAAGAAGCTCTCTTGAAAAGTTAAATTAATTTACTATTGGTAAATTTATAAATTTTAAGTAAAAAAAATCTCTTAGAGCAACATAATAAATCTTCGAATACAAAATGATTATCTGGATAGTAGAAAGCGACTCTGGAGTAAAATTATTGTATAAGTCTTTTTTAAAGACAGATGCTGATGAGGATATAGTTTCTGGATTTCTTACAGCCTTTAATCAATTTTCTATAGTTGAATTTAATCAATCAATTGACTCCATAGAAATGGGCGGATTAAGATGGATCTATATTGTAGAAGCTAAGTATAATTTACTTTTTGTGGCCGCAGGTACTAAGGAAATGAAAACAGAAACGTTAAAGACTCGTTTAAGTGTTATTAAAAATGCCTTCATAAAAGAATTTGATCCCGTTTGGAAAAAAAAAGGCAAAAATTGGGACGGGAATATTAACATCTTCCTGCCTTTTCTAAAATTAATTGAAGATTATTATAATCAATGGGAAGAAGTCGAGACTCTAACCCTAACAGCTGATTTCTTCGATATTTTAGGAATATTCCAGAATATTTTTATTATGCTTAGGAACATTATTGAAAAAAAAATGTATAGTAAATCTAAAAATGAGATTTTAGACCACATAGATAAAATATACCAAGCTTATCAAAATCAAGACAGATGTAAAGAAGAGCCTGAGTTGAAAAGCATTTCCTTCTCAAAAGAAGCCTGGTTTGACATTATTGATATTAACTTGATTAAATGCGATAAAGAAATAGTTATTGATAGTTTAAAACATCTACTTAGCCAAGTAGTAAATATCTTAAGGGAGATCAAGGGAGACAATTTATGTTTAAAGTATTTCAGAGAAGAAAAAGTATATAGTTATATTTTTAACAGTATGGAATTGTTAAAGGATTTGTCTCTGGATATGTATTTGCTAGAACTTTTTCTCTTATTATAATCCTTAAATTTCACATTTCATAATTTGGATATCTTATTAATAATAAAAGGAGGCTCCTGCCAAAAACCTCATATTGAGGTCAAATCCATTAAGTAGGAGAAGGTAAATTTTTAAGTGTAACGAATTACACTACCAAAAGACAAAAATCCAGGGGATTGACAGGAGCCATTTTTTTTTGCTGTTAACATTTTTGAATTAAAGTTGCTTTTATTATGAGACGATTTGTCTTATATATGTATAGTAATTACTTTCACTAATATAAATCTTTAGAGTCCCAAATTTATTATATTTTTGTTAATTTTTCCTTTTTAAATAAGTTATTAGCATTAAATTGACAATAGTATGAAAGGACTCTACCAACTAAGTACTGCAGAGAACCATAAAGAATAATAAGAAAGAATTTAATATAATTAGTAAGGATATAAATAATTTCGATCCTAAATATTTAGTGATTACAAAATGGCTGAAAATAATTCAAATTGCGAAAGTGATGAATGTGTGGTTATGAATTTCTCTGAAATTTTTCAATTAATTAATTTACTAAATAAAAAATATGAAAAATTACAACGTAGAGTTGTAAAAAGCGAAAATCTTACCCCACCCCAATATTCAATACTAATGGAATTATGGAAATCTGATGGAAAGCAATTTAAAGAGTTAGCATCAGCATGTTGTTGTTCTCCCTCAACAATTACAGGTATCGTCGATACTATGGAAAAAAATGAATTAGTTTCGAGAGAAAAAAATCCTGATGATAGACGAAGTCTATTAGTTAAACTTACCGATAAAGGCAAAAATATTGAAAGTTCAACACCTCCAATTAAAATTATTTTAACAAACTGTTGTGAAGGTTTTACACTTGAAGAAGCTGATAAATTAACTTATTTGTTAAATAAATTATCCGATTCGTTTGAATTAACTGGATTGGAAAAATGCTAATCATTTCTTTTGCTTTTGAAATAAGAATTTGATTTAAGGAAAATAGTTCGGAACCGAAATGTCCGGAACCTTTATATTCACATATTGATTATTAATACTTAAACTAAATTTTGAAAATGTGAAATAAAATTGGTAGAAGAAAAAATTATTGAAGATGATAAGATAAGACAATCTGTAAGAGAAGCATATTCTAGAAGAGTGAATGAATCACCCGTTTCAGGTTGTTGTGGTCCAGCAGCACCTACAGAAGCCCCAACTTTAAGTTGTTGTGGTTCAACTGCTCCAACTGAAAATTCAGCATTGGATGCGTGTAATACAACTACATGCGGAGGAGCAATTAGGCTTCCTGCTGAACAAAGGGAAGAATTCATGAAAAAACATAGTGCTCAACTAGGGTATACTGAAGATGATCTAAATAATATTCCAGATGGAGCAAATTTGGCTCTAGGTTGTGGAAATCCCACAGCACATGCATCTATAAAAGAAGGGGAAACCGTTCTTGATCTAGGTTCAGGAGGAGGATTAGATTGTTTTATAGCTGCAAATAAAGTTGGAAAAACAGGAAAAGTTATTGGTGTAGATATGACGCCAGCTATGCTTTCTAGAGCTCGAGAAAATGCTGTAAAGGGTAATTATGATAACGTCGAATTTAGACTTGGTGAAATCGAGAATTTACCTGTAGCTGATAATTCAGCCGATCTCATTATATCTAATTGTGTAATTAACCTTTCTCCCGATAAAGAACAAGTATTTCGTGAAGCTTTTCGTGTTTTAAAGCCAGGAGGAAGATTGATGGTCTCTGATATAGTTCTACTGAAGGAACTACCTGATGAAATAAGGAATAACGCACAACTATATGCATGCTGCATTGGTGGAGCAATTATGAAAGATCAATATTTAGGAGCGATTGAAAATGCGGGATTTAACAACGTAGAGATTACCAACCAGAGCGATTTTTCTACAACTGAGTTGTTATTAGGTGATGACGATATTAGAGAAGCATTAGGAGATCAGATTGAAATTGTAAAGAAAATAGATCAACTAGATATTGATAGTACAAGTATTAAAGTAAAAGCAATAAAACCAAAGTAAATAGATTTCTTATGGATTTATTTTTTTCCTATAAATTTTCTCTTTTTTATTTTAATTATTTCTCATTCCCACAAAAGGGACATAAATTAGCTTCAGGTTCAATTATATTTCCACAGTATAAACATTTAATCAAGTCTTCCCTAAGTTTCTCATTCTTTTGATTACTAAATTGTTCAGAATTTTTATACATCTTAGCTTGATTTAATATATCATAAAGTTTCTCTGTCTTATTTTTATCTTTCACAAATTTTCCCCAGGATGTTGTTAGAGGTAGAATGGAATAAAATCCTCCATCAAGAGTTTCAATAGATACATAAGTCACCGAATCTATGATTTCCATAATAACTTGCTGTATGTCAAATATTTTAATCCGACTTAGATTCCCGCTTTGGAATGATTTGAATAAGATATAATTTTCTGTTAAGAACAGATGTCCACGTAGAGAACTCTCCTTTATATTAAAACTTTTGAGAGATCCAGGATAAAACATTACTATTGCATCAAATAAAATTATTTGATCCTTATTAAAAATTAGCCTGGTCAATTGTCTGAAGAGGTTTTCCACCATTTGAAGAGATGAATGAAAATGTTTTTTCCTTTCTTTCAAAGTAGATATCGTATGGATAGTTCCATGAATTGATTTAAGTTCAATAATTGGGATGGTAAATCTATTTTTCAAGTAAAAATCACGAATTTCCGATAACTTTAGGTGAAACGGTACATTATCCTTCTCAGACTCAAAAATTAGGTTTTCACCTGTTAAAGAAATCGTCCCTCTTGATCGTTTTGAAATCAATATCCTATATGAAAATACTCCCGTATGAAAACTGCCAAGAGATTCATATAGAATTGCCATAGTACTCTTAGTAAAAATTCATTTTAGACATTACTATTATTAATTTTAATATTGCGTTTCACACTGTTAAATGTTAAGGATCTAACTAAGGAAAATTTTGCATATAATCCGAAACTGCCGAGAAGCGATACATTAATCTATCTATCTTTTTTTTTAAAAAAGAATTCTAATTTATGAATTACATAAGTAATTACAATAGTTGTAGGGAATCCAAAAAATACAAGATTTTGTAAAACTGTTGCAAACACAGAAGAAAAATCTTTTCCATAAACAAGTTTACTTCGATCAAATAAGTAAGATCTAAACTCAGAGACTTCACCGTCAAAATAATGACCCGCGCATGCTATATAATTACCCTCATAAGATATTCTTAATGCGTAAGATTCTCCTTTTGTTTTATAACGTGATACAAGTGAACCAGTATCACAGCTTAATAGATAAACATTTCCCTTTAAATCTGCTGCTGTGACATAATTTCCATCATCAGAAATTGCAGTTGATAAAATATCTGTATTTGTTCGGTAGGTCCATAAGGGAATAGAACTATTTGTTCCAAAATAATAGATCCTATCATCTGTACTAGTAACAACTAAGAATTTTTCATCTGAAGAGAATTCAACAGATATTATTTCTCCTTGAGTGGTATACTGCCATATTGGACTCTTTAAGGCTGACTTAAATTTATCAAAAAGATACACTGCATTGTCTTTTGATCCTACTGCTATATACTCATTATTGGATGAAATAGCAACAGAGCGCACTTCGCTTCCTGTAGAATAATCCCATACTGATCTTTTTGATGGAATATTTGAATTATTCATCAAATATGCTTTCCCAGAAGAAATTCCAAACACTACATAACTACCATCAGATGACATTTTAAAAGCTCCTATTCTTTTGATATCGGTGGTATAATTCCAAACGGGTGTCGAATTAGTGTTTTTAAGGACAACAAGAGTATAGAGATGATATATCGCCGCTAAATCTTCCCCATCAGATGAAATTGAAACAGGTGGACGAAGAATGGACGTTCTATAAGCCCACAGTGGTGTGGAACTATTACTATCAAAATAGTAAACATATCCTTTCCCATTAGGAGCATTTATCGAAACACCAGCTACAAAAAAATTTCCATCACTACTCATAGATAATGACCCCACATGTAAAGCCTGCAGATATTTATCCCATAGAAGTTTATTTTCAAAAGTGTCAAATAAGTATAATCTATCATATGTTCCAACAGTTAAATACCGACCATTAGTAGAAATATCTAAATCATTTATATAATTATCCGTTCGGTAAATCCAAGTTCTTATTGAACGAGCTAGTATAACATTAAAGAAAGTAGGGATGAAAACGCTTAGAACAAAAGCACAACTTATAATAATTTTTGAAGATCTATGGATCTTGAGCATAAAATACAACTTATGTCAGATTTTATATATTTAAATGAATTTTAAAGTAATGCAAATAAATTTTGTCTTATATCTTAAATATTATATATATTAATTGCATATTAAAAGGTTAGGATGAAAGCTAAGTAGGTATAAAGAGATGGTATCATTTACTATTGTAGTATCCGCGGAACCTTACAAATATGAAGCGATAGATACCGCTATAAATTTAGGGGAAGCAATAATTGCAAAAGGTCATGAAATTTTAGGTATTTTTCTCTACGGAAGTGGAGTACATAGCATTAAAAGCCGGGAATTTCCTTATGATTCTGTAAGGAATATATCAGAACGCCTTAGCCAATTCAGTAAGAGGATCAACACTAAATTAGCCGCCTGTAGCACATGGATCAGTTTAACTGGTATCAAATCCAATGAATTTATTGATGGTGCATGCCAGGAAGGATTGGGGAGCCTTTCAGATTTGATATCTCAATCAGATAAAGTAATTTTCTTCGGTCCTGGAGGTTGATGAAAATGGTTCAATCTATTGTAATAATATGTGAAGATTCTCCATTTGGAAAAAATTCTGTTACGGAATCTATTCGTTTAGCTACAGGCTTACTGGCAGTTGGGGATATAGAACTTTGTAAGGTTATTTTCATGGGGGACGCTGTTTACTTTCTTAATAAGAATTTAACTCCTAAAGCCTTAAATGTTGACCCTGTTGACAATATAATAAGATTGATGGAGCTTTCTGATTTAGAAATATATGTTCATGATGAGGCTCTTAAGACTGCTGGGCTGGAAATAACGGATTTAATCCAAAATGAGAATTTGAAGGTCATAGATATGGAAATTATTTCCAAATTAATTCTTGAAGCAGAAATGTGTTTTAAATATTGAATGGATGGTGAATAAAAATGAATGAACAACTTTCTTTAGTATATTTATATGGATTTAGTCCCTTATTGGAATCAAAATTGAGTACTGTAAAAAAGATTATAGAAAATCAACTAAATCTAGGTGCTCAAATAACCTTTATATTTATCCATGATGCTGTTATTGGGACAAGTCATAAGCATTCTACTTCCCCATTGATGAAAGAATTGCTACAACTACCTTTAGAATTTTATTCCATGATACCTGACTTTAAGGCTCGAGGAATTGATCCAGAGAAGCTTCAACCTAAAATCAAAGGCATAGATTATGAAGACCTAGTTAACATCTTAGCAACTACATCAAAAATTGTCTCTTGGATGTAAAAAAGAAAGAAAAAGATTATTAAAAATAGAATTGAATTTTTTATTTCAAACTTCTAATATATTTTTGAGCATCAGTCATGGCAGCTTGAATATCTCGTGGTCTGTTACAATCTCCAAGTAGCTTGATTTCTGGAGCAACACCCTCAAATATTTCTGATAATGCTTTCCCATTGGCGATCCGAGAGCCACAATACACTAAGCTATCTGCTTCGATAAATTGTTCATTTTTATCTTTGTCGAGAAACTTGACCCCTTCATCTGTTACATCTAAAAGCTTCGCGTTAGTATATATTGGAGCCTTCAAGTCTCTTAAGTATCTCATTATCCAAAAACGTCGACCAGCTGCGCTTGCAATCACTTGTCCTACAGCAGCTTCTGAACCTATAAAAGCCTTAATATTGTAACCTTCTTCTGCAAGTGATACTACTGATTCTAATCCTCCTCTCCAGTACGCATTAAGTCCCCACACTACAATGTCTTTTCCCAAATCTTTATTTTTTAAGATTGACTCGTCTTGAGTGAGTACATTGGCCTTTCCCTTCAAATTCACAGGAATTGTAGCTTCTGAGCCTGTTGCTAGTATTAAAATGTCAGGATTCAAAAATGCAATTTCATCCTTAGTTGCTTCTTTGTTTAGATGAACCGGGATATTCAATTTTTTCAACTGAGTTTCTAAGAAATCAGAGATTTGTATATATCTCTCTTTACCAAATTCTTTGGCAAGGAGAGGTATTAATCCTCCCAACTTCTTTGATTTTTCATATAATTCTACCTCATGACCTCTAAGTTTTGCGAGTCTAGCAGCTTCCATTCCTGCAATTCCTCCTCCTATTACCACAATTTTCTTCTTTTCAGCTGATGGAGTTAATTCTTGATAATTCAAACCGCTATAAGCATCATATACACATGTTCCACAACTCATTAAACACCCTAAGCAACGTTTAATATCATCAATTCTACCATCAAAATATTTATTTGGAGTTTCCGGATCACATATCAACTGACGTCCCATATTAATAATGTCGCATTTTTCTTGTTCAATAAATTCTGCTGCCATTCTTGGATCATTAACACCTCCAACACCCATAACCGGAATATCAACATGTTTTTTGATCTCTTCTGGTAGGTGAATGAAGCATCCAGGTTTACAATAACTAGGTATCGTAATTCCAAAAGGACTTCGAAGAATTATTCCTTGAGTAATATCTAAGCAATCTACACCTGCTTTTTCCATATTTTGCGCGATTTCAATTGAGTTTTCAATTTTATTACCATCATGCACAAGTTCATCAGCAGAAAACCGCACTAAAATCGGGGGTTCATCACCAATGCTTTTCCTTATTTTACCAACAGTTTCCTTGATAAAAGTGCATCTCTTTTCTACGGAACCACCATATTTATCCGTTCTCCTGTTGAAATAAGGTGTTAAAAAAGATTGTGGTAAGGTTCCGTGCCCAGAATGGACCATTACATAATCAAATCCTGCATCTATTGCATTTTTTGCACCAGAAGCATACAAATCTTGAATTTGGTCTATTTCTTCTACTGATAATTCTTTAATTTTCAGGTTATTATTTTTAATGGTATCAGACCAAGTCGGCACCATTAACGCCCAAGCGGATGTTGCGTGTTCTAAATCAATACTAGAGGGACCAATGTTAGAGGGAAGACCAAAGAAATTAGCCATTGCGCCAAATGTATAAGAAATCATACCGACCTTATTCATTTGCATTCCGACTTTTACATTATGTTGGTGTAAGCGATCTGTCATTTTCTTAAATGCAGGTACATTTTCTGCTCTCCCAATATTGGGACCAGTCATCCCCGGGCCTCTTAGCCAAGTATCGAGTTGAGAAGCCTCATAGGTCATTATCCCTACACCGCCTTTAGCTTTCAGTTCATATTGTGTAAAAGCGGCCTCAGTAGGCCTACCTTCTGAGTCATGTGACCCAGATACCATGGGGGGATAACCAAATCGGTTTTTAACCTCCATATTTCTAATAGTAATTGGATCTGAAATTTTTGGCATATTTTAAATTACTCCTTATTTAATTATATTATATTTTGTTAGTAAAGAAAAAAAAAATTGACTACAAAAAAATGTTATTATTTTAGCTTCCACGCAAAATTTTGAGCTTCCCTTATTGCTGAATTTATATCTCTTGGTTTGCTAGCATCTCCGATGAGAACAATCTCTGAGGCAACACCCTCAAATTCTTCTAGTAATTTCTTTCCATTTGTAATACGAGAGCCACAATGTACTAGGGTATCTGCTTGTATTGATTGTTCAACTCCGTTTTTATCCAAAAATATGACTTCTTTATCAGTTACATCTACGAGTTTAGCTTCTTTATAGACTGGGACATTTTTCCTTTTGATATAGTTAAGTAACCAGTATCGCTTTCCTTGTCTTCCTTTGATAGTTTCTCCTAATGATTTTTCTGGGCCCACTAGAGCTTTCACATTATATCCTTCTTCTATTAGTGAGATGCAAGTTTCTAGTCCTCCACGCCAGTAAACTTCTAAACCCCAAACAACGACATCCTTTCCTATTGTCTTACTTTTTAAGATTGATTCATCTTGTGTTATTACATTCGGCTTCTCTTTTAATTTTACAGGTAATGTAGCTTCTGAGCCAGTTGCGATAACTAAAATATCTGGATTTAGCTTAGCAATATCATCTTTAGTTAACTCTTTATTAAAATTGATTCGGACGCCAAGCTTTTTCAATTGTGATACTGAGTAATTAACTGAGTTCATGTAATCTGATTTCCCATATTCTGCTGCTAACAACTTAACCAAACCTCCAACTGTATCTGTTTTTTCATATACTTCAACTTCATGTCCACGGAGTTTAGCAACTCTCGCAGCTTCAAGTCCAGCTATTCCAGCTCCTAAGATAATAATCTTTTTTGGTTCTTTAGAGGGGGTGAGCTCTTGGTAAGTTTGACCACCATGAACATCTTGTACACAACCACGACTGCAATCCTGTAAGCATCCCATGCAATGTCTAATCTCGTCAGCACGTCCGTTAAAATATTTGTTAGGTGTTTCAGGATCACATATTAACTGACGTCCCATATATATAATGTCTGCCTTTCCTTCTCGGATAAATTCATCAGCCATCGCAGGATCAATGATCCTCCCGACACCTATAACCGGAATGTCGACTTCTTTTTTAATAGCATCAGCTAAACGGATAAAGCAACCATGTTTACAATAAGATGGGATTTCGATACCGGATGGGTTTCGATATATAATACCTTGAGTTACGTCCAAACAGTCAGCACCTCCCTTCTCCAATGCTTTCGCAATTTCTATACCATCTTCTATTCGATTTCCATTTTCTACTAACTCATCTGCTGAAAATCTTACAAAAATCGGTACATCTTCACCGATTTGTTCTCTCATTTTTTGGATTGTTTCTGTATGAAAACGACATCGATTTTCAAAAGAACCTCCATACTCATCAGTTCTTTTATTGAGCCAAGGGGATAAAAAAGAAGCATGCAACATCCCGTGTCCTGAATGAATATCTAAGTAATCAAATCCCGCTTCTACAGCTCTCTTAGCTCCCGCTGCGAATTGATCTTCGAGTGCGATAATTTGTTCCTTAGATAATACTTGCATTTCAAAATTCTTCTCTTTAATTTTTTCTGGCCATGTTGGATCATATAAGGTATAAGCTGAAGTAGCTTCTGCTAAATCTACCTTAGAAGGACCGATCGGATTACCCGGATTCATATTGAATAAAAAGTTAGCAAAAGAAAATCCAATTAGGCTGCCATTTCCTACTTGTAGCCCAATCTTCGCTCCATAACTATGTACCATATCCGTTAATTCTTTATAGGTAGGTATAACTCTATCTCTCCCTATACTTGCTGAACCCATCCCTGTCATTGGATCTACTCCGGAGTTTTCATATGTTATTAAACCAACTCCTCCTTGAGCTTTTAACCTATGCACATTGAAGGTTCTCGGAGAAGGAGCACCTCTCCCATCTGATGAAAATGTGAGCATGGGAGGATAACCTAATCTATTCTTTACGGTCATTCCTCTTATTGTTATTGGATCACTTAATTTTGGCATATTTTAATTTACACTTTTCTCAAACTTTTATAATTTTATAATAATGAAAAAAGAAATTAGCTCTAAAAAAACGTTATTATTTTATATTTTCAGTTATGCTTCGAGTTGAGATATTAGGATTTAGTTCTAGTATATCTTGCTAATTATATTGACGGCATTCAATCACTCGACAAAAAAATTTAAGTTAAATTATGTAGATAGATAATTAAAATTAAAATTTTAAAAATATGAGAAAAATATGGCAAAGCTAACAGATCCATTAAAAATTAGAAATATGGAAATAAAAAATAGACTTGGATTTCCACCCATGATGTCAGGTTCAATCTCAAACGGAATCCCGGGAAAGAATTTCTATAATGTTTATGAACCGATTGCAAAAGGAGGTGCTGGTTTAATTACTGTAGAAGCAAGTGGAACAGAACCGATGAATAATCCCATTCAACCATGTATGGGATTAGATGAGAATATTCCTGAGTTTAAAAAATTTACCGATAAAATTCATGAATATGGTGCGAAGATTGGGATTCAATTTGCTAATGGTGGTATTTTAGGATTAATGTTTATCCCAATATTAAGAATGCCTATGCCTGTTGCTGCCCCCTCCAGCGTGGATCCAGTAACTGCAAGCTCTGTTTTTGAATTGATAAATCCTAATTGGCGGAAGGATTTGGAAAAAATAGGGTTCAAAGAAATTCATGCTCTGACGAAACCAGAAATTATCCAAATAGAAAATCTATTTGCCGCTGCGGGTAAAAGAGCAATTGAGGCGGGATTTGATTACGTTGAAATTCATTCCTGCCATGGTTCACTATATCACGATTTTTTATCCCCATATTACAATCAAAGAACAGATGAGTATGGTGGTTCTTGGGAAAATAAGACGCGATTCATTAAAGAAACAGTTGAAAAAATGAGAGATAAAGTCAATGATAATCCTATTTTTGTACGAATTTCTGCTGAAGAACTCCTTCCTGATGGCTTAAAAATACAAGATCAGCTGGAGGTTGCTAAAATTCTTGAAAGCATTGGAGTTGATTGTATTGATGTAACTCAGGGAATACAAGTAAGAACACCGAGAGGGATAAATATCCCAACTTATGTTCCACCTGGGGGATTTATACATTATCCCGAAGCAATTAAGAAAGTGGTTAATATCCCAGTAATTGGGGTTGGAAATATCGTTAATCCAAAAATGGCTGATGAATTTATACAACAGGGAAAGGCTGATATAATCTATATGGGTAGACAATTAATTACTGATCCAGATACTCCGAACAAATATTTTAGTGGTCAAACTGATGATATTAAACATTGCTTAGGATGTCTAGTTGGATGCGGACGAGTTTGCGTTCTGAATCCTTATAAAAGACATAGTTATAAAGAACTAGTTCCCACCGAAGCTCCTAAAAAAATCGTAGTAATAGGGGGTGGAATTGCCGGTATGGAACTTGCACGTGTGGCAAAACTACGAGGTCATGATGTTGAACTCTATGAAAAAACCGATAAATTAGGTGGATTGATGCACATATTAGCTGCTGAATACAAGAAAGAGCAATTTATGAACATTGTCAAATTCCAGAAAATCCAACTTAGTAAAATGGGTGTTCCTATTCACTTAAATAAAGAATTATCAAATGATGAAATCAGAGATCTTGATTGTGATACTCTAGTTTTTGCAGTTGGGACAGAAGCTGTAACCCCTGTAAAATTTGAGGGTCGTGCAAATGTGTTAACCCAAGATGAAGCGATTTCAAAATCAAAACCCATCGGCAAAAATGTGTTCATCTGGGGATTGGATACCTATTGGAAAGGTGGTGCAGAAACAGCAATTACATTGAAAGAACAAGGCTATAATATCAAAGGAATTGCTGGAAGTGAAAAAATATTAGCTGGAATACTAACCAATGCAAATCTTACAGGTAGAATTGCATTTATTCATAGATACTTCAAAGAAAATAATATTCCTCAATTCAAAAATGCAAAACTTATTGATGTCACTGATAAAGCAGTAATAATTCAAGACTCTGATGGAAAAGAACATGAAATTGAGGCTGACACACTTATACACATAGGTGGCAGGGTTACACCAAGAAAAACGCTTGAAAAAGAATTTGAGAATGTAGGATTTAAAGTTGAATATATAGGTGACTGTAAAAAGCCTAGAGATATTCAAGCGGCAATCAATGATGCCCAAACCTTAGCACGAGCAATCTAATTTATTTAACATTATTTTTTATAAAATTTCTTTTTCTTTCTTTACTTGATGATTTGTTTCTTGAAGAAACTTCCTATAAAAAAACCTAACTTAAAAATGACTTAGATACTAATTTATGGAATAATAAACCAATCCTTTTTATATTCTTGCAACAAATGAAGGTCCAAAGCATCTAACCATGACACTTACAAGGGCTAAAATGGAACATTTAATTGATCCCATCTTAAAACGATTAGATGCTCCAATTTTGAAAGCATTAAAAGAAGCTAACCTTATTAAAGAAGGTTCTGATCTCCAAAACCTTAAGATCAAATCATACTCTCTATTACTCCTGAGCTTAACAAGACTTTATCAAAAACTTGATTCAAAATGGATCGCTTGTGTCCAAAAGTATCAAGTGTGAATTAATATAATTCATTGTATGATATAAAAATAATGTCTTCTATATATATTTTATAATCACTATAATTATAAATTTAAATCACTTAAACACTTAAAATCAATTTAGAAAAAAAATGTAGAGGATATAAATATGGTATTTGGAGGCCATTTTGATAAGTCTGTAAGCGACAGAAGTAAAACTTCAAATAATATAGAAATATCCAAAGAAGAATTTCAAGGTTTAAAAGAGTGTGCGGAGAAATATAAATCTGCAGTTAGTCAAGTTAAAACATTAAGACTTGAAAATAATAAATTAAAGCAAATTTTAAAAGATTTAAAAGTAGATGCTAAACCGTACAAAGAATTGAAAGAGGAAAATGAAAAATATCTAAAATCTTTATTAAGAGTTCAGGCAGACTTCGAGAATTATAAAAAGAGAATAGATCGTGAAAATCAAAATTACCAACTCTATGCTATGAAAAAAATCTTACTGAAGTTGATTAACCACTATGACGATTTAAAGCGAGTTTTAAGAGTATTAGGAGCAAAAGGAATTGATGAGTCGATCAGAAAAGGTATTGAGATGATTGTACAGAATTACGAAAAGATACTTGAAGGGGAGGGTGTGAAACCCATGAATTCCGAGGGACAAATCTTTGATCCTTATAAACATGAAGTATTGAATTGTATTGAAAGCAATCTCCCTGAAAATACTATAATAGAAGAATTAGAT
>JAGXNO010000053.1 GCA_019894975.1 Promethearchaeota archaeon | reverse complement strand
CTTTTGGATGTCACTTCATTATTGGAGGTCATATTTTAGCAGATGCAGATCAATTTCCAGATGCTAGTTACAATTTTTTTAAATCTCTCGAACAATTAATAAATAGAGGTAAGCATAAGCGGGATAAGACTAGTATCGAAATTTTACTTCCATTGATTAAATTAAGTAAATCAGAGGTTGTAAAATTAGCTAAAAATTTAAGTGTCCCCTTAGAATTGACGTGGAGCTGTTATAGTGATGGAGAAAAACCTTGTGGTCAATGTTCGTCTTGTCTTAAGAGGAAAAAAGCTTTGGGTCTCTGTAATTATATTAAACCAGAATTATCTGCATAGCCCATGAAACAAAAACTAATACTCACAATTCAACTTATAAGCAAATAAATTTATTTTGGTGTATTAATATTAACCTTTTATATACATTCAAATTAGTTCACAACTTAGCTTCATATGTCAAAAACAAAAAATTCTGAAGAAAAAGAATTATTTGAGAGCATTCGAGTAGATTGTCCTACATGTAACAGAAGAAAAGAACTAAAAATCCCAAGTCAAATTATTAATCAAAGTAAACAATTAACTACAGTTTCTATACCTTCAGGTGCAGTTTGTGAACATAGTTTTCAATCATTTGTAGATAAGAATTTCAAAGTTCGTGGATATCAAAAAGTTGATTTTGAATTCGCACATATGGAATTCTATGAAGGAGGAGGAGAATCTTCTGAAAGAGCTGTAGAAGATACAGCATTAACATCCACCCCATTATTTCAAGATATCGTTAAAATCTTAAGAAGCTTTGTAGATGATAAAGAAATTTTGGGAAGTGGGATCTTTACTACTAATGGAAATGTTCTATATTCCTCACTTCCAAGTACAACCTTATTTTCAATTTCTAAAGAGTTTGAAGTTCGTTCTGAGAGAAATTTAAGTGCTTTGAAGAAGATGTATTTAGAATTGGAAAATAATCAGAAGATTTGTTCTAGTTATGTGGAAATCCAAGAAAATAGATTTGCACTAGTACTATTTTTTTCTCATATGGTAAAGTTAGGAATGGGTAATTTATATCTCAACGATTTAGTTAAAAAAATCAAAAGAGTAGAAGATAAAATATAGAACATTTATTTCTTATATATCAAATTTTATAGGCTTTAGTGCCTTTTCAGGGCAGAGAGCTTCGCATCTTAAGCAACCTTGACATTTTGCTATTTCTCTATATTTGAATCTAATCCCTTCAATTTCTTGATTTTCCTTGTTTTTTACCTTATCTTTATAAAAAAGGCTTTTAGGGCAGAAATTTCCCTCATCATCTAAACAATCTTCACACATAGAGCATTTTTCATGATCAACTTTAATACTCGAAATATATTGCTTTAGCCTTACAAACACGTAAACACCGTTCACACCTTAAACATAATTCCTGATTTATCTGTACTGGAATGAATTTCTCTTTAATTTTTATCAAATCCTATCTTTTTCCATTTCTTTACTTTCTGATCTTTCATTAACGTAAATTGCCAGCTTTGCACTTAGTTTTCCAACTTGTGCCTTTATTGATACTCTCTCCTTAAGTTTTGTATAAATAATTCTAAGTACAAAAGTAATTACTAAGAATGTGAGTGGCATAAAAATCCAAATAGTTAGTGCATTTACCCTTTCAAATAGTAAAAAGTATAACATATTATGAGCAAAATAAATAGTAAAAGAATAATATGAGTAATAAAAGAAAAATCTGTAGCTTCTTTCTACATTGATAGCTTCAAATTCTTCAATGATTAATAATACTGAAGTTGAAATTAATATTACTCCCAGGGAATAAACCGTTGATGAAAATGTTGCATGTGTTAAAAAACTAGGAAACAGAGATAAAACTCCAATTATTATTAGAATTGGGCCTATTATTAACGAAGGAAGCAGAACTTCATTTTTTATTGCCATTCTTCTCTCTTTTTGATCATTTGTAAGATATATTTCGTATATTACATCTCCAATTACTGTTCCTATTAAAAAAAAACTAAAATAGCATAGAATGGGATGTAGACCTTTGGAATTATATAAAATATGATATAATACTCCAAAAGGGTTAACTTGCCCTTGATAAGGTAAAAGTAATGAAAGGATATAATAATGGGTTATCCAAAAACCCACGGCTATTAATAATCTAAGCGATTTTGAAATTTTTAATAAGGGGAACGCTAATAATAGTGAAATCGCTATTGTAAGTGGTATAAACCATTTCCAGATATTTAAAGGATCTAATGTTCCTATTGATATAAAACCATTGTATAGTAGAGCTACGATCAATATAAGTAAAGCTCGAAATAGATATTCACTTTTTACATGCTCTACACTATAACCAGTTGAAGCTTCAGCTTTAGTAAGTCTACTCCTAAAAAATATTACCGAACTTAATCCTGAAATTAATAAGAATCCAATAGCAACAATATCACCAAAAATCGAATGAAGTGCTGAGGTTAACCAACGATCTTGAGATATTATCCACCAGGAAAGCATATGTCCAAAAACCATCATAAACATGCACCAACCGCGAATAATATCAAAAGTCTTAATTCTTCTCATAATAAATACTAAATATTGAATGTTTATGAGATAAGATTTTAATCATAATTCTCCTAAGATCTTCAATTAAAATTAATTCTTACTCTTATTAACTTCTTCTTAATGAACAATCAATTAAATTGTTTTATTTCTTACTATAAAAAAAGATTTTGATGCATAATTATTAGTTCTTTATTTTATCTAACAAGGGCGGAGAAATTATAATAGGACAATTCAGTCGATTGGAGACTCTCACTTGAATATTTTTACTACTGTAAAGTTCATACTGAAAATTTACTAATAATCTAAAAACAAATTAAGGAAATAAAAAATAAGCAATAATTACTTATATCTTAATATGAGTTTTTAAAATATCGAATCTGATCTTGATTATGGGACTATTTACCGTAAAAAATATAATAAGTTTTGTGTCCATGGGACCATCATTTTTGCAGTCAATAGTAAGGAAGGTTCCATTATATGTGAATTATGATTTAACGTGGCAATGTAATTTAAAATGTAAGCATTGTTATTTTTTCTCATCAACAACGGAATTAAAAAATAAAAGACCGGAATTATCTGATGAAGAATGGATTAAGGTTTTTAAATACCACCGAAAATTAGGAACAAAAATAGCTGTTTTAACTGGTGGAGAACCTACTCTAAGAATGGATGTTATAAAAGAAGCGATTAAAATCTTTCCCTCAGTTCAGGTTGTATCAAATGGACTTATAAAATTACCTCGATTTAATGGATACAAACAACCGAAATACTGGGTAAGTATAGATGGTACCAAAGAAACTCATAATGAGATAAGAGGTGCACAAGTTTTTGATAAAGTCATACAAAATATTCGTGAGAATAATCCAGTGGTTTCATCAACGATAATGGCACTAAACTATAAGGAAATTGAAGATATTGCCAAGATTGCTTATGATAATGGTGCCTCTGGATTAGCTTTTCTGTTATATACAGATTATCCTGACAGCTCACTCTTATTAAAAGGTAATGTATTAAAAAAGACAATAAACGATATTTTAAAAGTAATGCGTGAATATGGAGATTTTATTTTTTATTCCAAAAAAATGTTAGAAGTATACCTGTCAAAAGAATTTGTGCCACATTGCATTTTTAAAACTGGTCAAATAAAAAGTTTCTTTCCTGATGGAAAACAAAAGTTTTGTGTCATGGGAAATTCACCACTTCTATGCGACAATTGTGGATGTGTTGTACCAATTGCTGCTTACGCTTTATTTAGGAAATTTGATTCTGGTACAGTTGATAAAGCGAGAAAATTGTTTAATTTTGCATAATTTTTGTTATTTTACTAAACCCTTTTTTTAAAAATGATTGAATTTACCTTCTCTACTTAGATTGTTGCTTTGCCAAGAATTCTATTACTTCTTTATTATGCCTTTCAGAATAGTGACTACTTGGCTCGGAACCACATGATCTGCACTTGAAATCATAAGCAGAATTAATTTTGCCACACTGTGAACATGAATAATGTTCCTTCATATTTTCCATCCATTTTTCATAACCATTCTTTACAATCTCTTCATGGGCATCCCATAACTCTAAACGATGGGGTGCTAAGGACTGAAATTCTTTTAAATCCTCACAGGGATATTCATCACATTCACCACAGAAATCTATTCCTTTTTCTTGAGCGCAAGGATAAAGCTTACAATTTTCACAATAAGGGATACGCTTATCTGATCGGCAACCATTACATCTCATTTCTTCAGGAGTTATCCCAGACATATCAGCAAGGAATTTAAGACGCGCCGGATCCTCTTGAGAAGCTATGAAAACTGTGCACCCTGGGCAATAAAGACCACAAACCGCTGCATGTGTTTTGTTATATTTCATAAAGAGATTTAATTTTTCTAGATTCTTTAAATTTTACCTTAATCCATATAAGTTCTTTAATTAGAACCAAAGAAATCGTAAAATAAAAAATAGAGTTGGATATTAAAAAAATAATTCATTATTGAAAGTATTGAGTGTATTCTTTACCAGTTCCAGGTAGTTGCTGCTGCTGTTGATATTGTTGAGCTTTTTGGGCTAATTCCAACATCTTAGCTTTGATCTCTTTCCCTTGTTCTATAAGGGGTGCAGTATCTATTGTTAAATTATAAATCTTATTCAATACTTCTAAAATACTGGCAGCACCCTCAGGAGTAGGAATCTCTAAAACGGGTGTGAACAAAGCATAAGCATGCAATCTATTTGTTAACGCCTCGTTTAATACGGTAGCTTCCGGACCCACTATGATCCCCTTTTCTAAAACAGATACGCCATATTTCTCTAACCGCTCCATCATTTCCTCTTCAGCAGCATAATAAACCGGGTATTCCTCAATTATACCCCTCTGAGGTATTCCCTGGAATATAACAATTTCCTTTGCTTTAACATCTTCAGACAACGCCCAGTTACAAATTGTTTTGGAAAGGTCGTTATATGCGGATACGACTTGGAAAGGTACTTCACATATCCCGATTAATAAGTTATGTTGGGGGGAATAAAGCACTCTGAAAGGGTGTTTTAATACTCCAGCATAAAACACACTTATAGGGGGAAGGTATTCACTCGTAATAAATCCAATTTCTTTTACATCGGGAAGCTGTTCAATGAGGGTATTGGCAACAATGGGGCCTATGAGACCGATACCTGCAAATCCTAAAACTAGGGTAGCACCTTCCTTGATCTCCACTGTAAGGTTGTCTATAACAATGGAACTTCTTTTACCTTTATCACAGATATATTCTTTCTTGACCAAATTATTCACTTTTTCCACTTTTATTGGCTATTAAATTTGTTGATTACATGTAATACTAGAATTCTACCATATTAATATTAATTTTATTTTTTAAAATATCTACTAATTTTCTTTTATGTATTAATTGATTTTCAACAAATTTTAATTTTTATGGATATAATCACTTGAATCGTTTTTAATTTATTAATTCAGTATTAAATCTAATTAAAGTATAGATCTTATTAACAAATTAAAAGAAACCTGATTAATTTTGTTAACTTAAAAAGAAAATTTAAAGGTGTAAAATATAAATGTGGTATTTTTTTAGCCCAAATATAATATACGGCGAAGATTCTCTAGAATTCTTGGAAAAAATAAAAGGAAAAAAATGCTTTATTGTTACTGATAAAGTAATTGAAGAATTAGGCTATTTAAAGATTTTAACTGACAGACTTGAAAAATATGGCAGAAAATATACTGTTTTTAATGATGTAGTGCCAGATCCTTATGAAGATGATATCATGAAAGGAAAAGAACAATGTATTTCATATGAGCCGGATTTAATAATAGCTTTAGGAGGGGGCTCTGTTATGGATTCAGCAAAAGCAATATGGGCACTGTATGAAAAACCGGAATTTACTCTGGATAATATTGATCCCTTTAATGAAGATTTATTTGATATAGGTAATAAAGCAAATTTAATTGCTATTCCTACTACTTCGGGAACAGGAGCCGAGGTGTCTTGGGTAATCCTTATCTCCAGATTTCAAAATAATATTTGGAGAAAAGCGTCATTAGGTCACAAATCATTGATCCCGACCTATGCTATTATTGATCCCATCTTTCCTATGGGAATGCCTCCCAAATTAACTGTTGATACGGCATTTGATTCATTAGCACATGCAATGGAAGGATATACCTCTGGTTGGAGAAATGAATTTTCTAATGCACTGGGAATTAAGGCTATTGAACTTTTATTCAAATATTTGCCCTTAGTGTATAAAGATGGGAATAACAAAGTAGCAAGAGATTATATGCATCAAGCAGCTAGTATAGCTGGTTTAGCCTTTAGTAATGCTCAAGTTCATATAGGTCATGCAATAGGCCATAGTTGGAGTGGAGTTTTTCATACATCTCATGGACAATCGGTAGGCCTTTTCCTTAGATATATAACCCAATATTGTTTAAATGCTCCTGGTGAAACAAATGACTCAATTTTAATGTATTCAGATTTAGCTAAAAAGTTAGGATGGGCAAAATGGGATGATGAAAACAAGAAAGCAGCTTATACTGTTGTCGAGAAAATTAAAGAACTTCAAAAGGAAGTAAAATTTATTTCTAATCTTAAAGATTTAGGCATTAAAAGGGATGAATTCGAGAAAAATCTTGATAAAGTAATTAGTTTATGCTTTCAAGATCCCAGCAGTGTAATGGCCCCAAGAACTCCAACCAAGGAAGAATTTGCGAAAATTTATACATATGCTTATGAAGGAAAAGATATTGACTTTTAAAGATTATCTAATCCCAATAGTTTTAATTTTCCTTGATTTGGATAACCTGTTTTAGCATCAAAAGTTCGGTACCTATAATATGCCTTTTTTAATTTTTCAAAATTCGGGGTTTTTCCTGCTGCACCACCTTCTTTAACAGGATTTAGCAATATCTGGGGTAATCTATCATCATCAGGTGTGATCCCCATTTTTAGGTTGAACATTCGTTTGATCATATAGATTCTTTCCCCTAACTTTTTAAAATCTGTCATATTTAAGCTCAATCCTATCGCGGCATCGATAAGATCTATAATCATTTCAGGTAGAGGATCTGCAATATTACACATAATCATTGAATTATAAATAGCACGATAATCTTGAGCCAATGCACTAACAATTGCCATTTTATCATCATTCTGATCCCATTCAATCGGTTCAATCCCAAAACTTTCAAGTCGAGAACCCATCAGCAGAAGAAACATATCACAAGACTCATGACATGGTCCTCTCGGTGTACCTAAAGCATATGCTATAGCCATACCATAAATATGTCGTACATCATGATATGGTACTTCCATACCATAGACTGTAGCAATTTCATCTTGCGGTATCTTAAAAACTTTCCCAACAGCATCAGAACCGTCTGCTAGCAAGTTTCCAATACCTTCTCTAAAAGCAATTTTCTTAATTAATTTAAGAGCTGGAATGACATCACCCCATTTTGGTTCAAGAGCATCAATATCTTCAGATTTTATTTTCTGATTATTAAAAAGATAGTATAGTAGGGCAATAGTGCTACTTCCACTAATCGTATCAACCCCATAATCATTACATAAATAATTTGCTTTCTCTATAGATTCTAAGTTATCATTTAATATCAGTGAACCGAATCCTACTACAGTTTCATATTCAGCTGCTTGAATTTCTGTTTCTGTTTTATAATCTCCTTCTTTTATAAAGACTTTATGACCACATCCAATAGGACATGAATAACAATGATATTTTCTCGTATAAATTGTTTCAAAAGCAGTTATCCCTGAGATTTTATATGCCTCTTTCCATGTGCCTAATGTCCAATACTTAATTGGTAAATCTCCATAAGCGTTACCTGTGTCAACTCCTCCCGAAGTTCCTAACTGGCCAAACGCTTGAGGAATGAATGAATCCATAATATGATCTCTTGCTTTTTTTATAGTTTCTTTAAGTTTTTGAGGATTAGCAGGAGTATATCCTACTTTTACACCTTTAACGACTATAGCTTTTAATTTTTTTGACCCCATTACTGCACCCATCCCAGTTCTTCCTGCAGCTCTATCTTCTGATGCAATTATTGCGTATTTTACAAGATTTTCACCAGCAGGTCCAATGCATGCAACTCGCGCAATTGCACCTAATTTTTCTTTTAATATCTTAGATGTCTCAAAGATACCCTTTCCCCATATTGGAGTAGCATCTTTAATACTCACATTATTTTCAGTGATTTCTATATATACGGGTGTGTCTGAAGCTCCTTTTATTATAATTCCATCAAATCCTACTTTCTTCAATTCAGGTCCGAAAAATCCCCCGCAATTTGATTCCCCCCAAATTCCTGTTAAAGGAGACTTAGCACACACGACAAACCTTCCACTTGAAGGTATATTAGATCCACAGAAGGGACCTGTCATAAACATTATAATATTTTCCGGAGATAAAGGATCCGTATCTTTATCTAATTTATCATATAAGTATTTACAGCAGTATCCTGCCCCCCCAAGGAAGTTCTTTGCTATTTCTTCATTCAAGGGCTCTTCTGTAATACCATTATTATCTAAATTTATTATCAAAAGTTTTCCTGTAAAACCATTCAAAGAGAAATTCACCTTAATTATAAAATCTACTTTGAAACTTTTAATCTTTTATATTTAATTGTGGAGAAAATGCTGCTAATAAATCTTTTATGAAACTATACATTAAAAAAATAGAATAAATGGTATGTGAGTTCTATGGAAAAAAAAGAAATTACAGAAGGAAGTGAAGCTCCTTTATTTAAATTAGATTCCTACAATGCAGGAAATATTGATTTGGCAAGTTTAATAGGAGACCAAAAGATTGTATTAATCTTTTCAAGATATTTTGGATGTCCTATATGCCAAGTGGATTTTAAAGAACTTCTTAAACGTAAAGCTGAGATTGAAGAAAAGAATGCCAAAATATTATATATCACACAATCAGGTGAAAAAATAGCAAAAGAATATATTGAAAAGGAGAATGTAGATTTTCCTGTAATTCCAAGCTCTAAAGATGAGCTTTATGCAGAATATGGTTTAGGAGTAATGACATCTGATGCAGTTAAGCAAATTCCACTAAAATTAAAGGAAGTTCAAAAGCACGGATTTAAACATGGTGAATATGAGGGAGAAGAAAAACAAGGCCCCGGTCAATTTGTAATAGATGAACATGGTATAATAATTCATGCACTAAAAGGATGGTTAGATATTGATGGGATACTTTCTGTACTCTGATCATTAAAAATCTTTATTCCTTATTTTAAAATCCCTTTTTTTTATTTTTGAGGATATTGCTTGGATATTACTTAATTTCAAAAGAAAGGATCTTATGTTTTTAATATATATCTGGATATTTCTCCACTGATATCAGAGAATTACAAGAGAAACACATATGTAAAAAATGATGCTTTCAAATTTAAACGAATTAGAAAATGACCTTAAAAAAATCCCAAACAATTGTCATACTAAGCTAGAACCGAATTTACACAATTGTCAAAATTGTAGATACAGGCATAAAGGGATTTGTGATGAATACTTTGGTCAGAAATCTGTTAACTCTCAGAATATCGTAAAAAATCTTGAGGAAGGAGTAGATATTATGACAAGTTCAAGATTAGATGCACCCGAACCCATCCTAAATCTGGAAAATCTGTTTTATGAAATTAAGGTTGAGGATATTATAGCCCAATTGCCTGAAGTAATACAACTTAAGGCAAAATATGCCAATTTTAAATTGCTTACGGATATCCAAAATGTATTACAAAATTGCAGACATTTAACCAATAAAGATAAATTATATTACTGTACTACTCAGCGTTATTTCATGAAACTCTATTTGCGTGAAATCAACAAACCGGAATAATTATTCAATGTATTGGGTAATAGTAAGTTCATAAGTAATATTTTTTGACCTCAGTAATAACTAAATCAATTAAATCTTTAGCATCTCTTATTCCGTAGAAAGTCACTTTATCCAAGAGGGTTTTAAATTTATCTTTTGGTATTTTAGATGCTCCTATGAAAAACCCTACAATCTTATGGCCTCGTTGAGCTAAATCTAACATTATTTTTTTAGACTTACTCCAATTATAAATGCCAAAATCAGTAATTATAAAAATAAGAGCTTTCCTTTCGGCCTTATCACACTGCTGAACAATTTCATCTATTGGCAGAACTGTACCTCCTCCTTGATATCTTAATAACACACGCTCAGCTTTTTTAAAATCTGCCGTCCATTGACAAACGTCTGCTTTGTTTGAAAAATTAATTACGCTAAATTTAACTCCCTTATTTGCGGCGTAATGAAGAGCTGCAAAAGCAGCAACTAGTGCTACATGATATGGGCCCCTCCCTCTTTCTATTCTTGATGTGTAATTCCACTTCATAGAACCAGAGGAATCTAAAACGAGTAATAAATCTGGAATTTGTTTTTCTGTAAGGTGGCCTGGTCCCTTTTCATAAGCCCATTTTCTAGTAGTAAGATTGGGGATGATAACAGGACTATTTAGTAAAGTTTGAACTATATCTAGATCTTCAATTCTATCACCTATACGCCACACTTCCGGATAGACAGGTAATTGTCCACTTGGTTGTTCCTCAAGTATTCTGATTTCAATAAGATTCTTTGCTAATCCTCTATACCATGTAGCCAGAGGAATTCCATCTAATAAAATGCCTGCTTGCCTTGCAGGTCCACCAAACTCAGAGTATGGGATATTTTTTGCAAATTCTTCAGCTTTTTGTCTTCTTTCATCCTCATTACTTTCTTTTAATTTATCAGAATTTTTATTTTCGAGAGGATTACCCATAACTTCTAAAACATCATTAGGAACTTCAATAAATGCCCCTCCCGGACTTTTGATTTTTTCTTTTCCTTTCTCTCTTACTACATTCTTACCAACCATCGTGAATGAATCTTGAATTAAATTGTTTAAATGCCTCGCAACGGTAGAAACCTTTTTTTCCCATGTGGACTCATCTTCAAAATCTTTAAGGATAACTTTGGATACCCTTTCAGCTAATGGATCAATACTTTTTAGTGAATCGTCATTTAGGAGGTTAAGATTCCAAATTTTCTCATAAGATCGGAATAGAAATTTAGTGAAATCACTCATTCTCCCTTTATTTTTAATGTGTTCATAGGTTACTTTTACTTCCCATGTTATCAGATTTGGATATTTTTTGTATAGTAAATAATCAATAATCAGATCTGCAAAAACATTTACCACAATAGGAGCATAATTTGGATTAACATTTTCTATCGCTGCTCGAAGCAATTTTGCATTTGTTAAACCGTCATAAGGAATAATCTGGTAATGTGAAACTTCATGGAGTGAAATACTATGAAAGTAATCAATATACTCTTGATCATCATTGAACAATGGAGTATTAGCAAGATTCATTGTTATTTCCCATTGGTTTTCAGGATCAATATAAAATCCTTCCAAATGGGTATAATCAAATAAGTAGGTTGGCTCATTTAGAGGAGGATAATAAAATTCTTTTAAAGTTTCAGCCCACGCTATCTTTGCTAAATCAACAATTCTCTTTTGTTTGATGGTTAATTCTTTCTTACTCCCTTTAGTTTTCTTTCTTTTAGACAGAGACATTATTTAAATTAATCTTGTTTTTCTATATATTCTAATTTATCCATTAACGATCTTAATTTTAGGGCCTCAGATCCTCCAGAAATTTGAATGTTTACTAAGGAATCTTCGTTAGTTCCAGTTACATTAATTTCAATTATTAGATCTTCAGTACGTATTTGTTTCGTTTGCCGTTGACTAAACGCGTCCTTAAGAGGTTGATCTAAATTTGAAAATTCGGCAGCGATATCCGCCCAAATATCTTTCCAATAAGAAAACTTAATGATGTAATCTGTAACAGTTTGCTTATAAAGCTCATGGTTACACCATTCGATTAGATCTCCCCTATTTGGGAAATCAATATCCTCTAATAGATCATTTCTTATTTTCGCTAATGTATTTATATCTCCTTTTTTTGCAGCTTCTTTGATCTCTTGAGCAAGAGGAGGGTAATTTTTATTGTTAACTGAGTTCACAAATGGGATTAAATCAAATTTTACAATTAAATCATTTTTTTCAAATTTTATTAGTTCTGCTAGATCTGTTTCTTTCGAATTTCCTTCTCGAAATCGTTCAGATATTTGATAACACGGTTCACGATTTTTAAAACGCTTTTGAACTATTTTTAACATATTCTTGGAAAACTCATATCTTTTCCCGAAATAAGGAGATTTATCGAGTTCTCTTTTAACATAGATAACTCGATGTGATATTACATATGGTGCAATAGTATTTACAATATTGACATCAATCGTACTAATTCCCAATAGCCATGCTAGGGCTTTTGAATATCTTAATAAATCCTTCGCAACTCTAACGCTTAATATCGAATCAATTTTATTACAAATATTCTGAACTGTATTAAAATGACAACCCGTACATAGACCTGTACTTGGTTTTAATTCTTCGATATTACCTTTGTCGACCCTTGAGCATAAGGTAAATTCTCTTATTATAGCATGGATATAATTATTTACTTCAGAAGTAAAAGTAATTCTATTAACATAATACCAAATTTCCATTAATTCATCAATATTTAAAACTTTAGGAACTTGTATTAATTCATCTCGTCCGGAGTATTTTTCATCCTTTCCTGCCAAGATCAGTTGTAAGTCATGACTCGCGGGCATTGCGATCGGAACAGAAATACCAAATCTATCCAGAAATGGTTGAGATAATTCAAACGTCCCAACATCGTTTGGGTTTATAGTAGCAAATAAGCAGTATTTATTAATTGTTCTTATAGAATCATAATATTTGACCGTACCTTCAGCAAGAAGTGATAATAGGATGTCTTGAGCATAGGGGGTTAAGCGATTTACCTCATCAATGATTTTCCAAAAATTTGTTACAAATTGTCTCCATACAACCACTTCCTCACCTTCTTTCATCAGTTTCCCAAGCTTTAATGTACCTATGAGTTTTTCTTCAGTTAATTGAGGATGTCCCCTTATAATTGAGGTTTCAATATCATTAAGTGAACTTGCTGTAAACATTCTTCCTAAAATCTTCGTGAGGCTGGTCTTCCCACCTCCGTGGCCACCAATTAAGAGCATTGCTGAATTGGCAACAATTGCATTTAAAATGCACAAAGTCAAAATTTCAGGTAAATTTCTTGACTGGAGTTTTTTACCATTATCAGTAGAGTGTTTGATATTTAATTCTTTATAATGGACAAATAGTTGATTCGCTTGGATTAAATTGATAATTTTCCAAATCTTTTTTCTTAATATATCTTCTTCTCCTAAATTTGTCGACATATCGACTATTCTCTTAAGATTTTCAATACTATATAAGAAGTAAGTCGAATATTTAATTTTTTTGGATTATAATTCAAGAATTTCATCCAACCTTTCTATAATATAATCTGGTTGGAAATCTCGCTTAATAATAGCTGGATCATGTCCCATTATGTTTCTTTTTACCAGACATGCAGAAATATTTGCCTTTTTCGCAGCTTTTATATCAGAATATGAATCCCCAATCATTAAGGCTCTGTGAATATCTTGATCGTACTGAAACTTTTCTAAAATTGATAAAATTCCACGAGGAGATGGTTTAGCAAATTGTTGGTCATTTTTCAAACCCATACTAAAAACCTCTTGAAAAAATGAAGCAATATTAAACTTTTTTAAGAAAAATTCCACAACGTAATCAGATGTATTGGTGACAATAGCAATATTTTTACCGTCATTATGGGTGTATAGTTTTTCTAATACCTCCTCAACACCATCAAACAAAGCAATTTTTTTTTGTTTGAACAAAATTTTCCTTTGCTTAAAATCAACTTTATCATAATGTTCCCAAAAATCCTGAGCTTTAGAAACACCCCAATTATTTAAGATATCAATATAATTATTTTCAGAACCCCAAAATTGACGTCTTTCATTCTCACCGGGGATAACAGGAGCATTTAATCTACTTAGTGTTTTTTGTAAAATTTGATCTGCATAAACTCCAATATTCCCTAGATTAAGTAATGTGCCATCTAAATCGAAAATATATATGTCGAATTTCATGAGATACTTTTAACAATTTAGAAATACCCTATATGACCTAAATTTTTTTTTTTTTCATCCAGAGCATAAACCATTCCCATTGCTAGAGGATCTTCGCTTTCTTCCTTGGTTGATTTAGCTACTCTTTTTAAGGTAACTAATTTTAAGATAAACACTCCATTGCATACTTTACATTTGATATAGATTTCTTTCGTTTGCCTTTTTTCGTCCTCATATTCTTCTTTCTTAAAAGGTTCCAGTAAGTCTGGATTCTCATTATTACAATTTTTCAAAAAGCATTGATCTAGTGAGATTTTCTCCATTCCTCGTCTCGCAAGAGCAATGAATGCATAACTTGGTATTTCTTTCCTTATTTCTTCAGGATCAGTCATAATTTTTTAAAATGTGGGTTTTAATTATTTCTTTTTATTATATTATATAGAATTTGCGGGAAATATAATTTTTAGAGATTCAGAAGTATATATCTAATAAATGGTTAAACTTAATTTGATCTTATATTTATAGTTATTTGAGTTGTGTCATGTCTAAAAAAGAAGAATTTTCCAAAGAAACAATTGATCATCTTACCAAGTTAGCACTATTAGAATTATCTGAAGAAGAAAAGGAAGAGCTTTCTAAACAACTAGGAGACATAGTTAACTATTTTAAGAAATTAGATGATCTAGATACGACTAATATTGAACCTACTACTCACCCTATTGAAGGATTATTCAATGTGTTTCGAGAAGACGAACCTTGGGAGTCTCTCTCAAACGAAGAAGCTACAAAAAATACAAAATATAAACAGGATGGATATTTCAAAGCACCAAGGATATTAAAGAAATAGAAAGATCTGAAGAACTGCTATTTCTTATATTCATCTGTTAATTTCCTAATAACTTCTGCCATATCTCTTAGTGCTTGTCTTCTTTCTGTGGGATTTAAATTATCAAACTCATCACCCACATCAGTACCAATTGTAGAAGCCATAACTTGAAATTTTTTATAAACTAAACCACCAATATAACGATCATAATAACTTAGTGCTTTTTCTAACTTTGGATCGGTTTTTATTTCCTCCCAGAGTTCGAGTGTTTCTAATGATTTAATTCCAAGATCTATTCTAAACCAGCTAATAGGGAATAATAACTGCCTTTCAATTCCCATATCAATAATAATAAGGTTTTCTTCATCAATATAGAGCTCAGGGATTATGTCTTCCTTGAATGTGATATTATCGCTCATGATATAAAGGTTCGCGGCCCCTCTAGAGGTACACACTATTCCTGTAGCGAAACCTTTAGCTACTCTCAAATTATCTGCATAATCCTCCAACTTTGTACCATTTAAATGGAGATTCACCCTTTTAGTTCCCTGGAATTCTAATCGGATTTTTTTTGTACCTTTTGCATCAGACAAAATCTTCGGAAATAGTTCTCTATCCCGGGTATTCTTATGAGCGTCCAGTAATTTGTTGATAATTTGATAATCTAATTTTAATCCAGGAATAATAGTATTTTGATTAAGAAAAGCATCTACTTCAAAGTCAACGATGCCATAAAAGAGTTTCTGGCCATTCATTATATTGTAGATACTTTCAACAATTTTTTGAACCAGCGCTTTAGGATCTTCTCGAACAGAATCGTACTCTTTTGTTTCGAATGTATCTATCTGATCAGTAAGCCCCTCTTCTTGATAAAATGCACCCCAACTTAACTCACTAAAAACTGAACCTTCAGAATAGAGATTATGAAATTGATCTATGCTTAAAATACTCTTTGACCCTCCAAGCTCAACCCCTAACTTGGATCCAGAGGCTAAAATCGCAGAAGGGGGATTATAGAATTCAATCGGCATTTTACAAGACTTAATTTAGTGAATCTGTTTTTAAAATATCTTTCAAATGATCATAGAAAGAATTTATATAAATAATTAGTGGAAACAATACAAAGAATCGATTAAGAAAGTTTTTGTTGGTAGATTATATCATGTTTGGTTTGAGGGGTTATTTAGAGTAAGACACTTTTTGTCGATATTCAGAGTATTTAGTCAACATTGCCAAACACTTGGTAGGATAATCCCATAATGAAAAAATGGGCACATCAGACGAGATAAATTTCTGCATCCAAGGAGATCTATAAGGAATTGGGCCAGAATAAAATACCGGGATATGATATTTTTTCATAAGTTTTTTTATAGGATTAACAACGCCTATATCCATCAGCTGTTTCATTTGTTTCATCTGTTCATCCACTTTGCCCCCTGAACTCTCAACTACATCCATAACCTCATCAAAATCATAAATACCAAACACTATAATACTATCAACCTCCCCAGATTTCATCAATATTTTTGGAAATTTAATCAACATAGTTAAGAAGTTTTCATGAAAGGTTACATCGATTGGATTCGTAGCACTACCCGTTTTAGGTAGATCATCAGAAAATTCATCTTGTAGTCGTTTAGAAAATTCAGGAACTTCCAAGCCATACAACTCAGCTGTTTTCGTCATCATTGCTCCTGGTCCACCTGAGTCAGTTATTATTCCAATTCGTTTTCCCTTAGGAAAAAAATTATAAGTCTGTGCTTGAGATAACGTTCTGAGGTAATATAAGAAATCCGATATAGAATTAGTTGAAATTATACCTGATTCCTTAAATATAGCTTCATATATCTTATCATCACCACTAATAGAACCCGTATGAGACATTATAGACCTTGCCGCAGCATTGGTACCTCCCGCATAAATAGCAACAATGGGTTTTTTTGGAGATATTTCTTTGGCTAATTTTATAAATTTTTTACCACGTTTGACCTCTTCAATATACAGACCAATAACCTCTGTTTGAGGATCATTTTTGAAATATTCCAGAAGATCTACTATATCAATACTTCTTTCATTGCCAACTGATATTGATTTTCCAACATTTACACCCAGATCATTTGTATACCACGCTGTTTGAGCAGCGATAGTACCTGATTGACTCACAATTGAAATATTACCCCTTTTATGGGGAAGATATATCCAAAAAGTATTAAGAAACGTATTCTCCTTTTCAGGATATCCATACCATCCATTGAATACTCCTAAACAGTTTGGACCAATAAATCTCATATTGTATTGCTTTGCAATGATATCAATTTGATTAGATAACTCAATTCCATCGGAACCAACTTCTCTGAAACCCCCAGAAGTAATTATCAAATTTTTTATACCTTTTTGACCACATTCCTCCATAACGGTAGGAACAACTCTTGTTGGTAATATTATAAATGCTAAATCTGGAATTACAGGGAGATCCAATACGGATTTATATGCTTTAAATCCTTGGACATATTCTAATCTTGGATGGATAGGATAAATCTCTTCAAATCCGCCCCCTGCAATAATATTACGAAGTTGCATTGAACCCATTGTTCCCAATAGATTGTCATTTGCTCCAAAAACACAGATCTTTTTAGGGTTTAAAATCTGTTCGATATAATTGTTTTTTACTGATTTTGAATCATTTTCGATCATAACATATCCTTAGCCTAATTTCTAGTTAAGGAAATAAAAAAAGAAATAAGAGTTTTTCTATTGAGGGATATTTAAAATTAATCCTTTTTTACTAACACAATTTCAGTGGAAAAACCAGGAATCCCCCCTCCTTCGTATTCAACAAATCCCTTCTCTTTTAATTTTTTCAAAATTAATCTGACCCCTTCAAATTCATCTTGACATAGGATTTGTAAATCCTTATAATTTAGCTTCCCTTCTTTTTCCTTGAGTTTTTCGATTATAAATTTCTCTTCATGACTTAATTCTGACATTTTAAGCATACCTCACTATAATTTAAATTTAATAATTTCATTCCTTTCCGGTGGAACCGAAACCCTTGAGACCCCTTGCAGATTCGGGCAGTTTTTGAGTCTCAATAAACTCATAACTATGAAGTTTTCCTAAGATAATCTGACAAATTCGTTCCCCCTTTTTAATTGTTACCTCTTTATTTGAAAGGTTAACTACAATAGCCATCCATTCATTACGATAACCCGAATCAATCGTACCAGGAGAATTTACTATAGATAATCCTTCCCATAATGCTAAACCGCTTCTAGGAACAACTTTAAAGTAATATCCTTCGGGAATAGCTGTAGCAAATCCAAGAGGACACCCTATTCTTTCCAAAGGCTTCAAAGTATAAGAATCTGCTTTAATATCTTCTAATTCCTTTTCATCTCCTTTTACAATTATCCTTTTGAAACCAATTATCCGTGCATCTGCACCCGCGTCACCAAACTTAGTTATTTTTGGAACTTCTGTATCCTTGTTTAATATTTTAATTGGGATTGATAATTTCCTTTCATTATGGGGGGAATTATTTTTTGTATTAGGCATTATTTATCATTTGTATAAAGATCAAATTCTAAAAAATAGTTGTTATTAAACATTAATTAAGTTTGAAAAGAAAAAGAAACTTATACAATTATACATTTTAACACAAAATTTATTTCCCTTTTGGTGGAATTTATGATTATAATTGACAGATTTGACCCAAGAAATGATAAACCTGCAATCAAGGAGATCTTTGAGGATTTTATTGAAAAAAAATCATATTTCTTCTCTCATTGGAAAAAGTTTGAAGAAGAATTAAATCGGAGAGCGCTTGATCTTCAGTATAGGAATTCGATGGTAATTGCTAAAGAAGAGGGCAAAATATTGGGTTTTGGAACGTATACAATATTTAGGGATTACCTAGGAAATGATAGAGTATTAATCCATCAAGTTTTAACTAAAAAAGAAGATTCTTTTAAAAGAGGGATTGAAGAGAAGATCATGCGAGAAATTCAATTATATGTAAAAAGAACCCTTAAAATTGATAATGTGTATTATATCTGCCCTGATTCTGATAGTGCTTTAAGGAGTCTTTTTCTGAAACTCGGAATAAATAAATCCAAATTTAGTTGGTATGAGCATGAAATATAAAATAAGAAGTAGAAATGACTGATACAATCAAAGAACTTATTAATAAAGCTGTAAATCTGAGACATCAAGAAAATTTTAAAGAAGCTTTAGAAATATTAGAAGATCTCTACAAAAATAATTCTGATTCTAAGCAAGTTAAAAAATGTCTTGTGGGAACGCTACTCGCTTATGGCGGTTACCTCAATGACGATTTTACTTTGGAATATAAAAAAGCGAGGGATATGTTTAAGAGAATTATAGAAATCGAACCGGATAACTATAGAGCTTATTATAACCTTGGAATAGCTAATGTAAATTTATCCAAGATCAAAGAGGCGAAAGAATGTTATGAAGAAGCAATTAAGATTAAACCAGACTACAAATACTGCCTATATAACATTGGGTTGATTTATGAGAGCGAAGGAGAGTTTCAAGAGGCATTAAACTATTACGAAAAAGCTTTGGAGATAGACTCCAAGTTTCCCTATGCTTCTAATGCGAGGAATCAGATTTTAAGCAATTTAGAAGAATTAAAAAGAAGTAAAGAAGAATATAATCACGATAAAAATCTAGAAACTCTAAAGTCTTTACTCGAAGTCTCAAAAAAAATTAGAATTGATATGATCCAATCCTTACTAGATATAGACAAGGAAAAATTGTATAAAATTTTGATTGAATGGGGCAAAGAATATCAATGTGAAATAGATGGAGATTTCTTGATTATAAATAAGGCTAAATTACCAGACATAATTAAATTTCTGGATGATTTAGAGGTATAAATTATGATTTCTTTAATTTATTATGAATTATACAGCAAATAATAACTACCACCAGAAGTACTACACCACCTATAATATATCTAAAAACGACAGGATTAGATAATAAATCAGTAATAGCATCCCATTGTAACATCGAAATCAAATCTAAAACGTTTTTAAATCTAAATAAAGCACATCATATTTAAAATTTAACAATTGTTTTGAAAAGAGTTCTTAATATATTTAAATTGATTCAAGGAAAAGAAAAAAAAATAGATTTGTTTATAAATTTTTTATCTCTCTAATTGAAAATTAACTTGGACTCTACATCTATAAATCATTTTATCGACATCTTCTTTAATTTTAACGTCAGATTCAATGATTTGAATATTTCTGATACCACGTAAGCTTTTTTTCGCCTCTTCATAACAATTTTTTACAGCATCAGCCCAACTCAAGACTTAAAAGACTTTCTTCTAAATTTTCTTGTCACTAGTGCCGACCAATTGAATACTTTTATATACTGGCATTTTGATTTCACTTTTTTTAGTTTGTAAGTTAATTGGTTATAGCCTAATATTTAAATATTTCTCAGAAAGCTCATGAATCAAATATCTTTAATTATGAATTATTTATGAGAAAAAATTAAATAAAAAAAAAAAGTAAGAAATTATAAAAATATAAATTATTAATTGAAAACTTACGCATCTATATTTTCAAGTAGGATTGCTACGCCCTGTCCTCCTCCTACACACGCATTAGCAATGCCATATTTGGCTTTATTATCCTTCATGATAC
>JAGXNO010000052.1 GCA_019894975.1 Promethearchaeota archaeon | reverse complement strand
CTCGAGGATAATAAAGCGGGGCTTGATAGTTACAAACATATATCAGCTTGGGATGAAGATATAAGAAAGTTCTGCGGAGATATTCCTGTAATTCTTTTTGGTAATAAAGTAGATTTAGTTGATGAAAATGCCTTAAATGATTCCGTAATACAAGAAGTAGTTGAAAAGAATGATTATCTTGGATATTATAGGACGTCTGCAGAAACTGGGAAGGGTGTAATTACAGCATTTAACTCTCTAATTGAGGAATTATATAGAAAGTTTAAAGGTTTATCTGATGAGTTAGGAGACTAAGAGTTTTCCTAAAAAATTATTTAAAAATTGTTAGAATTCATATCAAAAGCTTTATAACCTTATATATCTAATCTTACATCATAAACCATTTATTTAACTTCATAATTTGACATATTTGGATTTTTTATGAAGGATATAAGCTTTGTTTTTAAGATTGTTGTTATAGGGGATGGAAGAGTAGGGAAAACATCATTAATTCAAAAATTTACTAATAGTACTTTTAAAGAGGATTATACTAAAACAATAGGTGCTCATCTCTCTAATTATGATAACCAAATAAATGAGGATAAGATTAGACTTCAATTCTGGGATATTGCAGGGCAGGATAAGTTTCATTTCTTACGCCCCTCTTTTTTCAATAGAAGTCGAGCTGGAATTATTGTATACAGTCTTGAGGAAAACAAACTCGGCGTAGAGAGTTTTAAGAATATTCATGATTGGTATGATGAGATTAAGAAATATTGTGGGGATATCCCCATTATGATTTTTGCTAATAAAGTCGATTTAATAGATGGAAATCAGGTAAATGAATCATCCATCAAAGAATTAGTTGAAGAGAATAAGCTACTTGGTTACCGGATAACCTCAGCGAAAACAGGAGAGGGAGTGATTGATGCATTTAATTTTATAATTAATGATTTGTATAAAAAATTTAAATCTCTTTCTAAATGAATGTACATCTTTTCTGACAGATATTTATCAACTTCATACATTTTAATACTAAAATCTTCAAAAAATGCTATATTTTATAAAGGTGTAAAAATAATTACAATTAATTCTAAAAAGTTTGCGCGAAATGCAATGGGGTGTTGATATGACAAAACCAATAGAAGTTGATTATGTAAAGAAAAGATCAAATAAAGTAAGACTCGAAGAGTTTTTTGGTAAAAGTACTGCTGATAAGATAGCTGAATGTCTCGAAGAGTGTGCTGGAGCTGAAAATTTTGGACAGTGTATAAAAGAATGCCTTAAAAAGAAAGGTGTTGATGACTCTACAGCAGGTGATGCTGTCACTATTATGGGGTTTATTACAGTAGGTTAGTTTATGTACCAATATATTAGATCCAATTTTAACTTCTTTTTTTTACCAATTATTTGAAGTGATTCACATTGAATAAGACTTCTGTAGATTTATTAATGGTCTTTCCTTCTGGTGGTGATGTTTACCATACTAATTTTAATCACCACCTGGGTGCTGCCTATATAATAGGCTATACAAGGAAATATGGATTTAAAGTAGAACAATTTATATCAAACAAACCGTATAATCTTAAGGAATGTGCTAAAGCAATATCTCATTATAAACCAAAGGTTGTTGGGTTCGCAGTATACGAAAGCAATTATATGCAATCGGTATTGCTATCTAACTACTTGAAAGAATTGAACCCTAATACTGTCATAATCTTTGGGGGACCGACTCCAACTGTTCACTCAAAAGAAATTTTAGAAAAAATTAACAGCGTTGATCTCTGTGTAAGACAGGAAGGAGAAGAAACAGTATTGAAAACCTTAACAGAATTGACAAGTGTTAACTTTAACCTAAAGCAAGTTAACTTTCCAGAAATAAAAGGTATCACCTTTAGGAATAAAAATGAAGTAATAATAAATTCTGATTGTGACCATCTTTATTCAAATAGGCATATCGCAAACTTTATTGATCGCTATCCTTCACCATATATATCCGGGATTATCCCCGTATCCCAGGCCTTTCCAACAGGCATAATTACAGGAAGAGGATGTAACCAGAATTGTATTTATTGTAATTGTGCAGTCTTAAGTAAAAAAAACATTTATTTTCATTCAATAGAGAGAGTGATTGAAGAGTTGAATCTGATAAGTAAACAAAAAAAAATTGTACAACCCATTCCTATTTATGATGATGCTTTTACAATCATTCCCTCAAGAGCAAAAAAAATATGTGAAGCAATTATTGAAAATAACATAAAAATACCTCTACTTTGTATTACTCGTTGTGATAAAATTAATGAAGAATTATTAGACCTCATGAAAATAGCAGGTTTTAAATCGATTGGCTTTTCTTTAGAAAGCGCAGTTCCGAAAGTATTAAGATCTATAGGTAAAGTCCGTTCACCCGAAGTTGGTGACCCCTTGAATTATGAAAAAGAAATAGTTTATATTGAAAACCTAAAACAGATGACTCGGTATGCAAAAAAAATAGGGATGTTCCCTGTCTTTATAAGCATTATGATTGGATTACCTGGTGAATCTCTTCAAGATGCTCAAAAAACAATTAACCTTGTAACTCAATTAGATATTGATTACTATACCCATAATATCTTACATATATTCAAAGGTACACCACTCTACAAAGACCATGATAAATATGGTTATCAAATAACACCAATAGGGCAAAATAACCAAATCATTACAAAAAATAATTTTCCCTTTAACATCGATGAAATCAAGTTAGCTGAAAACTCTACAAAAGAGAGAAATAGTAAGGTGATGGATTATAATGTTCTTAATATTTTATCTTTACGACTTAACCGCGCAGCTGAAGACTCTTTTTTTAACAATATAATAATTAACCAAGACGTTATTGAGCCTTCACTAATAAAATGGATGCAGGAAGTTCTTGCCATTAATGGCACTATTGTCCATATTTATTCAAATAGAAAAAATTTCCTAAAATTTCATAGTGAAAATGAAATGGTTCTTTATAATGAATTTATTCCAACAAAAGTGTATGAATGCTATTATTGGGAAGATTCAAAAGGGGAGCAAATATTAAAATCTGGTAGAATGCTATCCTTTGGAGAACAGGTTGGTTTGAACATAGAAGTCAAAAATACGAGTCTAATTTTAGAAGAATACAATAATGGGTATGATACCGATTGTTCTATTGGTGTTAGCAACACTAAAAAAGATGCAGAAACACTCAATGAACTATTGCAGAAAATTTCGAAAGCTGAAAATAATTTTAATTACTTATTAAACAGAAATACTCTACCCCAATTTCAAAATTTATGTAAATGGACTGTGAATCGGGCAAATTGTGAGAAGTTGGAAACTGCAATAATTGATAATAATAATTCTATCCGGGTTTGTTGGAATTCAAAACCATTAGGAAAAGTTGGAATGCCTTTTTCTGAGATTAAAAGAAATATAAATAATATAAAAAAAAGTGTAATCAATAGAAGAGGTTGTTCTCAATGCAGTCAAGAGAAATTTTGCCAAAAATGTTATTCTCCTTATCCTTTATCATCAACTGAATATTGTAAGTATAAAAATTTGCATAAAACAAACGAATCTGCTAATTTAATTAATGTATTTTATGTGATAAAAGACTTGTTGTATAAACCAATTAATCCTTACGATTTCTGATTGGTTAAATAAACTTTTAAATTAATAATTCTTCTTTTGTCTCAGATAGATTAAAAATATCACTAAAATCTAGCGAAAACCAAAATTTAATTAAAACATTCAAAAATGGAGTCTATTATAAAACCAGAGGAATATTCTCAGGCTGAAGAGTTAATTTACCAAGCTAAATTTGATGATGCAATCGATTTAATTTCAAATTTGACCATAAATTTAAACCAAGACTCGATGGAGAAGCTCTGGGGATTAATATTAGAAGGGAGAATATATTGTTATAAAGGACAATATAAAAAAGGTATAAAAATTGGAGAAGTTGCCTATCAACTTAGTCAAAAATTAGACCTTGCCCTTGAATCTGTTGAAGCTCTTATTCTCAAAGCTCATGTAATATATTTAGGTGATAGAGAAGAATCTTTAAGTATTATCATAGATGCTGAAAGAATGTTTAAATCAATTATAGATGATTCGAGTTTTAATTATTCTAGACAGCAAGCGATCCTTTTATTACTAAAATCTGAAATTTATCGATCTAAAGGTGAAATAAATGAAGCGTTTGAATTAGCAAAAGAATGTTTATTAATACAACAAAATTTAAATAGAAATCTCGACCTGTCTAACATTTACCATCACTTAGGAACCTTGCATCTTTATAAAAGTGACTCTCATTCAGGTTTAGACTACGCATTAAAGAGTTTAAAAATTCAAGAAGAACTCAATAATCAATCTGGAATTGCTAAAAGTTTACATCTAGTTGGAACTAGCTATTTTGTCAGAGGAGATTTTGATCAAGCTTTAAAATTAGGAAGACAATGTTTAAAGATCAATGAAATTAGTGTTCTTACTAAACTGGAAGTATTCGATCTTTTAGCAATGGTTTATTCAAACAGAGGTCAATTGGATAGAGTTATAAAATATCGTAAAAGAGAAGCTAATTTAGCCCAGAAAGAAAAATATGATGAACATTTAATTATGAGTAATTATGGAATTGCGACAACCTTCAGAGCAAAAGGAGAATTTGATCTTGCTGTAAAACATCTCAAGTCTAGTTTAGAACTTTCTGAAAAAACTAATTCAACATATGGAATACAAGCTTCGCTCTTTCATTTAATTCGAACAAATCTAGATAATAATGCTATTGATCAAGCAAGAATTTATCTAAAACAATTAGAGCAATTTAGTAATCACACAGAAAGTACAGTTTTTAAAAATGTTTTCCTAATATCAAAGGCATTAGTAATGAAAAATAGTGGTCGAATTCGAAATCTTACAGAAGCCGAATTATTGCTAAAGAAATTCACTGAAAAAGAAATTGAGACCCCCGTATTATATCAATTAGCACTGGTAAACTTATGCGAACTTTTCTTGGAAGAATTAAAATTCACAAACAACATTGAAGTTTTAGATGAAATAATGCCTTTAATTGATAAAATCTATGAAATTGCAGAAAAACAAAATGCGTATTCTTGGTTAGCTGATACTAAATTATTACAAGCAAAGGTAGCTCTAATTCAGATCGATTTTGATAAAGCAAAGCAATTATTAACCCAAGCTCAACGGATCGCAGAATTACAGGGCCTTACCTTATTAGCCTTAAAAATTTCATCCGAGCATGATAATTTATTAGACCATTTGAATGAATGGGACATTCTTAAAAAAACGGATGCTCCTATGTCAGAACGTATAAAATTAGCTGCCTTTAATGGGGTAGTAGATCGTATGCAAGGAAAAAGTACTATCGATCCTCCTTTAATAACTCCTGAGGTCCCAGTATTGCTCCTGATTATCGGTCAGGGTGGATTTCCTCTATTCTCCAAGCAATTTGAGAAAAATCATATATTTGAAGAAGATCTTATGGGTGGTTTTTTAGCGGCTTTCAATTCGTTTATTGGAGAACTATTTTCAAAAGGTTTAGATCGTATTAAATTTGGTGAATTTATGATCCTTATGCGAACTGTAGAGCAATTCTCAATATGTTATTTATTTAAGGGACAAACAAATATTGCCAAACAAAAATTATCTCAGTTTACAGAAAATATTAAAAAAGACACATCGATATGGCATACACTGAATGTTTTCTATAACACTAGCCGTGTAGTTAAATTGGAAGAGCTACCTTCTCTCGAATCTTTAATTTCAAACATTTTTATTAAGTAGAGTGAGTTATAAGCAAAAGTGGAATTTGGTGACTATATGATCCTCCTGCAAACTGTTGAAAAGTTTTCAATATGCTATTTATTCAAAGGACAAACCTATATCGCTAAGCAGAAGTTGACTCAATTTACAGAAAAAATAAAAAAAAACACCTCAATTTGGAAGACTTTAAACTTTTACTATAATACAAGTCGAGTTGTTAAATTAGAGGATTTACCGGCTCTAGAATCTCTAATATCCGAGATCTTTATACAATAAAATTTCTAATCGTCTATTAATTGGATATTAAGATTCGATATTAACTAACTTCGTGTTAGCTTAGAACTCTAAATAGAGTTCGTGCTGTAAACCTAAATATAGTTGGATTGATTTTAGGTTATCGAATTTTTAAGAATTAAAAATTACCTTAAGAGGAAAAATGTGTACGAAGGCAGAAAATTTCGTTTCAAGGTATCAGTTATAGGAGATGGGGGTGTAGGAAAGACCCCGCTTCTTAAGAAGTTCACAACAGGATCTTTTGAAAAGGACTATGTTAAGACAATTGGGGCACAATTTTCTGTGTTTGATAAAAAAATTGGAGACGATAAAGTTAGATTAATATTTTGGGACATCGCGGGCCAAAACCAGTTCCATTTCTTACGCCCGTCTTTTTTCAATAATAGTAAAGCAGCAATCATTGTATATAGTCTTGAGGATACCAAAGTTGGAATTGAAAGCCTTAATAATGTTTCAAATTGGAATGATGATATAAGAAAATATTGTGGGGATATTCCAATAATTCTATTTGGGAATATATTAAATTTGGATTATGATGATACTCTCTATAATTCAGATATTCGAGAAATTGCCAGGATATATAATTTTGCCAGGTATTACATAACTTCAATAGAAAGCGAACAAATCGTTTTTAGAGCATTTAATGAACAATGTGAAATGTTGTATAATAAATACAAAAAATTATCGAAACAGAATAACGATTGAGAGTATATTAATATTAATAAATATTTTATAATAATAATTGCTTGAGAAGATGGGATAACATTGGAAAGAGAGGAAAAGATTACAAGTGTGAAATGCAAAAAATGTGGGTATTTACAACACAAATCTCACTTAAGATGTTTAAATTGTAAAAATGATAAATTTGAAGATATAACTGCTTCAGGAATATGTAAACTACTTACATTTACTATTTTAAAAGCACCTCCTGCTGAGTTTAGAGAAAATCCTTCATATGCACTTGGGATTGTTGAATTTGAAAATAGCGTAAAAGCACTAGGTCAGATAACGACTCAAGAAAATTTAAAAATTGGAATGGAATTAAAACCTACATACACAAAAATATGCGATAATTTGGATGGTAAGGAGATATATACTTATGTTTTTGAACCAATTTCATAATATGTAATGAGGAGAAATCAAAATGGTATCTGATAAAGAACTCGAAAAAATAAAAACCAAAAGGTTAGAATGGGAAGAAAAAGAGTTATCTAAATTTACGGGAAGAGGTGAAAGACAAGAAAAATTTGAAACACCTTCTGGAATTCCTCTAAAACATGTATATGGACCAGAGGATGTTGAAAATGTTGATTACCTAGAAGACCTTGGATTCCCAGGGGTACCACCTTTCACTAGAGGTGTGTATCCAAACATGTACAGAGGAAGAATTTGGTCTATGAGACAATATAGTGGTTTTGCTGACGCGAGTAAAACTAATGAACGATTTAAGTATCTAATATCGCAGGGACAAAAAGGACTTTCAATCGCTTTTGATCTTCCTACTCAAATGGGTTTGGATTCAGATTCAGAAATTTGTCTGGGTGAAGTTGGCCGAATCGGTGTCACTGTTAATTCATTAAAGGATTTTGAAAAAGTATTTAAAGATATAGAGTTGGATAAAATTTCAACCAGTATGACTATAAATGCACCAACAGCAATGATATTAGCAATGTATATTGCGATTGGAGAAAAGAATGGTGTTAAGCAAGAACGATTAACCGGCACGCTTCAAAATGATATTTTGAAAGAATATGTTGCAAGAGGAGCATATATTTATCCTCCTAAGCCATCTTTAAGATTAACCGCAGATGTAATAGAATATTGTTCTAAATATTTACCTAGGTTTAATGCAATCAGTATATGCGGTTACCATATGCGCGATGCTGGGAGTAATGCCGTTCATGAATTAGCGTTTACTTTAGCTGACGGAATTTCATATGTTGAAGAGGTTCTCAAGAGAGGTGTTGATATTGATGATTTTGCTCCTAGATTATCATTCTTTTTCACAATTCATAATAATTTCTTTGAGGAGATCGCGAAATTAAGAGCTGCCAGAAGAATATGGGCGAACCTTATGAAGAATCGCTTTAATGCTAAAAATCCTAACTCTTTAAGGTTAAGGTTTCACATTCATACTTGTGGGAGCACACTAACAGCCCAACAACCTCAAGTTAATATTATTAGAGCTACAGTTCAGTCATTAGCAGCTATATTGGGAGGAACTCAATCTCTTCATACTTGTGGGGCTGATGAGGCTCTATCTCTTCCCACTGAAGACTCAGCTAGACTTTCATTACGAACCCAACAGGTACTTGCTTTCGAAACAGGAGTTACGGATGTTGTTGATCCCTTAGGTGGATCGTATTATGTTGAACATTTGACTAAGACATTAGAAGAAAAAGCATTGGAATATATTGATAAAATCGATAATATGGGAGGCATGCCTGTTGCTATTGAAAATGCTTTCATCCAAAAAGAGATCCTTAATAATGCTTATAGAATACAAAAGCGGATTGATGATGGAAGTGATAAAGTCATCGGAGTAAATGTATTTTGCACTGATGACGAATATAAAATAGATACATTCAAATATGATAAGGAATCTGAGACACGAATCAAAGAAGCACTAAAAAATTTAAAGGAAGTCCGAAATGAAAACCTCGTAAGGCAAAAATTAGAGGAATTAAAAAGAGTTGCTGAATCATCTGAAAATATTATGCCGATTATGATTGAAACCGTTAAATCTTATGCAACTACACAAGAAATTAGTGATGTACTGCGAGAAGTATTTGGAGAATATCAGTCTCCTCAGATATTTTAAAACCATAATAGTTTTATTATTTTTTGTCTTTTTCTATTTAATTATTTATGTAATGGTTAGTTAACTTACTTATAATTATTAATCATAAGAAAAATCAAGCTAAATCTATTATTTGAGATATCGATGAAATTAAGAATGCGATTTTCAGGTCGCGGTGGGCAGGGGATAAAAACACTTGGGAGTACATTGGTCCGAGTTGCGATGGAAGCTGATTATTATGCAACACTCACAGTGGATTATACACCATCCGTTAGGGGGGGACCTATTTTTTGTGATGTTATTTTAAGCTCTGCTCCTATCTCATATCCATTTTGCGATAAAGATGCTGATATTTTTATTGCTATAGATCAAAAAGGATTCGAACGTGCCGCTGAATGTATATACGAAAAAACATCTTCATTTATCGATGAGCATACAATCGCAAACGCCGAAGAAATCATCCAAGAAGGTAAAATTCACCGTGTTCCAATTACGAGACGAGCTGATGAAAATAAATTACCTAAGAGCGCGAATATTCTTTGCTTAGGACTTCTTTCTCAATTTCTTAAAGACAATGGAAATATTGATTTAAAAGAAGAATATTACGATAAAGTTTTAAATAATATGCCAAAACGGTTTAGAGACATTAATATTCAAAGTTATCAACTTGGTCAAGCTCTCTATCAAGAATTAATAGATAAATCTTAGTATTAGGTATTTTTTTCAACGATAATTTCTAAAATGATCATTTAATCTCTCAACAAGGCAGTTTACTAAGAATAGTACACTTTTTAATGGGTTACTTATACTTGGAAAAAGCAAATTTAAAAGAGAACCTACAATTTTAAAGCATAAGAGAAAAAAATGTAATCTGAAGTGTATGTATACTAGAGGATTTAAAAATGTTAAAATCTAAACGCACACCAATTTTACCACCTCCCTCACGTGAGAAGAAATATGAAATTATTATTGATTCTGAACGATGTGATGGTTGTGAATTATGTTTGTCATTCTGTCCAAAAGATTTAATCGAGATAAGTGAAGATAAATTCAATAGTCGCATGCTTCACTATGCAATCGTTGTTAAACCTGAAGAATGTGCAGGATGTGGGCAATGTGAAAGGTTATGTCCAACAGTTTCATTATATATTTTAGAAACAGAAAATAAGGAGGGTGGAAATAATGAGTAATGCATCCTTTGAAGAAAGAAGAATCCTTACTACTGGTAACAATGCAAGTGCGGAAGGTGCGATAACAGCAGGATGTTTATATTTTGCGGGGTATCCTATAACACCATCTTCAGAAATTGCTGCTTATATGTCAAGACGTCTTCCCCAGGTAAATGGAACTTTTGTTCAAATGGAAGATGAGCTAGCTTCAATTACAAGTTGTTTTGGAGCCTCTTTTGCAGGAAAGAAAGCTATGACTGCCACTTCAGGGCCAGGTCTTTCACTTATGGCTGAAAGTATAGGTTTGGGAATTATGTTAGAAGCACCCATGGTTATTGTCACAATTATGAGAGGAGGGCCTAGTACAGGACAGCCTACAAATGCCTCTCAATCTGATGTATACCAAACGAGATACTCCTCTCATGGAGATTATGAAATAATTGTATTAGCCCCTTCCACAGTTCAGGAAATGTATGATTTAACCATACGTGCATTTAATTTATCAGAGAAATATCGATTACCTGTAATTGTAGCTTCAGATGGAATCTTAGGACAAATGATGGAGATTGTTCATATTCATTCAAATATTGAATTGGTGGAGCGTAAAAAACCTCAAGTTCCTCCTGAGAAATATAATCCTTTCGAAGCTTTTGATGATGATCTCGTTCCAGGAATGGCAATAGCAGGAACAGAATATTCTTTTTACGTTACGGGATTAACTCATGATATAGAGGGTAATCCCCAAATGACCCCAGAAGCAGCAGAAGTTCTCATTAAACGACTTTGTGACAAAATTAAAATCGCAAGACCTCAAATTAATGATTGGGAGGAAAAATATTTAGATGATGCTGACACCATTATCTTGGCTTATGGTATTAATGCAAGAGGCGTACCAGAGGCAGTTGAGCAAGCACGTCAAAAGGGTTATAAAGTGGGGCTTGTTCGATTGAAAAGTTTATGGCCTTTCCCTGATGAACTAATGGAAAGAATTGGGAAAATGGGGGTTTCAAAAGTTATTGTTAGTGAGATGAACAATGGAATGATTATCAGAGAAGTCCAAAGATTTAGACATTTGTTTACTGTTTCAGGTATTACAATCCCCACTACCATTCCATTTAGTCCTAAATTGATTTATGAGAAGTTGATGAAGGAGGTCTAACATATGAATCCATCAGATCAAGTATCAAATCCCCCTGAAGCACTTAGTCATCCCTTAATTGATATGTTAAATTTAAACCGCTTTATTTTTTGTCCAGGGTGTTTAATTGGAACAGTTATAACTTCAATTACAAGCTGTCTACATGAAAGAGGGCTCACATCTAAGGATTTTGCCATTGTATCAGGTATAGGATGTACTGGGCGATCTAGTGGATGCTTTAAAGCACCTGCTTTCCATACTACCCATGGAAGGGCTATACCTTTTGCAACGGGGCTAAAATTAGCAAACCCCAAATTAAAAGTTATAGTTCTATCGGGAGATGGAGATCTTTTTGCTATAGGAGGGAATCATTTCATTCATGCTGCTAGAAGAAATGTAGAGATAACCGTTCTCTGTGTAAATAACAATATTTATGGCATGACTGGAGGACAAGTAGCTCCTACTAGCCAGATAGGCGACATAACTCAAACAACACCATATGGGAATGTAGAACCACCCTTCAATTTAGTAAGTCTAGCAGCGGCAGCAGGAGCAACATATGTAGCTCGATGGCCTGGATATGACACCCTTAGATTACAAAAAAGTATCTTCAAATGCATAGACAATGAGGGTTTCAGTTTTATAGAAGTAATTGCTCCTTGTTTTGTTCAATATGGTTCTAAAAATAAATTAGGTGACGCTGTAGAGATACTAGAGTGGATAAAAAAACAAGTTAGGATTAAAGTAGATTGGCCACCTCATCAAGCAACTTTCGATTTCAAGAAAGGAATTATAATATGTGGGGAATTTGTTGAAGAGGAACGGGAAGGATATAGCAAAAAAATAGAACAAGTTCGAATCAAAGCTCAAAATAAGAAATAATTAAGTTGAATTACAGATAGTGAATGAAAATATGACTGAAAGTGTTGAAAAGCCCAAAACGGAACCTAATATTGGGGTATTCCTATGTAAATGTGGAAAAAATATTCATGGAACCGTAGATATTGATGAATTAGCTAAAGAAATCGAAGGAGATTCAAGAGTCAAGTTAGTACAAGTTAATACCTATACTTGTTCTGATCCCGGGCAAGTAGAAATCGAAACTGCAATTAAAGAACAAGGTATAGAGAAGATAGTAGTAGCAGCATGCTCACCAAGATTACATGGACCAACCTGGAAGAAAATTTTAAGACGTACTGGAATAAATCCTTCGTTAGTAGAAGTGGCTAATATCCGAGAACAATGCAGTTGGGTGCATCTTTCAGAGAAGGAAGAAGCATCCAAAAAAGCGAAAGAAATTCTTGAAATGGCAATCGCGAAAGCTGAGTTATTAGAAGCAATTGATGATATCGTCGTTCCGATTACACCCAGAGTCCTAATCATTGGAGGGGGCATAGCAGGAATTCAAGCTGCATTAGATTTAGCTGATGATCATGAAGTTATTCTCGTCGAAAAAGCACCTACTATTGGAGGAAAGATGGCACTCATCGATAAAACTTTTCCAACAATGGACTGCTCAATCTGCATATTAGGCCCCAAAATGGCCGATGTAGGAAATCATGAAAATATTAATTTAATTTCCTGTGCTGAAGTTACAAGCATATCTGGATATATTGGTAATTTTGAAATAACAATAGAAAAATCTCCACGGTATGTGGATGAAAGTCTCTGTACTGCATGCGGAGATTGTGTCGCAGTCTGCCCTGAAAACGTCATTGATGTATATTCTGGAAATTTAGGTTGGAGAAAAGCAATCTATATCCCATATCCACAAGCAGTACCAGCTAGTTATATCATTGATGATCAGAGCTGTTTAGGTCTTTCTCCTCTGAACTGTGGAAAATGTGTTCCTGAATGTGAAAAAGAAGCTATCAATTATGAAGATTCCGTAAAAACTTATAATTATAAAGTAGGTGCAATTATTATTGCTGTAGGTTTTGAACTTTTCGATGCTTCAAATCTCCCAGAATATGGATGGGGTAATTATACTAATGTTATAACAACATTTGAGTTTGAAAGGTTAATTAATGCTGCAGGACCAACAAATGGAGAACTTGTACGTCCTAGTGATCTTAAAAAACCTAATAAAGTTGCTTTTATTAATTGTGTAGGATCACGTGATAAGAGATTTAATCCATACTGTTCTAATTTCTGCTGTATGGAAAGTATAAAGGACAGCCTTTTAATTAAAGAACACTGGCCTGATGTGGAGGTTACAATTTTCTTTATCGATATTAGGGCTTTTGGAAAGGGATTTGAAGAGCTTTATGCTCGATCAAGAGAGGAAGGTGTTTTATATATACGTGGGCGTCCAGGTCAGATTAAAGAAAATCCCGTCAATAATAATCTTATTATTAATGTTGAAAATATAAGCGCAGGAGCAATGCTTTCTGAGGAATTTGATTTAGTGGTTCTTTCTATTGGAGTAGAAGGATCATCAGCAGATATCCCGTTTCCGATTGCAAAGGATCCAAAAGGTTTTTATATTGAAGCACATCCAAAACTTCGACCAGTAGATACTCCAACTGATGGAATTTTTATTGCTGGAGGTGCAGAATCACCAAAGGATATTAGGGAAACTGTTACGCAAGCCAGTGCCGCAGCAGGGCGTTGTGGTAATTTGATCTCAAAAGATGAATTCCACGTAGAACCTTTATATGCCTTTGTGGATACAGAAAAATGTAATAGTTGCGGTACTTGTGTTTCTCGTTGTCCTTACGGAGCTATTAGTGTTGATCGAGAAAATAAAACACCTGCTCGAATTATTCCTGTGTTATGTAAAGGTTGTGGAACTTGTGCGGCAGATTGTCCTACTGATGCTATCACCATGACCAATTTTACAGATTCCATGATTCTCAGGCAAATTGATATAGCTCTTCGTGAAGATGCATCAGAAAAAGTATTGATTTTTGCTTGTAATTGGTGTTCCTATGCAGGGGCAGATTTGGCAGGAACAAGTCGAATCCAGTATCCAACTAATACGAGAATTGTTAGAACCATGTGTTCAGGACGTGTAGACATTTCTTTTATTAAACATTGTTTTACCCGTGGAGCTGGAGCTGTTATGTTGACTGGATGCCATCCACAAGATTGCCATTACATTTCTGGAAATGATTTTGCTATCAAGCGAGAAAAAAGAATTAGAAGTTGGATGAAAAAAAATGATATCTCTGACGAAAGGTTTATAATCGAATGGATTTCTGCAGCAGAAGGAAAAAAGTTTGCTGATATTGTCTCTCGAGTAAGCAAAATAGCTTTAAAATAATTATTTCTTTCTTATATCTTCTACGTTAGAAAACTTCTCCTTAAATCATTAATGATCAAAATGGTTTTAATGTTCTATTCTTTTTCCTAAGTAATAATCTAACTATTAAAAACAGAAGATGATATTATGGAAAATTATGATTATATTATAGTTGATCAACCAGATAAGTATATAAACCGAATTACCTTAAATAGACCTGAAAAGCGTAATGCTTTAAGCAATGAATTAAGAGGAGAAGTCTTTAAAGCACTTGAAAATGCTGAGCTTAATAAAGATATTAGAGTAACAATTATTCGAGGAGCTGGTACATGTTTTTCTGCAGGTTATGATCTCGGTAAAGATCTCAGAATTAATCGACCATGGTTTACTTCTCCTGAGATAGGAGTTGGAGATTTATCATGGCCTCGGCATCTTACTGAAGGTTGGTTTAAGATGTGGGACATGGCTAAACCCATTATAGCACAAATTCATGGATACTGCTTAGCTGGAGGTACTGAATTAGCATCTGCATGTGATTTAGTGTATGTTGCAGATGATGCTCAAATTGGATATCCTGCGGTCCGATCACTGATGACACCCGATTTTCAATTTCCTGTATGGCTTATGGGTATGAGAGCCGCTATGGAGTTTATGTTGACGGGGGCAGCTATGAGTGGAAAGGAAGCAGCCCGCGTGGGTTTCGCTAATAGATCTTATAAACCTGAAGAATTAGAGGAAAAAGTACTAGAAATGGCGAGAAGCGTTTCTAACATTCCCCCTGATTTACAAGTTATGAATAAGAAGAGCGTACATCAAGCTATGGAAGTAATGGGGGCTCGAACCGCAATCCGTGCAGGACATTTTATCCACTCACTTGGCGTGTATATGAAAACAAATAATGAATTTACTAAACAAATGTATACTGAAGGGTTAAAAAAGGCTCTTAATGATCGAGATGGTAAGTGGGGAGATTATGGAACTAAAAAGCAAGATTAAACATTTTTAGATTTTTTCTTTAGTTTTTTTTTATATTCTGAAATTTTTCGTAGAATTGGTATAAATTCATCAGGAACCCCAAATACTGGAACTTTCTTTTCAATTAAAATATTACGAACTCTTTCTCTATCATCCGGACGATTCAATCGCTGAATTATTGGAATTACTGGTTTATTATATTTATGGCCTAAACTTAAACTTTCGATCATAATAGATTCAAAAGATGTATTGTATCTTGATCGGGTAAAAACAGGTGTTAAATAAAAACTTGGCATATCTAAAACTAATCCATCTATATTAATATCTGATAGAGCAATATTTAAGACGTCATAAATGAAATTTTCAAAAAAGAAGTGCGCTGCTAAATCTAGGGGATTTTTTGGGCTTGTTCCTGGCAGAATAAATCTTGAGTTTAATTGTTTCTGGATATCAGAACTGAATTGAGGAATATTAAATCCATTTTTTGCAAGAAGATCCACTAATACTACCCCATACCCTCCACTAATACTTGCAACAGCCAAGTTATTAATTTCAAAGGCTTTATAACAATCGAGTATATGAGCCGTATGTAATAATTGTTCTAGTGAATCGACTTGAATAACGTTATACTGTTTGAAGAATGCGTTCCATAACTTATTATTCCCCGATATAGAAGCTGTATGTGTTTTTGCTGCAATTGAACCGCTTTTTGATTGACCTCCTTTAAGGCATATAACTGGTTTTTTATTGTGCTCAAGAACTTTTCTTAAATCATCAATTCTTCCTTCTTTAATACCTTCTAAATAACATAGAATTATATCCGTTTCTGGGTCCTCACTTAAGAAATAGAGTAAATCCACAAGATCTAAATCTGCCCCATTCCCAAAGGAAAAAACTTTTGAAAATTTAATTCCGAATGAACTAGCACCATATATAGCAATATTACACATCCCACCTGATTGTGCAATAAATCCAATATTTCCTGCCGTTGTTGGGAAGTTTGAGCGCCAGCAAATCCCAAGTTTGGGATAATATAAACCCATTCCATTTGGACCTAAAATTCTAACTTTATTTTGAGCTCTTTTTACTAAAAGCTGTTCTAATATCAACCCCTTCTCTGTTCCAGAATCAGAAAAATCAGAACTAAAGATTGTTACAAGTTTAACCCCTTTATCTATGCACTCATCTATTACATTTAGAACTTGAGAAGCAGGTAATGAAATCCAGGCATAATCAATATCCTCCTTGATATCCTTTAAAGAAGGAACAATTTTATTTCGATCAAAACCAGAAATTTCTTTTACGGTTGGGTGTACAGCATATGCATTGCCCTTAAAATCAATAGCATGATTCTTAAAGAAATAATAATCTCTTTTTTTTGAGGGGCCTATCACAGCAAGATTTTTAATATCATTAATAAACGAAACATCTTTAACATTCAATTCAGAATGTTTAGGTCCTGTCATTATATATTGAAATAGTGTAGATAATTAAATTTTTCAGATTTCATCCCGTCAGAGAAGAGTCAACATAAAGTTTATATACGATGGGATAACCCGCCCACCTTTTCTCATTTTTGTTATAAGAAAAAATGGAAAATTTTAAATAATAAAGCTTCAAATATTTCATTCACCGAAAGCCTTGAAAAAGTTTTTAAGTTTCAAGACTGCTTATCGATGTTCGAAATATTTCATTTTTTCCGCGGAAACTAATGAATTTTAAAGAACAAAAAAAACAAATTTTCTAAAAAAAAAATGAGTTGATAAAAAAATGAGAAAAAAACAAATTTTCGTACTACTAGTAGTCTTCGTCTTTATAAATGTTACTACTGTTCCACTTATTTTCAGTGTACAAGGTACAACCGAATCTGATACACCAACTCAAGAAGAATTTTTAGCCCAAATGAACGATGGAGATCTTGTTGGAATTGATGGAACAGATCGCTTTCAGGGAATGTCATTAATCACAGATGTGGAACCAGATAAGGGTAATGCCTGGACGGTTCCCGTCATTAATGACTGGACAGGTGGCTGGGAATGGCTTGATTTTGAGTGCGTTCTAAGTGATGAACATGCCAATATATGGATTGGACAATGGGGTGATGTTTGGGATGGCGGATTTCAAGATTATTATGATCCTGGAGGTGCAGGTTTCGAAGATGATACCTGGTATTTTGCTTACCCATGGAGCTCAGTAGGAGCTAATGCAACTGAGTGGGGTGCTCCTGATCCTGATAATGATGGCTACTATATGCCACCCGGTTATATGGATTGGATAACAGGCCAAGATTTAATGAATGTAATGAGTGAATTTGAGAACAATATATATGAAACCGTTACAGACAATTTTGGCATGTATGCTGATCGACCTGGTCCATTAGACGATTATAAGATTCAAATCTTAATATTTAATATTAGAGATGGACTCTATTACGATCCTATTGGTGCTGGTTGGTTTATAGCAGGATACTTCTGGTCTTTTGCAAGCGATTATAATGATGCTAATATTTTCCACATGGATACTTATCAATGGTGGAGGAGACAAGGTTTTCGAGAAGATCCTCTTTCATATGGTTTAGATCCAAGATCATTCGAGTATGAGGGTACATTTGCTCACGAATTTCAGCATCTTATTCATCATGATATGGATGGGGATGAATTATCCTGGGTAAATGAAGGTTGCTCGACTTTAGCTGAATGGTTATCTGGATACGGTGCTCCGTATGGACACATAGGTGAGTATTTCGTTTATTACTGGGATACATCATTAGTGCTCTGGGGAAGTGAATTGGCTGATTACGGAGTAGTCTTCCTATGGACCTTCTATATGTATGAACACTATGGTGGATCTTCTATAATATGGGATCTTGTTAACGATCCTGCTAATGGAATAGAAGGATGGTCGAATGCTATTGCAAAACAAGGAGTATGTAGGTCGTTTGATCAAATATTCCAAGACTGGTCAATCGCAAATTATCTCGATGATACTTCTTTTAGTGGTGGAAGATATGGTTATTATGGTATCGATTTCCCAGCAGATTCAGATGGATATACTATCCCTATGATGGTGTATCTTTGGAACTCTTGGTATCCTTGGTTTGATATATATGTAGAGGAATATCCTAATGCGGGATATGCTTATCCAAACGGGGCTACTTTACCATATACTCCTAACTATGTTGAATTCCACTCAGAAGATTCAATACTTCTTAAAGCAGAATTTGATGGTGACGATGTTAGTGGGGTTGTAGCAGTAAGTGGTGATTATAAATGGTACTCTGGTGGAGAACAATGGTCTTACTTTACATTAGGTCAAACTTTTGATATACCTGTAGGTGGAGCAACATTAGAATTCATGAATTACTTTGAAATTGAAGAAGATTGGGACTTTGGTTATGTAGAAGTTCACGATCTTACTACAGATGAGTGGTTCACATTAGCAGGTCTAGGTACAGCTACTTCTATCGGATATAATTATGGTATTGACAATCCTAGTAATTTAGTAGGTCCTGATCCATATGAATATTTCGATTTAGGAAGATGGAATTGCTTTACTGGTTCAAGCTATGGCTGGTATCAAGAATCTATGGATCTATCTGCATTCGCAGGTCATCAAATTGAATTAAATTTCGTTTATTGGACTGACCCTTATACTCTTGAAGCAGGAATGTACCTTGATGATATCGAAATACCTGAACTTAGCTTTTTAGATGATGTTGAAACTGACACTGCTGGTTGGACCGCGACTGGAGGATGGCACAGAAATAATATTGTAATTCCAAATGACTTTGATGTTACAATGGTTGACGTCTTTGAATATTACGACAGACATGGTGATTTAAGAAAAACACGCTACCATATGGACAAAATGTGGGTTAGAGAAGAAACAGAAGAAGGCAAGGATTTATTTATCTTGCTCAACTGTAAGAGAATTCACTCCTATACTATAATGGTAGTTGCTAACCAACCAGGATTTGAGCACACCTTTGCTGCTGGGTATGAGTTTATTGTTGATAAACCTAAATTCAAATGGCATTTCTAAAGTACTAATCCGTTTTAATATAAAATCTAATTTCTTTTTTTTTATTTCTTTATATTTTTTAACCACAAGCTATTTCTATAAGAATGATAATAAAATTGCTATTAACAATTATATAATACCTCTCATTATTTTATCTAAATTATAATTATGCTTGTTTAAACATCAATGAATCTCATGCAGCAGAATAAAAAGCGTTCAGAAAATATGATTAATTTATTTAATACCTTTAAAGGGAAGAATTTAAATGCTTTTCCAGTCCCTCCATTTACAAAATGGTTAAATGGGAAGATAAACAAGGCGAAATATGGTGAAATCGAATTAATATTCGAAATAAGGCCAGAGATGGCTAACCCAACGGGATTATTACATGGGGGAATGCAATGTGCATTAATGGATGACACTATTGGGATGATGACTGCAACTTTGGGGTTTGAAGGATTCCCGATTAGCATTGATTTTCACGTGGATTATTTAGGAAAAGTGAAAGTTGGGGATGAAGTTCGAGTAATTGGGAGGATGATAAGAGATGGACGCAATATAATTCATGCAACTGTTGAAATATATGATATGAATGGAAATCTTATATCCACAGGGAATTCTAATTTATTGAAAACACATTTTAAACCAGATTATATGAATAAAGCAGAGGAGTTATCAGAATAATCAAAGTCTGGCTATCTCATTTAAAATAGGATCCTTTATAATTCCCTAAGAATGTGTCGAAAGAGTGAAAAATCTGCTTCCAAACGGGTGGTTTAAATATTTTATAAATGATAAAGGATTATGATTCCTAAGTTAGTTGTAAATGAAAATCAAGTAAAGTGTCTTTCTAATAAGAAAAAAGGGTTCGATAAATTGATTAATGTGGATAACGCATATAGAATCACAGAAAAGCTGGCATTCCCTCGACTTATTGGCTCTGAGGGAGAAAAGAAAGCAATTGAAATTGTGATTTATGAATTTAAAAGAGCTGGATATGAATCCATTAAGCGCCAAAAATTCAATACATCTTTTCATAATTTTATTTACTCAAGGTATATCTTTCTAATATTAGGAACGGGTTTGATATTATTAGGATTATCACTCTACGTGAATCCTTTTATAACTTTAGGACTTATTGCCCTAGCACTCTTCTTTTCCTTTAAAGCCCTTAAGACTGCTACTTCTACAAAAATGAAGTTAAGCACAAATACGAATAAAAACTATGAAACAGAAAATATTTGGGCTGAGTTGGAAAGCAAGAACTCTAAATGTAAAGTAGTTTTTATGGGACATTGGGATTCTAAATCTCAATCATTTCCAACATCAACAAGAGTTATGATCTTTCTAATCTTCACTTT
>JAGXNO010000051.1 GCA_019894975.1 Promethearchaeota archaeon | reverse complement strand
CGACAAGGTAGGGTAAATCTGTTAACCCTAATAATAGTCCATCCAATATTGCAGATCCCATCGGTAAAGCTACTACTAAGACGATATAGCCAACTGTAAGAATTATAGCGTAGCCAATTCCTATTGCTAAACTGGTATGGATCCCTCCTCGAGGAGAGTGAGCAAATAATCCACTCGCAATAACGCAGCATAGAATCCAGGGAACTGTGACGGCTATTACTAATCCAATATCCTCTGGGCGATAATATATACACCAATGAATCGGGAATAAGAGTACAAGGGCAAGACCAATAAATGCTCCTGCAATAATTTCTATTACAGGAACTGTAATAATACTTAATGCATCATCGATGTTCTCTAACAAACCCCCTGTTAAACCCTCAGTTAAATTTAAAAACCTAAAAGAAATCCAAGACATTGGAATTAGAACTATCATTCCAACTACACCTGACCAAAACACACGCTTAAAACCCATTCATATCCCCTTGTTCTACTTTTATATTTTTAAACAATTTAAAAATTTAAGTAATTTGATCATAACTCAGATCTTATTTATATTTATATTTATGTTTTCATAACTATTTGCTAAAAAGGTATCTTTAAGGTCTGAGGTTAGATATAACAAGAGAAATTGAAATCATTTGTTATATCTTATTCAAATAAAATCCCTTATTACAAAAAAAATGAGATAAAATAATTATTTAAAAATTAAATTATTGAATTTTCGTTATTCTTCCCTTATCCATTCGTATTGTTTTTGATCCGTACTGAGATAAATCTCTATGGGTAACAAAAATAATAGTCGTTTCCATTTCTTTATTGATTTTCTTTATTAGGGCCATCGTCTGTTTTTCACTTTCAGGATCTAAATTACCAGTAGCCTCATCCGCTAAAATGACTCGTGGTCTATGAATAATTGCTCGAGCAATACCACACCTCTGTTTCTCACCACCAGACATTTGGGACGGATAATGGTCTTTACGATCAAGTAAATCAACATCCCTTAAGGCAGTAATTGCTCTATTTTCAATTTCTTTTTGACGTAGCACTGTGGGCCATAAAACGGCCTCCACATTTTCAATCGCTGTTAAAGAATTTACCAAATTAAAATCCTGAAACACAAAACCGATTTTATGACGTCTAAGTTTGCTTAATCTATCTTCAGTTGCTCTTGCGATATTCTCCCCATCAAATATTATCCTTCCTGAATCAGGTAAATCTAATCCTGAGAGAACATTAAGAAGGGTAGATTTTCCACAACCAGTTGGCCCTTGAACAACAACGAATTCACCAGATTTTATTTTCAAATTAACATCTGCTAAAGCTCGAATAATTGCACCTGCTCTCCTATACTCTTTATTAACATCAATCGCTTCAATCATTACATCTTTATCTGCTGACATGCTTTTTCTCCTCACTCACCTACTTTTTTTAATGCAATAATTGGTCTCACTTTAAGGACTTTTCTATACGCTAAGTAGAAAGCAAATAATTGAACCACAATAAAAATAACACTTGTAAAGATGACAGGACCTAAATCAACTAATATGGTAAGAGTCAAATCTAAATCCGTTTGATTAAGATACGCAATAGCTGCAGCGAAATGGAATAAAACTTCAATTACAATAAAGAAACCAACTAGAGTTGTAAAAAATATCATTCCTGAAACTAAAACTAATATATTTTTATTTGTATACCCGATACATTTGAACGTTGCCCAAACACGTCTCTTTCTTGATACTAAAATCCATGCGTAGAGTAAAGAAAGAAATAAAGATGTTCCAAAAAATATCAATATAAGTGGAATAGCCAATTCTCCCAAATCACCTTGAAATCCTAGGTTTATGAAAAAAGACGTTAAAAATATCAACGTTGTATAAATTAGTGTAAAAACTGTAAATACTTTTTTTTCACGTAAAGAGAGTAAAATAGCTTTTCTCCACATTCTAAATGCCAATCATTTTCACCGTTTTTTATTTGAATTAGTTTTTTGTTTATGTTTAAATTTATAATTGTTAGTATTTATTTTATTTATAACAATTTAATAATAAATATTTGGGTATCATGTCTGAAATAGAAAGTATTATTGATGACTTATTAAACGAGGAACAAAACATTTTTGGAATAGGAATTATTAGCAGAGCTGGAGAGTTGATTACACAAACTGCAAACTGGGATCTTACGAACGATCTTGCTTTAATAAATGAAATGCTGAACCTTAAGTTAGAATTGGGCCAAAAGGGAATTTCTAGCTTGACTATTCTAGGTATTAAATATATGATTGTAGAAAATACGGAAGAACGAAAAATTGGTACAAGTATTACCGGAAAGGGTCATATTATTATTTGCCCAATTCCTATTGGTGGGACTGGAGCAATAATTGCATATATTAACCCCCAAGTAGGCCCAAGAGATGCTCTCTTTAACGTTCAAGATTATGCTAAGAAGCTTGAAAATCTGGTTTAAATTCTACTAATTTTTTATTATTTGAAGCAACTCCAGTAATTTGCTAGCAATTTTTTTAACGAAATTTTAATTTTTCTCACTTCATCAATCTTGGTTTCACTCGAAAGATGAAACTTCTCAAAATTGGGGGCTTCATATTCTTCTCCTAAAAGAGCTTGTATAACCGCGTAAACACACTGTGGAAGACCAATTAAGCTATATCCCCCTTCTAGAATGAACCCTAATTTGCTTTCACAAATGTTTTCAGAAATTTTCAATATTTTTTGAGTAAATCTATAATAGGAATCTGAAGTTAAAAAAGCATTCCCTATAGGATCAGAAAAATACATGTCAAACCCAGCAGCAATTATTATTAAATCGGGATTGAATTCATTTAATATAGGCTCTAATACATCCATAAATTCTAAGAACTCAACATCCGAAATCCCTAAAGGCATAGGAAAATTGACACTCGTACCAAGGCCCTCTCCTTCCCCTAATTCATCAATAAATCCTAAATCACCTTCAACAAAATCAAATTCGTGAACAGAGAAATAAAGAACACTTGGATCATTATAGAAATATTGTACTAATCCATCCCCAAAATGAGCATCAATATCTATTATGGCGATCTTCTCATTATAATTGATTTTTTTCCTCAAATACATTATCGCATTAGCAATATTATTAAAAATACAAAGACCTGAAGGCTTTTCTTGCAAAGCATGATGGCCAGGAGGTCTAATCAATGCAAAAGATTGATTAACATCAGAATCCAAGATACTTTTAATTGCCTGTATTGCTCCCCCTACTGCTTTTTTTGCTAGTTCGTATGTATCTTCAGTAATAAAGACCTCATCCCCAAGTATTCCATAGCCCCTATTTGAAAAATTCTTAATAGACTCAATATGATAGGTTGTATGTGCTAAATTTAACACTACTTCGTCTATGAAGGCAGGCTTTATTTTAGTAATTCTTTCATTTACAAAAATTCTATTTATTTCAAGTAAATCCAAAATTGACTGTATACGAAGAGGGGTTTCATATGAAAGAAAAGTAGGATGCGGGTAAGGTGGGATGTTTTTTGAAGAAAAATCTTCATCAATTATTAATCCAATTTTATTAATTGCTGGCATACTACAAATTAAATATCTGAAAAATACCTAAATTATTATAATTAAATTTACATACATTGATTTTAAATAAATTCAAAATAATAAAAAAAAATAGTTACGATAATTATGGCCTTTATAGATATTCTTTTAACGACAATAATTAATTCAATCCCTATTGCAATTTTATTTCTCCCTTACTTCTTTATTAAAAAAAAAGCTCTTTCGAACCTGTATTTGCGGATTTACGCAGGAATCTTGATATTTTATCTAATTTATTGGGTGTTACCAATTATTTTTCAGGTACGTGATACCCCAATAGAATTAGAATTGCAATCTGGAGAAGAAGGTGATCTGGCTTTAGGAATTGGGTATATTATATCACATTTTACGGCACTATTAACATCTTTCGCTTCATATCCTTTCGCCACATTACCATTCATCTTTTTCATTTCACCCTTTATATCGATGATAATTGTATGGAATCGTTTAAGAAAGGAAGAAGGTACAATTCAAAATAACTTAAACCTTATTGCATATCAGGTTTCAGAAAGCCCTTCAAAACGAATTCGAGAAGGATTAATCAGAAACGATTGGAAAAGAGAAAAGGAAATTTTAAAATTACTAATTGTTCTATTACCTGTTTCATTATATCTTTTACAAGTTATCATCAAAATTTCGGGAACTGAGGCATCTTTACAAAGCTCACTTGGGTGGTTTTTAGAAATCTTATTTGTCTATATTGCTACGTTCATTTTTAGTATCGAATTACTTTTCAGCTCTCAAATCTCCTTAAAAGGGAAATTTTTTGGAGAACGCGTCAGGGAACAGACCTACAAAAGTTTATATACTGTAGGCGTGCCAATATCAATAATATCGCTTCTTCTTTTCGTTGCTGACAATATCAGTAGCAATTCACTTGACACTTTACCGGTTATTATTTACTTTTTTGCGTATTTCATCATGGCTTCAGTAATCTTTATATTATTTCTGAAAGTTTTTGAGCCAATTTCAATATTAATTTTTATTAAATTAATTGATTGGTGGAGAAATAGGCAAAAACGAGAAAAATCTGTGGAGAGTAATAACAAAACTTATGTTGCCTTATATGGCGCAATTGCTATTGCAGCTTACTTTTTATACTATTTATTGATAGGAGGGCTAATAATTCCACAGTTAAGTGATAAAGCAATCATTGATTCAGCGAATTTCATATCCCCAACTCCCAATCCTACTTTGGTGAATTCCATTAATTTTGAAATATTAGTAATTTTAGGTTTTGCAAATATTCTTGTATCAACTTTGGTTATTGGATTCATCATCTCTCGTGGGTTGAAATATATTACAAATATCAGACTCGGATTTTACATATATTTGCCCATTTTAGTTTTAATTTCTGTTTTTGTAAGTGGAGATATAGTAAATTGGGTTATGGGTCAAACAGATGAATTTTGGATAACAGGTCAAACCAGTTTTACCTCAGTTTTTGGTTTTGATTTTTTTATTCTAAGATCTGCTATTTTTGACGCAGAATTAGTTGGGGTAACATATATTCTTTCAATACCTTATCTATTTTCAAGATATATTTTTAATGTTATAATTTGGAGTTTACTAATTCATTATGTCGGTAAAGAGTTTAAGAGTAAGAATATAAAATTAGAAGAAGATTTTGTGGAAAAGATTGTTTTTTCGACTATTAGTGAATTTCCGAGTTACAATGATTATATTCAAGGTAAGACATCCTATCTGATATCTCGAAAGGAAGAGGCTGTTGGGTATGATACCGAAAATGAGAGGGAAGAAATTCTTGACTTGCTAAAATCTATGGAAACGGATCAGTTTTTAAATAAAATTAAACCTGATGATAACAATGAGAAGAGGAGATTTTACTTTACACTTAAGTATCTCTATAGAAATAGAGCAATAGAAATATGGAAACCGGAATATTCCTATAAGTTTGAACAAGTCGAAAAGCAAGGACTTTATATTATTTATGATGATGGAAGAGGTGTCTTTAATTATGCTTTTCGAAGTGATGAAATTCAAGATCCTGGCCTTGTATCGGGTATGTTCTCTGCAATTACTTCATTTGTTAAAGAAATGACAAAGTCGACAGAAGTTTTGAAAAAAATTGACCACGGGGATATAACAATCCTCTTAGAGTATGGTAGTAAAATTTTTGGTGCTTTATTCATAAAAGGCACTGAAAGTTCAGAAGTGAGAGCTCCTTTGAAAGAATTTGTACAAAAATTTGAACAAAAATACGGAGAAGTATTGAGAGATTGGACGGGAGCACTGGTTCATTTTAAGGATGACGAAAATAACAAATTAGTTGAAAGCATATTTGAAGAAGATTAAAAACGGCTATTGTTTTTTTTTTAAATTTTTTTTATTTTACTCTGGAAGAGTAGCAACAGCACGAACCCAACCTGCGCTAGCTCTGGCTATTTTTATTGGAAAACAATAAATTGTGGCACCAACAGGAGGAACCTTATCTAAATTGGCAAGCTTTTCCATTTGAAAATATCCTCTTTCAATACCCGCAAAATGGCCTTCCCAGATAATAGATGGATCTTTAGTTTTTTCCCATTTCTGAGCAGTGATAGAAAATGGAGCATCCCAGGACCAAGAATCCGTACCAACTATATGAACTCCTTGCTTTATTATATGGATAGTAGCCTTTTTTCCAACTCCGACTCCATGATGGACAAATTCTTTGGTGCCATAATACCTAGGGGCGGTGGTATGAATGCATAAAATTTCTCCTCCTGAAAGTTTGTAATTAATATCCTCTAATTTTTGGTTGACATCTTCAGGAGTTAAGACATACCCATCCTCATAATTAGTACAATCAAGAACAATAAGAGGACCAATACACCATTCGAGAGGAATCTCATCTATTGTCATTGCTTTTCTCTGGCCAATTTCTTTATCTTGGATAGAAGCAAAATGCCATGGGGCATCCATGTGGGTACCATTATGAGTACTCACTATTATTCTCTCTGTTGCCCAACCTGTTCCAATAGGTAAATGCTTTTCTGGTGTTAAATTAAAGATACGTCCCATCTGTTTAGCTCCTATTGTATGATCATTATATTCAATTTTTAACTCTGTACCTCCTGGATCAAACAATAGTTCATTAGGATTAATTAATGGTATTGATAAATCGATAAATTTCATTTTTCCAAATCACTCATTTAATTATGTATGAATAAATCTTTGAAATTATTTAATTCATAAACCCAATAATTTAGCCCCATTTAGCCCTAAAATTTTCTCAATCTCCTCATTAGAAAGGAAATCTATATTATCGAAGTAATCCACAGCAATTTCTATCATTTCTGGAGTATTTCCATCTGAACCGAAAAGAATTTTTTGTACTCCTATAATTTCATTAGCTTGAATTAATAACTCTTTTAAACGAGAAGGCATCATATAAGCTAAATTACTTAAATCTAAATATACATTAGGATATTGAGCTGCTAATGCAATTGCAATATCCGTGAAAGGATACCCCATATGAGTAATAATTATATTAGCTTTTGGATATGAACTAGCAAAATTGTCAATATAAATTGGATTTGAATATGTGAGCACACTCCTTCTTGTCCCTGGGGGGGGATAGCCACAGTGCATTACAATAGGAATTTTATATTTATGAGCTGCCTCCAAAACAGGATATATTAATTGATCATCCAACTTTTTTTTCCGAAACGTAAGCATTATTTTAAATCCCTTATAACCTTCCTCAACAATGGCTTTTTTTATTACATCGGTAACATTAACATTAGTATCTGATTTCTCAGGAGGGTTATAAAAAGGAATGAAAACTTCTGGTGCGAACTCTACCCACTTTTGTACTTCTTGATTTTCTTTCATGTTTACTGGTAATAATACAACTTTATCGATATTTGCGTTGTTCAAATGAAAAATAGTCTTTTCCATGATATTGTTTGCTTCACTGGATTTTATATTTTGTATCTTCTTAACCATTCTTTCATAAAACCCATATCCTTCAAATATTACTGAACCCACTTTTACCATTTTACTTGTATCCATAGCCGGAAAAAGATGACAATGAAAATCAATTCTCACATTCTTTCACTCATTTAGATATTTAAATTATGATAAAATTCATGATTAATTTAATTAGAATGTTATGAAAAAGAAAATCAGCTATAGTAAACTCAGATAGCATCTAATCCTTAAAGAGGGTTCTGATACGATCTTCTAATTTAAATCTTAGATCTCCAAGAATTTCGGTAATTTGAGGTTCAAAATCCTTGAAAAATTTAGATTTATTCATAAAAATCTCATTGAGATCATAGTTTTCAATAAAAAGAGAGTAAACCTTCTTTAAATGTTGTTTCACAAAATCATGATCTGTTCCTTTTTCAATTATAGCAAAGGTTAATAATGGTAGGAATTCATTTGTATCTTTAATTGAGAATTGTACCATTTTATAATAACAAATAATTTCAAAATTTGAGAGAGATATAACGTTGATCTCATCTCCAAATACTTCATTTATAAAATCTTCCAATCCATTTAGAAATAAAGCACGGATTTTTGGATCTAACACGTTGTCAGTTGAAGAATAATATCTGATTTCAAGTAGCTTTTTTGTACCTAAGTTAATTCCGATTTCTAAAACTGCCATTTTCGCCCACTTAGTATAGTTTTTGTCATCTTTATTGTTGTCTTCTTAAACCTACATCTAATTTATGTTTAATTGTTTTTCCTTCTGGAAGAAGATAACTTCTTATTATATTTAAAAACAATATCATCTTTAACAACACGATCTATGGAAAAAAATAAAGAATTAAAAGAAATTTTTAAAGTCAGTAGTTCGCAAAAATGGTATAAGTTTATTATTTATGCTTTAGTGCTAGTATTACCTGGATTAAGTTTCTTTATATTATTTATTTATATTCCTCCTATTAACCTTAGCTTGACTTTTAGTTTAACTTTTGTTGGATTACTTCTACCTCCATTTATATACATTATTTTTATTTGGTTTAAAGATTGGAAAAGGAAATCAAAGTTAGTAGTTACTAATGTTAAAATTGAATTTCATTGGCTGAATTATTTATTTTTACAGATTAATTGGTCTGATATCAACACTATTAAAATATTTGGAGAACGCTGGAAATATCCCAGTCATAGTGCTAGAATCCCACCAATTATATACTCTGGTTTTACTCTACAATTTATTGGACCAAGTTTAAATAAAACTGTAAGGTTATGGTGTTTTCCTTATAAATATAAGAAACAAGGTATGATTATTTCAAGCTTAATACAATTCTGTGAGAAATTAGACATAGAAATTGATATTGATGAATCTGAAAGAGAAATCATTATAGTTAAACCAAATGAGATCTTATGCCCTGAATTTCAGAATTTTTATGATAAACAAAAGAATAGTCAATCTAACGAATCAAATCTATGAAGATTTTGTTCACGTTCAGTAAAATATTAAATATTATAACGTCTTAATTCGGTTACATAATAATTCATCAATAGTTGAAATTTGATCAATATAACACAGACCTTACTTATTAATTTGCTGAATTGTAGAATGGTAGGGTGTTGAGCTTCTTCTGGATTTCGTTAAATGGATGTAAGCCCATTTCTTTAATAAGTTCAAAAGGATCCTTCGTATCAGAATAGATATTGTACCATTTCCCCGCTTTTTCAGATATAGTTTTTAACAATGCTTTCCTGTCGAGAAGCACATCTTTTGCGACATCTTTTGGTAGATTTGCCATTGATTCTTTTAAGACTTTATCTAAAGCTGTTTTTATTTTCAATTTAGGTTTAATCTCAATTGCTTTAACTACACTATCAATAAAGTCTTTATATTCGTTTAAATAACTCAGAATACTTTCAGCATAATCAACTGTTTTTTGAGCATCAATTTTATTTACATCAAAGCTTTGAAATGTCTCTTCAATCCTTTCTTTTGCTTTATCAATAAGATCGTCTTTGATTTCCTTAATTAATACATTTATTGAACCTTTCCCTGATAAGACATCAGTAGCTTTCTGTTCTAAATTTGAAAGTAGTTCCTTCTCTATTTCCAATGAGCTAGATCGAGTATGCTTATGAGTATTTTGGATGATTTCAGCTTGTTCTTTAACATGTTCATCCAATAAATTTTCTTCTACATTTTCTAAGGATATATGAATTTCTTCATGGTCTCCCTCCATACATGAAGGACAAGTTCCATTATATATGTGTACCTCACCTATCCAAGGTTCAGTATCATAAATGCTTTTACATTTCTCACAATGATGATATTTTACCATATTTAATCAAAATTTTTTTTAGCTAAACTAAATTAATTTCGCATTGTTAGTTTATTTTCTTTTTTCTAAAAATAAATATATTTTTATTAATTATGAGTAATAACTTAAGCACTTCAAGTGAAATAAGTTTCAATAAAATATTAATTCTGGAGTTGAACATTCTTGAACAAGAAATATTTTAAAGCAAATAAGGAACTTTGGGATAGGTTTGCGAGATTGCATTATGAAACAGAAAGTGAAGAATATAGCGTAAAATCATTTTTAGAAGGGCAGTCTACTTTAAAATCTTATGAATTAAAAGAAATGGGAGATGTGAAAGGTAAATCACTACTGCATCTTCAATGTCATTTTGGACTCGACACGCTTTCTTGGGCAAGAGAAGGCGCAATAGTTACAGGAATTGATCTTTCCAGTGATGGGATTCGATTAGCAAAAATATTAACTGAGAGAGCTAATCTTAAAGCTACTTTTATTGAATCGAATATCTATGACTTACCTAAGCTTCTATCTGAGAGATTTGACATAGTATATACTTCAATTGGAGTACTCTGTTGGTTAAATGATCTGAAAGAATGGGGAAGAATTATCGGAAATTACCTAAAACCAGGAGGTTTCTTTTATATAGCTGAGATCCACCCATTTTCATATGTTTTTGATAATGAGTCCCGTGATATTAAAGACCTTCAAGTATTTTATGATTATTTTCATAACCCAGAACCATTTGAATTTGAGTCAGATGGTACTTATGCTTCAATTGAAACTAAATTTGAACCAAAAAAACAATATGAGTGGGCTCATAGCATATCAGAGATAATTAATTCAATTATTGAGGCTGGTTTAAGAATAGAATTTCTTAATGAATACCCTTTCACTGTCTGGAAGCAATTTCCGTTTGCAGAACTTGGTGAAAATGGATACTATCGATTAAAAAATCAAAAAGCGGAGATTCCTCTTTTGTTCACATTAAAAGCAATAAAAGAGTCTGATTAAGGGCAATTGGGAACATTTGATTTTCCCTAAATTAATTAAAAAAAAAAGGAAAAGAATTTATCGTTTAATAAGCTCGTAAACTCTATTGTTAGAACCATGTACATTAATGATATCAAATCCATTTTTTGTACAATATTCTTCAATGAATCCCAAGGCACTTGAAAAAAAGCCCTTTTTCTCGAGCTCCATTTTATCTATACCAGAAGATTTCGCATGATAAAGAGTATGGTTTAATAGATTAATTGTAATTGCTTCAATTTTCATTTTTTACTACCATTTTTTTGTATATATTCTATTTTGATTTTATCTCTTTTAATTATTTCAGTGTTTAATTTTCTGGATCTCCCACAGTAATAAACAAGTTATAATTCTTTAAGAAAAAGTTTAAATCGTTTAGAACGTCCTATTTTTTATGTCTATAGTTGGAATAGATCATGAAAAATGTTCTAGGTGTAAAAGCTGTATAACTGATTGCACCAGAGGTCTTTTTGCTGAAGATTCGTCTGGTAAAATTATCCGCCTTGCTGATGAGATGCATCGATGCAATTTCTGCGGAAAATGTGTTGCAATTTGTAAAGAGAATGCCATTTTGTGGGAAGGTAATTGGGAAGATGATGTGGAATCGTATCCTGGTGTAAAAAATTATGAAGAAAATGTATCTTTTGAAAGCTTAATGCAATTATTAAAAGCTAAACGATCTGTTCGTCAATATAAACCTAAAAAAGTTCCTCAAGAGTTACTCAAAAAAGTGTTTGAAGCTATGCGCTATGCTTCAAGTGCAGATAATCGGAGAGCATGGAAATTTTCAGTTGTATCCGATCCATCATTAATTAAAAAATTAAGCCAAGAATCAATTAAAATAGTGTATCCTTATATGGGATTTCCCTCTGCTGAAGCAGCTTTGAAGTATGCTGAAACAATCGGTAAAGATCCCATTTTTCGTAATGCACCCGCGCTGATATTTCATACCGTAGGTAAAAATGCCTCGATGCCCGCTGTGGATGCGGGAATCATACTTACATATGGTCAACTTGCCGCATATACACTTGGTTTAACGACTTGTTGGATCGGAATGGCTCATGGGTTAGGAATGAATAAAGATATGATGAAACTTATTGGCTTAGAAGGTCCAATTCAAGGAGTATTAACGATTGGATATCCTGCTGTTAAATATCATCACACTCCTCCCCGAGCACCTCTAGACGTAATAGGTTTAGATTAAATAATCCTACTTTAATTAGGTTTTTTCCTAATTAGCATTAAATTTGAGAAGCCAACTTCTTTTCATTGTGAAATATATAGTGTTTTGTTTTGAGAAATGGTAAAAAATAAGTTGAAAGAAACATTTAATACTTTGAAGGAGGAATGCATCAGTTTATAGAGGATTTGTCAACTAATAGGAAGTTTGATCCAAAATTTCAAGCAAAACTCAAGCCAATCTTTCATAAAACAGTGGAGTTCTATATCTCGATAGAATTACCTAAAAAAGAATCGAATAGATGGCCAATCAAATTTTATCTAAAATTCCAAAATGAAGATTTTTTCACACCATTGGGAGATTTGTGGAAAAAAGGCGATTTATTTCGTGAGAAGTTTTTGAGTATTCTTTTAAAGAAAAAGAAGTTTTTAAATTTGCTATTGGATTCCATGAAACTAGCAACTAAAGTATTTCCCCCATTAAACCGCACTTTAAAGAATAAATACCCCCAAAATATTGAGATGACTTATTTTGAGGTTTCTGAATTTCTTAATCGTCCAATAGAGATACTCCAATATGTTGGATTTAAGGTCCAATACCCTCCCAAATTAAGACTGACACAAGGGAAAGGTTTATCTTATCGATTAGTAATAGAGTCAAAATCATTTAACAGTAATTCTGATTTTAGTTTGGAATCTCTAGTAGATTTCCGGTGGGAAATATACCTTTTCGGAAAACCTGTAGGATTAGACGAATTGAAAAGATTGTCGGAAATGGATAAGCCTTTGATAAAATGGAGAAACACTAAATGGATTTACATTAACAAGGAAGATTTAGATTTTTTAAAAAGGATTTATGATAGCGATGGATTTTCAGGTAAAATAAGAGCAGCAGAGGTAATAAAATTAAAGTTACTAGAAAAATACTCAAAATTATTGTTAAGAAATGATTACAAAATTAAAATTTTAGGAGATCTTAGGACAAAAATAAAATCTTTCAAGAATAAGTTAGATTTTAAACAAATAGAAACCCCGGAGAGTTTCGTGGGTGAACTTAGGGATTATCAACAAATGGGTCTGTCTTGGTTAGCGATGTTGTGTGAAATGAACTTAGGAGTATGCTTGGGAGATGATATGGGACTCGGCAAGACTATACAAATTATAGCTTATCTCTTATACCGACTAGAGAATTATCCTGATGATGAAGGTAGCATTTTAATTGTATGCCCTAAATCCTTAGTAACTAACTGGGAACATGAAATAAGGAGATTTTCACCGAAATTAAAAGTTCTGAAATATTATGGACCGAAAAGAGAGAATCTCCGGCATAGAAGAAATGACTTTTTTATTGCTCATCAAGTAATTTTAACTTCCTATGGAGTTATAAGAAACGACATAGATTTCCTAAAAGATATAAAATTTAATGGTATCATAATTGATGAATCAACAAATATTAAAAATTCTAATTCTAAAAGAGCCAAATCTGTTTACCAATTGACAGGAGGTTTTAGAATCGCATTAAGTGGAACACCTATCGAAAACCATCTCGATGAACTATGGTCACTTTTTCATTTTCTAAATCCAGGATTGTTAGGTTCATTGAATGCGTTCAGGAAAACATTTGTTAACCCTATTGAAAATCATGAAAATGTTGAAAAAATCAAAAAGTTAAAAAAAATTATAGATCCTTTCATACTAAGACGTTTGAAAACAGATAAAAACGTAATTACAGATTTACCAGAAAAAAATGAAATTACAATATATATTAATCTTTCTAATTCCCAAATAAGCCTATATAAAAAATTAGTGGATGAGGTTATTAAGGATATAAGAGAAAATTATAATAATGCAAAAATGCGAAATGGTTTTGTACTTAAGCTATTAACTAAGCTAAAACAGCTATGCAATCATCCACTGCAATATCTTAAAGTTGATGTAGCTAAATATGATTTTAATAAAAATCTCAAGGATTTTTTAGTACAATCTCCTAAAATCGCGAGGATTTTTGATATCATTGAGACCATTCTTGAAAATGATCAAAAAGTTCTTCTGTTTTCACAGTATAAAACATTGGGGGATATTTTACTAAAGGCACTTAATGCTAAATTCGGTGATATCATATCATTTTATCATGGTAGCTTAAGCCCCAATCAAAGAGATAAGATTGTTAAGGATTTTCAATCAAGAACGGAAGTAAGTTCAAAAATATTAATTGCTTCCCTAAAAGCTGGCGGTTTTGGTTTAAATTTAACTCAAGGAACAACTGTAATACATGTAGATCGGTGGTGGAATCCTAGCACGGAATCCCAAGCTACTGACAGAGCTTATCGGATTGGTCAAGATCAGAATGTAAATGTCTACAAATTTGTTGCTACAGGAACAATCGAAGAAAAAATTGATAAACTACTTGAAGAAAAAAGAAGGTTATCAAATCAGATTATAACTCCCACTTATTCTATTATTTCAAGATTACCTATAGATGAGATTGAGGAACTATTTTCCTTCTCATCATGATAATATTTTTTTAAGTAATTTTCATTGAAACCTTCATTTTTTTTCTAAAAATATATATAGTTTTAGTAGAAAAATAATATTAAACATTAAGCTTAGGATAGTGAAATAATGTAAAAAAACAGGATAAATTATGGCATCTTCTAATGAAATAACTTTAAATATGGAAAAAGCCAATTTTGAAAGACGTTATGATATAGATTGGTTGAGAATAATTGCAGTCTTATTGGTTTTTATTTACCATTGTTCAAGATTCTTCGATGAGAGGGAGTGGCATATTAAAAATGGTGTAACGGATGAAGGTATAACAATTTTTTTCACTTTCCTAGGTGGTATTGAAATGCCTCTTTTCTTCATAATCTCCGGGATGGCTACATTCTACTTTTTAGGTTTTGCGAATGCCAAGCTTTATACCAAAGCAAGATTTGTTCGTCTCATGATCCCATTCTTATTTGCTATATTTACTCAAATTCCTATATAGGTCTATCTTGATCGAGTAAACCATTCTGAGTTCACTGGTTCTTTCTTTGAATTTTACCCTCAATATTTTAATGGATTATATGATTATGGAGGAAATTCTCCATGGGCAGGATTTCATTTATGGTTTATAATTTTACTTTTCCTCTTCTCTCTAATAACTGTTAATCTGTTTGTGTACCTTAGAAAAGAAAAAAATCTTGAGAAAATCTCAAAAATGGCACCCTTTTTCAAGAACCTGGTTCCCTTTACTTATTAATTATTCCTGTAATACTACTGCAGTTATTTAATCCTCTCTCTATTCTTGGTGAATTTGGGGGATATAATCTCTTTTCTTTATTAGTTTTCTACATAATAGGATTTCTCATAGCTTCTGATAGACAATTCAAAGAATCTATTGAGAACCATGGGCGAATTGCTTTGATCGTAGGGATTATATCGACATTATTAGTAGGGGTTGTAGCAGTAATCTTTTATAATTATTTCTTATTTTGGATTCTTGGTATTACTTATATGTGGAGCTGGCTAATATTAATTCTTGGAATGGCAAGTAAACACCTCAATTTTAACCATAAATCAAGAAAGTTTCTGAATGATAATGTCATGCCATTTTATATACTTCATCAAACAATAATGGTCATTATTGGTTTTTTTGTAGTTCAAACAAGCTTAGTCATCATATTGAAATACCTTATCATTTGCACTGTATCCTTTGCCATTATTATTGCATTAGTTTTGATTATTAGACAGGTTAATATCCTTCGATTTCTATTTGGAATGAGCTTAAAAAAGAAAAAACTAGCGGAAGAAGTTAGTAAAAATAATCAGTGAAGTATTAATTTGTGCTCAATGATTTGTATAAAAATTTTGAGCATTTGCGAGTTCTTTCTTAAAAAATTTTTTTAAGATTTAAACTTAATATTGATATGAGGTAATATCAAATTTTAAAATTTAAATGAGAATAGGTTAACGTAATATGACAGATGATATCGAAATTAAAGAAGGAAAAATGTTCGGAGGTTGGCGAGCACCAAAAAATCTTGCTAGGGCTAGTACTACATCAATTCATGATGATGGTGTAGCCAAAAGTGTTGGTATGCGTGGTGGAACAATACAAGGAACTATACACTTAAGTATGTTCGCACCTTTAGCTCAAAAAATATTTGGTGATCGCTGGTTTGAGCAGGGGGCTGTTAGTATGTATTACACGTTTGCAACAGTCGATGAAGAAGAAGTAAGAGCAATCATTGAATTACCATCCGATACAACTGAGGAGATGCTACCTATTACAACTAATGATGTGCAAGTTAATGCCTGGGCTGAATTAAAAAACGGGCAACAAATAATGACTGGAACAGTATCGATAGGTTCACCCAAAGAACCGTCATATTTGCAAGCTGCAAAACTAAGAAATAGTCCACACGAGGAATTACGTATTTTGGCAAGACATAAAGTTGGGGATGAGCTTCCTTCTGAAGAGATTTTACTTTCACAAGACGACGCCAATGATGGAGTAAGAAGAATAACAGATCAATTGGAGTTTTATAAGGGAAAGGAGAAATCTCCATGGGGAAACGCCATTATATATCCTACTGCTATGTTTGAGGCAATGGCATTTGGCTTTGCGCATACAGCTACTGACGAATATCAAGCTGTTCCGTTCTATGGTGCGACCGAAATCCGGAATATAAACGGACCTGCACTCATAGGTGTTCCGTATGTAGCTAAAGGGAAATTCGCTTGTATTGGATCCTCTGGGAAGACAGAATATTTATGGCTTGATTCTACATTAGAAGAAAAGGAAACAGGAAAAATAATAGCCTCAATGCGTCATTTGAATCGTTTTATGAAAGCAGGATCCCCACTTTATAAAGATTAATAATTTTTCATAAGCTTTCGAATAAAAATGTCTGATTTAGAACCAAAAGAATTGGTTAATGCAAAGGAATCCATTGAACATGGGAGATTTGATGATGCATCTCAAGTTTTAAAAGACTTCGGGGAAAGGAAAGATCTTTCTCATTATGAACAAGTATCTTATTATATCCTTATGGGTTTTTTATCTGATAAATTGAAAGATAAAGAAACATTATTAGATTACGCCGAAAAAGCATATCAAGCAAGTCAGTGACATAAAGATAGGTTTCCATTCCAATTTCATGGGAAACTGGGACAAAATTTAAAAAGGCTCGAGCCTAGTGCCTCTTAAAATGGAGGAAAAAATAAATGAGAGAAAAATCAAACCCACACAAAACATCATGCCAATAAGGAGAACTTCAATTCTACTTCTAAATTCGTGATAAGAATTATATCTGACTATATCCAGAGAAAAGAATCGTTGAATATGAGTAATTAGCATTTTTAGAAACAATTTAATTTACAACACAAATACTTAAGTTAATAAATTGATGTTTGATATGCAAATAAGAAAAATACTTAAGAGATACTATTATGAAAAAAAATAAAGGTAAGAAACAAATCCAAGCTGATAAATGGAATGAGATGAGTAGAGATCGCGAAGAAGATAATACTGAAGAAGAAGACAGAGACTGGAATAAAAAAGATGATGAAGATGAGGAAATGGGCGAAAATGAAGATTTATTCAACGAAGGAGATTATGACACATAACATCTTTACAATACCACTATAACGGCAAAAAATATAAACAACTTATTGAATCTCCTATTACTCATACCTATTGATAGCTAACTGTAAAGTTTTTTAATAGGAATTTTCATTAAAATCAAACCCTAAATTTACCTTTCCAATCCAATTTTCATTAAAAATGGGACAAACTGGATAAAAACTCTTATCAATGCGAAAATACAGTGATTTCCAAAATATTTAAATCTCGTTATAACCTTAAAGATAACAGATCCAATTATTTACATATATTAATTACTAAGAACTGATTAAAATGACTAGAGTTGGCGGAATCATTTTAGGTTTGATTGGGGGATTTGTATCCATTTTTCTTTTTGGATTTATGCTTATGATTATCTATCCTGAGTTCGAAATTTTAGGGAGTGTATTTATCTTAACATTCCGAATTATTATGACAATAGGAGGAATCATCACCCTCGTCGGAGTATTTATATCACTATTTACTAAGACACCAGATAGCATACGAATTGCATGGATCATTATTTTGATTGGAGGGCTTGTAGGTGGTGGAAATATCCTGTCCATTCTTGGAGCAATGCAATTCAAATGGTACATAAAAGATATTGAGGAAATCAATCAGAAAAAAATATCCGATTAGATGTTTTCGAATCATCAGTTACTTAATTTATTCATAATCAGATTCTCGCTAAAAACCAATCACTGCAGCTCTTGAATTGGCAATCTTTCTTATCGTATTAATTAATTTTAATATCAAATCTATAATTTCAGACCGATAATCTTTAGAATGAATTAACTGATCTATTCTCCTTCTAACATACTTCCTATATTCTTTTACGATACACACATCTAAATGCCATCTTCTGGTGCTTGAAATATGAGCTTCGGAAAAGTTTATTTCCTTGAGTGTCTTATAAGAATTAGTTCTCTTCGAACTATTATTTATTAAAAAATTAAAAATATGGTAATAAAATTGGTAAAAGGAACAGTAAAGTGGTTTAATGGACGAAAAGGCTTTGGATTTATAAATTCTGAAGAAGGAACGGACGTATTTGTTCATTTTTCGGCATTAGCTGGAAATGATGATGAATATAAAACATTAAATGAAAATGATGAAGTTGAATTTGAATTAACAGAAGGTCAAAAAGGTCCCCAAGCAAGTAACGTTGTCGTCACTAAAAAAGCCCCTCCCCAACAAAGCTCATTTTATGGTGGCGGTGGTGGCGGTGGTCGAGGTGGTGGTGGTCGAGGTGGTGGTGGTCGAGGTGGTGGTGGTCGAGGTGGTGGTGGTCGAGGTGGTGGCCGAAGCGGTGGTAAAAAAAGAAGCTACTAATTCTATATAAGAATATAAATCCACTAATTGTACAAAACATTTTGAGTAGTAAAAAATAGTAAACAAAATTCTTTTTTTTCTTATAGTTTCTTATTCTGTTTTTCCATAGAATTTTCATTGAAATCTGACATTGGATTTACTTTTTTAACCTTGGTATATCAAGGATTTCAACATTTTTTAATTAATCAACCTTAACAGTATCATTAAAATATTTAAATTCTTAAATTAAATGAATTTTAAGCAATATTTAATTCCAAGAATTATATGATATCCAATTCCAAGTATATGTGGAGTTAGTGCTGCTTTTGGATCAGAGTATAGTTCATAATCATGATTAATTTCTAATTCTATTAATTTATTATGGATAAGTTGTGCATCCTCTGCTAGACCAAATTCGTCTGTTGCTTCGCAATTAAGCTGTAAATTCAACTGTTTTAAAGCATCGGGTTTTTTTTCAATGACAGAAATAAGATTATGATTTCTCCAATTATCACGAGCTTCTTTATTATAATCTGTTATTTTTCCCTCTTGATTTCTTTTAACTGTTGGAATGAGTCGATTCTCATTCGAAAAAACCAAATCATAAGAATCTATAATATCCTTCCATGCGGAATCTGCTATTTGGTTAGCTAATTCTTCACCTAATATTTGTGTATATAATGGTATCCTTACCTTCAGATCTAATATTTCAATATCTCGTGGATTTCCAGGACTTAATGAAGATGCAGCTATAAATTTTTCTGGGTGATGAAGAGCTAAATATAAAGTCCCATATCCTCCCATAGAACCTCCCATTAATGCACGATGTTCTATACTATTTATTGTCCTATAATTTGAATCTACATACTTAATAACGTCATTAATAATATAATCCATATAATTACCTGAATATGGAGAATTCACAAAGAAGCTTCCTTTAGGTTCAATATTACCTCTTAAATCTTTTCGATTGAAAATATTAGGTACATGTAAGCTACCATCAGGTTGTACCAAGATAAAAGATTTAATATCACCATTTCGTATTAGATCGTCCATCTTTTCAAACGTAGCTAAATTATCTATATCTATCTGATCTAGAATGTCTTGAGGCATGTTTTTCCGATCCATTGCTTTATCATTAGACATTTCTGAAGTAACTGTCCAAGTTTTATTATTCCCCGCATATCCATGTAAATAATAAATCACTGGAAATCTTGTTTCTTCATTTTCAAAGTAATCTGGCGGTAAATAAATGTGAAGATCTCGATTAACTGGACTATTTAAAGGATTATCTTCTAATGATTTTGCATGAATAGTATCAATCAAATATCTTGGATTTTTATCTGACATTTTTTTTTCACCATAACTATGATACTGAACTAAATTCAATATATTATAATCTTTATCGGATTGAAAAAAAATAAGGTTTTCTCATATTGAATTGCATTATAAAAACAATGAAGATGAGCTTCCTTAAAAATAATAAGAAAAAAATAATTAAAAAGAATATTGTTTGTTCTACATCATGCCCGGAGGCATCCCCATACCACCCATACCACCACCCATTCCCGGCGGCATTCCACCAGGAGGCATACCACCGCCAGGTGGCATTGCACTGCGTTGGGAAGCGATAACATCATCTATGCGTAAAATCATAGAAGTTGCTTCTGTCGAGCTTTTTATGGCTTGAATCTTTACGACAGTTGGTTCAACTACACCGATCGCGCTCATATCATCGACAACATCTTCTGCGTCTAAATCATAACCAGCGAATTTATTGCCTTTTTGATGAGAGGCTCTTAATTTCATTAGGGTATCAATTTGGTCTACGCCTGCATTTTCAGCTAAGGTCTTAGGAATGATATCAAGCGAGTCAGCAAAAACCTCGACAGCAAGTTGTTCGCGCCCACCAAGAGAGGAAGCATATTTTCGTAATTGAATAGCAGTCTCGATTTCAGGAGCACCGCCGCCACCTACAAGTTTTTCATCTTCTACAACGTCTCTAATGACGCAAAGAGTATCATGAATGGCTCTTTCAACTTCGTCAACAATGAGATCAGTACCGCCTCGTATTAAAATTACGACAGATTTAGGATCTTTACATTCTTCGATGAAGATCCAGCT
>JAGXNO010000050.1 GCA_019894975.1 Promethearchaeota archaeon | reverse complement strand
GCACATGGATGAGCTAGGTATCCCAAATATGCCACCAATTCCTAAATATCTAAGTCATGAAGAGCATTATGATGCCCCTTTAGCGAAAAAGTATCCATTACAGCTACTGACACCCCATAATAAAAGAAGAACTCATTCAAGTATTAGTATGATCCCATGGTTAGAAGAAGTAGAACCACATATGGTATGGATAAATCCTATAGATGCTGAACCAAGAGGGATTGAGCAAGGAGATCTAGTCGACACGTTCAACGATAGGGGTAAAGTTCGTATCCCCGCTAATGTTACAGAACGTGTGATTCCTGGAGTTGTGGTAGTTTATCAAGGTGCATGGTATAATCCAAATAAAGACGGTGTTGATATTGGAGGATGTGGGAATGTTCTAACAAAAGATTCGCGTTCTCCTGGAGGTGCTTTTCCGATGAACAGTGCACTTGTTCAAGTAGAACTATTTTCAAAAAAGAATTCGGGGGACTTATCATGAAACAAATGGGTTTTTATTTCGATCAAACAAGATGTACTGGTTGTTATACATGTTCGGTTTCCTGTAAGGACTGGTATAATATTGAAGCAGGACCAGAAAATTGGATGCGTATAATTCCAATTGAAAAAGGAAAGTTCCCAAACTTATCTCTTTCTTACCTTGCTATAGCGTGTAATCATTGTGCTGATCCTCCGTGTATTAAAGGTTGCCCTGTAAATGCTATAACCAAAAGAGAAATAGATGGGATTGTTATAGTGGATCAAAATGTATGTTTGGGCAAGACTGAATGTGGATCAAAATGCTTAAAAGTGTGTCCTTGGGATGCCCCTCAATTCAATTCAACTGAAAATGCAAAAATGAGAAAATGCCAACTATGTGTAGAAAGATTAGACGATGATAAGCAAGCAATTTGTGTTGAATCTTGTCCTATGTATGCTTTGGATGTAGGGCCCATGGATAAATTACACAAAAAATATGGTAAAAATATTGAAGCTGAAGGATTTCAATATCATGAAAAGTTTGGACCATCAATTATATTTAAACCAAAACAAAAAAAATAGAAAATGTGATTATAATGGAAGAGAATGATATAGTAAAAACATCATCAGGCAGTGTGAGAGGATATTCAAACAGAAGTGTTACAAAATTTAAGGGAATTCCTTATGCGGAACCACCTATAGGGAATTTACGTTTCAAACCACCAGTCTCGATTAAACCTTGGGATGATATCCGTGATGCAACAATGTATAGTCCAGTTTGTCCTCAACCTCCATCTGCACTAGAAGAAATGTTTTCAGACCCATTTCCTCAGAACGAAGCTGACTCATTAACATTGAACATATGGACACAAAAACTCAATGATGAGAAACGTCCAGTAATGTTTTTTATTCATGGAGGTGCATTTCGAACTGGCAGTGGACGAGCTTTGGATGGTTCACGTTTAGTTTTAAGGGGAGATGTAGTGGTTGTAAGTATTAATTACCGACTTGGTCCTTTTGGATTTTTGTATATGCCTGATGTACCGGATACATCTGCGAATATAGGGCTACTTGATATGGTTGAAGCACTCAAATGGGTAAGAGAAAACATAAACCGTTTTGGAGGAAATCCTGAAGAAATAACAATTTTTGGTGAATCTGCGGGAGCTTTTGCGGTACATAGTCTACTTGCTACGCCGTCTGCAAAAGGATTGTTTAAAAGAGCTATTGTTCAATCTGGTTATGTAACCAATTTTAGTTGCCAACCTTCAACTGGGATAAAAATCTATGAGACTTTAACTGAAAGGTTAAGAATTGAAAGAGGAGATATAGAATCTTTAAGGAAACTTCCTTATGAAAAGATTATTGAGAAATTAGCCAGTTTCGAGAATGCTGGACAGGATGTATTAAGTTTTACTCCAACGATTGATGAAGATACTTTACCCGAAAATCCTTATGAAGCTGTTAAAAACGGTTTTGCCAAGGATATAGATTTATTTGTAGGCTCTAATTTTGACGAGACTAAACTTTGGTCTGTTTGGGTCTCGGGGGAAGACGATTTTACTGAAGAAAGATTAGAGAGAAGAGTTAATGGTATAATGCGATTAGTAAATCAAAATGAAATAAAATCTAAAGAACTCATTGAGGTTTATAAAAATCTAAGAAAAACTCCAAAGGATATCTTTGATGCAATAAATACTGATTATCAATTTCGTATTCCTTCCATTCGTCTTGCTGAAGCACAATCTCAACACAATAAGAATACTTATATGTACTTATTTTCTTGGAAAACTCCCTGGGAGGGAGGGAAATACGGGGCAATGCATGCTCTTGAGCTTTCATTTGTATTCGGAATTCTTCTTGATCGAGATGTTGGTATATTTCCCCGTAAAACTAAAGAAACTTTAGAATTATCGGAAAAAATGATGGATGCTTGGATTAATTTTGCGCGTTCTGGGAATCCTAATCATAAAAATATTCCAGAATTACCTCCTTATGATCAAGAAAAAAGAGCAACTATTATTTTTGATAAGGAGGTTTCGATTCAGCAAGATCCTTTTGGAAATGAAAGGATTTCTTGGGAAGGTATTTTATAGAATATTTAATTTAAATATTTATTAAAAAAATGTTTTATTTTATTTAAAAATCTATTATGGAAGATGATAAAAATGGGAGAAGATGTTATAGTAGAAACAACAAATGGTATAGTAAGGGGATATAGTCGAAGAGGTGTGTTCAAATTTAAGGGTATTCCTTATGCTGCCCCACCTAAAGGAAATCTTCGTTTCAAACCTCCAGCTCCTGTTGAGCCTTGGAGTGATGTACTTGATGCAACAAATTATAGTCCTGTTTCAATTCAGCCTCCTTCACTCCTCGAAGCACAATTTGGAGAACCTATGCCTCAGAGTGAAGCTGAATGTTTAACTTTAAATATATGGACGCAAGGATTAGATATTGGTAAGAGGCCAGTTATGTTTTGGATTCATGGGGGTGGATTTACTACAGGAAGTGGTGCTTCCTTAGATGGAACGCGGCTAGTTTTTAGGGGGGACGTGGTTGTAGTTAGCATTAATTATCGTCTTGGATATCTTGGTTTTTTATATATGCCAGATATGCCTGATACGACTGCTAATGCGGGAATACTTGATATGGTTGCAGCACTTGAATGGGTAAAAGAGAATATCCAAAAGTTTGGAGGAGATCCTAATAATGTCACTATTTTTGGGGAATCCGCTGGTGGTATGGCTGTTTCTACCTTACTTGCTACGCCTTCAGCGAAGGGATTGTTTCATAGAGCAATCCCCCAATCTGGAGCCGCAAATAAATTCAGTTATAATCCTGTTTCTGCGATTAAAGTTTATGAAGAATTGATTCAAAAATTGGGTGTTGAAAAAGGAAATATAGAAGCATTACGGAAATCTCCAGCTGAAAATTTTATTGTACCACAGATGGATATGACAGAATTCCGAGCAAGTGGATTAAGAGTGGGACCAGTTATAGAAAAAAGTACTTTACCAGTTCACCCACTAGAAGCCATATCTAAAGGTGATGCTAAAGATATTGATGTATTCATCGGATCAAATTTGGATGAAAACAAAATGTTTTTAATGTGGAATCCAAAGGCTTTCGAGCTTTCAGAGGAAAGATTACATAAAACAGTAAATACATTTATGAGATTTACAAAGCAGAAAGAAAGTAAAGCTAAAGAGATAATAGATAGGTATCGAGAATTAAGAAAAACACCAAGAAATATCACGGATGCAATATTAACAGATTTTACGTTTCGGATACCTTCTATTCGTCTTGCTGAAGAACAATCCAAACATCAAAAGAATATTTACATGTATCTTTTCACTTGGCAGAGTCCTTTGGGTGGGGGAAAATTTGGTGCAATGCATGCTCTTGAACTTCCTTTTGTATTCGGTCTTTTTGGGGACAGAGATATTGGATTTTTTCCAGGCAGAACTGAAGAAACTCAGAGATTATCAGAACAAATGATGGATACTTGGATTGCATTTGCTCGTTCAGGTAACCCAAATCATGAAAATATTCCAGAATTACCTCCCTATGATAAAGAAAATAGAGCTACAATACTTTTTGATAAGGAAGTGACAATCGAACAAGATCCCTATGGAAATGAAAGAGTAGCATGGGAGGGTATTATTTAGCTATCTCTAATATTTAGAATTAAATTCTCATTTTTTTGTTTTTTTTTAGTAAATTCTTATCGCAATAGCAAAATAAAAGCTTATTATAATTTGAAGAATAATTATTATTAAGCATAATGAAAGATTCATTAAATCCCCGTTTTGAGTCAATCAGTTCTTCTGCTAAATCGCTACTTTTAACAAAAGCATTAACAACTATTCCTTTTGCAAAAGAAGCGGCAGCATTGATTTGGGGTGTTAAAAACATACAATACCCACAAGAAAAATTATCATCAATTGGTTTCTTGATGAGACTTCTTCATTTTGAAAAAAGGTATTCATCTATTGATAAGGCGTTAATTGAAATTGGGATAAAAAACATCATTGAATTATCATCTGGCTTTTCTTTTCGTGGTTTAAGTATGTGCAAGGATCCCAGAGTTTTTTATATAGATACAGATCTGCCGGAAATAATTGAAAGTAAAAAGGGAATTTTACTGGAACTGACTAAAAATTTTTGTGATTATCCAACAGATAATTTATTCCTGCAGGCATTGAATGTGTTAGATAAAAATGACTTTGCCGAAACAATAAATCGCTTTCCTACTGGTCCGGTTGCAATCGTAAATGAAGGATTATTGGTTTATCTTAATGAAGATCAAAAACGAAGAGTTTGTTCAATCATCTATGATTTATTAAGAGAAAAAGGTGGTTATTGGATTACGGCAGATGTCTATATAAAGAAAGAAACCCAAGAACCAATCACAAATGGCTTCTATGACGAGAAGGGAAGAAGATTTATAGCAGAACACCAAGTAGAAGAAAATAAATTTGAGAATTTTAAGTCGGCGGAAATTTTTTTTAAAAAATGTGGCTTAGATGTACATAAAAAAGTAGAAATATCCTCTGGTCAATTAAGTTCAACAAAATTTTTAGCACATATTCCACGACATAAATTGGATGAATTAAGAAGTAGGAAAAAAATTAGAGAAACATGGATTTTAATGCCTAATGACTCATTGGTTGAAACTGAGTAATGTTCGATTGTGTTGTTTTAGTTTTTCAGAAGTGATAGATTTTATATTGATTCCTTTGTTCAGATTAATAAAATTCTATTTTTAGTAATTTTTTTTCTTAATAGTTCCTTTATTTATTGTAAGATATAATTACAAAGATAAAAATTAAAATTTGAATATGTAACATATAAGAAATAAGGTGTAAATAATGTCTGAACCAATAAAATTTGAACATGTAAAAATTGAAAAAGTTGAGGAGGGTAACTATGCTGTTCTATCAATTATACGACCAGACAAATTAAATGCTCTTCAAAATAAAACATTGTATGAGATTGCTAAAGCATTAGAGTCTGTAGAAGTAGACACAAGTGTTAGATGTGTTGTCTTAAGGGGAACAAAAGATTTTACCAAGAAACGTGCGTTTTCTGCGGGTGCTGATCTTTCCTCTCGAGGTGATCGAGGTATTCCATTGGATATGGACAACATTAGACACCGCGGTCATGCTATGTTTCTAAGACATAAATATTATGATTTAATTGAGGAGTTTCCAAAACCATTAATCGCTGCTGTCGATGGATATGCCTTAGGAGGAGGTTTAGAATTAGTTTTAGTTTGTGATATTGTTATAGCATCAAAGAGATCTCAATTTGGCTTTCCTGAAATTAAAAGAGGAATTTTTCCGGGGAATGGAGGGACTCAACGCATGATTAGGCACTTAGGGAAGATGAGAGTCAATCGAATGGTATACTTTGGAGAACATTTCACTGCTCAGCAAATGGATGAATGGGGTTTTATCTCGTTTTTGGTGGATGATGACCAGTTTGAAGATTTTGTCCATGAAAAAGCATCTTGGCTAGGAAATGCTGCAACAAACGCTCTCTATGTCATTAAAAAGTGTATTCAGTATGGAACTCAAGTACCTTTGAACGTGGGATTACAATTTGAACATTGGGGATACGCTCTGAACACTACTTCAAAAGATGCATTTGAAGGAGTAAGAGCATTTAATGAAAAAAGACCCCCAAAGTTTGAGGGTAAATAGGGATTTTTACTTTTTTTTATTTTATTCTTTAAAAATAAGGTTATGACTTATAGAACTTTGTTAATTTCTTTTCGCAATTTCATAGTACGAGGGTCTCCAGTTAGAGACATCACCATCCTATTCATAGCATATGCCCAGCTCATTTTAGCATCAAGATCCATAGTAAGATGTGAGCCCCCCCATCCTTGCCAGTAAAAAGATCTGGGATTTGGGCTGATTGGCATTTCTTTACTAACAAGACCAAAACCTAAGCCAAAGCGAATAGGTTTACTAAGAACTAAATCAGTATTATATGATTGTTCTTCAATAGCTTTTTCGATTGTATTTAATGAAAGTAATTTCACACCATCAAGTTCACCACCACAAGCTAATGCTGATCCTACTCTTGCTATGGATCTAGCATTACCATGCCCATTTGAAGCGGGAATTTCCGCAGCTCTCCATTCACGTGTTAAAGTTTCTCTTGATGTCAGAATGGGATTCGAAAATACTCGAACAGGTATTGAATTTGGATCAACTTTACCGGTATTTTGGGGTACTGGCGGAATAGGTGGAATCAATCCCGCAACCCGGGAATCGTGTTCTTCAAGCAATCCTATATGGAAATCAGCTTTAAGTGGTATTGCAACCTCCTCTCGAAAAAATGTACCAAGACTTTTGCCTGAAACACGTCGAACCAATTCACCCAAAAGATAACCAAATGTTATAGAGTGATATCCATTTTTAGTTCCAGGTTCCCACCATGGTTTTTGGGCAGCTAAAAGACTTGTACACCGATCCCAATCATAAAGTGTTTCTGGTTGAATCCGTTGGTCAAAACCAGGGAGTCCTGCCGTATGGCTAAGAAGATAACGAACAGGAATCTCTTCCTTTCCTGCTTGTTTGAATTCAGGCCAATAATTAGCGATGGGTGCATCTAAGTCAATGAGATTCCTATCTACAAGCATGAGAACACAAAGTGTAGTCATCACTTTTGTTGTAGAATATACATTAACTATTGTTTCTTCTTCCCATGGCTTTGTTTGGTCCTCATCAGCAAAGCCCGCCCAAATATCTAAAACATACTTACCATTTATTGTAATAGCAAGAGAAGCACCTACTTCCAAACCAGACTTAAAATTTTCTAAAAAGACTTTTTTAACTGGTTCAAATTGCTCATCACAAAAACCATGAATCTTTAAATTTTTCTCCAATATCATATCCCCTTATTAATTTTTTATGTTAATCCTAAACTAATGAGAAGAAAAATCAATAATATCATTTAATTGTTCTTTTTTAGGTTTTTAAGATTGTTATTAATATATGATCTTCACACTATTAGATGTCTGAAAAGCTTTTTTTACCTTATTTAATTTATTCATCCAATTTATAGCATTTAATTTGATTCATGTCATGAAAACGTTACGACTACAACTGAAAACTGAGGAACAAAAGTCACTTGTAAATAAATTTTCTCTTACTACCGCCGTTTTTTTCGCAGGGATTGCAGGGTATGCTTATTTTGCTTTCTTACCCAAGTTTTTAGAATCAAAAGGATTCTCTGATGGAGCCATATTGTTTACTATGACCTGGATGGGTGTAGGTATGGCTTTTTTTTCCTGGCTTTTAGGAAGAGTAAGTGATAGGACGGGTCGTAGAAAACTTTTATTTATTTCTGCTATTTTCGCTCAAATAATCGTATTTTTGCTGTTAAATCTAAGTAATCATATTATCTACCACTGTATATTAAATTTTGTGAGGGGATCGCTTTTAGGTATGAGGATGCCTGCATCAAATGCTTTATTTGCGGATATTGTGGAAAAAGAAAACAGGAGAAAAGAAGTAAGTCTAAATTTAGAAACTGTAGAAGTTAGTGGAGTTCAATTATCACTGCTCAATGCTGTTAAGAGTACAGGTTGGGCTATTGGTGTCCTCGGTTCAAGTGTTGTAATCAGTTTTTTTGGAATCAATGCATTAGTCATCTTCCTAATTATTGCAACGACTATTTCATTAATATTTGCAATCCCTGTAAGAGATATAAAGAAAGATCATGAAGTTAGAGAAGAAAGTAAGATTATTCTAATTCCAGAATCAAAAAGAAAACGAGATAAAGTTAAATCATTACTTTTTCTTACTGTATTTTTCCGTCAATTTGGCTTAATACCATTTCTCCAAATATTAAGTATCCTTATAACAGACACGGGTTTTTCTATTGGAGCAGCAGGTTTTATTATAGCTCTTAACCCTATTTCACAAATAATAGCTATGATAATTAATGGAAGGATGATTGATAATCCTAAAATTTCAGAAAAAATGATGATGGCTATTGGTTTCATTTTATCAGCTTTAACCTTGTTTTGCTATGCAGGAGGGGCAACAACAGGTAATATTCTCTTTTTCATAGTAGGGCAGATTTTCTTGGGATTCGGATGGGGTTGTATTTATACTGGGGCAGTAAAGTATATTATTAATCGGGCACCAAGGGATAGGGCGTTTTACATGGGTGTCTGGATAACAGATCTCCAAATTGCAAAAATTATTTCATATCAAGTATTTGCATTTTTATGGATTATCTTTTCTTATACCGCAGTTTTACCATTTGCTGCAATTTTTCCATTAATTGGGCTTATACTAGTATACTGGTTATAATGGTAACTCTAAATTAGTAGTCTAGCTTTCTTTCAAGCTTTTTTTTACACAACCCTCAGTTTTAAATCCGATGGAATTCATAAACATGGCTAACATATTATAAGCCCCTACTACAAAAATTAAATCCATTCGTTGTTTTTCTTCATATCTTTCAGATAGTGCGTTCCATGTTGTATCTGATAAAATTGTGTTAGCATAAAGTTCATCCACAGAGCTTAATAGTAATTTATCAAAATCATTCCATCCTTGGGCTTTTGAACCAATTTTTATTTTATTTATCTCTTCTATTGAGAGACCAACTCGCATTCCAACAATGACATGATGATCCCATTCATATTCGGATCCACAGAGCCATGCAATACGTAGAATTAAAATTTCTTTATCTTTTGGGGGAAGGGATGTATTATACGTAACATGACTTGCCATTAATATCCATTTCAATCGTAATTTTCTGTATCTTCCCATAGTAGCCATAACGTTAAAAATTGACCCTTTTTCTCGAATGAATGAGTTAATAGGGTCCTTTGACGCCCCAGAATTTATTAAGTTGAGACTCAGGCCTTTCTCTTCAAGTTTAAGAAAAGAAGATAAATCATCAAGTATATTTTCATTATATCCTTTTAACCATTGTACAAGAGAATTCATTTCACGCTCCCATTCAGATTCAACTATCTCTCGATTAGGATATTCAAGTTTATCCATAGCACTTTGAAATAGAAATACTTCTTTTATAAACTCAATTTCATCTAGAGGAGGTATACGAGGTTTATCAAGCTGATGAAAATCTGTTTTGATAGCTCTTTTTGTTATCTTCTCTCTATTTTTTCTACTCATTTATTTTTTCACCTATAAATAATAGAATACAATGAGCTTTGTGGTATAAATACTTTTTCACTTCAATTTTAGCAAACGCTGTAACGTCTATCCGCTTGACAAAGTTTTGTTTTACAAATTAAAATTGTTAAAATATCATCCTTAATTTTAATTTTTAAATGAATATTTCATTTGACAAAAAAATAACAGATACAAAAGTGAAAATAAAATGGATTTAAAAGAAGTATGGTTAATTGATTATGCGCGTACCGCTTTCTCTCGTTCAAGGGGAAAACAACCTGAAAGAGATGTTTTTGGAGAAATTAGGGGAGACGAATTATTAGCAAAATTATTAAATAAATTCTTTGATGGAAGGCTAGCTGATAAAGGCATAGAAAGAGGACACATGGATGAAGTATCAGTAGGAGTTGCTGCAGGTGTTTTAGAGAATTGGACATATGGAGGACGACTCCCTATCTTTTTAGCTGGTTTCCCTGTAAATGTACCAGCATTTTTCATTGATAGACAATGTGGTTCAGCAGGTTCAGGAATGCATGTTGGTATCATGGAATTAATGACTGGAATTTCTAAAGCTGTATTAGCGACAGGTTTTGAACATATGACTAGAGTCAGAGGGCGAGGAACTGAACCAAATTTAAAATTGTTGGATAAGAATAGCGAATTTTATCGGCCTGATCTAGAAATGCAAACATCATTCAATATGCTTCAAACTGCTCAGAAACTTTATGAAGAAGAAGTACCTACATTTACCAAGGAAAATTTAGACGAGATAGGTGTTAGAAGCCACAATCTAGCTGTTAAAAGTCAGGAAGACGGATGGTTCAAAGGTGAAATCATACCAATCGAGGGACATGTAGCTGGAGATGTGAATACTCCTCTAATTGTTGACAAGGATATGAATGTAAGAGCTTCGTCTATGGAAGGACATGCAAAATTACCGAGGTTATCACAACCATTCTACTTAGAGAAGAATGGTGGCAAAGATGGATATGTTAAAAGAGAAGGAACAGACCAAGGTGTTATAACTGTAGGAAATTCCTCTCCTTTAAATGCAGGTGCTACAGCAGCAGTGTCAATGACGGCTGAAGAAGCAAAAAAGAGAGGCCTTGAACCTATGGCGAGAATTAGATCTATTGGGTGGGCAGGAGTTCATCCATCAACTATGGGAAGAGGGCCAGTCCCTGCTACTAAGAAAGCATTAGAATACGCAGGATTGACAGCAGATGATATCGATTACTGGGAAATTAATGAAGCTTTTTGCATAGTAGCTCTGAATTGTATGGATAAGTTCAACATCCCAATGGAAAAGGTTAATGTAATGGGAGGATCAACTGCGATTGGCCATCCATTAGGTTCTACTATGATTAGACTTGCAGGAACTTTAGCAAGGATATTAAAAGACAAAAAGGCTAAATACGGTGTTGCTAACGCTTGCGTTGGTGGCGGTCAAGGTGTGGCAACAGTCATAGAAAACCTTGATGCGTAATCCTAGTTCTCTCATTTATCGACGCTAAATTACCAAAAAAAAATTCTTTTTATTATTTTTTTCATGAACTCATTACTTAACATGTTTTTTAACTGATTTTAGATCCAACCAAAATGAAAAATTTAAAGTTAAAGTTTAATTTCATACAGTAAAATATTTTTTAAAACTGTAAGTGATAAAACTATGGGAATGTTAGACGGAAAAGTTGCCATAATAACTGGTGCTGGTCGTGGTGTAGGCCGTGAAGAAGCATTACTTATGGCAAAAGAAGGATGTAATTTAGTAATTAATGATATTGGCGGTGGAGCTAGCCATCTGGATAAAGATGCTAAAATTGCTGATACTGTCGTTGATGAATGTAAAGCTCTTGGAGTTAAAGCAATAGGGAATTACGACTCTGTAGTTGATTACAATAAAACTAAGGCTATGATAGATCAAGCTATTTCTGAATTTGGCAAATTAGATATCGTAGTAAACAATGCGGGAATTTTACGCGACAGAATGATATTTAATATGGCAGAAGAAGAGTTTGATCTTGTTATTGCTGTCCATATGAAGGGAACATTTAATTTAACCAGGCATGCTGCTTCTTACTTTAGAGAAAGGGGTAAAGCTGATGAATCATTAGGAAATTTTGGTAGAATTATAAATACCGCTTCTGATTCTGGATTATTTGGAAATGTAGGTCAATCAAATTACGGTGCCGCTAAATCAGGAATAGCAACTTTCTCAGTAATAGTTTCTAGAGAGCTTGCAAAATACGCTACTGTGAATTGTGTAGTTCCAAGTGCACGAACTCGTATGACAACTGATTTGACTCCTAGAATGGGTGACTATATGAAAGCAAAAACACCAGACGGTTTTGATATCTTTCATCCATCTCATTTTGCTCCTATCGTAGCATATCTTGCTACTGATGAGGCTAAAGGGATTAATGGAGAAGTTTTTAGAGCTATTGCAGATAAAGTGTGGGTTTATCGTGGTTGGAGGGCTGTAAAGAAAATATCAAACGATTGGAAACCATTTACTACTCAACAATTAGCTGATAGAATGCCAGAACTAATGAAAGACTTACCTTCTAAACGGGAAGGTGCTGTTAGCCAAGATGAATTAAATAATCCTTAAATTACCCTATTTTTTTTCTTTTTTTTTATTTATTTTGATCGATTTTTTAGGTTTAGATGGTTTCATAAAGGTGATATTGAGGAAAAAAAGACCATTGGAAATGATTAATATAGGATTAGAATTAAAACTTATACTAAATATAGATTAATTAAAAATATGTAAAAAATTGGTGAGGAGTAAAAATGACAAGTTTAAATTTAGATGTAATTGGTAAAGAAACTGAAGAAAGAACTATTAAATATACTTGGAAAGACGTAATACTCTATAATCTCGGGATTGGTGCTCAACCAGATGAGCTTAAGTTTGTTTATGAGCGATATCCTGGAGGAGTACAAGTTTTCCCGAGTTATGCATGTATTCTCGCGGGAGTAGGATTCCCAAAACTTAGCGACAAACCTGTTGATGGCGCTCGATTTATTCATGGGGAACAAATGATAAAACTCGTTAAGCCCTTTCCGTCCGAAGGAGAAATCAAAGTTAAAGGAGTATGCGAAAATATGTTTGATAAGGGGAAAGCAGCTGTTATTCATACTAGAATGTCGGGTAGAACTCCTGATGGTGAACACATTTTTGATGCTAAATATGTTCATTTCTATATAAATGAAGGTGGTTGGGGTGGAGATCGTGGCCCTAAAGCTGAACCATTAGATCCTCCTGAGGGAAAAGAACCAGATTTTAGTGTATCATATAAAACCAATATAAATCAAGCTGCTATCTATAGGCTAAGTGGCGATTACAACCCTTTACATTTAGATCCTGTATTTGCTAAGAGAAGTGGAAGATTTGATAGACCAATCCTTCATGGACTATGTACTTATGGTCATGCAACTCGAGCTATAGTATATGGTCTTTGTGATGGAGATGTTTCACGTTTTAAAGAATTTAAAGCAAGATTTACTAGCGAAGTATATCCTGGTGAAACTTTGACAACAGAAGGCTGGAAAGATGACGGACGCTATATAATCCAAGTAAAAACTGAAAGAGCAACAGTTTTAGGTAGTGCATACGCTGTTGTAGAGTAAAATAATTTTGCCTTTTAAATCCCTTTTATTTACCTTTTTTAAATACTCATTTTTTAGAAATTATTTTTAATTTGATCCGTATTTAGTATAATTACTCAAAAAATTCAATTTAGAAAAAGAAGTGAAAAATAGGAATGTCAAAAATAGAATTAGATTCAGTAGGACAAACAAAAGAAGGAACATTTGAGTATGATTGGAAAAGGATTGCCTTGTATAATTTGGGAATTGGGGCACAAGCAGAAGATTTATCCTTTGTTTATGAAAGAGTACAAGGCGGGATGAAAGTATTTCCCAGTTTTGCAACGATAGTAGCGGGGAGCGGAATGCTTTTCCCTCAAGGAACTGATTATGTCCGTTTATTACATGGTGAGCAATTAATCCGAGTTTATGTTCCATTTAAACCAAGTGGAACCATAAAAACAAAAGGTGTCATAGAACATATATACGATAAAGGTAAAGGTAAAGCAGCTCTCATCCATACAAAAGTATCCGGACATTCGTTAGAAGGCGAGCATATCTTTGATACGAAGTATGTCTTTTTCGTTGCCGGTTCAGGAGGTTTTGGAGGGGATCCAGGACCAAAAACTGAGCCAATTAATCCTCCCGAAGGTGTAGAACCAGATTTTAGCAGTTCTTATCAAACCAGTCCCAATCAAGCAGCATATTATAGACTAAATGGAGATCTTAATCCACTGCATATCGATCCAAATTTTGCGAAAATGGCACGTCAACCAAAACCAATCCTTCATGGATTATGTACATACGGGATTGCTACACGTGCTATTGTAAATGAGTTATGTGATGGGGATGTTTCTCGGTTTAAAGAATTCAGTGCAAGATTCAAAGACGTTGTGTTCCCGGGAGAAACCCTTACGACTGAAGGTTGGAAAGATAATGGTCGTTATATCATTCAATTACGAACTGACCGAGGTCCAGTTGTACTTGGGAACGCATATGCCATTGTAGAATAAGTTTCGAAATTTTTATTTTTTTTCTTTTTAACTATATTTTATGCAATCCAGATTGGGGAATTGAAAGACGGTTGTTATTTATCCTCTCTCAAATTAATGAATTTACCTATAATTTTAAGTTAAAAGAAAAAGGAATGAAAATATGGTTTTATGATTTAGTTTTTACGTGGAGGGAGCATTCTTACCATCCTTGGTCCTTCCACAAGAGAAATTGCATTTTCAGAGCAATGATAAGCACACACACCACATCCCGCACAGAATTCTTCAATTCTTTCTGCTTTATCATCATCATTTAACGAAATTGCTTTATTATAGCATAGATCTACGCAAGTACCACATCCTATACATAAATCTTCATCAATTTCAGCTAGATAATTAGTTTCATTGACTACAGGAAAAATTAAGCAATCTCGAGCAGTCATGCAACAACAATTGCAACAATTACAGATTGCGACTTCCTCGGCTGAAGAATTACCGTATTTATGATAAGCTTTATGGACTAATCCCGCATCTTCACATTTTTTAAGGATTTCTAAAGCTTCTTCTTTAGACACTAATTTAGAGAAACCGTGATTAGAAGTATGTCTTGCTGATTTCCCTAAAGTCATACAACTTGGTATAAGATCGATCATCTTACAGGGATTATCCAAGAATTCTTGATGTTGACGACAATAGCAGTTACCTACTGCAATATCATCATATTTTTCAATAAGTTCTCTAATTTTTTGAGCGGGTAATATTTTTTCCTTAGGAACTTCTAATTCTTCATTTACGATAATATTAATCTCTTCACCTGTTTCCAAATTTTCTAATATGGGTACTGTACGATCCATTGGTGGCATACGATTCAATGCAGCACTATATCCATCATATTGAGATTGGACTATATCGCTATGTTCTTCATTCAATTTATAGAATAACTTTGCTAGCTTATAATTTTCCTCTGTTTTTTCAAGGTTTTTCATAAATATGTATTCAAACTGCCTGTGAAACGGAAACATTTGATATACCATAACCCCTTGAGTATTAGGTTGGTTAATTATTACCCCCATTTTTGCTAAAGCATCCGCTTTTTTTAAGATTTCTTCTTCAGATAATCCACTACTCTCCTTTAATTGTTCCATAGTTTGAGATTTCTGGTTTTCAAAAGCCATCATGAAATCTAGGTTTTCATCTTTAATAGTTATTTTTAGAATTTCATGTATAGTTTCTGAGAAGGGGAATTGAAATCCTCCTGATTTAAATAAAATCTTAAGAGCTTTTTGATATTCAGCTTCACTCATTTTTTATCATCATATATTTTTTTTTTGGTCAAAATATAGTTAATAGTTTATTTAAATTGGGATGATAATAAAATTTTATTTTTTAACTTGATAACTACTGTTGCGCTGTTTTTCCAATTATCCAAAAAAGAATTAAATAGTCCAATAATCAATTTTAATTAATACAAAGTAAAAACTAACATATTATTAACAGAATTAGTTTGAAGGTGTTATTTGTTATGAGTCCTGAATATGAGACAATTATTTATGAGAAAAAAGGTATGGTGGCATTAATTACACTTAATCGTCCTGAAAGAATGAACGCAATCAATGTACAGATGAATGCTGATTTGAAAAATTCTCTAAAGGTAGCCAAAGAAGATTCTGATGTGAGAGCAATAGTTATCACTGGAGCAGGAAAAGCATTTTGTGCAGGAGCAGATGTACAGGAATTTGCGAGTGGTAAATTTAGGGAAGAAATCGCAGGAGGTAGGGTGACTATACACCCTTATGATTTCTTCCGTTTATACAAGCCCATTATTGCCGCTGTAAATGGTGTAGCCGTTGGATTTGGAACCAATTTAACTCTAAGTTGCGATATCATTTATGCCTCAGAAAAAGCGAGTTTTGGGGAATTCTTTATTCGTATGGGATTAATTCCCGATATGAATGGGAGTTTCCTGCTCCCCAAATTTATAGGTATTCATAAAGCAAAGGAGCTTATTTTTAGTGGTAAACGTATTTTCGCTGAGGAGGCTATGAAGATTGGCTTAGTAAATGCTGTATTTCCCCCTGAAGAATTATTACCAAAAACAATGGAATTTGCGAATCATCTAGCAGACCAAGCACCTATTGCATTAGCCCTTTCCAAGGAAGCAGTAAATAGAGGTTACGATAAATTATTTGCTGAAATGTTAAACGTTGAAAGTGAATTTAATGCCAAATGTTATGCTTCGGAGGATCATAGAGAAGCAGCTACGGCTTTTGTTGAAAAACGTAAACCAGTATTTAAGGGGAAGTAATATTTCTTATTTTTTTTCTAATTTCTTTTTTCTTAAAGATAGAAATCCTGCCTATTTCTGATCATCTGAAAATATTTATTCAATCGATAAATTTCAACATTATATTCTATATATTTTAAACAAAAAAGAGAAAATGAAATATGAAAGAAGCAAAAGAAGTATATTTAGTAGACCATGTAAGGACACCATTTTCTCAAGCAAATCCTCTAGATCCTGCTGCTGATGTTTTTAGTGAGAAGCAGGGATTAGAACTTGCAGCTCATGCTTTATTGGACATGTTTGATAACAGAATACCAAACAAAGGTAGTACGCTGAAGCGTGAGGATGTTAGTGAGGTTTTGGTTGGTAGTGCCTTACTACAACATGAGCACGGGACATTTGGGGGACGAATCCCTATTTTTATGGCAAAATTTCCCTTTCATGTACCCGCGACGGTATTTGACAGACAAGACGGTTCTGGTATGACAACTTTGCATGTTGGTTTCGCAAATATTTCAATGGGCTATTCCGATGTAGTAGTCTCTGTTGGTTTTGATCAATTTACTCGGGTTCCGCTACATACCTATGATGGAAAAGTAACAGTATTTGGAATACCCCCAGATAAACTTATGCTTGATCCGGATAACAAATGGTATAATGATGATTTATATGATTGGAAAACGAGTCGTTTATTATTCCAATCAGCTCAGAAACTCGCGGAAGAAGAAGCAGATCATGTTACGAAAGAGGAAATGGATAAATTTGGTGCACGTAGTCATAGCCTAGCAGAAAAAGCTTTGGAAAGTGGATATTTCAAAGAGGAAATTATGTCTCTTAAGGGTCATGAAGTAGGTGACACTGATGCCCAAATCGACATTGAAACAGATCAATCTATTAAAAAAGCAGTTACTTTGGAAAATATTGCTAGCATGCCTTCTATAAGTACTCCAGGATGGGCGGGTGGTTATAAAAATCCTGTGATTTCTAAAGAGGAATATCTTAAGAAATTTGGAACTGAAGAGGGTATAATAACGACAGGAAATAGCTCTCCAATAAGTAATGGGGCTTCACTATGTATAATAGCATCTAAAAATGCATTAGAAGAATACAATTTGAAACCCATTTCGAAAGTTATCTCCATTGGTTTTGCCGGAGTAGATCCAACTGTAAGAGGAAGAGGTGTGTTACCCGCATCCCAAATGGCGTTAAAACATGCAAATTTAACAGTAGGAGATATTGATTATTTTGAAATCAACGAATCCTTTAGTGTTGTAGCACTTAATGCTGCTAAAAAATTAGGGATTGATTGGGAAAATAAAATGAATATTCATGGAGGAGCAATAGCGATAGGGAATCCCGCATCCGCTACAGGTTTGAGGATCACAACAACATTAGCTAGAATTCTCAAAGAGAAAAAGGCTAAATACGGACTCGCTGCTATGTCATGCGGTGGCGGTCAAGGAACTGCTGTAGTAATTGAAAATTTAGATTAGTAAAATATGAGGTAAAAGAAATAAAAGAGGTTTAAAAATTATGAAAATAAGAGATGTATACATTACTGATTATATAAGAACTCCTTTTTCAAGATCTCGACCAAGAGAACCCCCTAGAGATGTACTTGGAAACTTACGTCCTGATGAATTAACTGCCTTAACAATAAACGAAATGTTTGACAATCGATTAAAGGGCAAACTAACACCTGAAGATGTAGATGAGTTTTACATTGGAGCTACTCATTTCAATTTTGAATATGTAACTTTTGGAGGGAGATACCCCCTGTTTTTATCTAAATTTCCCGCTAAAGTATCATCTGTCGCACTAGATAGACAATGTGGCTCAGGAATGACTTGCGCCTCCATAGGCTTTGATAACATTGCTTTGGGGTATTCTGATGTTGTAATTGCTTCAGGGAAAAATAATGCGACAATGTCCAGAAACCCAAAAAGAGCTTCAACGGTAAGAGAAACACCTCCAGCTATGAGGAGAGGCCATGAACTTTTTGTAGATGATGTTGTTGATTTCCGCTGCTCTTACTCAATGTTACAGACTGCTCAAAAACTCTCAGAAATGAATGCTGGCATTTTTACAAAAGAAGATAATGATAGGTTCTCAGTTCGCAGTCACAACTTAGCTGGAAAAGCCCAAGAGGAAGGTTTTTTCAAAGGTGAAATTGTCCCTATAATGGCTCATGCAGAAGGTGATGAAGATACTCCATTATTAATAGAACATGATACTTCAGTTAGAAAGAATGCTACATATGAAGGAACAAAAGATCTAAGGGCTTTAAGTAAACCTGGATGGGATGGTGGATATTACAGACCACTCATGACTAAGGAAGAATATGTTAAAGAATTTGGAACAGAACAAGGTTTAGTGACTGCAGGGAATTCATGCCCTACAAATGCAGGAGCAGCTACATTATTGCTAATGTCAGAAGATGCTATGAAGAAACATGATTTAGATCCGTTAGCTCGTATCGTTTCAGTTGGTTATGGGGCGGTTGATCCTACTGTAATGGGGAGAGGTCCGGTTCCAGCATCTTGGATGGCACTAAAACATGCAGGATTAACAACTGATGATATTGCCTTTTGGGAAATTAATGAGGCTTTTGCTATTGTAGGTCTTAACTGGGTTCATGAGATGGGATTAGACGACAGGTTAGATGATGTTAATGTTAAAGGCGGTGGAATTGCACTTGGCCATCCAATCGCAGCAACAGGCCCTAGAATAGTTGGCAGCTTAGCAAGAATCCTCAAAGAGAAAAAGGCAAAGTATGGTCTCGCTACAATGTGTTGTGGCGGTGGTCAAGGAACAGCAATGATTATTGAAAATACAGATGTATAAAAGATTCTATTTTATTATATTTTTTTATCAATTTCTTTTTAATTTCCAAGAAAACGCTAATAAGAATAATTACTTAGCTATTGGAAAGGCCTTTAAATTACTGTCTTTAACCAGTTTCTCTAAAACAAGCCAAGCTGCTGAAATTAAAGATATCCCATCTTTAGGAAATCTATTACTGAAATTTTTGTAGAGTAATTGAAAAACAGAAAGAAATAAATTAAAGATCAAAGCCTTTTTTTGGGTTGAGATGGAATATAATAAACCTTTGGGTTTGTTTCTGTTTCAAGTTTAAGTCGATAAGAGTTTTTTTCAGATTTCAATTTTGAAACAACACTAGAAGAGTCGTTTAAATCTCCAAAATATAGCGCTTGACCTTCACAACATATTACACAGAAAGGTTCAAGTCCCTGATCCACCCTATGAAAGCAGAAATTACATTTTCCCGCAAGGTTATTCTCATCATCGAAAACAATAATATTATAGGGGCATGCTGTTAAACACGACTGGCATCCAGTACATAATTCCTGTTCTAAAATAACAATCCCATCATCTCTTTGTTGGATGGCAGCTTCAGGACAAGAATCAACGCAAGGGGGATTCTCGCAATGATTACACAATTTAGGAAGAAAATCCATAGTCAAATTGGGAAAATTTCCAGCAGGAGTATCTTTCACAGCACCACCTTGAGTTTCAACTTTTATCCAATAATCAGTGGAATTATTTTCAATTTTACAGGCTATTGTACATGCTTCGCATCCAATGCATCTTTCTTGATCAATAATCATTCCGAGTTGTTTGTTTTTACTCATTTTTTTCCACCTCCACAGCAACATCATTCATATGCATGTTCGGTTCATATATTTTATCTTGTACGGGATTAATTATATCATGTGTCAGATGATTCAAACTTCCCTCTTTAAATTGTTCTATCCACCACCCTTCAGTAATATCCAATACACCTGGTTTCACTCCTTCGGTTACTCTAGCTTTTAGTGTTGTTCGAGCTCTATCATTATATACAGTAACCATATCATTAGTGTTTATATTTCGTTTCTCAGCATCAATTGGGTGAATATCTACCAATGGTTCAGGATTTAGATCTAGTAAAGATTCCACATTTGCAAACATAGAATGAGTACGGAAACGACTATGACCATTAATAAGTGTTAATGGGTACTTCTTAATACCAGGTGTAATTGGTGCTTCAATTGGTGGTAAATAGACAGGAAGAGCTTCCCCATCCTCATATAGCTGTTCTGCATATAATTCAATTTTCCTTGAAGGTGTCCCAAAGCTAAGTGGAAAACTTGCTCCCTCTGGGAGGGGTGGTAATTGCACCGCTTGATTCTTCAAAGTTTCTCGTGTAATTCCTTCGAAGGAGCGATTTGCCATGATAAGATCAATTAAGCCCTCCTCTCCACCTTGGAAATATTCTCCGAAACCGAGACGTTCTGCAAGTTCAGATACAATAATTGCATCAGATTTAGACTCATATAAAGGTTCAATAACTTTTTGTTGAAGTTGAATATTAGGATAAGGTTGAGCTATAAAATCAGAAAATTCTAAAAAGCTACAGACGGGAAGAATTAGGTCAGCATATCGCGTTGATGGAGTCATAAATAATTCAGTTTGTACAATGAATTCTACGTTTGGATAGAATTGCTCGATAATTTTATTAGAGTTAGCGCATTGATTTAGGAAATTAATAAAAGCAAACCAAAGAGCCTTTATTGGGTATGGATTCCCAGAAATAACCGCATCATATAGATTAAGGATTCCTATTCTATGATAACTTGGTTTGTTAGGGATAGCTTTAAGAAATGGATTCCAATTTAAGGCTGCGGGCATATATCCCGAGCTTACTGTCGTCGTTACATTTCCAGTTATTGCTGCCACAGAAATAACCCCTCGTAAGGAAATATCTCCATGATAAGTTCTCGTGAAACCCATATGGGTTAGAAACACAACT